>DASWUM010000117.1:0-21519 GCA_036401595.1 Pyrinomonadaceae bacterium
CGAACAACTCGTCTCGACAGTCAAGCAAGTGGATGACGCCCGGAGTATGGGGTCGCGCCCTCAAACCTTGTATGGCATCGCGGATTCACCAGTCGGGCTCGCCGCCTGGCTTTTGGACCACAACGATGCGGACGCCCAGCCGGCCGCCGCGGTCGTTGCCGGATTGCACCGCACCTCGAGCACGACCGGTGAGCTCACGCGTGACGAAATCCTCGATAACATCACGCTCTATTGGCTGACGAACACGGGCGTCTCTGCGTCGCGTCTCTATTGGGAATACAAAGGTGGATTCTTCAACGCCAAAGGCGTCAAGATCCCGGTAGCTGTAACGGTCTTCCCCGGCGAGCAATATGAAGCCCCGCGGAGTTGGACCCAGCGGGCCTATCCCAATCTCATTTACTACAACAAGGTCGATAAAGGGGGGCACTTTGCAGCGTGGGAGCAGCCGCTGCTTTTTGCTGCGGAACTCCGTGCGGCTTTCAAATCGCTGCGAGACAATGCAACAGCGTTGAAAAATTAACTCACCGACCGGATGATTAATAGTTCTACACTTGATCCTTGATTCGTTGATAGCAAGGAGGAACAACATGCCAAAGCCTATTCTGGTAACCGGCGCGGCAGGCCGGGTCGGCGCGATAGGGCGCACGGTCACCGAACTGCTGCTGAAGCAAGGCAAAGCGGTGCGTGCGACGGTGCGAATTGAAGATGAACGCTCGCAGGCGTTGCGCGACAAGGGTGAGGGGGTTGTGGTCGGCGATCTGCTCGATCTCGACTCGATGCATAGGATTATTGCCGGCTGCGGGACGAGCTGCTGAAGCGCGGCTTGCCGGTTCATCTGGTGAATCACCTCGCAACGATGGGCAATCTGCACCGCGCGGGTCGCTACGATCGAATGACCGACGAAGTATTCACGCTAACAGGCCAAGGGAGGCTCAGAGTGCAGGAGTTCGTCAGGAAAAATGCGGCAGCGTTTACTGCGGCGGCGAAAGGGGCCTGAGAAGGTTCGTATAAGGAGAACACACAAGGAGTGGAGCCGCGACGATCTGGGTTGACGACTAATGTCTGAGGAGGTAGATGAAAGATCAAACGGTGATGGGACCGCTTGTAGATCTGCCCGGTTGGTTGCAAGCAGCCGGGTGGGGTCTCCTGTCTGCATCCGGCCTTCTGATCGGTGCCGTTAGTGGGTACTACAAGTCGTTTCAGCATTCCACTATTGCTCGGGTGATGACGTTTGCAGCCGGCGTACTTTTGGCGGTGGTGGCGGTGGACCTGGTAGTTAGCGCGCGTGGCGCGGCAAGTCTGTACTGGATCGTCACGGGTCTGCTGTGTGGCGCGGCGGTATTCAGTTCCGTTAACCGGCTGCTCTCACGCTCCGGGGCACAACACCGCAAACGCTGTGGTGAATGCGTGGAGCAACCGCAAGAAAAGCAGCAACCCGGGAGTGGATTGGCCATCGCGGCCGGTACGTTCATCGACGGCGTTCCCGAGGGGGTGGTGCTTGGAATCAGTGTACTGCATTTAGGCGCACCCGGCCTGGGAACGATCACGGCGTTCTTTCTGGCGAACATCCCGGAAGCGCTGTCGAGCAGCGCCGGAATGAGGCGGGCGGGACGGTCAGCGCGCTACGTGTTTGGAATGTGGATCGGAATCGCCTTGTTGACCAGCCTCGCGGCGGCTGTTGCGGGGCTTGTGCTTCAGGGCACTGGGTCGGCTGTTCGGGGGACGGTCGAGGCGTTCGCGGCGGGCGCGATCCTCGCGCTCGTCTCGGAAACGATGATTCCGGAGGCGTTTTACGGTTCCCCGCATTTCAACGGCCTGCTGCTGGTGGTTGGTTTTGTGGCCTTACTGATTCTGGTAGTACTCAGCCACTGAACTCACGGGGTAGGACAACGTTAATTGAATCGGATCGAATCCAACAGGCGCCTCGTAACTTCTGGAAATCTCGTTAATGCGTTTGACCCCTGGGAAGGTGCTGACCTATGCACAAGACCCTGCTGATTTGTCTGGCCTGCCTGACATTGGTTCTAAACGCCGCGGCTCAGGAAAAAACACAGTATTACTTCGCTGATGGGCTGCAGCGTGAAGTCACACTGCTACTGCTGGACAAAGACATTAACGACGTAACCAGGCAACTGGAGAGCGAGGATGCTTCGTCAGTTAATTCCCTGCTTCGGCGTCTCGTTATCTATGAACGGGCCGGACAAACATCGCGGGTCAACAAGACTCTGGAACAGTTGGCGGCTGCTGATAACTGGCAGTGTCCGGCTGATCGTGATTTCAGATTACTGCTCCGGAAGGCCGGCGGGGGTAATATTCGCACGCGGCGTTTGTACTACGAACGACTTTGTCCCGATGACATCGACGGAGCCGATGAGTTCGTCAGACTCTGGAGCAGCAACGGCGACCTGAAAGAGATTGACGCGTGGTTGGCGAAGCGTTCACCTGCAAATGACGAATGGCTGATGCAGCGAGTTATTCTGCGCGCAAAGGCAGGTACAGCAGGCGAGGTGCTGGATAATTTAGCTGCCGACATACGTGCCAATCCGTCTGATGAAGTGCGCGTCGATCGTTATTTGAAAGCAAACGGTTTTGCCGGCAACGTACACGACGTGAAATGGCTCGCCGACACTTTAGAAGTCCGAACAGCCGCCGACTATTTCCAACTCGGCGAACGCTTACGAAACCACTCGCCACAAACAGGCACAAAACTTCTGCAGAAATCACTCGAACTTCCTTTCACCGAGGCGGACGCGAAATTCGTTGACGATCGAATCACTCGATCCCTGTCGGTTGGTCCAGCGTTCAAGGTCAACCTGGCGAAGCAGCTTCGCTATTGGACCAAACGAAATCTGGCGGAAATCTATCATTGGACGAATCAATCGCTCGCAGCACAACCTTTAGTGGAAGAGCTCGTGTCCATGAAAGGCGACGACATCTTGCTGCAAGACGTCCATGAGTTAGCGGGCGCGGTGCAGAGTGCTTCGGGACAGCGAGTGGTAGAAACGAAGATTCTTGGTGATGAAATCGCGCGACGTTCCACTTCGGAATATTGGTTGGAGCGCGCGCGATACTACGAAGGCCGCGAGGAGTATGGACTCGAGCGCGAATCGTATCGGCAGGCGTTGGTCGCGCTGGCGGCAAAATCTGACGACAGCCAGGCGTTGATTGAACGTTATCAGGTTGTAAGGCGATTCGCTTTCTTTCTTGCCGAAGTGCATAACGAAAAGGAAGATCGGGCCGAGCTTGATAAAGTTCTGATAAGCGAATTGAACAGCGCGCCGCCTGAAACAGACTATGCATTTCAGATAGCGTCACTCATCACCGACAGCAATCTACTGCTCAACACGGTGCGGAATTCTCTGCTCGCTAAACGACCTTCGTTTTTGACGCAGTTGCTCGACGCGCGTCCCGAATGGGACGCGGAAGAAACTTCTGTGATCCACGGTTTGGTGAATGGAGACAGAGTCTCATCTGATCTGAAAGAGAAAACCTGGTCCAGCCTCCAGCGACTCGTTCGCGATCCTGGTTCAGCTCGCGCCTATGCCCTCGCTCTGGCAATGACAGACAGTGCCGAATGGCAACGGGCCATTCCGATTTGGCGAGGCTACATCGAGCACACCTCTGTCGAAGGTGATAAAAAGAACGCAATGATTCATCTCTTCAGATCCTACTGCCGTACAAAACAATGGCAAGAGGCCGAGAAATTTTTGTTGGCCCAACGGGATTCGTTCTGGCGTACTTTACCGACTGATTTGGCTGAGGTTGCACTGGTGGCGGCGCAGCAGGACGCGACCGACGACGCTATGCGGTTGTGGCGGATGAGTGCAAATCTTGATCGAAGAAATCTGGAACCACTGCCGCGATTCGTTGAAACAAATGCGCGACCACAATTGCTGGCGATGTACTTAAACATGAAAAAAGAGGATCCGCTGTCTGCAATCCCCGATCTCGCCCTACTGCTCTTGCGGTAGCTCGGAATTCAATCTCATTTGACTGAAGCTTCGAGTGCCTCGATTCGTTGTTTTATTTCTGCAGGAACTGCCGTCTTCTTGTTTTCTGTGTAGTTGAAACAAACTATCAAGCCGGTGCCTTCAGCGGCCACTCTCTGATGCTTATGACTAACGACGTAGTATTCCATCGTGAAGCGATCGTCTTGGATCTCCGAGACGCGGGAGCCGATCGAGACCGTGTCGGGATACGTCAGAGGGATCCTAAAGCGACAGTTTGTAGCAGCCAGGATCGGTCCAACTCCGGTCGCGTCCATAAACTCCAAGAAATCTAACTTCTCGAAATATGCGATGCGCACACTCTCAAAGAAACGAAAGTAAGCAGTGTTGTTGAGGTGACGAAACGCATCCATCTGTCCCCACGCCACGGGAGTTTCGATAACTACCGGGCAGCGTTCAAGCACATTGTCCATATCAATTTCACGCAATTAATTCGTCCTCAACTATGATTCCTTCGCCTTGCTTCAAAAGTCTAACACGATGAGCTACGCTTCCTGCGATATCCACAGATTACACAGATTCCATTAAACAATCTGTGTAATCTGTGGATAAACTAAACAAAATCAGATACGACTCGAAGGAACGAAATCATGAGAAGAATCACCGTACTTGAACACATTACCCTTGATGGCGTCATACAAGCAGGGGGCGGGCCGGACGAGGATACGAGCGATGGCTTTACGTATGGCGGATGGGCAGCGCCCTATAACGACGACGATGCGATCGGCGCGGCCGTGAAAAAGATGTTGGATAAGCCGATCGACCTGTTACTAGGGCGCAAAACTTTCGAAATTTGGGCGGCGTTCTGGCCGAAACATGGCGACATTTGGCCCAACGTCAACACCGCCACTAAATACGTCGCCTCGAACACAATGACTTCTTCCGAATGGCAACCCTCGGTGTTTTTGAACGGTGATGTTGCGAAAAAAGTTGACGAGCTCAAGCAAGGAGATGGACCCGATCTGCACATTTGGGGAAGCAGTAATCTGCTTCAGACGCTTATGAAGCATGATCTGGTCGATAACTTCTGGTTGATGATCTATCCGATCACCTTAGGTGAGGGGAAACGTTTGTTTGCGGGTGGAACGATCCCGGCCGCGTTCAAAGTGACGGAAAGCATTGTCGGTTCAACCGGCGTCATTCTCGTGAATTATGAGCGCGCCGGTGCAGTCCAAACCGGAACAATCTCGGAATAACAACCTGGGCGCTGTCGATTTCTCTGGTCGCGACTGCTTTGCCTCAAAAGTCCGGAATCGTGCTTGGGCGGGGTCAGTACCGTCCGCGGTAGCGGATGGGTAAGCCATGAGAATCAAAGAAGGTTAGGAATATTAGACGCTGATCGTTTACCCATCCGCTACCGCGGACGGTACTGACCCCGCCCAAGCACGACGCGTCCTGACTTTGGGCAAAGCCGGTCGCGACCGACTCGGAGGATCCACCGCTCAAGGTCTCTAACTCTCAAAAGCGCTGAACCAGAAAGAGGAGGCAGGACACTCAAATGAGAAATGTAATCTTTGCAATCAACACTACCCTGGATGGCTGCGTCGACCACACCCAACAAGTTGCTGATGACGAGACACATGAATTCTTTACCGACCTCTTGCGTGAGGTTGATCTGCTGGTCTTTGGGCGTATCACCTACCAATTGATGGTCCCGTTTTGGCCTGAAGTCGCAAAAAGCCAGTCGATGGACAAAGCATCGAACGAATTTGCTCGAGTATTTGACTCTCTCGACAAAATTGTTTTTTCACGATCATTAGAGAGCGCCGAAGATAAGAACACGAGAATTGTTCGGACGAGCCTTCGCGACGAAATACTCAAATTGAAACAAGAACAAGGCAAAAGCATTTTGCTTGGTGGTGTGAGCGTTCCTTCACAACTGATAGAGCTTGGTCTTGTTGATGAATATGTTTTTGTCGTTGGGCCAATCGTCGCAGGAGAAGGGAGACGGTTGTTGGAAGGTGTTAACCTGCCGGAGAGATTGCAACTAAAGCTCGTTGACTCAAAGATTTTTAAATCAGGATGTATTGCACTTCGTTACTTGAAACAGTGATAGAAAAACTGCGACCGCTGCTGCAGGTAGGCCATATAATTCTCAGACGAAATGGCAATGACTAAGCTAAATACATCGGCAACTGCCGTTCAAGGGTATGTGAGAGCACTGATGCTGCTGATTGGGGTAACCCCAGCCGCTTTCATCGTCGTGGGCCAGCAGCAAAAGCCGGTGACGAAAAACGACCTTGTCACCATTGCGCCGCAAAGCAGATCCGTCGACATAACCGAGCAGTTGAAGCTCGTGAACGTCAAGACTGAGTTAGTTACTTTCAAAGGGCGGAAGGCATTGCGGGTCAACGATGCTGCTCCCGCCGGCGCCGGCGATGAAGGGCGGCTTGTACTGCTGCAAAAGACAGATTTTCAGGACGGGACTATCGAAGTCGATTTAGCGGGAGAGCCTGGGCCAGGTGCCGGAGAGGGTGCGCGAGGATTCGTGGGAATTGCGTTTCGCGTTGGTGCTGACGCAACTCGTTTCGAATGTATTTATCTTCGCCCGACCAATGGACGAGCTGAGGATCAGTTACGTCGCAATCATTCAGTTCAGTACATTTCAATTCCTGGCTTTCCGTGGCAACTGCTGCGAAAAGATTTCCCGGCGAAATATGAAACCTATGTCGATCTGATCGCAGGCGAGTGGACGAGGGTAAAGATTTATGTGCGCGGTAAGGAAGCGCGCTTGTTTGTGAATGGCGCCGAACAACCGACGCTGATCGTCGACAATCTCCTGCAGGGACCAACCAGGGGGGCGGTTGCCTTATGGATTGGGCCAGGCACCGTGGCCCACTTCGCTAATTTGCAAATTTCAAAGTAGTTCGCTGTTCAAGAATCGTCTCGATTTTGTGACGAGCCCAATTCCGTCGCACTAGAATCGCGAAACGATGAACAGACTGCCACCGATCGCAATCAGATCCTCCACCATAGCAACATAGAAATCCGACACGCGCAGGGACTTTACAATCCAGGCGCGCGCGTGAAAGCCGCCGAAACAACCGACGACTCCACCGGCCAGTCCCAGCAAAGAACCAACGAGAGCTGTTTTTCCACCGCCAACAGCAACGCATGCGCCCGTTAAGCCGCCTGTCACGATGCGGGCGATGAGTCCTGGAAGCGCCGTGCGGTTCGGAGTACTCGGCAGCTTATCGATAAAGAATTCTCCGACGGCTAACACGCTCAGAATTATCACCGCCGGAAGTGAACCGATGAGAGCGAGTGGCCGCGTGAGTTCGAGCCAACCGAGACGCACAGCCCACGCAACCGCGGCAGGCGGCGTCAACGAACGCAACCCGGCGAAGAGTCCGATTAGAAATACGAATAACAGTGTCATGTCTTCGACTATATAGCGGCCGACATGTTAAGGCCAACGACACGTTCTCGAAACGTGTTAAAAACTCCCTCGATTTTTAACATGTCGCTCTGACGTGTTAAGCGGGTTAACAAGTCAAATCGATTGGTGACAAACGAAAATTTTTGCGCTAAGTTGCTGGTAACCCATCTAATAAAAGAAGCGGGCCGACTTGTGCTCTGAACACAAAGCCGACCCTAGATCCTCAACCTTCCAGTGAAAGGATAAGGACCATGACAAAACATGGTAGCGCATCACCGCGCAAACGCACACTCGACGCTGATCTCAAACGACGCGCTCGAAAACTCGCAACCGACAGCCGAGTCGAACCAAGAACACGCTCATTGATCCGTTATGGATTGGAGATCAAAGACCCATACCTTGAGCAAATAGTGAGTCGTGTTGAGGCCGGTGAAATGAGCATCGACCACATCCGCCTTGATGATGATTAAGAACTCCGCGCCGCTCCGTGTCTCTGCGGCGTAACCGCGGAGACGCGGCGCTGTGCCGTCTCCGCGATCATTCATTCAGTAGTGTTTCCCGAGTATCCTGTCCTCGGCGTCGAGGAGAGGATCAGATATTAATCTGTACCACCACCGCTGTGACGATTGGATCGACTCCAAACAATTCTTCCTCACTCGGAGACATTTTCATATTCGCGCTGAATCGGCAATTGCTTTCGCGGATGTCAAATCGTAGGCAAGGAGGGCCGCGACAGCCTGCTCATAGAGACGCCGATGGTCAGAATTCGGTTTAAGCCGAGGCAATTCAATTTCCCCCATTGCTCCAGGTTCATACTTTACTAAGCCATCAGCATAGTGACGTCCAATTCCGCGAATTTGACGCTGCGCGATCGAAGTTAGTAAAGCGAGAGCCCACATGAATCGTTCGGGTCGATACTGCTTTGCGAACCGTAGAACGTAGAGTGTGTTCGTCGCTCTAAGTTTCGGAAACTCATTGATACACAGCCAAGGGCCTTGCTGACTCATTCCACTAATGAATGCATCTGCTGGACCTAACAATGGAGTCTGATACCACGGCTTCCGATCGACTATTTTGTATGCTTTACGATTACAGCCGCCCGTTTCCGGATAAAGATATTTCCTTACCCTCCAATTCTCTCGAATTAACAAAGGGGTCGGATTGAACAACCAGATTCGTTCATATGCTTCCTTCAATTCATTCCACGCTTCGCGCTGAAGACAAGGAACCCTCAGATGTCGTGCCTTGGAAACTACGGGTGTAAATGCGGACGTAGGCAGTCTTAAGCTTTGTCGCTTCTCTTCATCCATCAGAAAAAATGACGCATCACCAGTGACACCACCCAAACGCAGCGCAGCAATTGATTTAAGCGGTACAATCGCAGCCGAGACTCTAGCCGGCTTAACTCGACACTCTCGTCCGGGAGATTTGCCACTTTGAGTTAAAGCTTCAATCATACCGGCACGCGTACTAAATCGTTTGCGTCGAATCTTACACGGCCCAGATCCATACCCTCGCGCTATAGCTACGATCGTACCTTCTTGAACGCCATCGAACAGGGGCCGTGTGCATCGATATAATTCCAAACTACTGAAGGTTTCATGGACGGAGCTACGAATACCAGCGGAATAGTTTGAGAACTCAGCAGCAGACGGCAAGACGAATGCTATGCATCCACCCTTTTTCAGAAGACGAAGGGATGCGAGAACGAAGGCATACCAGGTATTCGCGCCGTTGCCAATTGGCTTTCCATCAAAATCGCGAACATTGGCAGCGGTTCCCTGAAGACTAACTTTCAACCGCTTAATTGAAACGAATGGAGGATTCCCTACAATCCGATCAAAGCGTCGACGAGTTCTCTGTGCCCATTTCAAGAAATCAACGCGCCGAATTGTTGTTGCTAGGCGGTCTGCTGGCGAACCTGCCGGATCAAGATCAACGGCTACGATATTTCTCTTAGGAACAGAAAGCTTGGAAATTGCTTCAACGAATATTCCCGACCCGTGTGATGGTTCGAGCCATAACAGACCTTTGTCGTCACCGAGTGCCCGAACAATCGCGCTTGCGAGATCGGGCGGCGTGTAAACTTTACAAGAATCTGATGGAAGCGCCAGTCTCATTGTTCGTTGCCATTTCTAATCGACATAGAATACGTCTGCGAGAGTTTGCTTTTGGTCGTGTATATCAACGATCACATCAAGACACTTTTGATAGAACGGCTTCAGAACAAGTGCCTCTTGCTTTCGAATCAGATCCTTCCATGCGCTCGTATCTCGAAATTTTGTAGAACGCTGATCGGGGAACTCATGGAATGCCATGTCAACGAGTAACGCCAAAGACATTGGCGGCGAGAAAAGCCGCGGCTCGGAAAGCCACGGATTCAACTGATTTATTTGCGTTTCAAGCACTCCCATTTCAGCCATTGCCGGGAGCATTTCACCGCAATACTGGAGGTGACAGCTCGGATGAGCTTGAGATTTCTTTTTTCCGTCGCCGGATGAAAATGTAATGTCGAAATGAAACTTACGCAAAATTGGAAAGCCCGTCCTTCCCAAGCGGCAAACCGCAAGACAATAGGTTACGTTCTGAAACACGCCCTTTTTGAGCCTTATTAGTGACGCCACAACTAAGCGAAGATTTGGCGGCGGCATTCCGCGTCTGGCAAGCTTTAGTTTGCCCTGATGCGCAGGCCGATGCCACATGTCAAAATACGAAAAGAATTCGAATCCACTCTCGTAGTTTGCTTTACTCCTCGCGTAGTATTTGTTAGCGGCATCTGCCAAATGATAGTGATTTTCTTTAATGTAAGTGTCGTTTCTTAGGTGATTGAGAACGCTCAATTCACTCTCGATGAGGTCATTGGCTGAGGGATAAAAGTCAAGGCTCATTTTCCTAACCTAACATCATTCGCATGTCTTCAAAGTACAGTTCTCTCTTGAATCGAGGATCCAAGTTTGTACATCTCAAATGCATTGGTCTTCGCTCGTCACTTTCGGCATCGAGATATGCAACAATTTCCGGATATTCCTCCTTGCATTTGTAGCAACAGCTGTAATGTTCGTCTTTAATGCCTGGAAGTTTTCTCCCAACGTGCCAGGACATCTCACCCGATTCTGGCGGCGATCGTTTGTACACAATTTCGGTTAGACGGCTCGACCACCAGCGCGGATTGTCGGAAACAGAAAAAACTCCTTTGTATATGGCCTTATCAAAGAGTGCTACAACTTTCTCAAATCCTTTTTCGTTAAGCCCTGTCAACGTGGCGGCCCAAAGCGAGTCGTACAAAAACCCAGGCCGCGCGACAAGCTTTTCCACCCAAGTGTAGAGGTTCGACGCAACGCTCGGATCACGAAAGGAGTTCTTAAGGTCCTCTGGTAACGCCAACATCAACCGATCTATCTCATCACCTGGCGGCTTCAACAAACTAAGCAAATCTTTCGGCCCTCGAGCACGGAATCGTGCAATGGTCGCAAAGCCACGACGTATAGCTCCTATAGTCTCTATGTACTCTCTGAAATGCGAAAAAGCGAATAGTTCGTCATAGGCTCGTTGTGTACGCAAATCTATCGTGTCGAGGTCAGCATTTGTAATTCCCACAACGGGACAGGTGGACCACTTTTCTTTCAGCGCTTCAGCAATGGTGCTTCCTTTTTTGAAAAATGGATTAGTTCCAGCCGTTTTATCCAAAATGTGATCAAGGATAATCAGCGAAGGCTGTGGACGTTTGAGAAGTCCATCAACTGTTTCACCCAAGTCCTCTTCATTGACATTGACAAAGTCAGCTCCTATATCATCGGCGGTACGTTTGCGTCTGCCGTCATCGTCAATCCAGAAGATCTTTCTCGAAATGCTCATGGCAAGACAACCTCGATATCAGCCTTCCAACCTTTGGATGGTTTCACAAAATGAACACTCCCACCTCGATACGATAGGATCTCCCTCACAATACTCAAGCCAAGACCACTTCCGGTACCAACAATATATTCATCTTCCGGATTGAGTCTTGAATCCAATCCTCGATACAGCAGATCTTCAGGATCAGATAAGAATGGGTTAAATACAGCTTCATAGTGACGCTCTTTTAGGCCAACTCCTGTATCGCGAATGTTAATGACGGCATGAGAGCCTCGTTGCTCTGCTGCGATCATAACTTTGCGCTCTCCGCCTGCGGCTATCACTGATTTAATAGCATTCGATAACAGATTAAGAAGCACCGAAAAGAGTTCTGCCTCAAGTATTGGCCCAACTTTTAAAGACTCGGAGACTTCGTCAATATTAATGTCAATGCGATAGCTGGTCGTGATTAGCTCGAAACACCTGATAGCTCTTTTCAATCGAGGATGTAACGCAAGACGATCTGCTTCGGCCTTGCGATTAACCGAAATCAATGATGTCATCGATAGCAACTGAAGGAGTCTTTCCTTCGTTTCCCCAAATTCACTAATTACATCGGCCAATCGGTCAGACTCGGACTTATTCACGCGCCCTTGGACTCGATCCAGTGAAATCCGAACTTGCTCGAACCAGCTCAGTAGTGACTTAACTTCATGAGAAAAAATCAACAACAACGTAGACGTGGAAGCTACGAGTTGAAGATGCCTCAGTTCTTCGCGGTTGGCTGCATCATGTTTGGCGATTGCTTCCGTGGCTGTGCGTAACGAGCGTAAAACCTGCTGCCTTTCGGTCGTCGGCAAGCGAGTTGCTAAGTTTCTGACTTCGGTTTCGACCACGCGAAGCGCTGTGGATACAACTTCTTTAGACTCGACATCTTCGCCAAGCTGAATCTCCAGCTCCTTGCGAGCTTCTTGAGCCGCTTCCTTAAGGGCAAGTCCACGCGTGTACTCACGGTAGATTGTTGACCAATCAATTGCGAATCTAACGACTTCTCGTAGTTGACCAATACCCGCTTCTCCAACAAAACCTTCTCGGCTTGCTTTGGGCTCAAATGACGACGCAGCGCGCTCGCCAATCTCGACGTCCCCGATGTAGCTCTTGCTTGAAAGCAAGGAAAGAAGAGCGCGCTGCGGGTTTACTCCCCTAAGTCGTGCGGCGAATGGTTGAAGAATCGGAGCTAGTGCTGTCTTACGTAGGCCTCGGTCGCGATCAATATTCAACCAATCGTTTCCTGGTTCGCCATATGGGTACACCCTGAACCCCTTATATCGAATGTAAACGCCACCCCAATCGTCGACGATCTCTTGTAGACTCGTTTTTGAAATAACGTCGGTCTTCCTCATTTCGTCGCGGCTGTAGGTCGGCATGATTCCTATCTTTGCGGAGACGCTTGCGAGAGCCGGAAACCTTTGAGGATGAGTGATAGTTTTTTCCTTGATGTGCATCGCGTTGAGAGTACATGTAACGATGCCGCCAGCTTTGACCTGCAAGTTCAGGTCTCCCCACCCTGCCTTCAGCAAACTCTCCCGCAGATCTGTAATCTCCTCATTAAACCCGGGCGCCTCCAAGCTAACTCGAAAGCCGGGATCCTCTTCGAAATGAAGTCGTTTCCGTCCGCGGTTTGCTGTAAGGACTGCAAGTTGACGTTTCAAAAAATCGTACCCCTGTTTTCTCCATTCATCGAGGGGGCTTCCTCTAATTATGAGCGTCGTTCCCGGAGTCGCGTGGTTCAATCTCTTGCGCTCGCCAGTACAGGTGACTTTACTTATTTCTTTGCCTGGCTTGAATTTAAGCCATTCAAATAAGACTTCGGTTTGCTCAAAATGCCGATTCACAGCAGCGGTGGTTATAAGCCTGAGTTCTGTCCCAAGTCGACGACAGCTAAATCGCCCGATACCTTTTTCACCAGTCCGCGGACGACCGTAACGTGGGGATACCTTCACATCTTGCTTGTGAGTCGTCGCAATGCGCATCCAGTATTTTTCGACATCGCTAAAAGTCATTCCTGAACCATTGTCAATAACATGGATTTCAGGGCCAGCCCGCATACCAACAACTTTTAGTCCAGATCTGTTTTGAGCAATATGAGGTTCGAGTACTGGATTCGGAATGATCTTAACCGTCGTCTGCGTCGCATCAGCGTCGTAGGCGTTTTTTACCAACTCAACGAGAGCGATGTGGGCTGTTTCGACGAGCTTCTCACCCAGCTCCGACAGCAGAGCACTGTCAACAGTGAAAGTTAATTCGGGCATTTTGCGAGTCTAAGAATTCATCACCGCCGGGCGGTTCGCCGACAGCTTACGGAACGAACCAGTAAATCGCAAGATTAACCACTCTCGGATCTCCGCAGCGAAAATCGTTCTCTACGTCGAAAACAATTGAATCGACTACGTCGAACTGACTTCAATAATGACTTGGCAGGATTCGCGATCATTAATTCCGGCGCCTCCAATCAGTGTAGCGCGACCTGGGGAATCCGGAATTTTAATCTAACGCCTCACGGTCGCACGCCGGCGGAGTTGCGCTGTCGTCCAGTCGACCATCGATTCAAACAACCCCAAGGGGAAGCGTTTGAGGCGGACGAACTCGTTCGGATTCTCTGGCGGAACTTCCATCAGGTTGTGCGATCCGTTTGGGTAGACCTTGACGATGTAATCCTTCCGTCCCGCCTGATCCAGAATTTGTTTGATCGCAGTCACCTGCGCTTTGACACCTTCAGGCGTATCGAGCTCGCCGAAGAGCGTCAGCAGCGGAGCCTTTGAAGAGCGTAACGTCGGCGCGGGATCGTAGTAATAAAAACGCCGGAAGTAAGTCCAGAAAGGATCGTCGCGTTTCTCCGGCCCGCGAATATCGATTCCAGGTTGCCGATACCATTTCTTGTCTTTCGCTATCGCGCGAGCGCGGGCATACTCGTCCCATTTGACGTTATCAGAAGGTGAAGTAATGATCTCGTTCTTCAGCTTTTGAAACTTTAGGGCGTCGCTAATTTCACTCGCGGTGTATCCCGCTTTCTTTAACTCGAACTCGCTGTCTAACAACTCGGTCTCAGCGGGTGACAAGCCGCCGCCCGACAGAGCAATTGCAAACGCCGCATCCGGAAAACGCGAAGCGGCAAGCGGCGCAATCCACCCGCCCTGACTTTGTCCAAAAAACCCGATCTTGTTTGCGGCAACGTCGGTTCGCGCCTGCAGAAATCTGGCGCCCGCTACCGCATCATCCGCGAGATCCTGAAAACTCGCCGCACCCCAGTTACCCGTCGATTTGCCGACGCCTCGCTTGTCATAACTAAGAACGACAAACCCACGTGCGGCGAAGAGGTATCCAAGACCCCAATACACCTCGCGCTTTGCTGGACCACCACCATGGGTGTAAACAATCGCGGGATGCTTCCCTTTCGAAGTGGGGACCAACACTGTTCCCGAGAGTTCTACATCGCCGTTCTTGAAAGTGACTTCTTCCCGAGCGACGGGACTGCGCGTCGCGAATGCTCCCGACTGGCGACCTTTAACATCCAGATCGATTACGTGAACTCCGCGTCGACCTCCATTGTCGCGAAAGGTAAGTGTCTTCCGTGTCGGAGACGGCACATTCAAGGCGGGTCCGCCGGTGAACTGAGTCTCTGATCGCGGGAAGACCGCGCGAGCTTCGCCGGATTTCACGTCGGTAACCCACAGCGTGTCAGAAGTGTCGGGAAAACGATCGATCACGATGTAATCGCCGTTGCGAAAGCGATACGCGCCAAGATACCGCTCCAAAATTTCCGGCGCGACCTTCACAGTACGAACCAAATGAAAGCGGGCTTTGGTTCCCGGTACCTCCGCCTCGCCTTCGATTTCATCGCCGGTGAGAGTTCCGGTCATGACGAGTTTGATCGAGCTCACTTCGATCCGGACGCGGTCACCTTCGAGCTGGGCCAAGGTCACTTTTGCCTTGAGCGGTTTCAACAGGTCGCCTGCATTTTCAGTAAGGCTAAAATGCAGGAACTCGGACCTGCCGGACGGCTCGCTGTTACCCACCCACTCGCCAGTCAAGGAAGCTGTCGATGGCTGAGCGTAATTGACAGTCAAGAATCCGGCCGCGAGGAAAAAAGTTAGCAACCGGAAAGCTTTGAGGATCATGGGCTCATTCCTTTACACCGCCGGCGTGGGGAGAAACGCGCAAGGCACATCACGCGGGTCAATTATTGACTACAGTCCGTGGGCGACCGGGATCGGCGACGGTGGTCCTTCAGGCTGGCGAAGAAACGTCGCCGGCGCGACACCGTCTCTGTACTGAGCGAGCAACGAATCGAAATCAACTTCCACACCGATAGGGTTCGCAGCAAATGCGTCACTCTCCATGTAGACGTGCGCCTCTTCTGCATTGCGGCAACAATCAACCTGGAATTCCATGCGATTGCCGTCGGGATCCTGGTAATACATCGACAACGTCACGCCATGATGTACTTGCCAGTAAGGTGTGATCCCCAGGCCTTTCAAGCGATCGTACGTTTCGAGGAGTTCGCCGGCATTCGGAAATGTGTAGCCGACGTGATTCACGCCAACTTTGAAATGGGCATCGGTATCTGTGCTATCAGGATTAATCACAGACATGTTGGCGAACGCGAATCGATGATGCTCATCGTCGTATGTAAGAAACGCGAACGCAGGGTTTTGATATTGCACCTTCGCTTCGAAAACATTTTGGTACCACGAGATCATTTCATCGTAGCGTCTGGTCATGTAGACCACATGCGCTAATTTAGTCGGGGGTGCCATGTCGTTAATTCCTTTCGGGAGTCTGGGCAGAACGGTTCGACAAATCAAACTCGATTTGCGGCAATCGGTCAACCGTGCGCCCGCGAGATAACTCGATTGGGTGATTGCCGGCTCTCACGATCTAGGGTTTCAAAAAGAGTCGCGGAGGCGCAAAATTAGTCCAAAGGGAGGTTCAGACATGAAGTTTTTTATCGCCGGGGGGACGGGCGTGATTGGTCGCCCTCTAACTAAGGAGTTACTTGCCAGAGGACATTCGATTGTTGCCCTGATACGTTCTCAAGACGGAGCTCAGGCGTTAGTGGAACGAGGTATCGAACCTGCGGTCGCGGATGTATTTGATGCCGATGCGATCAAGGCGGTCGTTAGTCGCGCTCAGCCGGAAGTTGTAATCGAGCAACTTACTGCATTGCCCAAGAACTACACAGCGGAGGCAATGAAAGCGGCCGGCCCACTTAACACTCGCCTCCGTTTAGAAGGTGGAGCGAATGTGCTGGCAGCAGCAAGAGCGGCGGGTGTGCGACGTTATCTGAGGCAGTCGATCGCGTTCTGGGCCGTGCCTGGTCCTGGATTGGCAGATGAAGAAACGCCACTCGCTTTTGATGCGTCGCCTGGGGTTGCGGCAGATGTCCGCGTAGTAACCGAGCTTGAAAATCGCCTACTAGGAAATCCTGACATTGAAGGAATTGCCATGCGCTATGGCTTCTTCTATGGACCCGGCACCTGGTTCAATCCCGATGGTGATGTGGCGCAACAGGTACGACAGCAACAGTTCCCGATCGTCGGCAATGGTGAAGGTATCTGGTCGTGGTTGCACATTGAAGACGCGGCACTTGCCACGGCCTCGGCAGCAGAGCGAGGCAATCCTGGGGTTTACATAATCGCGAACGATCAACCTTTACCCGTGCGCGAATGGCTGCCTGCATTTGCTCGTTGGGTGAATGCTCCGCCACCGCCACAGATCTCGGCTGAAGATGCTGGTGCAGACAACGTTTACTACGGGACTCAGATGCGAGGCGCTTCGAACGCCAAGGCCAAACGCGAACTTAATTTTCAGCCACGACCGTTGGAGTGGATAACCAACAACGCCGCCGCTGGGGCGAGTTGAGACAACAAAGTAGCCACTGATTGAACACGGATTTATGACAGATCGGGTTCGTAGATCCGTGTTCATCCGTGGCTAAAGTGTCGAGCAAACCTACCGGTCTTCGAGACATCCAACCCTCAGTCTTCCCAACCAACTACTAACCTTCAATTCCACGTAGGGATGTTTAGATGAAGAATTTTCTGCCAAAAGCCAGCACTTTATTCCTTAGTCTCTTAATTCTCTGCAGTACCGGGTACGCTCAGCAACAGAAGGTCGATGCAACTAACGAAGGTTCGCTGGATATTCCGAAGATAATTCGAGCCTTTACCGCCAAAGAAACTGAGTTTCGGCGCGCGCTTTCCGAATATGCCTTCAAACGCAACGCTACGATCCAAACGGTCGGATTGGGTGGCGACATCACCGGTGAATATCATCGAGTTTCTCAGTTTGTTTTTACCGATCAGAACGAGCGCTTCGAAAAGATCACTTTTTTCCCAGCGCCCACACTGACGGAACTGGTCTTTACACAGGAAGACCTCGAAGATTTGGGCGGCGTGCAACCATTCGCACTCGAAGCCTCCAAGATCGATCTGTACGACTTCAAATACGTTGGCAAGGAGCAGCTTGACGAGTTGCAAACCTATGTCTTCGACGTCGCACCGAAAGTCATACCGAAGAAAGTTAGCGAGCGTCGCTTTGAAGGTCGCATCTGGGTCGATCAGGACGACCTGCAAATTGTGAAAGTGCGTGGTAAGGCTGTGCCTCAGGGCAATCAACGCTTTCCTCTTTTCGAAACTTATCGAGAGCAGATAGACGGGCGTTATTGGTTCCCGACTTATACCTCCGCAGACGATGAATTAGACTTTCCAAAAGGTCAGGTTGTGCACATACGCATGCTCGTTCGCTACACCGACTACAAGCGTTTCGGCAGCAAAGTGAAAGTTACGGAGATTGGCGACGCGCCCTAAGCCTTCCGTAATGCAGCGACAACGGCACTCGATTAGGTAATCGTCGATTTCGCACGATCCAGGGTTTCAATTGTGTTCGGGTTTCAAAGAGTCTAAGGTGACTCTATGAAGAAAATATGTTTGTTGGTGCTTTTAGCTTCGGGGCTGTTTCTTGGAGCTGAGCAAGTTTCAGAAACCCAAACCAAATCTGATAACTCTCCGGCAAAGCAAGACAAAGATGGACCAAAAATCATCGCGCTTAAGTCCGGTGAACCTGATGAACTTACCTACGACGCGGGAACAGTAAGGTTTTTAGCTTCGAGCAAGGATACCAATGGGGCGTGGTCGCTTGTCGAATTAACGGAAAAACCCGGCTACAAGACGCGACTTCACCGTCACATCTATACGGACGAAGCCTATTATGTACTCGAAGGTGTCCTGACCGCCAAAATCGCCGACAAAACGTATGAGTTGCCTGCCGGTTCATATATTTTGATCCCTCACGGAACCCCACACGCACAAGGAAATATTGGGAAGGTACCAGTCAAAGTTCTGCTAACAATGACACCGGGCGGCTTTGAGGGATCTTTCAAGGACCGGGCAGAGCTTATCAAGACGGTAAAGTCTGATGATCCTAATTTCGTCAAGATGCGTGAGCAGATGATGATCAAAGGGAAATACGATCGCGAGTATTTAGGTGATTGGAACCCGCAAGAATAAACTCACACGAATCGACCTGATATCGAGCGACACAACTCCTCAACAACTGCGTAGCAGCAACCTCAATCTGTCGTAGGCCGGTCAAATACCTCCGTATTCCAGCGAAAGTATGTCGCATATGCGATATAGCGCACAGACAGTGCAGATCAGAAGGTTCATTCTGTTAGACATTAAGATTGTTAGTGAACACGGACGGGAGATTTGAATCAGTGCGACAGCGGACCGAAGGAGATTGCGACACATGAAAATAGTCATTCTTATCACCGTCATTGAGAGTTTAGCTCTCATGTCGGCGATCATGTTTTTCCACTACAGACGTAGCCAGTCACGAAAACGCGCTTTAGATCTTCGACACCGGCACGTATCTATTACAGAGCCGCAAAAGGCAGGATTAAAAATATGACCGGAATCGTAGAAGTGAGCAGTAACGTTGGTACCGACATCACAAGGGCGGAGTGGCCGGGTATCGTGTCCAGATTTCAGCTGGTCATCCTGGCAAGTCACAGAAGCAAGCAACTCTTACAGGGTGCACAACCGCGCATCGTAGCCGACAAATTGAGACGAAGAAATACGAGCATCGCGCTTGAGGAATTAAAGAAAGGTCTAATTCCCTTCAAACCCCTCGGAGTTGAGGAAGCTAAAAGCATGGCATGAGACGATGAGCGTCGCCCTGGTTAGGAATAATTTATGTTGTACCCGCAATTGGAACAAAGGTTACAAGCTGCAAAGCAGGCAGTGAATAGAGCTACGAGCGAAAGCATCGTCGAGCAGTGCAAACAATACCTTGAGCTACTCGCCGAATACCGAAATCAGCTTTACGAGTTGCAGGGAACGCCTGCTGTAAGTCAACAGTCCACTTCCCTTTCGCTGCCGGATGTCCCGGATCGAAAGACAATTCGTGAAGCAATAGAGATAAGCACGCGCGAGCGAAATACAACTCAACTGCTGCTGCTCTCGTTCACCACGGTTAGCGGCTATGAGGCAGTGGAAATATTTAACCAGCGTAAGTATGAAGGACATGACGACTGGGAACTGCGGTCGAGCGGAGTTAAGTTTCATGGCGGCGACGATAGCGATCTGATGACGATCCAGGAAGCCGTCGATCTGGCCGGTATGCTTCGACGAGAGGACCACGTCGCACAGAATCATTAAAGCGACGACGACGCCCCCCTGTGTTACGAGCCCCCCTCTTCCTCCAATAAGCAGACAGACTGATTTTAGAGGATTCGAAATGCGCAACGAAGTGATTACAAAGCAGCGAGCGACGGGTATTAACTGGCATACAGCATCTTTTATGGTCATCTTGCATATAGGAGCAGTGGCCGCGCTCTTTGTGTTCAGTTGGCAGGCGTTGCTGGCCGCGATCCTGCTCTGGTGGATTTCCGCCAGCCTGGGCGTCGGCATGGGTTTTCACAGACTCCTGACTCATCGTGGCTATAAGACACCAAAAATCGTGGAGTACTTTCTGACCTTCTGCGGCACCCTCGCGCTCGAAGGTGGACCAATCAACTGGGTTGTCACGCATCGCATTCACCATGCGCATGCAGATGCGCCGGGTGATCCACACACTCCACGCGATGGCGGCTGGTGGGCACACATCGGCTGGATGCTGAACGGTACTGCGCAGCAATTTGACAGTTCCGTTATGGCGCACTATGCGCCCGATCTGACGAAGGATAGATTTCACGTCTGGCTGAATCGCTGGTATTGGCTGCCGCTGGTTTTGCTTAGTTTGGCGTTGCTGGCTTTTGGCGGCTGGTCCTATGTGATGTGGGGAGTTTTCTTCCGCGTCACTTTTAACCTGCACGCGACGTGGCTGGTCAACTCGGCCACGCATATGTGGGGTACGCGACGGTTTGCAACCACCGACGATTCCAGAAACAACTGGTGGGTTGCGCTGCTAACCTTTGGCGAAGGCTGGCACAATAATCATCACGCACACCCAACCGCGGCACGTCACGGACTCGCCTGGTATGAGATCGACATCAACTGGTGGGGCATTCGTGCCATGCAGTTGCTGGGGTTGGCAAAGGCGATCAAATTGGTCAGTCTGGCTCAGCGTTTCCTGGCATAAGCAGAAAGCTTGAATGGATAAGAAGAACGATACGAAACCGATCATCCTGGTAGTGGAGGATGTTCAGGAGACCCGCGAAGGCATTGAAAAGCTGCTGATGGTGGATGGCTATCGTCTTGCGCTAGCCAGAGATGAACAGGATGGAATTGAGAGTGCCCTACGACAGCGGCCCGATCTCATCCTCGTGAGCCTGGCTGGTGCACCCCACGACGTGATTGTTGCCGCCCGCCGTATTCGAGAGAAGGCTGCAATAGGAGAGGATGTGCCCGTCGTTGTCTTTTGCGTCGATGAGATCGCTCAAGGTGATGAGGTCGAGATCGGAGAGAACGTATATGTCACACGCCCAGATAACTTCAATCAGTTGAGAAGCTTGCTCGCTCGGCTGCTGCAACGGATTCCCAAAGCAGCTTGAGTGACAACAACCTCACTTTTCGTAATCAATAAAAGAAGAAAACGTCTGCGGAACCCCTTATATATGTGTGGGCTTTGCACAAAAAGTCGGAATCCGGTGGGGGCAGCGCCAAAGGCGCGAAATATGAGAGCCAGGGGCAAGCGCTGAGCAACGCGAAGCGCGTCGCCCCTGGTTCGCAGACGTTAGTTGAATAGAGCACTGTAAGTGCGAAATATCGTCGTTCGTTATTCCGCTCTTTCAGAGCT
>DASWUM010000118.1:0-73310 GCA_036401595.1 Pyrinomonadaceae bacterium
GCGGGATCGTACCAAAGCGCCGACGAGTCGCCGCACTCCAAGGTGGTCTCGTTGTCTTCTCAACTTTCTGATCTTAACGCAACAAACATTTAACGGTCGATTTATCCGCTCGTAACGCCAGCCACCTACTCTCACGATCGATTTCCCGACAACTTTGCTTTCATGCTCGCACCGGTGCGAACAGGTATTCGTGTGGATAAAACAACCAAAGGAGAAATGAATGCCTCGACGTTTACTTTCACGCGCCACAGTCTCAGCAATCGGCGCTTTGCTGGCGCTCTTCTGCCCAATGATGGCCCAGGCGCAAGCCGTCAAGATTGTCTTACCGGAAAGATTTCGCGTACTGACAGATCAGCTGTTCGATCTACGAGTTGAAGTCACCGATCTCTTGAGTCTTGACGCTCAGATTCAGTTAACGGTCAGTGGAAACAAGCACGACGGTCTTCAGGGACTAGGCGCACCTGAAGTCACCACCAACAACGACAACAGCCCGGCAAGTCTTGATAAGGCGTGGACCTGGCGTCGAGTGAGCTTCGGCCGCGAGTGTCTGCGAACGCTGCGAGCCACAGTCACCGATGGCGCGAATACTTACGAGGCTTCCACGCAGATCGGGGTCCAGGATTTCAAGCTTCAGGGAAACAAGAACATCATTTTGTTTATCGGCGATGCAATGGGAACGGCGTATCGCGATGCCGGCCGGATTGTGGCGCAAAGCACCGGCCACCGCTTTCGCGAGGGTTTCTTTGACGAACTACAACAAATGGACCAAATGCCTGTGACGGGAATGGTGATGACTTATGCACTCGACAACATTACTCCTGATTCTGCGAACACTGGTACGGCTTGGACAACTGGCAACAAAACGATCAATGGCACGCTCAATGTTTTTCCGGACAACAACGATTTCAAATTTAACGGGGCGAATACCACGACGCAGCAGGCGACGAAACAGTTTGCCCTCGATAACCCGCGTGTCGAGACGTTATGGGAATATTTGAAACGACTCTACGGGTACAAGACCGGTATCGTTACCACTTCCGAAGTTACCGATGCGACGCCCGCCGCAGAAGGCGGACACACGCTCGCGCGCGCGTTGCAAAACGACATCGCGCGGCAATATGTGGATGGCGTGTTCACTTCCGGACCGACGTTCGACGTGATCATGGGTGGCGCGAAGGAACGTTTTGATTCGCGTAGTGTCGCGAATGGTGGCGACACAAGAAATCTTGTTTCGGAACTTCAGGCGCAGGGATTTACTTACGTTCAGAATCGAACGCAATTGAATGCGTTACCAAGTGGGAACTCGACTCCCAATCGACTGCTTGGTTTGTTCCGCACCGGAAACATGGATGTCGCGTTCGACAAGCTCGGGCTGCCGCGTCCGGCTGGCGAGCCGAATCCAAACTTCGGCGGGTTTACCGATCAGCCGTTTCTGGATGAGATGACGGCCAAGGCTGTTGCGACCGTTCATTCTGATGGTTGAGGGAGCTTCGATTGACAAGCAGTCACACCCCAATCATGCCAACGGTCAAATCTGGGACACGATCGAATTTGATAAAGCGGTTGGGGTTGGACGCAGCTATCTGAAAGACGATACAGAGACGTTACTCCTGGTTACGGCCGATCACGATGAGTCGATGGTGATCATCGGCACCGTTGATTCGACGAATCCGAATTCGATTCAGAATGTGAGGAGCAACACACCGTATCCGGCGACGGCTGCGCCGCCACCGGCGGGGGCAGGCGGGTCAAACCCGGGCGAGTCGTCTGGCTTTCCTGACTATGAAGATGTGAACGGCGATCGGTATCCTGAGAATGCGAATCGTTTCAAGATTGCGGTTGGGTACCGGACGGGTAATCACACCGGATCCTCGGTGCCGATTACTGCCGAGGGAACCGGGGCTTTGCTGTTTCTCGGTTACTTCGATCAGACCGACGTGTTCTTCAAGATGGCTCGTGTGCTGAGCAGCAATACGAAGCAGTTGGATAAGTCGCTGGAGCAGAAGTCGAAGGACGACATTCCGGCTTTTGGGGTTCCGGTCAGGACGGGCAAACCCATCCTCGAACCGTAAAGACGTTTTAATCCACAGATTACGCAGATTCTGTTAGGTCAATCTGCGTAATCTGCGGATATATCCCCTCTATCCTCACAAAACCCAAGTATGATATAAATTCACTTCCCCTCCGTACCCCCTCGTACCAAACCCAATCAGTACGCGTGTCTCTGTGTGCTTGGAGGAGCATTGGTGGCCACACAATCCCGTCGTCCTCGTTCAAAACCATTAGGTCTGCAAAAAGAGCCAACCGGAATCTCCGGATTCGATGAAATCACCCGCGGCGGTGTGCCCAAGGGTCGACCCACGTTAATTTGCGGCGGCGCGGGCGCCGGTAAGACGCTCTTCGCGATGGAATTTCTGGTTCGCGGCGCGACGCTCTTTGACGAACCCGGTGTGTTCATGTCGTTCGAAGAGTCAGAGGAAGAGTTGGCCACTAACGTGGCTTCTCTCGGCGTCGACCTGAACGAACTGATTGCCGACAAGAAGCTGGTACTTGATTACGTCTTCATCGAGCGGTCTGAGATAGAAGAGACAGGCGACTACGATCTGGAAGGACTTTTCCTCCGACTCGAAGTTGCCGTCAACCTTGTCGGCGCCAAGCGTGTTGTTCTCGATACTCTGGAAACACTCTTCTCGGGCCTGCCGAATGAAGCTACCATTCGCGCCGAACTGCGCCGCCTGTTTCGTTGGCTGAAAGACAAAGGGTTGACTGCCGTCATCACTTGCGAGCGTGGTGAGGGAACTCTGACACGTTACGGCCTCGAGGAGTATGTCGCCGACTGCGTCATCCTTCTCGATCATCGCGTAAATAACCAGATCTCGACGCGGCGCATGCGGATTGTGAAGTACCGTGGCACGTCACATGGAACGAACGAGTATCCGTTCTTTATCGACGAGAAAGGCTTTTCGGTTCTGCCAATCACCTCGCTTGGTTTGACGCACCAAGCCCCTACCGAGCGTGTCTCGTCAGGTATCAAACGCCTCGACACGATGTTAGGCGGAAAGGGTTTCTATCGAGGCAGCTCGATACTTGTTTCGGGAACAGCCGGAACTGGCAAGAGCACACTGGCCGCGCATTTCGTCGAGGCAGCGTGCCGGCGCGGAGATCGCGCATTGTTCTTTGCTTTCGAGGAGTCACAGGATCAGATCATTCGTAACATGCGTTCCATCGGTATCGATCTCGAGCGATTCGTGAAGAAGGGGCTTTTGAAGTTTCATAATGCGCGACCGGCAGCTTGGGGATTAGAAGTTCACCTCGCGGTGATTCACAAAGAAATCGTCGATTTTGCTCCGGCTGTTGTGGTGGTCGATCCGGTTACAAACTTCCTCGCAGTTGGCGACGACATCGAGACAAAGTCGATGCTGACTCGCCTGATCGACTTTCTGAAGGTGAGACAGATTACCGGGATGTTTACGAGTCTGACGTCAGCCCGAGGTGAGATTGAAGACTCGGAAGTTGGCGTTTCGTCGTTAATGGATGCCTGGCTACTGGTGAAGAGCATTGAGTCGAACGGCGAACGCAACCGCGGACTTTATATTTTGAAAGCTCGTGGAATTGCGCATTCGAACCAGGTGCGTGAGTTTGTTTTGACCGATCATGGCATCGAGTTGATCGATGCCTACGTTGGGACTGAGGGCGTGTTGATGGGATCGGCGCGGTCCAGTCAACTTGCGCGTGAGAAGGCGGCCGACGTAGATCGAAAGCTGACTACTGCGCATAAGGAACGCGAGTTGCGACGCAAGCAGGAACTCTACGAAGCGCAGTTAGTCGCATTAAGGGGGCAGTACGAAGCTGAGCGCGAGTCGATTCTTAGAGAGTTGGATGAAGAGAAGGCACGGTTAGCGATGGCCACCGCGCAACGGTCCGAAATCGCGCGTTTGCGCCAGGCTGACAACAGCGGCAACAACGATAACAGCGATTTTCGAATTCAAGAAAATGGTGCGAAAAAGGCACGGAAAGGAGCTGTCAGATGAAAACCACCCCCAGAAAATCGTCAAGACGACCGACCAACGGTCATGCGCCGCAGGCTGAAAACGGCGAACCGAATCGCTGGAACCTGCGGCTCTATGTAGCAGGTCAGACGCCGCGATCGTTAACGGCGTTCAATAATCTGAAAGGGATTTGCGAGGAGTATTTGAAAGGGAAATATCACATTGAGGTTATCGATTTGATGGAGAACCCTACGCTGGCGCGTGGCGATCAGATCCTTGCAATCCCGACGCTCGTGCGGAAGTTGCCGCAACCCATCAGAAAGATCATTGGCGATCTGTCCAATACGGAACGCGTGCTGGTGGGGCTGGATATTCAACCGCGATGAGATGAAAGCGTGTACTAATGGCGAATCCAAAAAATGGAAACGGGACACCTGCGGGTAAGCGTGCATTAAAAACTGCCTTGCAGGATTCCACCGAGGCCTTTGAGAAAGCGCTTAAAGATAATGCCTTAAAACGAGCGAAATATATTCTGCGACTCTACGTCACTGGTTCTTCCAGCCGATCCCTAAGGGCGGTTTACAACCTGAAGAAACTCTGTGACGAGTATTTACCGGATTATGATTTGGAAGTGATCGACATTTACAAAGATCCGGAGGCTGCGCGCGAAGCGCAGATCATTGCCGCGCCGACGCTGGTCAAGAAACTGCCGCGTCCGATTAGAAGGTTTGTGGGCGACATGTCCAACACGCAAAAGATTCTTCTCGGACTGGATCTTTACGAACGAAAGGACAACGAGGAGGGCTTAGACCGCGCTCGTACCTGAGGCGAATTGGGACTCTTAGTGGGATGTCAAAGGTAACAGACAATTCAACGTTTATTAGTGCCGAGATGGCTGAGTTGCAGCGCCGGCTCGAAGAGGCGGAAGAAACGCTGCGCGCCATTCGCGAGGGTGAGGTCGATGCGCTCGTGATCGACAGTCCGAGTGGCGAAATGATCTACACGCTTACGAGTGCCGACTATCCCTACCGGTTAATGATCGACGAGATGAACGAAGGAGCCGTGAGTGTTTCTCCGGACGCTTTCATCCTCTACAGCAATCGCAACTTTGGCAGCATACTGGGCTTGAGTGAATCCAACGCGAGTGGCGTTCCGTTCGCCGATTTCATCGTGCCCGAAATGCACAAGCAGTTTCTCCAGGATCTTGAAAAGGCGCGCGAGCAGAGTGTTCGACGCGAATACACGCTCACTCCCGGAGACGGCAAACAGATTCCGGTGCTGATGTCGTTTGCAAAACTGCAGCCTCAGACAAACTCAATCGGTATCGTTGTCACCAATCTGACAGCGCAGAAAGCGCTTGAAGAGAAATTGCGACAGGCCAAGAGCGGCCTCGAAGAGCAGGTGGCCGAACGCACTAAAGAATTGCGTGACAGCGAAGCGCGTTTGTTTGGGATCCTAGAACACAGCGCCGCCGATCTCAAAGCGATGAGACGCCTCAATGAGATCGGCACGCTCTGCGCGAAAGATGGAAACAATGTAGACGGTTGTCTGAAAGATGTTCTCAACGTGTCGATCGAGATCACGGGAGCTGACAAGGGCAACATTCAATTAGTCGATCAAGAGTCTGGCGGCCTCAAGATCGTTGTTCAGAATGGGTTTGAAGAGTCGTTTCTGGATTTTTTCAGCGAGGTCACTGAAGAAGATTCCGCATGCGGCGTGGCATTGAAGTCGGGCCAACGCACGGTCGTGGAGGACGTAACTGAAAGTGAGATCTACGCAAACAAGCCTTCGCTCGAGGTAATGCTTGAGGCTGGTATCAGATCAGTGCAGTCGCTCCCCTTACTGACTAGCTCCGGCAAGATTTTGGGCGTCATCTCCACGCATTTCAGCGAGCCTCATCGGCCCAGCGAGCAAGAGTTGCGGTTAATGGATTTGCTCGCGCGACAGACTGCCGACTACCTCGAACGCAGACGAGTTGAAGGGGAGCGCGAGCAGTTGCTGGCGCGCGAGCACGAACTTCGTCAGACGGCTGAAGATGCGAATCGCCTGAAGGACGAGTTTCTGGCGATTATGTCGCACGAGCTGCGCAACCCGCTCAACGTGATTCTTGGTTATGCTGAATTGCTTCTGCGAATGGAAGAGATCAAGGAGTCGCCGAACCTGCATCGCATGGCTGACGCGGTAAAACGCAACGCAGTGGCCCAATCGAAGCTGATCCGCGACTTGCTCGATCTTTCACGACTGCGCAGTGGCAAACTCGAGTTGAATCGCGAAACGGTGTCACCCATCGCTTCAGTTGAGAATGCGATCGAGACCGTGCGAATCGACGCTGACGCGAAGGAGATTGAGATCGTCGTTATCGCGTCGGACGATGTGATGTTCGTTCAGGCTGATCCGGTCAGGCTCGAGCAAATCATCTGGAATTTGCTGAACAACTCGGTCAAGTTCACACCGCGCGGCGGGCGCATCACGGTGCGACTCGAAGAAGATATTGACGAGATCGTGCTGACAGTGTCTGACAACGGACAGGGAATTGATACGTCGTTCCTGCCACACATCTTTGAGATTTTCCGCCAGGCAGACGCGGGCACAAGTCGCTCGCAGTCAGGGATGGGTATCGGCCTGGCTGTGGTCCAACAACTGGTCGAGTTGCACGGCGGTTTAGTGAGTGCCGATTCGGCCGGAAAAGGGAAGGGCGCGACGTTCACGATTCGTTTACCACGCAGCGTGAACACAAAGATGCCGATCGCCCCGCTGACAGACTTCGCTATCGGTTCTTTGTCCGGAATGACAGTTCTCGTTGTCGATGACTCGGAAGACACAACCGAGATGGTGCGACACTTGTTGGAGATTGGTGGCGCCACGGTCCATGCAGCGACGAGTGGGCGTGAAGCGCTTCGCATCGCTCGCAAGCAGGAGTTTGACGTTGTGCTTTCGGACATCTCGATGCCGGGAATGGATGGCTTCGAGTTTCTGAGCAAGCTGCGTCAGATTCCCGGGAAAGAAGATCTGCCGGCGGTAGCGTTGACCGGTTTTGGTCGACCTGAAGACGTGCAGCGCGCTCGCAATGAAGGCTTCTACGCACACCTCACCAAACCATTCGACATCCAGACGCTTGCCAAGCTCTTGCAAAAACTCCCCGGCAATCACACAGCAGACGCGTAGATGCCAAACCAGTCAGTTAGACGAAGTGAGTGGGCTACGACTCTCTGATTTCAATGCTGTTGTCGCCACGGCAGTTAAGTAACTTGCACGTTGCAACGGTTGCTCGATCTTGCCGGCAGCCAACCTTGACTGCATATAGTCCTTTAGCACCAATGTTTGAATCTGATTGAATTCGATTGATTCGAGGGTGGCGTCATTGGTGGTCGTCATTTCGGTCCCGTTCAAAACCGTGTAGCTCTTGATTCGCAACAGGGTTGGCTTAACCAGCGAGGGACGAACTGGTTCCTTTTCGACCTTCATGCGATTCAGCGTTCCGATGGCTACATTGAGAGAATCGAAAGCTTGAATCGTATCGAAGCGGGCATACTGCTCGACAGCATTTAGTAATGCCAGCACTTTGTCGGCGTTGTCGTCACTTTTCAAAGCCGCCTTGGTTGCTTCGGTGAGCATTTCACGGGCTCGCGAGCCATCGTTATTGTCAGACAGAATCTTCGACGCTAATTGGACCAGAACCTTGGCTCTGAATATTGAATTATTGAGCTTTGCAGACGTCTGTTGTGCTTCATCGTAGGCCCTCGAACGGAAGCACACTTGAATCTTCACCAGATTGACGTCGTCCTCCGTCGTCATTCGCAAATTCTGATCGTCAATCTTAGCAGTGACAGCGAGCGCCTTTTCGGTGTCAGCTCGCATGAGAGTATGAGCGATGCTGTTGTAAAGCGCGTCGCGGACCTGGAGATCCTTTTCCTTCTCGGCTCGTTCAATTTGTTCGTCGAGGCTGTAGTTGTTTCTGGTGGAAACGGTGTCCTGCTGCTGTTGAGACGCTTTGAGAAGTGTGGTGCGTTGAACCTGATCCGAAGTGAGACCGGAGGCCATGCGAGTCATTTGACCGCGTAACTCCGGAAGCCGATCGGGAGCATATCGCGATACTACCGGCACAGCCCTCGTCTCGAGCAAGCTATACAAACTAGCGCTTGATGGCGAGAGTGGAGTTCCGTTGCCACCAGGCTGGCGCCAGGATGCATCGACGAAATAGTTAGCCAGCAGTTGAGCTTCAGGCAGATTGATTATTGTGTGCAACTCTCCGCCCGGTGAGAAAAGGTAATTGCTCATCGCAATCAATGCGGGATCGTTGGCGTAACCCTGCCGTCGCAAGGTTCCGACAGCCGTGCGTAGCAATTCATCACTTGATTTACGATCCTGATTGGCAACTGCAAACAACAACTGAGGAAACCCTCTTGGAACTACATTGCCGGAAAGAGAAACGGTCCCCAGCTTGACTGCCTGATCGGTATTCGTCGAAGCACACTGCAATGCGACCTGCATCAGCAATTCAAAGCGCGACGTATCGATCTTCGTCGACGGGTTCTTAATTAGCCGTTCGTCTTCAAAGCCTTTCAGCCATGCCTGTGCTTTTGGTCCGTCGTGCGCTCCAAATTTCCTTAACACGTCATTCAACGCTTCGGCCTGTCGCACAATATAAGCCGACTGCTTCGTCTCAGGGAGTCCCTCTGGCGCCGGTTGCGACGCTGCCTCGAATGCCCAGCGGAATGTGTCTCTGGCAACCGCTTCATCAAACACCCATAGCTCGTCGGCGATCCGCGCCTGAAGTTTGGCGACTGAGAGCTTGTCAGATTCGGTTCTGAGGCTTCGAGCCAGCGTGCGCAGCAGATCGATCGCATCCTGCTGATCGGGTGAGAAAGAAGCAAAGGCATTGGGTGGCCCACTTCTAACGACAGGGGCGCGTTGAGCCACAATTTGCATACACGACAAAACCAGGAGCATTAAAGCAAGCGAGAACAGTCGAATACCAAAGGGATCTTTCATGGCCTCTCTCCTGCGTAAAAGAACTCGTCGACCTTGCCCGCCCCGTCACGATTGCGAACACCGTCCCAACGTCTAATGACCTCACCGGTTTTGGTGAAGAGCACGTAAGTGGGAACGAAGTTTATTTTTAAGTCTGGTCCAATGCGGTGATTGGGATCGTGGAGTACGGGCAGAGCTTCGAGTTTGTAGGCGGAAATGAACTTCTGCAATGCTTCAGTGTCACTACCAACGTCGATAATATAAAAGGCCGCTTCTCTTTTGCTCGATTCTTCTTTGAGATCTCGCCAGAACCCGATGTCCTTGTTACAGCCGGCACATGAGGGACTGAAGAACGCGCAGAGTATTGTTTTTCCTTTGGTCTGATCGAGGGAAACAGTTTCTCCGCTCACGGTCGCAAGCGTCGGCAGCTTCACGACATCGCCTTCATTCAGGCCTTCGATACCAGCAATCTTGTCCTGGGGTTGGGGCTTCGGTTGTTCTACACGACGCGGTGCAAACGCCAGGAAGACAACCCCGCCCACTATCACAAAGACAGCAACAGGAAGAACAAAACTGAGCAAACCTTTAGCAGCCATTGTCAGCGCATACACAAAAGAGGCGACACGAGAGAGTGTCGCCTCTTCTGCTTGAAAATTAGTCTATTTCGGGAACGCAGGTATTGACGTAAAAGCAATCGACGTTTTCCAGATTACCCTGGCCATCGTAATGCATACTGCAACCGGCAAAATCAGAAATACATCCGTTCTTGACGGTGTGATCGGCACAATAACCCTGGCACGCTGCGTTAGCGACTGGGGTCGCCAGGAGGGAGGCTCCGAAGAGCATGCCCGCGACAAGCGCGAACAGTGTTCGTCTAATCATTTTGATACTCCTTTGAGGTAATTGGTGAGTAACGAGCTCTCGCCGGGGCAAGAAGAAACCGTGGCGAGCGCATGGAGGTATTCGAATGATTTTGGGTATCATTCCACATTTTGACTGGAGTGATGATTTAAAAAACTTCGTATCTGTCGAGCCGCAGCGGCGGCCGATTTCGTAACAGATACAACATGCCGTTTCCAGCTAGTACACGATGATAATTGTTCGCAAGAGTCACAGTTTTTAGAACGCGACCTTTGCTGTTTGAGACAACCAGCTTGGGGGTTCCCTGGCTTAAAGCCGGTATCTTGTTTTTGCCAGAGATCAAGAGATAAAGACGGCTCTGATCATCGGTGGCCATGTCGAGCACTAGAATCTGGTATTTGGAGCTGACTGAGACTGAGTTGGCTACAGTACGAACGGTGAAATTTGGGGGAGCGATGGGAACGTCTGATTCGGGTTTGAATTCATCGAGTAGATGACCCGCGCGACTATAGTGACGAATAAGCGGCGGGTAGTTGAAACTGAAATAGAAGCCGCCATTCTTGTCCGGCACGATGTGTCCATCACTTAATTCGTTTGTGGCAACCTCCTCGGCATACTTAAAGCGATCGCCGAAGGTGCGCAGCAGTTTTCCCTGGGGGCTGAACAAAGTGAACAGTGAGGGTCCGGTTTCATTCAAGACAATCAATTCGCCAAATGAACTATTCGCGATGCGCAGCGCCAGGTTGGTGAGACTGATCTCGCCGGCAATGCCACATTTGCGATCGAGTCTGGATATCTTCGATCCGTTCTGACGCAGGATCCAAAGTTGGCCCTGCGCATCGACGCTTAGGTCGGACGGCGAGCGCAAGGACTCCGTGCTACACAATCGTTTGACAGTGCTGGTCCTTGAATCCTGAACGAAGATTCCCGACAGCGACGTGTCGAGAAAGTAGAGGTCTTTGTCTGGTCCAACTGCCACTTGTTCAGGAAATGAAAAAGGGGCGCCAGGCCCCAGAATTTCCGAGTGTGCTCTCAGTGTCTCCTGAGCTGTTGTTCGCATAGCGGCTATCAGGCACACGCATGCGAGCAGATGGACACGGTTCGGACGCAGACTAAGTAATCTGTCAAAGTAGTTTATGAGGATGGCCATCGATGAGGTTCCTTTTCGGGAGTTATGCACCCCAGCGTTGTTTCACCTTGAGTAAAGAATGAGGGCGTCCGCCCTTAGCGTACGTTTTCACCCATCGGTACTTCTGGGCAAGCTTTAGACCCTGAGTGAGGGGCTGCGTGACGTTATATAAAAGCAGCCAGTAATGTCAAGAAGTTTTAATGCAAACGGCAAGTTTCGCTAAGAAAAATGCTTGGTTTTCGAGTTAGGGCCTGTTGGTTTCTATGGCTAACTAGACACGTGTGGAGAAGCACCCCACGACGACGGCGATGCTAGTCTGACGAGCTCTAGACTTGCTCCCTCATGATCGAAATTCGTGTTTCTCAAATCCTTACTATAATGACCTCGGCCGCAATTCATTACGCTTCTAATTTTTGAGAGTCGAGTTCAACCGGACGGGGCGGCCACGGAGGGCCGCCCCTACAGTTGAACCGTTTCTGGTCCAATTATCTAAGTGGCTTCTGTAGTAGCCAGTTGAAGATTGGATGCTCGAGCTCGTGCAGGTGATTGTTTGAAAACATGTAATCAACGTGCCCGTACTCTTCTCTGAAGTTAATCGTGACGTCTGCTGAGCTCAGCAGTTGCGCCGTATCAACCATCGCGCTTCCAAACCCATGCCCGCCGGCAAAGATGATCATCGGACCACTGAAGCTGCCGAGATTGTTATTAAACGTCGTCTCGCCAGCCAGACCACAGTTTAGATCGCGAAGCGCTTTGATCGGCGTGTAGTCGTTAAAGACGGCAACGTTGTTATGGACCAGCGGTTCGTTCGCAAAGAAGAAACGATCTTCGACGAAACTGCCGGCGAGATTGTAATAGCCCGGACGCGGCGCAAGCGGCGATACAGGCGGCGCGCTCAATGCCAGTACAAACGCCTGATGATTCGTGATTCCCGGCGGAAAGCCGGGGAACATTGTCGGCGCGTTCGGAGCGATCTGCGAAAGTTGATTCAACAGTTTGACTGCTGGTCCACTTTGCCCGTCGTAATACACTCCTGCCCCGAGTAGGCCTTCGAATGAAGCACAGAAGTTTGCGTTAATGGCACGCACACTTGCGTCACTGTCGTGCAGTGTACCTTCGATCAAAATTGCTCCGGCATAGTCGTTAGGACGAGAACTTAACAGCGCCTGCGCTGCGATGCTTCCCATTGAGAGTCCACCCACAACTATCTTGATGCCCGGATACTTCTGCACGATCTGTTCACGTATGAATGTGGCGTCGTCGGCAACAGTTTCCAAACCCCAGTTCGCCATTGGCGCGCAATCGATTGCACCGCTTTCACACGAGCCGGCAGTCAGTCCTTGCACTCGCGGCGAATAACCAAATACTGCGAAGTTTCGCCGTGCAAAAAATGCCACGAATGAATTGTTGTAATCGCCATTCTCGCTGACTTCGTAGTTCTGAAAGCTGCTGCCTAGTGGTGGCATCAATAAGATCGCACCACGGATCGACTCGTTCGGCAGTGGCTTCGTCACTTCCGTCATGACAAAGCGATCGATGGAATTGTTACCTTCCTGAATGGTGGTGACAGTTTTACTCAGATCTCCGCCGACCACGGAGTTTTGAGTGTTGACGATCTGATAGGGTTGAGCTTGCGCAACAACGTTGACGATTAAGAGTTGAATTGCGAAGAAAAATGCAAAGATAATCTCTTTCACCTTCATGTCTCCTTTTTGGATTAAAATATCGGCGAAAACGTGGCCGTGAGGCTGAATTCGCGTCATGTAACTAGTAAGGCGAAAGAGTTGAGCAAAAACTATCATCGTTACCTGATATCTTTTTTCCTGTTGATTGCCCTCTATCCGGCGTCATCCAGATCGCAGACAAAACCCGACAAGGATTATTTGCTTTATGTCCTGTCGGAAGGTGCTGACAAGATTTCTCTGATTCGGTTTGGACCAGAGGGTATCCGGGTGGAACGGCAGATAGATACCGGTGATATGCCGGTGGATATTGATGGTCCACACGGAATCGTCATTTCCCCGGACCGCCAGTTCTATTACGTCACGATTGCACATGGCCGTCCGTTTGGCACCGTCTGGAAATATTCGACGAAGAATAATGCGGTGGTTGGCAAGGCCACCCTCGGACTCTTTCCCGCGACGCTCGATATTTCTCCTGACGGAAACTTCCTTTTCGTAGTCAACTTCAATCTTCACGGCGACATGGTGCCGTCGACTGTTTCGGTTGTGTCGACGCAGACGATGACTGAAGTCGCACGCATAACGACGTGCACGATGCCGCATGGTTCACGATTGAATCCGCAGGGGACGAAGCAGTATTCGGCGTGCATGATGAACGACATGCTGGTGGAGATTGATACTCGCACGTTGAAGGCTACACGCCATTTTGTGGTGACTAAGGACCACGAGAAGGGTGTGACTGGTCCGCCAAATGTCAGTGGAACGCCATCAACACACTCGATGCACGGAATGACGGGTCATGGCTCGGAGCCGCCGAAGCCCGGTGATAACTCGTGCTCGCCGACGTGGGCTGAGCCTTCCGTCGACGGTGCTTCAGTTTTTGTCGCGTGCAATGGATCGAGTGAGATCGTTGAGGTTAACGCAAATACGTGGACGCTCGTGCGTCGCATTCCGGCGCGCGCGGGTGTTTACAACCTCGAGGTCACACATGATGGTCAGCGTTTGATAGCGACAAACAAGCGCGACCAGTCGGTGTCGATCTATGAGTTGAAGACGGGTAGGGAATTAGTGCGTTTGCCGACGAAGCGCAAAGTGCTGCACGGTGTTGGTGTCTCACCCGACGATCGCTATGCGTTCGTAACTGTCGAAGGCGTTGGCTCAGAACCAGGCACCGTTGAGGTGATTGACCTCACGTCGCTGAAGACAGTCGCGACATTAGATGTCCCCTCAGGCGCAGCGGGCATAGATTTCTACAAGTAGAGCCACAAAAGGCACATAAAGCACAAAAGGCACAAAAAAGGGGTTTCTCCTTATGTGCTTTTTGTGCTTTATGTGCCTTTTTGTGGCTTAGTTTGGTGAAGTCGTCGAACCCTTCTCGATCTTCTCGCCGAGCTTCACGATCCACAGTCCCGAGTTAATGTCGTTGAAGTAGATCAATCCTTTGTGTGGCTGCGCGCCCCAAGTCATCGGAAGATTCGGACGGAAAGCGTCAGGATCGCCGGTCCATATGCGACCAATCTCTCGACCCTGCCGATAGAGATCGCCAGACAAGTCACCCGACACATCGACGATGCGACCGCCACCACTGTAATAGCCCACATACATCACGTCGTTCTCGACCCACATGTTGTGCGCGCCGCCTTCGGGCACCGGATACTCCGCCACTTTGCGCGGACTGTTGATATCCGAGACATCGATCACGTGCACGATGCCACGCACGAAGACACGCTTCGGCGACTTGATATCGAAGATTCCGGGAAACACTTCGTCGCCAAGAAAGACGTACTTGCCATAGCGGTAAACAGAGTGCGTGCCCGCAAGCCAGCCATCACCGTAAAGTTCGTGATGATTGAAACGAAGCTGACTGACAAACTTCGGATTCTCCGGACTGCCACCTTTCAAGCCCGCGCCGACATCCAGGATGATCAAACCATCGTGCCAGTAAGCGAGATAGGCCAGACCATCTTTCACCTGTAAGTCGTGAATGTAGCGCCCGGCAATGTGATCGCCTTCCTTCGTCGTGATTGTGCTGGCCAGAGTGCTCTCTGCTTGCCAGCGCGCCACTTCTTTCGGATTCTTCACGTCCGCGAAATCGATCACGCGCATCGAGCCGGTTGCGTCATCAGTTAGATAAACGTAATGACTATCGACGAAGGCGCTGTGAACGCCGCCCGTAACAGTGGCCGTGTACTCGGAAATCAGTTTCGGATGCGCCGGGTCAGACGTGTCGTAGAAAGCAATTCCGTTCTTTCGATTCGACGCACCTTCGCGTGAGATCACGAGAATCTTGCCGTCGGCCGTCGTTGAGATATCGTTGACGAGTCGTGCATCGACTTTGACGGTGTCAGTTAGTTTCGGATTCGTGGGATCGGAGATGTCATAAACGACGAACCGATCCGAGATCGTCGAGTAGTACGCATAGTTACCGATGATCCACTGTTCCGCTCCCTGAAATTCCTTAAACGGCGCGCGACCGACAATTTCGACTTCGCGTTCGAGATTGCGCGGTGTAACGACGACTGACGTGCTCGACGAAAGCATGCCGCTACTTGCCGTGACGATGTAAGTGCCGGGCAGATCGGCAACAAACCTCCCGTCGTCGTCAATGGTGGCACCGCTTCCATTAACAGCCCACTGCACCGTGACGTTGTCTTCAGGATTTGCTTTCGCGCTGAATGCGATCACATCGCCGGTGCGCGCAGACTTCGGACCGCCCGCGACTACCAACTTATGCAGGTCGCTCTTGATGACTGCGATTGCAGTCTTTGCTGTTGCCGAGCCAGAGGTCGCTGTGATTGTCGCTTTGCCTGGACCAACTCCGGTGATAACACCGCCCGGTGAGACAGTCGCGACTTGAGCGTTGTCCGAAGTCCATTCGATCGGCACTCCGGTACGCGGATCGCCGCTGAAGATGCGTGTGACCGCGTCGAGCCGAGCACTGCCGCCGACGACGAGCGGACGTTTCAACGTGCCAATATCGATCGTCTTTACGCTCGGCGCTTTCACCATGAAGGTGGTTAAGCCCGGCTTGCCTCCAACGATCGCGCCAACCGTAACTTCGCCGATGCCGAAGAGCTTCACATTGCCGTCGTCGTCAACGGCGGCAATGTCGAAGGGCCCGGCGAAGTAGGTTGAAGGCTGTTCTTTGATCACATTGCCTGCTGCGTCAGTCGCGACCACGGTGAGTTTTACCGTTTGGCCGACTTCAGCCTCTTTCGCAGACGGCGTGATCTGAACGTTCTTGATGGTTGCAACAGAAGCCGTCGTGCTTCCGTTCTGAGCCAGAACGTTGATTGAGAACACAAATACAGCAGCAATGGCAACAAGGAGGGAACTGATATTTCTCATAGTGCTCCAAAAGATAACTGATCCATCCACAGATTTCACAGCTCAGTAGATACTGCCGCCAGCTTGTGTTGACGTCAGCGATCCATTGTTTACGTTGAGTGTGTAAGCAACACCGCCGGTGCCGGTCCAAGTCGACAGGTTGAACGTCCCACCCTGCGGAACTTTGTAAACACCAATATTTAGATACGTCAGCGGTGTGCGATCGGCGAGAACTTGCGCTGGTCCGGGCGCCTGGAGAAAGTACGCAGCGCCAGAACCCACCATCGTGGCGGCGCCATTTGGCATCACGAGTAGCGCGGTCTCTTCGTCTATTCCGATGTCACGCGGTTGCGTGGCCCAGCCGTTATTTACGATGCGTGCCAGAAACACGATCGTCCGGCCCATTCGATCGCGCGTCACAAAGTGTGAGTCGTAGAGTTTGTTTGCTCCTAGCGACGATTGAAACAGATCTCGGTCAAGTGTCACGTAACGATGGAAAGGGTTTGCGAGCGCTTGGCTGGACGTTACTGAGCCGAGTTGGCCGGTGTAGATGAATTGACTCAGCACCGCGAGTCCAGCGCTCGTGCCACCAACAGGCGCATGTTTAATATTGAGCAGATTATTCACGCCGGTTTGCACCGCTGTTCCGCGCCACAAGTTCACATAAGTTGATTGATCGCCGCCGGCAATCCACAGCGCTTCTGCGTTCAGAATCTGGTTGCTGACGTATGCACTGTTTGCGCCAGTGGTGGTAGTAATGATGATGGTCTCGACGGAATCCATTTGCGGGCAGAGTTGTTGAATGTAGGGATTGTAAGCATCGGTGCCGGTGGTTCTAATGACGAGGAAGTCGCCGCCGCCGGCGCGTTGGCACATCCATTGAAATGCAGCATCGACGTCGGTACCGCCACCCATCAGGACGAGCCCGGGACTCAAACCTGCGGCCGGTGGCGCATCCGCCGCATTGCCGACAATGAACGACTGAAATCCGGTTTTGTTGCCGGCCGCATACAACGACGGCGCGATCAGGCAGATGAGAATGATTGTGCGTACAACGGTGAGCATGAGAATCCTCCTGCGAGCAACGAGAAGCAAACGAGCGGCGACTTTATATCACGAACGCGGATAAACGCAGACAAAATCCGTGTTCATCCGCGGCTAATTTCGTTGGTTCACACCGAGCGCAAGGAGTTTTCCGTTCATCGATAGCAGAACTCTGCTGGTGAGCAGTCGATCAATCGCGCCGCTCATCTCCTCGGTAGGTTTCTGCGCTGCGTCGCACGATCGATATATCTCAGCTTCCAACCCTTCCACAGTCCAATTGCTCTGGATCGCGCACGGGCGCGTGTCGACGAATCGCAAGCGTTCACCTTCATCGTAAACTTGGAGCACTGGTTTTGAAGTGCGCCAGAGTTGGTTCCAGTAGACGACGAGCTCGCGCAATAGCTGTTGACCGGGTTCATCTGACAGACCGCGATGCATGTGTCGCGAACGCTTGTTGTCTTCAAACGAATATGCCAGACGCATCAGCGACTCTTTCGCGAGTGGATAAACGTAAGGATAGGTGCGACTTGGTTCGAGCGTGAGATCAAAATCGCGAGGTCGCATGTGATACGGACTGAAGCGATCGTACCTGAGGCGACTTACGCCTGTCGGCGGTTGCAAATGGAAGATCGACGGCAACCACTCTGCCATCTTTGCGTACCAATCATCCGACTCGCCGGGAATTCCGCAAAGCAGGTTCCACGAAACATCGATGTCGAGTTCGCGGCACCATTTCAGGAGCTGCAAGTTCATCAACGTCGAGTTTCCTTTTTCGAGGAGCTTGAGAGCGCGATCGTCGAGACTTTCGATGCCGGGTTGAATCCAGCGAACGCCTGCTTGCGCAAGCATCTCGACCTGTTCGCGCTTCAGATTGGCTTTTGTTTCGTAGAACAGCGAGAACTTTTCATCCGACTCTGCGAGTTTCGGCAAAACGGTTTTGAAGTACGACATATCGAGAATGTTGTCGACGAACTGAATGTTGCCGATGCCGTAAAGTCGCTTCAACGCGGACAATTCATCGAGCACTCGCTCGGGAGATTTCAGGCGATACTGCATTCCGACGCCGTTCAAGCCGCAGAAGGTGCAGTGAAACTTCTCGCCCCACCAGCAGCCGCGCGAACTCTCGGCCAGCAGTCCCGGCTTGATAAGGTTGGTCAACGTCGAGTCGTTCAGAGCCTGAAAGTAGTGGTGATAATCCGGCAGCGGCAACGAGTCCATGTTGTGAATGAGCGAACGCGGTGCTTGCGCCGCGGGTTGCTGTGAAAGGATTCGAAATTTATTTTTCAACTGACGCTGAGAGACGGCGCCTTCCGGAATCGATATTGCGTTGCGTCCCTGGTCCAGCAAGATTCGGCAGAGTTCGGGAAACAGAGAGTCTGCTTCGCCGGACACAATACAGTCGACCCACGGAAACGACTCGAGTGTCTGCACACCCATCTCGCCTTCGCAGTTCGCGCCACCCATCAGCAAGATGATCTCCGGATTGAGCTCGTGAATACGCTTCAGCAACGCGAGCGAAGCGCAATGTTGTTGGAACACCGAACTACAACCAACGATCTTTGGTTTCTTCGCAACAATCCTGTCGGCAAGCCAGTCGACGTAAGCGAGACTTTGCCGACGCACCCAGCGCATCTGTTCTTTTCTGTCGTCGAGCTCGGCAGGGAAGCCGGTGCAGCGCACTTCAAGCACGAGGTTGAGGTATTCCTCGTCTTTGATCTCATCGATTGGAAAGAGGTATCCGGCAAAGCACCATTCACCAATCAGGTGATCGGTGGGCGCGAGCTGCATCGCCTGATACGCGACCAGCCCGATGCGTTCAGCCAGACCGAAGTTTCCGTAGACCACTTCGCTCTGAATGTCCGTATCAGCCAGCGACGCGTGCAAAAGGCCCAGCGCTATCGATGGCCGCTGGACCTCCGCAAACGGCATGGAAACAAGAACTACATCCATGATGTGTTGTTTGTGCTCTTTAGCGGCTAAATCTTATGCGGCTTGAATCCCGGCCGCTTCGCGATCGCCTTCGTTGAACGTCCACGTCTTCTCGAAACTACTGACCGGACCCGGTATCGGACTGTGGTCCTGGTGCACCCACTCGTAGTAATTAACCACTTCGTTGACCAATCGGGTTTCTTCTCGCTTCTCGTGTTCGGTAAGACCGTCGAGATAGCTTGCATCACGTTCGAGTGTTGAAAGTGGAGTTTGCTCGATGTGATCGAGCGCGCATCGCAGCGTATAACACGCAACGCGATTGCAGATCGCAGTCAGGTAATGCAGGTAATCCTTTTGCGGCTGCGAGACCGGATTCGCTGAAGGCAATCTAAGATGCGCTTCAAAAAGCAGACTGCGCAGAATGTGGCACAAACCCTGGGTGGTAAAGTTTCGTTCGTAGAACGTATTTACCATCCAGTCGTAAAACAGATCGAGTTTTGGATCGAGGAATTTGTAATCGGGATCGAACGATGTGCCGAGCAGGCGTCCTTCCGACTCGAGCCGGCGTTTGATGGGCGTGCCGGCGTAAGGCAGCATCCGGCAGAACGGCGCAACCGTCCAACCATCGCCGATGAATTCTTCGAGAAAAGCGACCTGTTGACGAATGCTGCGAAACGACGAATAGGGATCGACCAGCATGAACCCGAAATCAAACGACAAGTTGAAGCTTCTCAAAATGCGACCGGCTCTCAAGTGTGCTTCGGGCTTGAGTCGCTTGCTCATATTGATCAGCCCTTCTTCGTCGCCTGACTCGACACCCATGTAAACGTGAGTCAGCCCGCCTGCGATCAGGCGTTCAACGACGTCTTCATGAATCTCATCAGAGCGGCAACTGATCTTGAAGGCCAGCTTGCCAGCCAGACCCTCTTTGGCGATCAGATCCGCAATCTCCATCGCCCATTCTTTGGCCTTCCGGCCACCGGCAAGAAAATCGTCGTCCTGGAACAGAAAGATCGGCACGCTACGATTGCGGTGCAGATCGATCATTTCGTCGACGACCGCACGCGGCGAGCGCAGTCGTCGCAGTGGACCACCTTGCTCCTCGTAAAATGGTCGAATACTGCAAAACGAACAATCCCACGGACACCCGCGACTGCCGAGAATCGACGCCGTCGGCATCGGATGGCTCTCGTAGTCGATTGAATTGCGATCGGGCCACGGCAGCAGGTCGAGATCTTCGACGACGGTTGCGAGTGGCGCGACGTCGACTGCGCCGTCTTCTTTGCGAAACGCAATACCGGGCAGTCCTCGCCACTCGGTGTTCGTGGCTAAACAATTCAACAGCTTCACGAGCGTCATCTCGCCGTCGAATCGCACCACTGAATCCAGACCGGCGATGCGTCTGAGAATCTCGTCCGGTTCGAAGCTGGCGTAGTGACCTCCCATCGTGAAGTGGGCAGTCACGCCGGCCTTGCGTAGCGCTTCGATCACCTGGCCGAAATCAGGAGCCATGTATTGAAAGATCAGCGAGAAGCCGACGACGTCGGGATGATCTTTGCTGATGCGTTGCAGAATCTGATCGGGATCGGAGCGATACGTCATGATGAACGCCTCGTGGCCCGAGGCGTTCACCGTCGACATCAGGTAGCGCAATCCGAGATTGTCCTGATCCTGAAAACCGATCAGCAGAATTTTTTGTGGGCGGCCGCTTGGGTCGCACACTGGTAGTTGCATTGGCAGGGATGGCAGTTTTCGCACTTCAAGCCCTCCGTTCTAGAGCGGATTAAGACTCTTTCAAAAAACTGTAAGAACGTCAGACTACTGCTTAGCCTGGCTGTTGTTTTTTCAGCGTCTCTATTTGGTTCTTGACCATCGATTCCATCGCGTCGAGACGAGCTCTTTCGGCGGCGATGCTGTGAATCGTGGCTTCGAGTTGTTGAACGGATAGTCTGCCGATGTCTGGCGGCGGTGGATCACCGATGGGTCCGACGCGTCCGATTCTGGCCGCCAGGTTTGCTTGCGCAAGCACAGCCGGATCGACGATTGGATTGGGCCATGGTGCTGGATCAACCACTGGGGTTGGGAATGGACCAGGATCAACTACCGGTGTGGGCCAACGTGGGCGGGTCCAGCCTCCCGGCCACCCCCACGGCGCCGGATCGACGACCGGAGAAGGTCTGGGAATGAACTGCCATTGGCCGGCCCATGGCGCCGGATCGGTGACAATGCCTCCGGGCGGTGTAAATCCGCCGCCGCCACCAGTTCCGGTGGCGGTGCCGGCGCGTTGAGTCAATGCGGCTTCGATTCGGGTCAGTCGCTCTTCGAGTATTTTCATTCTGTCTTCAGCCATGATGCGGTCTCCGTTATGTAGGGATTGATTTGGTGGGTCGAGACGACTCTCGACGACGATAGATGGGATGAACTGACATATATCGCGATCTCCCTGAGGTTCTGAGGCTAGTCGGGCCTGAAGGGGTATGGGGGGTACCGAATCGGCGTGTCAACCACTTTTGATGAGCGCGTAGAATAGTACCGAAGTGGATCGGTGTCAATAAAGTTTTTACAGAATTTTGCGACGGAAGTGATCACAGATTGCACAGATTACGTTAATGAATCTGTGTAATCTGTGGATTGCTGACAGTGGTGAGTGAGGGTAGTCCCGTTGTCACCTTCAGGCGCCGTCATTAGGCTGAAAAAATGCTAATTCTTCTTAAACTCGAGCTCGAAAAACTGTTTCGCTCCAGAGGCTTCTATCTGTCATTCATCGTGCTGGTCGGGTTCGTCGTCCTGATGCTCTGGGGGTTCTACACGTATGCGGCGCGCAAGACCGGTGGCCAGGCAGTCGAGCAGTTCAAATATACGTATGAATCGAAGGAATACTTCAACGGGTTAACGTTTGCGCTCTACTCGGTGCTGTTCTCATTTACTTTGCTACTACCGATCTTCGTGTCAATGAGTGCCGGCTCACAGATCGCAGGCGAAACTCGGGCCGGAACGCTGCGGATGATCTGTACGCGTCCGATTTCACGTGCCTCACTCGTCTTTTCGAAGTTCTTAATAACAGCTCTTCATACCTTTCTGTTGCTCGCTTTCTTCATCGGGTTGAATCTGCTGGTGGGACTAATCTTTGTGGGATGGGGGAACCTGGAGCTTTATCCCGGTCCGCTCAATCTCGTGGATGTGCCGGGTAAGATCATGCGCGACGAAGCACTCATGCGCTTCGGCTACGCCGCGTTGACAGGCACGTGGGCGCTGCTCGTCGTTGCCGCTCTCGCGTTACTTTGTTCAGTCGTGTTCGAGTCGCCAGTGCAAGCGACAGTGATGACGATTGCGGCATATCTGACTCTGTACATCGTTGGGCGAGTGGAGTTCTTTGAACATCTGCGGCCGTACTTCTTTACCACCGACATGGAGTTCTGGCGTGACGTGTTTAAGCCTGAGATTCCTTTTCAGAATCTGTGGCACTACGCGTGTGTCTGCGGTGCATATACGGCCGGCTTATTACTCTCAACTGTAATCATCTTCGAGCGGAAGGATATTGTTTCCTGAGATGTGGGTGAAACTGGTTCTGGTTACAGTTTTCTGTTCGATGATTGTTGGCGCTGTTTACTTCCGGCGGCCGAATCAGCCGGAAGAGTCGAGCTCGTCTTCGAATGATGCTGCGTTGGTTCGACTGCTCACCTGGAACATTGGCTACGCCGAACTCGAAGATGACACGCGTGCACACGACAAAGACTTGCCGGCCGTTGCCGATGTCATCTTGCGTGAAGATCCCGATGCCGTAGCGCTGCAGGAACTCACGGGCAATGCGCAACTGAACAAGTTGTTAGGACTGTTGCACGGTAAATATCGCGGTGCTGTAGCGCAGCTGGGTAGGGATGATCGATTCGAAGCGGTGCTGGTCAAAGCCAGCGGCGCCAGATTTAGCCCGGTTGGCGCAGGCGGCCGTTTTGCGATTGCGGCATCTTTTCAACCGCGTCAGCAAACACCGGAAGTCGTGCTTCTGAGCGCGCATGCCGATGCATTCAACGCTGCCCGGCGACGTAGCTACACGGAAGCCCTCGTCGACTGGGCACAGTCGGAAGGTTCACGTGTGTTCATCGCCGGCGACTTCAATTTCGAGCTGAAAGCTGCGAACGAGACAAATCTTTATACCGACAACGTGAAACACGATAGCGAGTCGTACAGTCATATTTTGCGCAGCTTCCAAGATCTCGGACGGGACGCGGGCGACACCGCAATCAACGATCGACGAATCGACTACATTTTTGCACCCGCGAAGCTTCGACATGTTGGACGAATCGAGGTTCTACGTAACGCGGCAGTTGGCCGCATGGACCATTGGCCCCTGCTGGTGGAAGTAGGCGTTGAGTGAACATGAGTTTGACAGTGTTACAAACCGAAGAGCTGACGAAACGTTTCAAGGGCCGAACGGCAGTTGATCGACTGACGATGCATGTCGAGCGCGGTGATATCTACGGCTTTCTTGGGCCAAACGGAGCAGGGAAGTCGACAACACTCAGAATGCTGTTGGGACTTGTGCGACCCACTTCCGGCGTCATTAAGTTTTCTTTGCGTAATTCGAATTGGAAATACCTGAGGGCACGTTCGCTTGTCGGCGCAATCATTGAAACGCCGGCGTTCTACGAGAATTTTTCGGCGCGGCGGAATTTGCAATTGCTGGCGTCGCTGTCTGGCGGCGTCACGGCGAAGCGCGTCGAAGAGGTGCTCGAGATCGTTGACTTGCGCGATCGTGCCGGTGATCCAGTGAAGGTTTATTCATACGGGATGCGTCAACGCCTCGGAATCGCGCAAGCCCTGCTGCCGACTCCTCAGTTGATCATTCTCGACGAGCCGACAAACGGCCTCGACCCGCAGGGAATTCAGCAGACGCGCCAACTGATTCGACGTCTTCGCGATGAATTCAAATTGACAGTGCTGCTATCCAGTCATCTATTGGTGGAAGTCGAGCAACTCTGCAACCGCGTCGGCATCATTCACGAGGGTCGCTTGCTTTACGAAGGCGGACCGGAAGGCTTGGTCGCGCCAACCAGCCATTTCAAATTGCGAGTGGATAACCTGTCGGGAGCTTTCGATCTACTCACGAACGAGCCGGGCGTGATTGTCAGCCGCAACGGTGCTGCGTATTTGCAGATTCAAGCGGACGCGGAACGAATTCCTGCTGTTAACGAGTTGTTAGTGACTAAGGGAATTAAGGTGTACGAATTAAGCCCGTCCCAGGAAACGTTGGAAGACGCGTTTCTTAGATTGACGAGTGCTAGCCGCGAAGTCAGAACCTAGTTGCCTCCGACTTTTCCTGGTCCCCACAGAGCCTTTCCCGGTTTGGCGCCGGTGTGCTCGCCGTTCTTGAGCACTTGTTGTCCGTTTACAAAAACATCGCGGACGCCGACTGAGTACTGGTGTGGGTTTTCAAACGTCGCGCGGTCGGCGATTGTTTGTGGATCGAAGATGACGACGTCGGCGAACATGCCGGGCTTGATCAGACCGCGGTGATTGAGGCCGAGATTAGTTGCCGGCAGACTGGTTAGTCTGCGCACCGCTTCGGTAAGCGAGATGACTTTTTCATCGCGCACGTACTTGCCGAGCAGACGCGCGAAGTTGCCGTAGGTGCGAGGATGTGCTGCTGATTTAAGAAACACGCCTTCGGCAGATATTGAAGCGGCGTCGGAACCGAACGAGACCCACGGCTGGCGAATCTGTTTCTTGATATTGTCTTCACTCATCAGGAAATAGATCGTGCCGATGCGTGAGCGATCTTCGAGCAGCAGATCCATGATCGTCTCTACCGGATCTTTTCCGCGCATCTTTGCAACCTCGGCGAGAGTCTTTCCAGTCAGCGGCTTCAAATTGTCATTCCTGAAACTCGCCAACAGAATCCGATCGGGCGAGCCTGATAGCAGATACAAATTCTCCCATTCGTTGGTCGGGGTGCGAACTGCCTCGGCAATCTTTTGCCGGGTCGCCGGATCCTGAAGACGTTTGTAGGCGGCTTCGCGTCCACCATCAAAGACCCACGGCGGTAGCGACGCATCGAGCCCCGTTCCACCTGCCGGGTATGTGTACATATCGGCGGTGATCTTCACGCCCTGCCGGCGCGCGTTCTCAATCAGTTTGAAGACTTGATCCATCTTGGGCCAGTTCGCTTCACCGGACGCTTTGAGATGATAGATCTCGGCCGGCAGGCCTGCTTCGCGACTGATACGAATGGTTTCTTCCACCGCCTCGATCAACTGTGCTCCTTCACTACGCATGTGTGCTGTGTATTTGCCTTTGTACTTCGCCGCGACCTTACAGAGCTCGATCAGCTCTCGGTCTTAGCGAAGAACGCGGGTGGGTAGATCAAGGCTGTGGTGATACCGAGTGCACCAGCTTCCATTTCGCGGCGTACTAACTCACGCATCTGGTCCAATTGTGCGGGCGTGGGCGGTTTGTCCTCGAGGCCGATAACGTATTCGCGGATCGTCGGAGCGCCGATGAAGGACGCGACGTTTTGCGACATGCCGCGTTTCTCAAGAAAGTTGAGATACTCAGCCAGCGTGGTCCATTCGATCTTAAACTTCAGATCGCCTTGGGTTGCCGCGCGCCGCTGTTTCATTTCATCGTTGAGCGGTCCCATCGAGCTCTCGCCGAAGATCTGAGTGGTAACACCTTGCCGCAACTCACTCAGCGAACGTGGATCTTCAAACCAGGAAGTCTCAGAGTGGGAGAGCATGTTGATAAAGCCCGGCGCCACAGCTAATCCCTTGGCGTCGACGATCGTTGGCGCCGTAGCACGGCTCAGATTTCCAACTGCGGCGATCCGATCGCCCTTTATTCCCACGTCTGCTTTGACCGGCGGACGGCCACTGCCGTCATAAACTGTGCCGCCGCGAATAATAACGTCAAATTGTTGTGTTGAACCGGAGCGTCCTTGTGCAAATGTCGTAATGGTCAGCGCGAAGAGCAGCGCCAGGGATTGAATCTTCTGCAGTCTGTTTCTCATCTTTTATCTCCGGCCAACGTGATGACAACTTTTTACAATTTCGGTACGAATGGTGACAACTTTCTGTAGAATCTCGATCTATGCTCTCGCTTCGAGTGTTTCGAGATGCAATCAGCAAACTGTCGCTGCGAAAGAAGCTGACGATACTAGCATCAGTGGGCGTCGTACTTCCCATGCTCGTCTTGAGTTATTTGCAGTATCGATCGCTCGCCGACCTTCAGAACAAAACCAAAGGTGCATTCAAGGACGGCCTACGACAGGGATTCACTAACTTACAGCGCCAGATGAAACAACGTCTGGAGGACATAGCGTCTCAAACCCTGGAACCGATTGGCGGCATTAATCTTTCGTCAGCGGAAGAGCTAGAAAAATATTTAGCGAAGACAAAGCTTTCGCATCCGGAGATCGAGCAGATCTTTGTTTTCAAATACGTTGATGGTACACAGGAAACAAATAAGTACGCATATTTCTATTCAGACAAGCTCGTGAATACTGGCCAGGCAGAATTCACGGCGACACAATCCAACATTCTCGTCCAATTTGAAAAATCGCGTATCACTCAAAGTTTTCTTGACGGAGCTCGCAAGTATTCATTTGTACACCATTCATGTCAGACGTGTCCGCCGAGCGTGCATGAAGGAGCATACCTGTTTTACCCGCTGAAGGATTCGCCTAACGGGGTGGAGAGAGGTTTTGCTGGTGTCTTATTAACTGAACGATTCGTAAGCGACGACTTGTTAGCTAAGACTATCAGCGAAACCGGTGGTCCATCACACACAGGCAATGGACCATTTGCCGTAGCCATTACGGTGAGCGATGAGAATCAGCAGATACTTTATTCAAGCGGCGTTGCTCAAAATGGTTACCTTCTCGAATCCAACTTTGGTCCTCCGTTCTCCACGTGGAAAGCCGAAGTGGGCCTGAAGAATACAAACCTCGACGCCCTCGCGCGCAACGGTTTCCTGCACAGCGCAGGCTCGACTGTCCTCGTACTGCTGGTTCTACTTCTTGGTGTCGCACTAATTATCAAGGCAATCGATCGTGAAGCGCGTCTGGCCCAGGCGAAATCGAATTTCGTAGCCAATGTCTCGCATGAATTAAAGACGCCGTTATCGTTGCTTAGTCTGTTTTCCGAAATCCTCGAACTTGGTCGGGTCAAGAGTGAAGAGAAGCGAATCGAGTACTACCGGATCATTCGCGATGAGAGCAGGCGTTTGAACAAGATGATCGATAACATTCTCGATTTTTCAAAAATTGAGGCGGGACGGAAAACGTATAATTTCGTCGAGGGTGATATGGGAGAGGTGATTGAGAATGTGTTAAGCAGTTATCGCTATCAGATCATCAATTCCGGCTTCGATATTCAAACAAACATACGACCTGATTTGCCGCCGGTCTTGATCGACCGCGATGCGATGGCTCAGGTAATCTCAAATCTCCTCGATAATGCAATCAAATACTCAAGCGACGTGAAGCAGCTTTCAATCACAACAGAAACCGTTCGGACTGATCTGTCTGTTGAGATCGCCGATCACGGTATTGGCATTCCACGCGCTGAACAGACAAAGATATTCGAGAAGTTTTATCGTGTGGGTAACGGTCTGGTCCATGATGTGAAAGGCAGTGGCCTTGGCTTATCTCTGGTGAAACACATTATCGAAGCGCATCAGGGCACGATCTCGGTCGAGAGCGAATTCGGGAAGGGAAGTCGGTTTACGATTCTGCTGCCGCTCGTGCGCTGATCTTGAAACGGAGAGACAGGTGGTCAAAGTTCTGATCATCGAAGACGAACCCAACATGGTCCTCGGGCTGAAGGATACGTGTGAGTATGAGGGCTACGAGGTCTCGGTCGCGCGCGATGGGAGAGAAGGTTTAGAAAAAGCCTCGACTGAGAAACCCGACATCATTCTGCTCGATTTGATGTTGCCGGTGATGAGCGGGCTCGATGTGTGTCGCACGTTGCGCACGCGTGGAATTGAAACGCCGATTTTGATGCTGACGGCTCGCAGTCAGGAAATTGACAAGGTGGTTGGGCTCGAAGTTGGTGCAGATGACTACGTGACGAAGCCGTTCAGTGTCAAGGAACTGCTTGCGCGCATCAGGGCGCATTTGCGAAGGGCTGCGAAACAGGTTGTCGAAATCGACTGTTTTACATTCGCCGATGTGGAGTTGAACTTTAAGAAATACACGGCGCGTAAAGGTGGGAAACCGCTGGATCTCTCAGCTCGCGAGTTTGCGATTTTGCAGTATCTGATCCGGCGCCGCGGTGAAATCGTCACACGCGATCAACTGCTCGACGAAGTTTGGGGATACGACACGACGCCGGTTACGCGCACGGTCGATAACCACATTGCCAGGCTGCGTCAGAAGATCGAACCCGATCCATCCCAGCCCCAGCACATTATTACTATTCATCGAATCGGCTATCGCTTCGTCGAATAGCCGCGACTTCTCGTCGTTACAACTTTTTACAATCTCCTTACAGTCTGTGGAGACTTGTGAATTCAAAGTCGATAGAGTGCGAATTCAGCCGGAGGATATCGCATGAATCGGAGTCTTATGTTAACCATCTCGTCACTGCTCATGATCGTATTGCTGACGTTTCACCTGGCGGAGGATATCAGTCGCGGGTTTGAAGCGGGCGGGCCTAAGACCACGTATGGCTCCGTGATTGCGGTAGTCTTGCTGTGCGGAACGCTGCTGCTCCGCGAAAGGCGATCGGGGTACATCATCATTCTTCTAGGATCGATTCTCGGCGCAGGCGTCCCGATCATTCACATGACGGGTGCGGGAATGGTTGGCGGCCGCATCGCGAACGCCGGCGGAAAGCTCTTGTGGGCGTTTTCGCTGCTGGCGCTGCAGGTGACGGCGATGTTCACACTGATCCTCTCGATACTCGGACTTTGGAGCCTGCCCTGGCGCCGCGGCGTTTCGAAGACGAATATAAGCATTTCGTTTGAACGTTAGGTGATCTGCGATCGAATCAACGAGCCATCAATTACTTTTAGTACCTCCTGTCATTTCTCGTTTTAGCCACGAGCGAGCAAATCGCCACTCGCGCTCGACAGTTGTTGGAGAAGTTTCGAGGGTTTTTGCAATCTCTTCCAGCGTAAATCCGCCGAAATAACGATACTCAACAATTCTTGCCTTTCGCTCATCAATTCGGTTTAGCTTAATTAATGCTTCGTCGAGCATTAATAATTCCTCAGACATTTCATCCGAAAGCAGGATTGCTTCTTCAACGTCTATGTGTTCGGCTCGTTTTCCTCGCTTCGCTGCCAACTGTTGACGGGCGTGTTCGATCAGGATGCGACGCATGCGCAGCGCAACGAGCGAATAGAAGTGTTTGCGACTTTGCCAGTCAATCTTCTCTCCTGCAATCAAACTCATTAAGGCCTCGTTCACCAAAGCAGTTGTCTGCAATGTGTGGTCGGCCCTCTCTTTAATCATGTAAGCGTGGGCGATCTTCCGTAGTTCACGGTCGACCAGTGGGATGAGCTTCTCCAGAGCCTGGGAATCGCCTCTACTCCACGCTTGAAGCAACTCAGTAATTTGGTGCGTCTGGGGCATCCGTCAAGAGACTCGCACTCACATTTACAGGATAGCGAGGATTGGAACCGGGAGCATCTTAGCAGCAAACTCAAGCCACACTTTGAAAATTCCAAATCCGGCGCTCCGTTTAAACGTAATGAACCACACCCCAAATCCATTACCTAGGGAAGTCTGATTAAGTTTCAAGGTGGCAAGAACCGGTAGGTAGTGATTATTTTGAACTCCAGCTATTGTCAGCGGAGCGATGAGTGTATAAGATGCCACCCGCCAAATTGAGACCCAGGCGCTAGATCCTCCGCGCCTAAACATACTCGCTCGATTTTCCCGCCTTTAGGAGAACAATTGAATGGACCGCCCGACCTGGGATCGCATTCAAGAAATCTATCATTCGACCTTACCAATGGCTTCCTCCGAGCGCCATGGATTTCTGGCTGCAGCTTGTGCTCAGAGTCCATTGATCTTTCGCGAGGTTAACTCACTGCTGGACGCAGAAAGCGCGGCCGGAGATTTCCTCGAGTCGTCCGTCTTCGAAATCGGGCTCAGGATAATCTCAAGCAACGATCGAAAGAAGACAGTATCTCGGGTTGATAACCTCGTCGGCGCCACGATTAACAATCGCTATCTGGTTGAAAAAGAACTTGGCCATGGCGGCATAGGGAAGGTGTACCTCGCTCGAGATTTAGATCTACATAGCAGGCCGGTTGTGATCAAGGTGCTTTTGGAGGCATCGCTTCAGGAGCCCTATGTGGTTAAGAAGTTTCGCCAGGAAGTTGAGGCGCTTGCGCGTATCGATCATCCCAACGTGGTCAACGTGTTGGGTGCAGGCAAGTTGGATGACGGCAAGCCCTATATCGTCATGCAATGGGTAAGCGGGATCACTCTCAGGTCACAGATTCCGATCGAGGGCATGAATCTGGCACGTACCGCATCGATCCTTCGACAGGTTGGGGCAGCGCTTGACGATGTTCATGAAAAGGGAATCTTCCATCGAGATCTGAAGCCCGATAACATTATGATGCAGCTCAAGAGTGGTACTGAGTTTGTCAAAATCGTGGACTTTGGTATCGCGAAGGTGAAGGACTCTGTCGTCGCGCCGAGCACAGTCAATGAAGTACCGGTTGGCACTTTGCTGTACATGTCTCCGGAACAGCTTCGAGGCGGAAGCAGACTTACTGCCGCTAGTGACATTTATTCGATGGGGATCATTGCCTATGAAATGATTACTGGCCGTCGACCTTTTAATCCCGAGACCGGTCCTCAGTTGCTGGAGATGCATCGCGACGGTGTGCGCGTCAAACCAGTCGATCTCAGAGCGAGTTTATCCACGGAGGCTCAGGCAATAGTGCTTCGCGCGTTGTCGTTTGAGCCGGCGTCACGTTATCAGAGTGCAAGTGAATTTGGTGACAGCCTCGCACGAGCGTTGATGAGTGGACAGGACGGATGGCAAGCCGGTTCGAGTCGTCCTCAAAGTTTCCATCCAACTGCCTTTGTTTCTCCTGTTGAACCAGTAGGTACAGATAGTGTGCCCGCGGTTTCAGGAGCAACGAATGTGCGTCCCAAACAAATCTGGAAGAATCCTGTTTTCCTGATCAGCAGTCTCCTGATCCTGATGGTTGGGGGCTGGGTTCTCGCGAATAAAATCCGAGGTATTGTCATGGAACCTGAACTGATCGCAAGTCGATCGTTCACCTATTGGCTCACGGTCCAGAAGATGCATGACGACAAGCCTGACGGGGAGGCTTTTCCATCGTCTGGCAAAGACATACTCGCGAGTGGAGACAAATTCTCTCTCAACGTTAACAGTCCCGACCCTGGTTACCTTTATTTATTTAATGAAGGAGCCCCAACGGGGGACGGCGACAGTTTCACCTTGCTTTACCCGACGTCGGAGTCAAGCAATGGCTCTTCCGCAGTGGGTGCCAATCAGTCGATTTCAACTAACCAGAATACGATTACAGGTCCGCCAGGCACCGAGAATCTATGGATTGTCTGGGCCGATGCACCCGTGCCGGACTTGGAGGCAGCAACTACTCGAGCCATCAAGAGCAGGAATGGAATACTGACTGCTCAGGAGATCATCGACATCAAGGAATTCGTAAAAACAACACAGTCGGAAGTCAAAGTCAGGACTACACGAGACAGAGTCAGCCACATGATCACTGTGCGCGGTGTGGGCAGAGTGTTGGTTCGGTTGGCTGAACTGGAACATAGATAACTTCACAAAAGATCTATCCCCAGGGAGATAACGCGAGATGCCCAGATTCTCTTTTCTCACTTTCCTCCTGATTTGTTGTTTGGCTGCCACAACAACCGGTCAGACGAGTTCACAGGAATACCCGAGAGCAATCACCGCGGACGATTTTACTAAGGCTCGCCCGAAGTCGAAGCCGTCAGGCAGACGAGGTAAGCCCAAGCGCCGCAGTTATAGGTTCGCCTCAGCACCTCAAACCGGATCCTCGGACAACACCGATCAAACAAGGTTGCAGTTTGGACTAACGATCTGGAAGTTACAGCCGCAAAATCGAAATCGTTATGGACCATCTGAGTATCGGCAAGATCAATGGTTGGGGAAGCGCGTCGAGGCGGATACCGAGTTTCGTGTCGGAGATTTGCTTCGTTTGAGTATCGAGTCTCCGCGTCCCGGTTATCTCTACATTATTGATTCAGACTGGTATGCCGACGGCACTTTAGGGGAAACGAATCTCATATTCCCACGATTAGGTGAAAACAACATATTGGAACCAGGCAAACTGATCGATATACCAGCCCACGATCAGCCACCTTTCAGGGCCAGTCCAAAAGCAAATCAAGCAGGCGAATCGCTCATTTTCATTGTGACTGCAACACCGATCCCTCTGCCCGTTTATCAAAAGACACTTCCGATTTCAGAATCGCAATTGATGATCTGGAAAGAAAGCTGGGGTGCTTTCACCGAGCGTTTGGAATTGAATGGCGGGGCTGGTCAAGCCCGCACGCTGAGTGAGCAGAGGGCCGCCGCTTCTATGGGCGCGAGACAGTTGACACGAGAGGATCCTGGGCCACAGACGATCTTCCTCTTAACTCCCAGAAGCAGTCGCGGATTCTTATTCAACCTAAACCTTTCGTATATACGATGACTTGATCCACCATTTTCAGAACCAAGGATCTCAACCATGAATCCACTCTCCCCGTTTTTCCGCGTTGTCCTGATGGTCGTGTTTTTCATCGGGATTCTGCCGTATTCGCTGCTCAATCATGGTGGATGTGCACGAGCGCAGACGTCTGCCCAAGCAACCATAGATCCGGCGATTCCTGAGCTCATTCGCCGCCAGCAGTACAACGAGGCCATCACGCGAATCGAACAAGTCCTCGAAAGAGAGCCTAGTAATGCCGCAGCACTTACCTATATGGCTACCGCGAATCTCTACCTCAAGCAAAGATTTGTGGAGTCACAAAAAGAATTTGAGGAAGCCTTTAAGGCTGGAGGTGGCGCAACCTTTTTTGTCTTTCATTCACACGAGAAGTTCACCATGGATGATCTGGTGGACTATTGTCGTGGTTGGCTCCATCTGCGCCGAGATGGAATCGAATTTGTGCCTTCCGAGGGCTCGCACGGTTTCAAGCTTCAATTCAGCGAAATAAGAGAGTTTCAGCGAAACCGACTTTCAAAACGGCTCTTTCATATCAAAGCCGGCGAGAAGACTTACAACTTCCGTGGACGTTCCAATACTGAATTCGAACCGCTTCTAATTATAGCTCTCTACAAGAGCTTCACCAGAAATTGACGACGATCACTCAAACCCCGCTCGCATCGCCGTCTTCACCAGACAGGAGAACTCACATTATGAAAAACCGGTTACTGCAAAAAATCGCATTACTGCTCACGTTCCTGATTACGTTACCCGCCCCACAAATGATGGTCTTGGCCCAACAAACAACTCCGACCACTCCTCAGGAGAAGCCGCAAGCTGAATCATCGGAAGCGAAGAAACTGAGAGAGGCAGAAGAAAAACAAAAGAGGCAAGAGGACGAGCGAAAAAAGAAAGAAGAAAAAGCGCGTCTAACCGAAGCCAAAAAATATCAAACGCTGAATGATTTTGCCACGGATCTCTATGCCAGCGATCCCGATTTCCGCGATCAGGTAGACGATACGTATCTGGAGCTTCAGCGCCAGCATGCCGATCAGGCGTACCTCATCAATATTTCCCGCCCACAGGAATATTTACTCACTGAGAATCAAGGAGAAGTTCTAAAACTGCGCCGGGCTCTCTACGATAATCCGCGGGTGCAGGAATACGTGAATCGCCTTGGTCAGCAGATTGTCCCAGATGACTCCGAGAAACTTTACTCCTTTAAGGTCATCGTCAACCCGGTTCCATACGCGTACACGCTGTCAACCGGAACAGTTCTGGTGAGCACCGGAATGGTCGCTCAGTTAGATAATGAAGCGCAATTGGCTTACATACTGGCGCATGAGTTGGCCCACGTTTACAAGGATCATTGGCGGATCAAGGTAATGATGCCGCTGGCAGAAGATGAGTACAACAAGAAGCAGGAACGAAAACGACAAAGGTGGGCGGCGATCGCAGCGCTTGCGGGAGCCGGAATCGGAGCGGCAGTGGGAGACTCTAAAGGCGCCGGTATCGGTTTTGTCGGAGGACTGGTCGGCGGTTACGCCATCAGCAGTTACTACGCGAAAAAGATCGATCTGGACTGGAACACTGCGCAGGAGGATGAAGCCGATGACTTTGCGTTGAAGGCCACTCTCGGAAAGTCTTTTGACATTCAGGAAGTACCGCGCCTTTACGTAGCGATGGCAAAGGTAGCGAGGGCTGATAATAGAACAGAGCTCGGATTTCTGGGTTCGCGAGACCGAATCCGAGAGCGAATTGACTACGCTCAGAAAATGATCGCCGGTTCGCTGCAAGCGCAATATCAGGAAAACCTGAAAGCTAACAAGCTCAAGGGGACTAGCCCGGAGTTCAATCTGATCATGGCTGATCTCAAGCGCGACAACGGCATTCAAGCATTTTACTACGATATGTTCCAAATGGCGAAAACCAATCTGCAGCAAGCAGTCATGCTCAGATCGGACGATCCGTTAGCGACATATTATTATGGCCGAGTGCTAAAGCAGGTTGGTCGCACGAAAGAGGAACTTGATCTGGCGCAGCACTCATTATTAAAGGCAATCACACTCGACGTCAGGCACGAAATTCCGGAAGTTCAACTCCACCGAGCACTGTTGCTGATGGATAACAAAGACAGCTCAACTTACCCCGAAGCAATAGTTGCGTTGCAGAATTATATAACTGACTTCGGGCGCAAGCGTGCGACTGCTAGAATCAACTCCGATATTCAACCCCCCAATCTTGATGTGCTCTATGGTTACATGCGACTGTTGGGCGAGAAAACCTGGACCGCGCCAACACGTCTGGAGCTGGAGAAAATGGCCTTTGGTAGCTTAGCCACACCGGCGCTGCAATCCTCGCCGGCGACGCAATCCGCACCCCGGATTGAACCCGCATCGCAAACGCTGCAGCCGACAAATAACAAACGAAAACCTTGAAACTCCGTTCCCCGACAAACTATCAGAAGAGGATGAGATATCTATGTCTCGTCCTCTTCCTCATTCCGGGCTTCATACCGCAATCAACGCAGCCGCAAACGGTCACGCCACCAGCGGTTTTTGAAGTAGAACTTCCGGACCTTCAGCTTCCGCCGTCAAGCCAACCTGAAATTACGATTCCATCGCCGAGTGTTAGTCAGGTTCTGGTCCATATCCTCAATCCAGCCGCTGCCAATATCGATTACGGATTAATCAGAACTAGTCTGAACGGTCAGGCAGCGGCGCCGATTTCCGACGTCTTAAACGGTGCTCGCGGAAAAATCGTCAAGCTGGATCTGAATCGATTTCCAGGTTTCGAATTTGTTACCGGTCGCAACACCGTGGAAGTGTGGGCTCAAAACAGACGTGGCCGAACCTACTATTCAAGCTTCGTTATCAAAACTGTAAATGGTAACTGGAACGACGACTTCACCTATGAAACGCAAGTGGCCGCCGGAAGTAAGTTCGGTCCTCCGGCAGTAGTTCTACTCGAACCACAACGAACAGTTGAATTCTCGCCAGCGAAGAAAACTATGCCGGTTAGGATCAACGGGATCGCAACCAGCGAAGGTGAGATAGCGCGCGTGTCGATTGACGGAAAAAACGTACCGTTCAAACGTGAGCCCAAGGTTGCAAGCCGGCAGTTGGCGCGCGTCGAGGAAACTGCGCGTGGCGTCACATTTGAAACGACACAGAGCGTTCAATCTTCTCAGACTCAAATTGTGATTGATGTTGAAGACACGGCTGGATCACGAACGAAAGTATTGATACCCGTAGTTTCCGTCAAGAGTAGAGTTGCTACACCTGTAAGCGGGAAGAAATATGCTTTGATCATCGGCATTTCAAAATACAAGAACAATCTCAGGGGAATACCAAACCTCGAGTTTGCCGATGTGGATGCAAAAGCCATTTACGAGTTTTTACAGAAACCAGCGGCTGGTGGCTTTGCTCGCCAAGACATGCTGTACCTCACAAACGAGCAGGCAACGAACGCAAGGATTCGCGATGCCTTGACAAACTTTGTCTCAAAGGCTGGCGCCGACGATTTGTTGTTGATTTTTTTCGCGGGCCACGGTGCGCCAGATCCACTCGTACGCCAGGATCTTTACATCATCGCGCACGACACTAATATCGACGACATGCCCGGCACTGCTATTCCGATGACGATGCTCCGCGGGTTTATCGATCGAAACGTTAGATCAAAACGAGTAGTGTTGCTGATGGACGCTTGCCATAGTGCTGGCCTCTCGTCAGGAGCGCGTGATTTGGGCAATAACTTGTCTAATCTGTATTTGCAGAAGTGGCTTTATCAGGAAGAAGGTCGCGCCATCATTACTTCGAGCGACGTGAATGAGATTTCACGCGAATCGCAGAAGTGGGGTAATGGTCACGGTGTCTTTACGTTCTATCTCCTGCAGGGGTTAAAAGGAGACGCAGACGCAAACCGGGATCGTTTTGTGAGCGTCGGCGAACTTTTCCGGTATGTTCGTCAAAATGTGAGACTGGAAACCAATTCCGCACAGAACCCCCGAATGTTGGCTGGGACCAACGAGAACCTCGCCCTCTCGGTTGCGACGGCGCAGTAATCGATCAATCAGAAAAAACCTTACCAGCCTGACGAGATTTTACCCGTTCCCGCGCCACGTCATTTGGGGTGAAACAAATGACGGAAAAAAACCGGATACTCTTCTTATCAGCAAACCCATGGACGACCAGCCGAATTCTGGTCGATGAAGAAGCTCGAGAAATCTTTGAACGCATTCAGGAAGGCCCTTACCGCGATAAATTCGAATTGCACAAGCATGCCGCTACAAGAACAGTCGACCTTCAACGCCTTCTGTTGACTTATCGACCACACATCGTTCACTTCAGTGGTCACGGCAGCAAAAAGCAGAAGATCATCCTCGGTGGAACGCCCGGCCGAGGCAAGACGGTTGACCAGCGAGGTTTGGCCGACATGTTTGCTCTCTACAGCGGACACGTGCGACTGGTCCTATTGAATGCCTGTTTTACGAAGTCACAAGCACTCTCGATTTCGCAGGTGATCGACTATTCCGTTGGTACAGGACGAGGAATTGGGGACAAGGGAGGAGTTGCTTTTGCGGGAGCCTTCTATCGTGCGCTTGGATTCGGTAAGTCGATCCAGGAAGCGTTTCAATCTGCTAAAGCGGAACTTGGCCTAACTAAGATGCCTCGCACACACGGAATTGAACTGTTCGTACGCGACGGCATCAATAAGGAACAATCGTTTCCCAGAATCAATCCGTCCAGTGTCAAGAGGGCACCTTGCCGGACGAGAACAGATTTGGTTTGTGAAAGAACCGAAGTCAGATCAGTAACTGAAATCAGCACGTACGAAACCACCAGAATCATCCGGTACAGCAGACGGACCGGGTCAGAAAGAGTCTTCAAGAAACAATCACTTCAGGATAAACAAGCTACAAACCGAGAATTAGTTTCGAGTCAGAAGTAGATGTCGGAATGCAGGCGCCGTTTGGTGAAGGCATCAAACGCGTCCGACTGGATAGACGTGTGTCGAGTGACTGCAGCCCCTCGAGACCTCAAATAAAGGAGAGGATTCTAGTCATGAAAAAACAAATTAAAAGTTCGCCAGTAACACAGCAAACAACGCTTCGAAAGCCCAGTTCGAAGGCGGTCGGTACGAGAGCGGGGATCTTGTTAGATTGGAGGGAAGGCGGCGCGAAGTCCGGCAAGACTTCAGGCGCAAGCGGCAAGACTCTTCGAGATGGCCGCTAATAAACCTTTATCCCTTGTACTTGTAGAAGGTAGTCCATTTCGGGCTACCTTCTCAGTTTTGCCCGGTTTATGTTGGCGTGTCTGCCTTTGCTGATTGAATCTACCTGGCATACGTGATAAATAAACGCTCCCTCGTTACCTCAACTGAGGGCGATAGCTCGTGCCCTCCATAAACTCAGGGTTCACGACAATGTTCCACGAGAGAAAGCTAAATGCTACCAGCAAGTCGTAGCAGAGTTACGAAAAGCAGATTTCAACGCATAACATTGTTGTGCCTGAGCGTCTTACTCCTTTTGGTCGCATTCTCGTTGTTCGGAGTGCGATCGAGTATCACCTCGTCGACCAACACGAATGGACCGGTACTTATCACGCCTGGTTCCTCTCAGAGTCGTGAGATTGCTGCGGGAAGTAAGGAAGAGTTCGCGCTCAATATTGAACGGGGCCAACTGCTTGGCTTCTCAATCGACAAAGGCGATCTGCTTTTGAAGATAGTGTTATATGGTCCGTCCAACACAAAGCTGTTGGAACATGCCAGCCAGGATTTTGAAGTTGTCGACATCTCGTTTCAGGCAGAGTTGGCTGGAACTTACCGAATCGAAATTGAATCGCGAGAAAGAGACAAGAGCCGTCGATATGGGTTTAGCGTCCATCCTTTTGCGCCATTTACGACGCTGAGCCATAAAGACAGCGAAGCTCAACAGGCTTTTTCAAAGGCCGAAGTTTTGCGAACGAATTGGACCGAACCGGCAAGGCGCGAGGCAACGGAAAGCTTTGATAAAGCGGCGACAATCTGGGCGGCCGCCGGGAACTTCGCCCGCGCATCAAACGCAAAACTGAAATCTGGTGATCTTTTCTTCAGCCTGAGTCAGTACACACAGGCAAGCAATCGCTACCAGACGGCAGCGAACCTTGGCGCAAAGGCTGATGATCATCTGGGAGAGGCCCGGGCACTGAGTCAACTGGGATTGTTACAGTCGTATCTTGGTGATAACGCGCTCGCACGCGATTACCTTAACAAGGCGTTGAGCTTGTTAGGTGGCTGCGAAGCTACGAATGCAAACACTAAGAATGCCTGTGCCATGACACTTAGCAACCTGGCAGAAGTGACCTATGCTAAAGGTGATTTGCTCAACTCGTCACGCCAATTCGAACGCGTCGCCAAACTCTTTGACGACGATCGGAAAGGAAGAGCAAAGGTACATCTCTTTGCCGGCAACATAGCGGGAACTCTGGGTGAGCCTGACAAGGCAAAGGAGGAAATTTCTCAAGCCCGCAGCTTATACCACGAAATCAACAATCAGGCCGGCGAAGGTTTAGCCTTGATCGGTCTCGGACTGACTCACTCTTTGGGTCGTGATGAAAGCGGCGCCCTTAAGTTGTACCGCGAGGCGAGTGAGGTCTTTAAATCAATAGGAGACCGGCACAGCCAGGCCATCTCGCTCAACGCGTTGGGCCAGGCTTTTGAGAATTTGAAAGCAGCTCCAATCGCGTTGAATAACTATAAAAGTGCGCTCCAGCTTTTTCAGGAAGTTGGGGCACAGGATATGGCTACGGTGACGATGGCCAAGGTAGCCAGGGCACATTACCTGCTCGGAGAATTTGCCGAGGCTCGGTCGCTTTACGAGCGCTGTCTGAAAGAGAGCCGCGCTGCCGGAAAGGCCCGCAGCGAAGTTAACGCTCTGAGTGAGCTTGCGGAGGTGTACGAAGCGGAGGGGCATTCTCAGAAAGCGCTACAACTGCTGCAAAAGCTTCAGTGGTTCTACGAGTCTATTGGAGATCGTCAGGGACAGGCATTAGTTCTAAACAGGGAAGGGGACGTTTTACTTCGCCTGGGACAGGCAGAGAATGCCCTCAAGGTATATGGCAAAGCCTTGGAGCTAAGCGAGCAGCTCGGTGATAAGGGCATCATTATCGACACGGTTTTCAATCTTGCTCGTGCGTCTCAAAGAGCGAGGAAGTCGGAAGCCGCTTTGTCCTTCATTCGACGGTCCTTGAAAGATATTGAGACGCTGCGCAGCAATGTCGAGAATCCGGATCTGCGAACTTCCTATTTCTCCGGAGTACAGCAACATTATGAGTTGTGTATCGAGATCTTGATGCAACTTTCGAAACTTAACCCTGGAGCCGGCTACGCCGAGGAGGCCTTCGAAATCAGTGAGAAGAGCCGAGCGCGATCTCTGGTTGATCTTCTAACCGAGTCGCGCACCGGTGTTCGTGAAGGAGCTACTGCCGATCTCGTCGCTCGTGAACGCAAGTTAAGAGGATTAATTGGAGCACGGATCCAATATCACTGGAAATTACAGTTGAACAATGCAGACGCATCTCAGATTGATGAAGTCAATGCCGAAATAACCAAACTCAATGCTGAGTACCAGACTGTTCAGTCGCAGTTGCGGGAACAAAATCCACATCTCACGTCTCTGGCACGATTTACCCCTTTGAATTTGAAACAGATTCAGCAAGAGTTGCGCGATGGAAATACTATCCTACTCCACTATGCGCTCGGAAAAGAACGAAGTTACCTGTGGGCGGTGACAGCAAATTCCTTTGCGAGCTACGAGCTGCCGCCAGGCGAAACGATTGAAAACGCCGCCCGCGAAGTCTACAAGTTGATTACGGCGCGCCAGGGATCCGACGGAAAAGTAAATCGCGACTATCAGGTCGAAGTTACGAGGTCAGATGATCTACTCAGAGAAAAGGCAAAGAGTTTGAGCCAGATGTTGTTTGAGCCAGTAGCGGAGCAACTCGGAAACAAAACACTTTTGCTGGTTACCGACGGTGCGTTGCGATACGTTCCTTATGATGCGCTTCCAGTGCCGCTCGCCAAGAACGCCGATCCTGGGCCAGAATCCATTCCCGGACTCACGCTCTTGGACATGCATGAAATCGTCGAAGCAGCCTCAATGTCGACGCTGGTCGCTATTCGTAGTGCCAGAACTGCAAACCCATCGTCGAGTAAAGTCGTTGCCGTCCTTGCAGATCCTGTTTTCAGCCGCAATGACGATCGAGTGCAACACTCGGACGTCTACTCTGCAAAAGTATCTGACCTAACGAATCAGAATTCGCAGGAACTGGTTACTCGATCTCTGGATGAAGAGGTTCGCAGCGGATTCGCACGTTTGGTACATGCCTCGGAGGAAGCTGATGCGATCTCGGCAGCCGCACCTCGCGGCACCAGTTTTGTGGCCAAAGGTTTTGACGCCAGCCGTGAAACCGCAATGAGTCCTGCGCTGGGCGAATACCAGATACTTCACTTTGCAACGCATGGGCTGCTCGACAGTCAACATCCGGAAAACTCTGGTATCGTTTTAACTATGGTAGATCGGAATGGTGTCGAGCAGAACGGGTTAATGCCGCTGTATGACATTTACAGTTTAGATCTATCGGCAGAGTTAACAGTCTTGAGCGCTTGCCAGACAGCTCTCGGAAAAGATGTTAAGGGCGAAGGACTTGTAGGCCTGACGCATAGTTTCATTTCGGCCGGCTCGAAGAGTGTGATTGCTAGTCTGTGGAAGGTTGACGATCGAGCCACGGCTGCCTTGATGACCCAACTTTACGACTCAATGTTACAAAAGGGCATGACACCATCGGCCGCGCTCAGAGCTGCGAAACTTGAGATCAAACGTCAAACACAGTGGAAGGCTCCGTATTTCTGGGCGGGATTCGTGTTGCAAGGTGATTACACAAATCGGATTTCGGTTAAGAGCCACTCGTGGGTACGCACCGGTATAGTACTTTTGTCATTTCTAGTCCTGGTTTCCGTAGTTCTGATAGCTTTTTGGAAACGGCGAAGTTCGTCGTATGCTGCACAGTTGCATTAACAACGACGCGTCTCCCCCATGGTTTTTTTTGAAACGCATTACTATTAACGAATGGCCCGAGGATCGGAACTCCCACCCGAAAGTTTTGATGAGATTCTCGCCTGGTTCGATCCCGATCGCGAGGTAGCCGGCAATATCTACGTCCAGCTCCGTCAAGACCTCACAAAAATATTCGCCTGGAATCGTTGTAATGATCCGGAATGGCTGGCTGATGAAGTTTTCGATCGCGTCGCGCGCAAGGTTCACGATCTGAGGCAAACCTACGAAGGCGACCCACGTCTGTTCTTTTACGGCGTCGCGCGAAACCTAATCAAAGAAAACCCAAAAAAGATCAAATCTCACGTCCCACTTGAGGGAGCCGAACTGCCGGCAGTGCCAAGTCAGGTGGAAAACGAAACCGCTGCTATGCGTGAAGACTGTCTGCATCATTGCTTACAACAATTGGACGGTGATCGTCGTGAACTGATTCTGGCTTATTACGCCAAAGAAAAGCAGGCTAAGATCGATCATCGAACGGAGTTGGCGAGACAATTAGGAACTTCAGTGGAGACGCTACGAGTAAGAGCTCATCGAATTCGTCTTACTCTGGAACAATGTATTGAACGATGTCTCAATCGGAAAATGTGATGACTAAATGAAACGGATCGCCCGAAAATTCATTGTTATCGGGGAGTGGGGCGTCGGGAGGATGACCCATGAATGAGCAACCAGTGACTGATGCGTTATTGCGACGCTTTCTATTGGGTCAAGCCAATAGTGAAGAGCGGCAATTAATTGAAAGCCTCTTCATAACTGACCCGGTATCGAAAGAAAGGATCCTCGCTGCGGAACAGGATCTAATTGAAGACTATATTGAGAACTGTCTCGATACTGAAGACAGGAAAAGTTTTCTGTTGCAATATGCGCAATCCGCCACGGACCAGCGCAAATTGCGAATCATGAAGTCAGTCAAAGATTGGGCCGTCAAAGAAACAAATACCCCGCGCGTTAATCCTGCGGGAATCTCGATTTGGAATCGCTTATTTGCTGGAATTAAGTTGAAACCAGTCTTTGTAATTCCGATCGCGGCAGCGTCGATGGTCGCGATCACAATCGCCGCCTTTTGGTTAAGTCGCAGGCCCGATGAAGGAAGCAAGGAACATCTCGTCAAGCAAGAGGAACTGGTCCGCCTCAATGATCCAGCAAACCTGCGTGAAGTACCGTCACAAGTGAAGGTACAGGAGTTCGCACCCGTATCAGTTCGAGGCGTCGAACAGCGAGAGTTGACGCTGCAGGACAATTCTCAGGTGATGGAACTGCGTCTCGCGTGGATACAACGGGAGAATTTCCCCAGCTACCGAGCTTCAATACAACGACTCGGCGACGACAAGCCATTTACCCTCGATAATCTTCATGCTGAAGGCGACGGGGAAAAAACAATTCGGATACTTCTTCCGGCGCACTTCCTGGAGCGCGGTACCTATCGGATCGAGTTGAGCAGCATCGACTCCAACAAGGCGGTGAGCTCAACCGAAGAATACAGCTTCAATGTAAATGGATAGATTTGAATTCCTTACCACCCGTATACAGATTTCCTATCCTCCTTCACATCGCTCGTAATGTTTCGCAGGGCAAAACCATAACCGCTAGAAACCAGTGATTGTGTGCCCCGGCAAAACTTGCCGTGTCTGCTTTCCCACTTTCAACTGATTACCTCAGACGAGAACGACACACAGCCGGGTAATACTCAGTTGTCGTATGAACTCAATGAACCCTAACTGCTCACGTTGTGGTGCTCCTTTGGAATCAGACTGTGACTTCTGTCCTGCTTGTGGTGCGGCCAAAAGCATTGCGATAAAACAATCCGCGCCCACCATAGAGCCACATTCCTGGATGCAGAGCCCGCCTGTATCGCCGGCTCCAGCTAACACCGGAAGTCTCGTCAAAGTGCCGGTTCAGCCCCAGGTTCAGTATGTGCCGTATGCAGCGCCGGCGTCTGGCACTGGACCAGAAAGCAGTTTGCCGGTTGCGGTTCGGACCATGGGAATCGTAGCTCTCTCGCTAACTTTGATTGGCCTTATTCCGTGTCTGGGATGGGTCAATTACGCCAACTTCGCATTCTGCTTTGTCACGTTTGTTCTCGCAATCGTGGCGATTGCTTCTGCGAGGTCGGACGCTGCCAGAACTTCAGCGATCCTCGGCCTGGTAATGACGCTGATCGCCGACATCGTAGGCGTCTTTCGGCTCATTCTGGGAGGAGGGTGTCTTTGAGAAGTCCTCACGTGACTCAATTAAACGAGGACAATTTCTCTTTGGTTTGGCCGAGTGCCGCGGAATGGTGGCAATCAATTCGTTGGGTGTTGTTAGTACTTGCAGTTCTGATGGCGATTACGTTGACCGGATCTTTTGTTCCATACGAACGAGTAGTGCGTGAGGGACATCCCTGGCTTCCGGCTCGCCAATGTTCTGGATGTCCACTTTGTGGAATGACGAGAAGTTTTTGTGCGATGTCGAGCGGGCATTGGAAAGAGGCAAGCGAATGGAATCGTGGAGGGCCCGCACTCTACCTGGTTTTCTGGTTGTGGCTGGCGTTGAGCCTTCTGTACTGGGCTTTTGCATTGCCTTCGTTTCGTGAAAACGCAACGAACTGATTAGCGAGTTCGAAGATGAAGAAGATTGCGACACAAAACCGGTTTCGAACCACCCTGGCAGGCTGCTTGTTTGCGCTTGTCTTTAGCTCGTGTGGCGACCGCAACGTGTCTTTATTTCGCCTCGTTCCACAAGCCAGTTGCGCGATCTTGAGCGTTGATTGGTCGGTGACCAAAAAGGACGACGACTTCAGACGGCTGTTTAAAGCGAAAGAGTTGGAAGCTTCGCTACAACGCCTCGGTATCAGCGACGAATCAATTCGGACCGTAGTTGTTTTCACTGGCGTTGATAGTCAAACGCTATCGGGATTGTTGCTTCGAGGTAACTTTGACCCGAAGGACGTTCAAGCTCAGTTGAAGAGGTACGGTTGGACCGAAGAGTCACTGGATGGAAATAAGGTCTACGTGCGCTCCCCCGAGTACATTGCCTTGCCATCTTCCAGGACTTTGTTCGTTGGAACCCGCGATGCTGCGCTGGGTGTCTTTCGGGCAAGGAGTGACGCACCGGAGAGCATCCTCTCATCTCCAACTTACAAAAGACTCAATTCAGGAATCTCCACTTCCGATAGCAAGCCTGTCAAAGCATTTCTATTGATACCCCAGGGAACTCTCGATATGGCGGACGCTGCACTCACCGCGACATCGTTTGCGCTTTCTTTCTTTAACCTGGGTGGAATTGGCCAATTACTCAAAGCAGCAAACGTAGCTCGAGGCTTTGCTTTCACATTGGACCAGGGCAGTCGCGAAAGATATCCGGTCGAACTCTGCGTGCTGATGCGCGACGAGGAATCCGCAGCGTTCATAAGCGGGTCCTTGAATACGATGAAAGGGTTATCTGAGCTTGCCGCCCTTGACGTCCGCGATCAGCAGGAAATTCGTGAGTTTCGCAAGATGACGATTACTCGAAAAGGAGAGGTGTTGGTGGTGAAGATGGAAATGCCTGCGAATGTTTTGTTTCCCCCGCCAACCCCTTGAAGAGTACGAGCAAAACCGATTGGTCTCCATATCAACGACGTAAGTCAAGGAGTCGTGCTTGTTAGAAAGAAAACGGACACTCGAACTCAGCGAATTCAAACGATGCCTGTGTTTGTCGTTGCAAGCGGTCGTCGTCCTGACTGTAATCGCGTGCACAAGCTGCGGCAAGAAAGCGCCCGAGTGGAAGCAGGCGCTTAAATACGAACCGCATACAGGCAATGAGGAAGCGTCGCAACCGCAGTCGAGCACAACAGATGAGCTTGTTATTTATCTCGATACCAGCGCCAGCATGGCAGGTTACGTATCCGCGAACGGACAGTCGATTTTTGGAAAAACGTTGCGAGAGCTTCGTTATGCCACCGGCACATTCGGTAATTCGAATGCGAAGGTCTTGGTTCGCCGGATCGCTGCAGATGTTGGTCCAGCGCTGAGTGACATGGAGCTTACTACCGCGTCGCAGGATCAGGGTGTTTATCGAGGAGGCGAAACAAATCTAGCCGGCGCAATAAGCAAGTTCGCGCTTCCTTCACAAGCCGAGGCGAAGTCTTCCGGCGAGCGGGATGCTGTCAAAGCATCCCTCAGCGACAACGCTGAAAATAAACCGATCCCACGATTCCACATACTCGTGACTGACGGTGTTCAGTCAACCAGGCAGGGAAGCGCAACTCACGATTGTACTGCCGGTTCGGATCAGTTTTGCGTGAGACAAAAGATCGGCGAACTGCTGAACCAGGGTTGGGGAGGTTGCGTTCTGGGAATTCGCGCGGACTTCAGAGGTAAGGTTTATTCAGAAGTAAGCAAAGGAAGTATTTCGTACGAAACACGTTCGGAAAACCCAACGACGTTTCGTCCTTTTTACCTCTACATCTTCTCGCCCGACCGGCATGCGCTTGATTCCCTGGTGAACTCATTGAAGGAACGACTTCGTCCGCTAGTGTCTAATTCTGAGCCTATTCGCGAACTCAATCTTTCTTTTCCTTACATGAGTGGCGCAACAGATTTCGACGTCCTGGTCGACAAGGATGCGAGATCCTTTATCGCGCGAAATAAAGATCGTGGTGGACCACCTTCACGAATAACAATTGAGGTCGATGTCGATACCGAGAAGTCTGGGCCGAAGCCATTTTCTGTGGTTGCAAAGCTTCCCTGGTCCGCACATGCACTCGACACTGCCAGTGAAGCAGAACTGGCACAGTTGCTCAATTGGAATGTGGATCCGATCTATCCTCCTGAAAACGAGACGGCCGGCAAGCGATTTCCCGAAATCAAAATCCTCCGCACGCATGTAGATAGTCCTGGACAGGTGACGGTAGATGTCACGGCACAGTTCCCACGCGGGAGTGAGGATCCCTGCTGGCGCGTTTACGTGCTCAAGGCGAAGCTGAACCTGACTCAAACAACTACACCTTCATGGATCAGAGATTGGTCTGTGGACCTCGATACAACACGCGACGCGGGAAATCGAACATTCAATCTGGAAACAGCATTGCTGGGTCTTTGGAACACCTCAAAGATGAAGGACCAGATCGTTGCGAAGGCCCACATTCGCATTGGGCCGAAGTAGTACCACACTAACGAAAGGAAATAAGCAGCCATGCTCTCCTTCTTGCTTCAGAGTTTCGATTTTCTCCAACTGTTCCTCGACTCGTGTGATGACGAAGGCTGCGAAGACACCGCCCTGAACTGGGTGATTACAGCCGTGGTTGTAGCAATTGTTGTTTCGCTTTTCGTGCTGGTGTTCAAGTGGGTGAAGAAATACCTGGCAATAAATATTGTGCAGAAGGCGTGGAGCCGCGGGCAGACGGTTGTCTTATTTATCATTGGTCTGCTTCCGGTACTCGTTACGCTGGTCATCATTTGGTATTCGGTGAGGAATTTCTTCAATTACGTCGGCTTTGGAGGACTGCTAAAGGGAGTTGTTTTTTCGTGGCTACTTTATGTGGTGTTCGCATTCACGGGCCACCTGTTGAGTCCATGGCGCCGAGAGATCTTATAGGTACGGAGGAGCAGCATGCGAAACGTTTTTATCGCGGTTGGTGGTAGCGGTACCAAGGTGGCAGAGGCTTTGGTACGTCTCTTAGCTATCGGATTTCCGACTCGCCAGGAGAATGGAACACTGACAAGCGCGGGAGATTCGCTGCAAATTTGGCGTCTCGATCCTGACAGGAATTCGGGAGCTGCTGTGTCTCTTGGCAAGGCGATCAAAGATTACGAAGAGCTCCAGGGCTTATTGAATGGTGCGAGTCGTAGTGCGGGTTTAGCCAGCAGTCGTTGGGCCATGGATATCGATACCCACGTGCGTCATCTCGATCCCTTGCAATTGCCGCGGACCACCGATTCAGACAACAACGTCAAGAAGCTCGGAGGAATTCTCGATTCCCGATACGGAGGCATCAAGAGTTCGCTTCCGTTCCTCGCCCCCTTCTATGAACAGAAAGATCTCGAGGTTGAGATCGATCGTGGTTTTTATCAAAAACCATTCATCGGCGCCGCTGTGATGGCCGTATTTGCAGAGTCTCTCAGAGACGAGAATTCTCCCGGCGGTAAGGCTTGCAGCCTGACCGGTTTTCAAAATATCAGCACGAACTTTTTCTTGTGCGGCAGTTTGCACGGAGGAACAGGTGCTTCGGGCGTTCCCATCATGGGCAAGTATCTGGGTACGTTGAAGCGTCAGAATCAGAGTTGGGACTGGAGAGTGGGGGCCTGTCTTTTAACTCCCTATTGCGTACCGCCGCAGCCTCCATTTGGCGCACTGCGAGAGGGCAGTCCAACGGCGCAACAGATTGACGACCTCGTCAAGACACACGGCGATAAACCCGCATTTGCCGGTCTCACTATCGAAGACAAACGAAAGCTGGTCGAACAAATCCTGCTTGGATTTTTTGCTGAGCCTGAAGCAATGGAAGCCCGCGCTCGACAAGGACTCGCCTATTACCGGGACCATAGTGTCGACTATTTCGATGAGCTTTACCTGGCCGGCAAACCTGAACCAGACAAGTTAAAAGTTTGGAGTAATGGCGGTGAAAGCCAGAGTAACCCGCTGAACTCTGCTGAGGTTGTAGCTGCGCTCGGCGCGCTGAATTTTTTTGCGCGGGCAGGAACCAGCAATCCCGAATCGTACGTAATTCCCACCTCCACTCCCGATCTGAATTCCGAAAAAATGCGGTTGCGTGACTTACCTGGATACGTTGTTGGTCAAACAGAAATCGATCCCGAACGAGTTTTTCTAGCCACTGCTGTGATGCATCACCTCGTGACCAAACAAATTCCCTGGGAGATAGCGGCGAAGGGATTTCCGAAAGAGCTGGAGCAACTGCGAAAGATATATGAAGGCAATGAAGAGCGGAAGCTCGAGGACTTTACGCGGCTAAGCGCGGCTGCATCTCTTTTGGCAAGAACGATCATGACAACTCTCGATCCGAATCCGCAACTGACTATCGGCTGGAGCGGTGAAGACTCATCACGGGTTTGGCCGTATCTCTCAAATGATTCGGGTAGCGTAAAGGACGTAACTGCAAAGACCGCCAGAAAGCTCTTCAGCAAGGAAGCGCGTGGTGATCTCGACCTCGGAGAGTCGTCGATTCGGGTTACGACATTTGAATTCGGTGAGTGGTGTCCAAACAGCGCGGAGTTCACGAGGGGTGAGTATCTCCGGCTCATCTGGCACAACCTGCTTACTCGTGCGCACAAGCGTATCCGACAGGAAGGTGTCCGGTAACAAGCCGATGGTGGAAGGAGACGATCATGGTTAACGGAAATCGAAAGGACTTCTTGAACAACGGAATTCTGGGAGGAGGGGCAGGCGTCGCTGAGAAACGTGGGTTCAGATCGGTTCGCACGGAATACATCACCAGCCCCGACTACGATCCGAAGTATTTCGAGACCTTTCCAACTTGTTGGGCCGCCGCATACGCATTTCGCAAGACGCTCGATCTGCCGGCCACAGTTACTTCCGGTGTTGAGGGAGGAAGATTTACTGAAGAAGTCTCTCAGGCAGTTGAAGAATGGGCGACTCTGTTTTTGCTTCATTATTTCGGGATTTTGTATCTGACCGAATCGAAACAAATTGAGTTACAGCAACATTACGATAAGGATCTCTGGCTCGCACTGAGTGGCACTTACCCGAGTGCTCGTGAAGAACCCCCGCGATCGATCAAGTTATTGCAACATGACGAAACCGTGGTAGGTGCGTTCTATCCTTCCGTCATCTTTTTCCCCGCGCGTGACCGAACCCGATGGCTAAAAGATAAGACTCTTGCTGATTACGTTTTAGATAATCGACTGTCATGGACACGCAGCCGCCGTATTTTGCTCTCAAGTGAAAAGGAAGAGCGTGACTTCCACGCTCACCTAAGGGCCATCGCTGAACTACCGGTATTGAGCCGAGGTCTTCGAGATCGATTGTTTGATTTTTGCGAGGCGCATTTCCAGGGACGCGTGGATATCGTTGCCGAACTCGACGTCGATCCAGGCAGGTGGGATGTTCCAGGACTCAAGATATGGGAATCGGAAGAGCTGCTGGAGATGTATCCGCTTCGCAAGCCGAACCGCCTTGATGGCAATGAGAAGGAGAAGCCGGGACGAATCTTTTATCTGGTCAATGGAATGCCGGATTACACGCCGTGGATGAAGGCCGCCATTCTTCCCAGTGGCCCGGCTCCTTATCAGTACCGCAAGTTGAATGACAGGCAGATTGTTGTCGAACTGCCCGGAAGAAGAATCACGTGCAATCTGCGAGATGGTGACGAGATTTTTCTGCTCAAAGATCTCTTTCTTAACAATGCGCCGCACTGGTGCAAAATGCCGAAGGTCTCGGACAGTCACGCTGCTCACATTAAGACCGTACATAAAGTTGAACTTCGCGATCCGGTTGTGACTGAGAAAGACATCGCGATCTGTCTGGCGCCGGTTACCAGTGATCTCCTTGAACACTTTCCGGAGTTATTGCGTGATTCGGATCGCGTTTCGGTTTCACCAAACGTCGAAGGATCTTCAGTTGAGTGGACCGTTCCCATCATGGGAAGGGAAGTCAGATGGCAGACGAGACCTTCCTATGCTAAAGGACTAACGACATCTTCGCTCGCCCTGTGGCCGCCTCGCGTATCCAGTGAGTGGCGCTTGTATGCCGCTTATGGTGTTGGACCACGCGAAGACTCTGGTCGTTGGCATCTTGTGGATCAGAATGGCAAATTGGGAAAACTGATAGACGTAGAGGAAGAAGAATACGTTAGTATTTTGTACGGCTCGGCCTCACCAAATCAGCCGCGTGCGATGGCGTTGTTTGATAGCAGCGACAATCAGCGCGGCGTGCTCTTCTTCGCCGATTTTGGCGGGGATCAAACGCCAAATCATGATCTCGATTCGAAGTTAGCGGTCGATTTTGGGACCAGCAACACCTCCATCGCTTATTCGCTGGGAAGCGGTCAACCTGAAACTCTGCGCTTTCAGCTAACGCCTAGACCAATCTGGGGAATGCGACGTGACCTGCAACACCGGGAACAGCCTGGGTTCTTTCCTTACGAGTGGAGCGCTACCACAACCAAAGGCTTCTATCCCACGATTCTGCTTTCGCGACGTAGCGACTCGCGACTGACGGACGAATTGGAACCGGAAAACGTTGCACTTGATCATTTGTTCAGGGTCGACATTCCGGGCTTACATCGAGACCTGGAGCAAAGGCTTTACGAGGGCAGCCTCAACGCAACCTGGAAAGCACACTCAAATCTGAAGTGGGATCTGGAGGGTCGAACCGAGCCGTGGCGAACACTGTTCCTCGAACTAACACTGCTTTATGCTCATGCAGATCTCTTTTTCACCAAGCGAGCTCTCGTGGACCACTACGTCTTCACTTTTCCTTTGGCCTTTCGCAAAGACGATCGAGAAAACTATCACACCAAAGTTAAGACCGCCCTTAAACAAGTACGCTACTACTGCTACGGCGCGAGTTTGATGGCAAACGTCAACTACGACGATCAAGTCGACGAGAGTACTGCTATCGCAGAGTCGGTTGGCGCCGTGGGAGTCAAAGCTACGATGGAAGTCTTCATCGATGTTGGCGGGGGAACGTGTGACATTGCGGTTAGTCACGATCGAAAGTTCCTCGTGCTCGACAGTATCAGGGTAGCGGGCAATACGTTCTTTCAGTTTGCTAAGAAAAGTTTCAGTGCTGACCTTCAGGGAGCGGTTCAATTCAAGAAGCATCTTGGAAAACTGCTGCAGGGCAACAACGATGGTGAGTTAAAGATCACCAACGCAGATCCGAGCTTTGGTCTGGACATAGTTTATTCAGTTGGTATCAGCGGATTGGGGGATCAGCAATTTCGCGAACGCGAGGCGGCCATTCTCCGCAAAGGAATGGGTACCTATTCCTACCAGCGATATCGAACTCGCTTGTTCTTCCGTCACATCATTGCGTACTCGTTGCTGCAGGCTTGTGCCGCTGCGGTTGACCACCGAATCAAGTTATCAAGTGGTATCAGCCTCATCCTCGGAGGTAACGGATGGGGACTGATGATGTTTGCTGAGTTTGAGCGTGACAGTTCTCGTCTCAGAGAAGAGGCAGAAGCCATTCTCAAAACCCTCAAGGGAAACCTTGTGGGCCAGGCTACTGCTGAGGAGCGTCCTTATCTCGAGGCGTTGAGGATCTCGAATCTCATCCTCCTAAACGAAGACAATCTTAGCAAGGCCAAGACCAATGTAGCCCTCGGAGCACTGAATGCCGATACCGGGCGCCGGAACGGTGATCGGAGCGCCACTATGCCGTACACCGGGATCACGCTGGAAGATCTGAGTTTAAGTAGAGCAAATCCGCGAACGATTCGCTGGTGCGAACGCTGGGGCGTTGCAAGCTTTAGAGAAAAGTTTCCAGGTGTTGAGCAGGTGGAGGATGGAAGTTTTACTGTTCCCGACGATCTCGAGCGACCCTTTAATACAGTGCTTCAGGCGTTCACCTCGATTGGCAATGTAAGAAGCCAGGATCAGGACAACATGCCGAAGGAGGCTTGGACCAATATCAATGGACGCGTCGCAGAGTTTGTTTCGATGTTGCGGGGAAACGTGGAACGGCTCGAGGTCTCCCCAATCAATCATTTCCTCTCAGAGGTTCTCTATTCGAAGAAGGCGTCCAGAGATTATTTAGACACTCTCGCTGAAGTGAACGGTAACTATCGGGGCAGCGTTTCGGGAGGACAAAATTCATGATGATCCGTCGACTGCTGGTCTGCTCGTTAATGTTGTTTTGCCTGTTCGCGTTTGGTTGTAGCTGGTTTGGCGGCTCGGAATCTGATAACCAACAAAAAGCAAAGGATGATACAACCGCCTATTCGAAGAGACTGGTTCGAGATCGTGATGATGTTCGCGATTCGTTGAAGGCGGCGAAAGCAGTGATCAACAAGGTAGAGGCAGGTACCAATCAGTCCGAAACATCTCCCAACGCTGCCGGACGTTCCACATCGCCTCCCAAACCATCTGCAACAAAAGAACCAGCGAAACCGGAATTCAATCCGGACAAAGTAACAGAAGCTCTTAACCAGTTGGAGCCGTCTGGGAAGTGGCTGGACGAATTAGATGCAGCGCTTCGTCATGTTCCAGGTTCCGAAAAATCTCTTTCGATCATCGAGCAAGTAAGGACTGCCAGAAAGAATGCCATCAATAATCTTAGCGCAGTGGCGAATGCCTTGAGGGATGAAGATCGAGACAAAGTAGACTCCGTCGCGTTAAGTAAACGTCTCAAAGACACGACGTCAGAAATTGACTCCGCGCTGACTCAGTTACCACAAATCAATATCCCTCTGGACCTCGAGGCTCCTCCCTCTGGGATATGGCAAGCGATTTTCGATTGGGCTCCAACCGTTGGCATCGTTCTCGTAGCCATCATTGGCTTGGTCCTTTTGGTTTTCGTAATCAAGACCCTCTTGAAATTGTCAGCCGGCAGGACCGAGGCTCGAATCGCAAGCAGGCTCAAACCACTCGCTTCCAATGTTCAAAAGCAGCATGAAGATTTTGCCGCTCAGTTGGCAAAACTTACCAGCAGTCAAAATGATCTGCTAACCAGAATTAACGACTTTGAGTTTGAGCTAAAGAGGGTTTCGCGAATCGCCAGAGATGCTGCAAACGATGGAATGCGAGGTCGTTCACTTGCCTCTGAGATGCCTATTTCGTTTCGAGAACCAGTTGAAAAAGTCGAACCATTGTTTCCAATTTCTACCGGTGATTACCTGAACAAGATGCAACGCTCGTCCAATATCGTCAGACCAGATTTTCAGAACGATATTCTCGTGAGCGATCCCGGTGGCACTGGAGAACTGGTGTTAATTCGAGACACCACCATTCCGGACGACTTGCAGCCGCTGTTTGTTATTCCTCGCTATACGCAGTTTCAAACCAAGCAGGACTTTTACACCTATTACCAGAAGTACTACGAGTGTGATCGTCCCACTGCCGGAGATGTTTGGATCATCGACCCGGCGGTGGTGTCGAGAGTCTCTGGAGGTTGGCAACTCCGAGAAAAAGGCGTTCTGGAAGTTCGCTGATCAATAAACCGATTCGCTGATGAAAACTAGGTAATTCGATGGTTGCTGTTGCCCCCACTCCTCCGACGAGAAACATTCGAGTTTATTGTCCCACGCACAAGGTCAGTTTTTCTGCTTCTGCTTCATCGGTGGTCCAATGCGACAGCCAGAAACATACGTTGTCGACTGACTTTCATAGCGAAGGTTTCTGGGAATACTGTTGCGATTGCCAGCACTACTGGCCACTGGACGCTGCTAAAGGGAACATTGCGACTGATGAGTGTCCAGTTTGCGAAAGATCAGTCAGCCGGTCCTTCCTTTGCGAGGAATGTAATGTCGTCAGCGTCGAGTCAGACACGCCTGGCCGGCGCAAGGGATACTCAATCTCAGCAGAGGGTCTGCCAAATCCTTCTTGCCCGGGTTGCCTGCACAAGCCAAAGACGAAGCATGTACAGCACGACTGCGCTGACTTTGGTCGAACATTCAGCACGAACCGTTTAGATTGTCCGTTCTGTAATCAGGCGCTCGATCCTGAGCCGGTGTTTCCGTGCTCGGTGGGGACTTTGCGCAGTATTATGCGCCGCCAGTTACCAACGCTCCAATTTAATTCTCAGTCGAATCTCCTCACTGAATCAACCGGCGGTGCCTACCTATTGTTGGAAGGCAGCAAATCGAGGTTGCCAATCGCCATTCCTAATCGTTCACACCTGACGTCGAAGCAGGATTACTACGCGTGTTATTACGAGTTATTCAATTGTGATAATGCTGTGGCCGGAGAGGTTGTTGTTCTAAGTCCCGCAGTGATTGAAAAAGTAGAGAACGGTTGGGCACTAATAGAGCCGGGCTCTTTTGAAATCAAGGTTGGTCCTGAAGCTCGACTGGAAACCCAGGAAGAACCGTCTATTGCTTGCAAGAAATGCGGAACGCAGGTAGACCCTCGTCACACATTCTGCAAGCGATGCGGTTCACCATTGCAGTCCGATGAGGCCGACCTGTCCGTTGAATCCGTTGCTCCGGATATCCATCAAGACATCAAATTTCCGGAACTCACCGAAACCGCCGGGAATACTACCGAACCGAACGCGATCACTCCGGATTACCACTGGAAACCTATTTTCGGAGTCGTCGGTGGACTCGCAGCCCTTGGCATCACTCTCGTCGTAATCATATCGCTTTCGGTGAGTGGAAACTCGGTAGAAAAGAGACTCGACACTGCGATCAAGGCTGGTAATCTCTTCGCCCCTGCAAATGAAAATGCACACGATCTGTATCTGCAACTAAAGAACAGCGGAGCCTCCGAACAAACACTCCGACCTTATCGCGAACGGATCTTACCGCTGCTTACGAGCGGTCCTCTGCAAATGATCAAAGAGTTCATGGTTCCGGGATCGGATGACGTGCCAATCACCGAGTGGCAAGGGGCGGCTCGTTCACTGCGGTGGGCGACTGACCTTAGACCTGACGACGGTGGTTTGCGAGCTCGAACTCTCTATGCGGAAGGACGTATAGCGTACCTGTCTAAGGATGAGAATAACGCTATCTCAACCTGGGAGCGTGCCGCCGATGCCGATCCATCATGGCCTCTACCGATAAACGGAATTGGACTTATCTACACCGGACGAAAGGACTATGAATCAGCTCGTCGATACTACCAAATAGCAATTCAAAGAGATTCAAATTGGGCCTATCCATACAACAACATGGGAACTGCATATTTCATGCAGCGGAACTACTACGAAGCCAAAGGGTTCTACCAGAAAGCTGCGCAACTGGCGCCACGATGGGCGCGGCCGCACTCATGGCTGGGCGATATTGCCATGAAAGAGGAAGACTATCGCACTGCAATTACAGAGTTCACTCAGACGCTTGATCCAAATGCGACGGGCACAAAGAACATGGATCTCGAAAAGATACGGAGACAACTTGCCCTGGCTCAAGAGCGCGCAGCGGCGAGTTCGTTCTGAAAAGGTAAATGTTGAAATTGAGAAGACCTCACATCCTTACTCTGTTTGCATTTCTCCCGCTGGCGATATTTCTCGGCCTTTTGATGTTCCAACGATTCAGGAGGCCAACTCCGGCATGTCAGAGGCAGTTTGATTTGATCATTTCAGGCGCCGAAGTGTTCGACGGTTCCGGCGATGAACCTTTCATCAGTGACATCGGTATCAAGGATCAACGAATCGCCTGTATCGGAAATCTTTCCGGGTCAACTGCAAAGAGGAGACTGGACGCACATGGCTTAAGTGTCGCGCCAGGATTCATCGACGTTCACACTCACGTCGAACGCAACGTACCAACAAACTCGCCGTTCCTCGCCCCGAACTTCATTCGTCAGGGAGTTACTACAATCATCACCGGTAACTGCGGGCGTTCGTTTCCGAACATCGGCAAACTCCTCAAATCGCTTGAGTCAAATCAAAGTCAAGTAAATGTTGGAAGCTTGATTGGTCATAACACGATTCGACAATCGGTTATGAAGCAAACATCCGCAGCTCCTTCACCTGAGCAACTCAAACAAATGAAAAGACTGGTAGACCAGGCGATGGCTGATGGCGCGCTGGGGCTGTCTACCGGTCTTGTCTACATTCCCGGCACTTTTGCCAAGACTGCGGAAATTGTCGAGTTGGTAAAACCGGTGGCACGAAACAATGGGCTCTATGTCTCTCACATTCGTGACGAGGGCGCCCAAGGTGCTGAAGCAATTAAAGAAGCGATCGAAATTGGCAAACGAACAGGGGCGGCCGTTCACATTTCGCACTTCAAAGCGCAGGGACCTACGCAGTGGGGAACCGCTCGAGCACGTCTGGAAATTGTTAGGGCAGCGATCGCGAACGGACAGAAGGTATCGCTCGATCAATATCCGTATTCGGCTTCCAGTACGGGTCTCGCGGTCCTGCTTCCTTCGTGGCTCTCGGATGGAGATTTGGCGAGCGCTAAACGTAAGCTCAGTGATCCAGCCATTCGCTCACGCGTCCGCGCTGAGATGTTGAGCAAGCTTCATGACGAGGGTTGGACCGACTACTCGTTTGCTCGAATTGCTTACTGCCAATCTGACGAATCGTTAGTCGGCTTAAACATCGCTGAAATAACTGACCGAAACACCGCCACTAAGCCACTTTCACAGCACGCGAGTCTCTCCGGACCGACAAACACTGGACCAATGAGCTACTTGATGCGCCAGGCGGAAACCGTGATTGACCTGTATATGCATGGAGGAGCGCAAATGGTCTTCTTCGATATGGCTGAAGAAGACATTGAAACGATCATAAAAGATCCCGACGTAATGTTTGGAAGTGACAGTAGTGTAAGAAGTGATGATTCGTCATCTCGTCCCCACCCGCGAGGCTATGGCACCTTTCCGAGAGTGCTGGGTCTCTTCGGACGAGATAAAGGTCTCTTCTCTATGCAGGAAGCAATCCGCCGTATGACTTCGCTGCCGGCGGCTACATTCGGAATCAGAGATCGTGGCCTCATTCGCACAAGTTACTGGGCTGACCTCGTCATCTTTGAGCGCAACAAGATTCTCGACACAGCGACTTACGAAGAGCCTTTAAGTGAGCCCGACGGCATTCTCTACGTAATCGTGAACGGGTCTGTTGTTCTCGATGGACAGAACCTGACTCAGGTGTATCCCGGAGCAGTGATACGACACGACAACTCCAGTTCGGAATAAATCCTCTCTATGTCGAACGCACCCTTCTTCTATTGTCTCGAACATCAACTTCGCTTCCGAACGTCAAGCGAAACAACAATTCTGTGTGAGCAGGGCGGGCACGAATTAGGTAGTGGATTTCCGAACGAATCGTGGTGGACCTACTGTTGTGACTGTGCCACGTTCTGGCCTGCCGAATTCACAAACGGATCGGGCCGATCTAAAGCATGCTTAGTCTGTGACCGAGTGACTGATCGGCGCTATCTCTGCAGCTCTTGTCAGGTTGTTAGTATCGAAACCTCAGAGCTGGTTCATCGCAAAACTCACTCAATCAGCGAGAAGGGAATCGCGCCGAATTGTCCGGCTTGTAAGACCGCTGCACCCGGTCAAGTCGTCGAGCACAATTGTCCGGAAACAGGGATTAAGTTTTTGACGGCGCGAACCATCTGTGTCTTTTGCCAACATCAACTCGGCAGTCCGGCTAGTACTGCTACCGTCCAGATCGCAAACTGCTGGTCGTGTTCCACTCCGCTGGTGGCTCCTTTCAAGTTCTGCAAACGTTGCGGCAAGGCGCAGGATCAGCCGGCCCCGATACCCGCGGTGATTGCGATCGCAACTGCTCCCACGCTAGTCGATCAAGAAGTTGTGGACCTTGAGTGGGATGCTGATGACTCAACCGATCCCGACGAACCAATAACTGATTCGACGACTGACACGGCTGAAATAGTTCAGCCAGCGCCACCGTCTGCTACGGAATTCGACTCTACGTATTCACCTTCATGGCAAGCACCCACAGTGCCACCACCTAACCGACGAACAAAATGGTCGTGGGCTCTGATTGCGATTGTTGTTTGCGCGGGAATCCTTGTGCCTGTTTTTGCACTTTATGGAAACCGTAAAAAGGAGATTGACCGGCCGTCTGTAAGGTCGATACCAGATGCACCACTTGGCATGGCATATATCGCGGGTGGCCAATTCGTGATGGGAAGCGACGACGGTGATGAGTATGAGCGACCGGCGCACAAAGTCTCCGTTGCACCTTTCTATATGGATGTGACGGAAGTCACTGGCGAAATGTACCAGCAGTTCGTGAAAGATACGGGCCATCGTGTCCCGCCACAATGGGTAAATAACTCCTATCCATCTGGGGCTGCGAAGCTGCCAGTAACCGGTGTCGATTGGTATGACGCTGACGCGTATGCCAAGTGGGCAAAGAAGCGATTACCGACTGAGGAGGAGTGGGAGTTCGCGGCTCGATCAAACGATGGTCGTAGATATCCGTGGGGCAACAATTGGTCTGCGGGATCCGCCAATGCCGGTGATTCAAGTGCGCAACGAGTTATTAACGTAGGGAGCTTCCCTGAAGGGAAAACACCTTCAGGCCTTGCGGATCTAGCCGGGAATGCGTGGGAATGGACCAGCAGCAATCTTGTAGCGTACCCCAACGGCAAGTTACCTGAAAAACCAATCGGGGAAATCAAAGTAGTCCGTGGCGGCTCGTGGCAGGGAACGACAAGCCAGATCACGACAACCTATCGCGGCTACCTCCTGGCGTCCGGCGGCGATGATTATTCGGCGACTGGATTCCGCTGTGTCCGTGATGCTCAGCCAGTGTCACCGTCCAAAGAGAACTAGACTGCAATGACTATCCTGTCTTTCAGAAATATCTCTGTGTTCCTGGTTGTTATAGTTCTTTCTCTCTCGAACGCTCATGGTCAGGGAGGAACAGGGCGACAACCAATCAACAACCCATCTCCTCCGGTACCCACGCCTGGTCCCAGGCCGAACGACGGAAAGCGAAACGCAAACAGTTCAAAGCGTGAGTTAACTCCCGCGAAAGTAGCGACACTCGCCATCAATCTGCCCGACGGCAGTCGCGTTTACCTCAACCATTTCGAAATCGAGGTGCGAAACTCCGATCGCCCAATTAGTGTCGGAAAGCAAAAAATAACGACGGCTTACTTGTTGGACCAGGGACGCCTGATTGTTTCCGGACTCAACCCGGGCACTTGTGAGTTGACTGTAAGCAAGGCCGATCACCGAGAGTTTGCGCAAACCATCGAGCTGATTGCAGATCGGAATAATGAGATCACGGTTCACTTAACACCCATTCCCGGAACCTTGACTGTCAAGCCGTCAGTAAGCGGGGCCAGTGTAGAAGTGTTCAATGTTGAGTCCAACATGAGTCTGGGTCGTTACCCAGATCAATTGAATCGATTTGAAATTGCACCGGGAACATATCGCGTCAGTACCTCGAGAGACGGCTATCTGACCGCCACTCGCGACATCACTATCAGACCGGGTGAGTCGGTGTATCTCGAACCGGTTGTCGAACTATTACCAAAACCAAAGCCAACACCGGGCAGCGCACTCAGTAGACAAGTTGTTCCAACCAGCTTTTTTGTTCAGAAGCGAGGTAAAGAAGAGATCTTTCGAATTCAAGGATCGACAGCCGACGCCTCAACGAGACTGGGAACAATCGATGTACGGCATGGTGGACCGTCACTGTCGCACGACATTGCTGGAGGCTTTAACGGATTTCCTTGCCAGGTTGATTTCGTGCGGCTTGAAAACGTGGCGGAAAGCGCGGTGATCGAAGCACCTGGTCCATCAAATCAATGGAATGTGATCATTGTCAGGATACGGCGGAAGGATGAGAAGCGAGCAGTTAGCTTTGCCATCAACTGGAAGTCGCTGCAGTCCGCGAGTGTACCAACGGACAACGCGCAGAATGCGGATCAGCAGTCTTCGTCATTCACGCCCGGCACTGCGCTTGTAAAGATAAAGCCACATTTTCCTGGGACTGCTCGCCAATCATTAAACGGAATTGTCAACGTACTGGTCGTGATCAATGAGTATGGCAGTGTGATATCGGCAAAGGCCCTTGATGGACCACTAATGTTTCGTCAGATTTCAGAAGAGGCCGCCAGAAACTGGAAGTTTTCCCCCGCAACTCGAAACGGCCAGCCTGTTGAAAGCCAGCAAACAATTCAATTTAATTTTCAGAATTGACATACTCAAAAAGGAGACCGCATGACTCTCAAATATCCTCAAAAAGCATTTTTCGCACTATTCGTCTTATTTTCATTCTGCGTCGTGTGTTATGGCTCGCCGCAACTTGAAGAGTTGATTCCAGCCAATACGCGAGTTTCCGTTGAATTGCTTTCTCCGATAAGCACTCAGACCGCGCAGAAGGGCGATAAATTCAGTTGTAAGGTCCTCACTCCGGCGCAGTTTGCAGGAGCTGTTGTTGAAGGGCACGTCCGGAGCGTAAAAAGATCTGGCAAGGCGAACAAGGATTCCAAACTCGATCTCGCTTTCGATCGCATCATTACCACCGAGGGAAGGATCGGCGACTTCAATGCGACCGTAGTCGAAGTGTTTGATGTGCAGAAAGTCGCCGATGATGGACGGGCAGATAATGAAGGCACGGTGCGAAGTAAGTCGACCACTGTCAAAACTAGTATTAAGAGGGCCGCAGTAGGAGCACTGATCGGCGCGATTGTTGGTGGAGCTGTTGCCGGTGGACAAGGAGCAGCCGTTGGAGCTGCTGTGGGTGCGGGTTTGGGCGTTACTACAACCCTGGTAACGAAAGGCCCTGATCTTGAATTTAAGACGGGAACACAATTCACCGTCGAAACTAATGGTCCTGTTAGGAGGCGCCAACCAAAGCCAGGCGAGTCGACAGTTGCGGCGTTTCCAGTTTCCTCGAAACCTCCTGCAACTCCGTCATTGCAAACTCGGCTCTGCGTACTTAAGAGTTACACAATAGCTATTCCCGACAACTGGCGAGACTTTTCTGAGAACGATTCGACGATCGTTGCTCCTGAGGGCGGCTACAAGAGTATTGGCGGGCGTCCGGAGGTCACTCACGGTGCAATGCTCGGCGTTACAGACGTTGGCACTTCAGATCTTAAAGAGGCAAACGAGCGTTTCCTGACGGCGATGATCAAAGGGAATGCGTATCTCAATAAGCGGGAACCATCGAAAGATTCATCGATTAACGAACGGCGGGCAGTGACTACGATGCTTTCTGGAACGGGTAGGGAAGGGACCGTAGAGCATGTCACGATCCATACCGCCGTTCTCGCAAACGGAAAGCTTTTCTTTGTCATCACTGTTGTGCCTGAAGCTGCGTCAGGAGAATATGGGGACGCCTTCAGGAATCTCGTGCAGAGCGTGAAACTAAACCAAAATAAGCTCAGTCTGTAATGTCTCAGTGGTGACTATCATTATTGGCAAGAGAGAGTTTTCTGAGAGATAAGGACTTCTTGATATGAACGAGATTCCAATTTCGCAAGTAAGCCTTCCTAATGATCAACAACCCGCACTTGATAAATCCACACAGAAATCTTCCTCTGGAGCTCCCAAATGGGAAATGGTGGCACGCGAGCGTATGAAAGCGGCTATCAAGAAATTCAGCAAGCCGCTCGCTGATCTGGTCGCTCGAGATGCCAATGAAGGAGACACGCGGCTTTTGGTAACCGATATGCTTTGCGAGGGCTTCGGTTTCGATAAGTATTCCGAGCTAACCACGGAGTACAGAGTCAAGGGTGAATTTGCTGATTACGGCATTCGTCTTGACAAAGATCTGATTGCATTTCTGGAAGTGAAACGCGTGGCTACGAAGCTGGCTTCCAAACATCTTCGTCAGGTTGAAAGCTACGCAGTAAATGAGGGTGTGGAATGGGTCATTCTCACTAGTGGCGCAGTTTGGCAGGTCTATCACATTACCGGCGGTCTGCCGATCGTTGTTGACTTAGCCTTGGAAGTTGACCTCTTTGCTGAGGAAACGCTGGCGCAAAAAGCGAATCAACTTTACTTCCTGACTAAAGAATCTCTGAAGCGCCGACAAATCGATTCGCTGTGGCAAGCGAAGCGAGCGACGTCGCCGAAATCATTAGCCGGAGTTCTATGTTCTGAAAACGTGGTGACAGCTATTCGCAAGGAGCTAAAGCGAACGACTGGCCAATCGGTGACTGAAGCGGAAATCTTGAAGCTCCTCAGTACGACGGTCATGCGGCCTGAGTGTGTCGGGAGTAAGTGATGTTAGTTGTGCTCAATGAGGTGTTTATTCACATCCTATTCCGTCTCGATCCTTATCCAGTCCATAGATATCTTTTCCGATGACTCGCACCGGGCCTTTTACATACGCTGGCCCATTACCTTTTCCGCCCGCACAATCAACATCACTCGCGATCGGCACGCAACCGGAGTAGTTCGGATCACACTCTCCCGAAGCACCAAGAGCCCGAGCTGTATTCGTATTGAAAGTGGCGGGCGAGCGGGTGCCCTCGGTCTTGCGAGCGGTTGACCTGCGAGCCGTGCAACCTTGGGTAGTGATAGCTATCAGCAGGGTCACTGCTGCCAACAACCCTTTAATAAACATAGCGAAGTTTCTTGCGGAGGCTGCGTAGAAGCTTTACAGCGGTAATTAACTAGCAGCGTACTGAGAAGTGTAGGTTTGTCGTTTACGGGTTCCTTTGATTCATCTTGCAAGGCACCTCAAACTATATGAAAAACCAGCCATTTCATTTCAGGTAAGTTGATGTTGTTAACGACGTTACTTGCTGCAGCGCGCGAGGAGTTGAATAGTGGGATTAGGGACGCAACAATGATCCCTCCAAGAGGTTAAAGTTCGTTGCTTATGTTGGAGTTATCAGGAAATGCGATTAGTGAAAGTTACCCAGGTTTCAGGCATCAAGTGACGGGTGCATCGGGTGGTCCGATGTCTACCGGTGCCTCCTGAGAGACATCGACGACTCCAGGGATCTTTCGCGCCCGCTCTGCGACGTCGTCCTCTGCAGTCCCAATGATCAATCCAATCTCTCCGAGCACTTGATCGACTGTGAATCCGCTTTCAACCAGATTCTTCCGGACGTCGCTTAAGGGCTGTTTGCCGGAAGTCGTGACTACCCATCTTTTTTGTTTTGCCATGTTCACACCTCGCTGATACCAGAGCACCCACCAGGAAATTTGTTTCCCGGCGGGTGCATATTAACGGGCAATCCCAGTCGACTTTATGGCGCCTGCACCAAACCCGCTCCAACTCGTGCGGCTGGAAATGACAATGGCTTCGCGGCCGCCCGCAGCTTATTCCAAAGGTTCACTCCCCGCAATGCACTGGAGGTTTGAGCCCACAACGCTGCACATCCTGCTACGTGCGGCGTTGCCATGCTGGTACCACTCTTAATGCCGTAACGGGTGGGTCTCGGAACTGATGAGAAGACGTCGCGTCCGGGCGCAGCAATCTCAACCTTACCGAAGTTGGAAAATGAAGATGGACTAAGTGTCGGATCAAGAGAAGCTACAGCCATGATCGTCGGCGAATTGGCTGGAGCGCCGGTGAACGATCCTGCATTACCTGCGGCAGCAACGATCAACAGACCATTGTTAAGTGCAGCCTGTCCCGCAGCTGTGTAGTAGGGTTGCGGTCCAGCCTGAGAGCCCAGTGACATCGAGATCACATCACAGCGATTAGCGATCGCCCAGTTCATGCCATTCAGCACACTGCCTGCCACGCTTGATCCGGCATTGCTCAGCACTTTGCCTACAAAGATCGACGAGCGAAAAGCAATACCATAACGCGGCGTGACACCTACCGGCGACTTGGGTCCACAGGCGGTGCCGATGCAATGTGTGCCGTGACTGTGGAGATCCTGAACCGGTTGACCCACAAACTGTTGACTGACGATCGACCGGCCGGTGAAGTCCGGATGGCCCAGGTCCATACCAGTGTCAAGCACTGCGACCTTGATGCCCACGCCATGACGCGTGCTCAAAGGAACTCTGCACGCATTGATACCCCAGGTTGCGCCTAAAGCCGTCACCGCCTCTTGTTCTGTTTGCGGTTGTATCGCCGACATTCCTAATCTCAGATCATTCGCAATCGCTTCCGTAGCCCTGATGAAACCTCGGAGGTACTCGTTCGAAGTATTTTCGCCTTGCGCCGAGAAACTATGCAGGTATTCGCCTGGACTTCCCTCTGCAAACACAAAGAGCTCCGGATCAATCGATTCGATTGGGCTGTCTGCAGCGACCTCAGAAGCAGTGCTGAAGCTACGCTCCTGGGCAGCATCTCCACTCACAAGTGCAACTCCGATCTCCGGGAAAACGAGTGCATCAGCGTCGCCGACACTTTCCAACAACGCTTCCTGATTCTTGAACTCACGCGCATCAGCTACGCGCATACCCTGGGTTCCTAACGATTGCAGACCCTCCTCGGCCGCACCTTCTTTAAAGGTGATCAAGTAGCGGCCGGTTTCAAGACTGTCGTCTCCGCGTTCAATCGCGGCCAGCAGGATTTCGTCGACTGATGAGGATGTGCGACTGGCACTGGCATCCACCGCTTTCTTACTACGAGTTTTTTTCGTGGCCATACTTTTCTCCTTTTACGTCCTGGGTGAAGTCTCACGAGAACAGAACACCATCTGAGGTCGGGAGTAATGAACGATTGAGAGTCGTCCTTGCCGTACGGAAAGTCGCTGCAACACCGGTGTTGCTCACCAGTCCCGCAACGGCGGGACCGGGAAGCCAAACGAGCGACACGCCCGCAAAAAAAGAAGAGAAGCCAAGGTGGTGGGAAGGTTGAAGCTAGCTTTAGGCTGTCCAGCATGACATGCCCCGATCGGATACCTATCTGGCTTCTCTACGCTTAGTGTGGTTTGAACAAAAAACCTTTCGTGGGTGCGAAATTGAAATGTTTTGGGCGCTCCTCACCACTATCGGTAGTTAGAACACCTTCTTCCAGAGTTGGGCGATTCAAAGATTTGTGGGGGAAGGTGAAGTTAACTTAGAGGGACTCTGAAATGTTTTGCCCTTAATAGTCACTATAAATAGAAGACGTGTGCAGAGAGCGTCACGACCTCAGACCCAGAATCGAAGTTTTCACTTCTTTAGAGGTAAATCATGACTATCAGCCTGGAGGCAATAAGCTTTAATCACGATCCAGTCTCGGCAACCCGAGACGCCTTCACGATCCGTAAGAACGGTACCGAAGACGTCGCGGTGCCAGAATGGACACGCGGAACAACTCTCCCTCAAGACTCTCCGGCGGCCTATAGCATTCGTCAGATTTCAGCTAACAATCTGACCATAAAGGCACAATTCCGACGTTTGGCTGCCGACCCGACGACTGCAGAGGTGCATGCAATTGGAAGAAGCGGAAATGTGTTGGGTAATGTCCGGTCCCGCACCATCACATTTCAAAACGGTTTGTCGACCTTCGATCTTTTTGAACTCGATGCGCCGCCAGGAAGTCCCGGAGTTGGACGATGGGACATCAGTTGGGATTGGTTTGTAGACGGAACCTTCGCGCAAACAACGCAGCACCGGATCTATACGCTGGTGGATGCGCCAAAGGAGCCTTGGGGCCAATTGGGAAGTCCCGCGGATTTTCAACTGCCCTGGACTGAGGTGCTCGAGCACGCGTGCGTTGCGGCCACGGGTGCCAGGAATGTAGACGATGCGGCAGCGTTGCTCACTCGATGGGTATTTTCGCTGGGCGGAAGCAAGTTGAAATATAACGACCAGGGATCGGGCACTTCCTCCTTCACAATTCAGGGTATGGATGCCTTCAAGTGCACGAGTTTCCTTGAGGCTCTCAACAATGGTCATGGCACAAGGCAAACAGTGAATTGCGTCGACTGCGCAACGATCTTGTCGAGTTTTGCCAACATACTTGGATGCGAACTTACTCAGTCGAAAATAGGTTTCGAATTCAAGACAAATTTTATCCAGAAGATTGGTTCGACGACTCGCACTGCGCAGGAGTTCAAGTTTCACGAAGTCGCATGGAAGTTTCCAAGCAGTGGCACTCCGACAATCTTTGATTCCTGTCTTCAGATTGATGGAGACAGCAATCCAACCGATGACAATTTCTTGCCGATTCTTGGAATTAATTTTCCGATGGGATCTCCGACGGGCACGGCCTACCATGGTCGTCTAATAAGACCCACACGCAGAGGGAGAGAGGCCAGAGAGTTCCCGCGCTCGAGAAGACAGCGAAAGATCGACATTGGTGGTGGAGTACTAAGAGCCCTCCCGCAAGAGCCAACTCAACTTCGAATCCTGGCCGATGAGTATGAGTTCTCTGACTGGTCTGAAACCCCAAAGCCAGTAAAGCAAGACTGTGGGTATCAGCATGAGAACAATGTAGCCGTGCTGGAGGAGTCTTCGACTTCAGAGCAATCGCTTTTTCTAAAGAACTATAGCGCCGGTAAAGGTCAAAAGATCCCGACAGGATGGAAACCTGGTGAGGCTAAGTCTTATAAGGCAGCACCAGAACCCCTTCAAGTAACCGACGCTGTTTGGTTGTCCGAGGACTGCTCCGGAGCTGCGTTGAGAGTGCTTACTTACGAATGTTCTTCGATCGCGTCAGCTCGTTCATTCCTGCTTGGCTTACTGGCAGAGTTTCAAGTGCCCGGCATACAACGCCGCCGCGAGTTCAATATAGGTGACAAGCCGGTGAAGATTGGCGACGTTGCTTTTACCGGCTCTGACGAGGTGGTGTTGTTATTTGCCCGGGCAAACAACGTACTTTTTATTCAGAACGTCGGCCGGACGCCCGTGTCTGTTTCACAATTTGCCCGCGAAATGGACGAAGACATGGCAAGCGATCCGGAACCGGAAAAAGGTCAGATGAGCGAAATGCAGCACTTCAAACTTTCCAACAAGCAGGTAAGCGTTGGAGACGAAATTCTTATTCAGGCCAGTCCTGAGTTTGTAAAGAAAGAAAAGAAAACTTTGTTCAAGTTCTTTGCACCTGGCGGACACGTATTCGCACGAGGAGACGAGCTTCTGTATCGCTGCGTGAATGCCGGCGAACAGTCAATTACGATTCTGGCTTCCCAGGCCGAAGGAGAGACTGCTCGACAAGTGTTAACCGTTTTTGCCGAACCGGCGGCCAACTCAAAAGAATCTCCCTGTCCAGAAGTGGAAAATCCCATTAAGGAGGAAACTGTTATGCCTGACGTAGCTAAAATAATTGGAGTTTGGTCTTCGATTAGGCCAACGACCGATGGAGAAGTATCAGCGGACATGCGCGTGGATGGGTACATCGAGATCAAACATCGAGATCCTGATACGGGCATAGTAAGTGGCTTCTATAGAGATGAGGAGGCACGTAGCACCACCGAATTGTTAACGGGTCAGGTTGTTCTCGTGAACTCGCACTTCTATATGAACCTACAACACCCACTGGGTGAAGGAGTGACGCGGTTTTATGAAGGAGAATTTGTCCACGACGACGGCACTGTTCAGTTAGTCGCGGGGAAATACTACGATAGATTCGAGTCGAACGAGACTGGGGACGTGCCGGTAGCCGCTGCGGCCACAGATTCTCTCGCGGCTTTAGACGGTCAGGAAAATGGCACCTGGGTAGCAACCAAGCCGTAACTCTGAACCCAAAGGGATTGGGCCAGAATTCCGAAACCAGTTCACGGCCAACAGTCCGTATGTCATCCGTCCGGCGGGTGCAATTCTCATTCTATCGTGATTAAACATTCGCATAGACGCACGCCGAAAAAAACGAGCCAGCTACTTACAGTTGGCACTGCTCTACTCCTGTTGTCCTTCGGCTGGTCCATAATGCCGGTTACGGCACGGACCAGTCTGAAGGACTATAGGTTGGTGCAAGGCGAGGCTCGCACTCTTGAACTGGCGGGGGGTGGGGTCGATACTTTTGCGTTCTCGATTCCTGAAAATAAATACTTTCATATCGTAGTCGAGCAGCTCGGTATCGCGGTAATCGTGGCGCTGAGTGGTCCCACGCACGAACCAATCGTGCAGACTCAAAGTCGGAGTGGTGCATGGGGGCCACTTTACGTTTCAGGGATTGCACCGACCGCCGGCGACTATGTGGTGAAGGTGAGTTCTCCAGAAGTAGGTGCACTTGCGGGCCGTTATCAAATAACGCTTGATACCGTACGAAACCAGGAGCCGTCCGATGCAAAGCGCATAGCAGCGGAGAAAGCACTCGCTGAAGGACAGAGTCTGCTCGAGGCAACATCTCAATCCCGCGATGCGGAGATAGAGATTCGGCGCCAGGCCATCAAGAAATTCAAGGAAGCGGCTGAACAGTTCAATTCGCTGCACGACCGTCACGGCGAGGTGATGAGTCTACACCTCATCGGTGTCACCCATCAGAGATACCTGAATGAATCAACTGAAGCGAGACAGGTGTTTTCGCAGGCTTCGGAACTCGCAAAAGATCTGGCCTCGAATGACTGGCGACTGCAAGCGACGATATCGAATGACCTGGGCGAAGTCTATAGAAGTTTGTTTGACCAGCAACAGGCGCGCCGTTTTTTGGGAAACGCGCTTCGCATTTTTGAAGCTCACAGCGACCGTCGCGGAAAGGCAAGTGTTTCTAATAATCTCGGATTGTCGTATATCGACACCGGTGAAGGTCGCGAAGCGATTGAGCTCTTCAAGTCAGCTTTGGAAATACGGCGGCTGGAGAATGACCAGGAGAACGAGGTCATTACTATTGGCAACCTGGCGGGCGCCTACGATTCTATCGGCGAATTCCATCAGGCTTTGACTCTTTCCGAAATGGCTTTGCAGCGGTGGCGTGAGTTAAAGAAAACGTCTCGGATTCCGAACAGCCTCAATAATGTCGCCTTTGCTTACGAGAGATTGGAACGATGGCAGCAGGCGATCGATTATTACCAGGAAGCACTCGCCGCCACTGGTTTATCTAAAAGGACCGAGGCTGCAACTCTTCTTAATCTTGGTGACCTCTACAGCAAACTCAATGACTTCTCACGAGCATTGGAAAGCTATGAAAAGTCTCTCACCATACTGCGAGAGTTAAACAACCCTGGCGCCGAAGCAAATGTGTTGTCACATATTGGAACTGTTCATACCTCACTAAACAATCTTACCGAAGCCCTTAAATATCTGGAGCAGTCGAGGAAGATTGCTGAAACTAATCCAACTCTCAAAATACCGCGCATACAAACCTACACTTTACTTGGCATTGGCGAAGTCTACCGGCGGCAGGGAAAGTTCGCTGAAGCGCTCAACCAGTTTGACGGAGCACGCAAACTTGCCGAAGCTGTCGGAGACCGGCAACAGGAATCCGATGCCGAACAGAAACTCGGTGAAACTCATCTGGCGCTGGGCGATCGGCCCAGGGCTCAGGAAAGCTATGACAAGGCGTTAGCACTGCGCCGTCGACTTGAAGACAAGCTCGGCGAGGCAACGACTCTCTATTACATCGCCAGTTTAAAACGCGATCTCAATCAGCTTGCCGAAGCGGCATTAGTCAGCGCCGAGGCACTCACGTTATTCGAAGCCTTACGCGGCACTATCATCAGTCAGCAACTACGGACCTCCTACTTTGAGACGACGCAACGATGTTTTGAGCTCTACATTGACGTCAGACTTCAACTTTATCGCAACGACAACGACTCCAGGCATATCGCAGATGCTTTAAGCGCCAACGAACGAGCGCATGCCCGTAGCCTGATTGATGCTCTGGCTGAAACTTCCTCTGAGATCAGTCAGGGAATAAGTCCGGCGCTATTGCAAAAGAAACAAATCCTGGCGGAGAAACTCAATAGCAAAGCTCAAACCAGGCAGGCGCTGCTTAACGAAAACGAAGTGCAGCAACGGGCTTCTGCTCTAGATCGCAAGCCGGCTCAGTCACAAGCACTCACGAGAACAGACAATCGCCTCGCCTCGCTGGCGGCTGACATAAAGGTCCTCATCGCCGAGGTCGATGATCTCGACACGCAAATACGTAAACACAGTCCGAGGTATGCTGCTCTTACCGAACCGCAGTCGCTGAATTTAAACCAGATTCAGACTGAACTGCTCGACGACAACACGCTTCTGCTTGAATACTCACTCGCCGATCGACGCAGCTTTGCGTTTGTTGTCACAACCGCTGCGATCAAGGCCGTGGAATTACCCGGACGAGAAGAAATTGAGCTCGTAGCCCAACACCTCGGTACCGCATTAACTGCCCGGAATCTGTCCGTGAATGGAGAAACACCTGGTCAAAGAAAAGCACGACTCGACAAGGCAAACATTGAATACGCTGAAGCGGCCTCTCAGTTGAGCCGGTTGGTGATCGATCCGGTTGCTTCTTTGCTCGGAGAGAAACGAATTCTCGTGGTTGCGGATGGAGGCTTGCAATTAATACCGTTTGCGTTGCTTCAGTTAGCTTCAAAGTCTGATCCGGTAGAACGTACCGCGGCAAAGACTTCTCGGCTGTTAATAGATGAACACGAGATTGTTAGCCTTCCCTCTGCTTCTGTACTCGCAGTCCAACGTCGCGAGCTTCAGGGACGCAAGACTGCTCCTTACGCGGTCGCTGTTTTGGCAAATCCGGTTTTTGACTCGTCAGACCCTCGAGTAACCGCGAGAAAAACCGGGCCCGTACAAAGCGAAGCGGGAAAGCAAGCGAAATTAACTGGCAATCCCGCAGCTAATCCAACTAGCGACGTGAAATCTCTGCCAGAGTCAGTCATGAGATCCCTTCGAAGCACAACAGTTTCGTGGTTGCCGTATTCCAGGGAAGAAGCGAAGGCGATCGAAGATGTTGCGCCGCGTGGACAAACGATGCTGGCCCTCGACTTTAAAGCGAGTCGTGCTACCGCAACCAGCGAGGCGTTATCTCAATATCGCATCGTGCACTTTGCAACTCACGGGATAACGGATCCGGAGCATCCCGAACTCTCGGGTATCATTCTTTCACTCGTTGACGAGAAAGGTGTGAAACAAGACGGTTACCTCCGCCTTCACGAAATCTATGATCTCAAGTTGCCGGCGGAGTTGGTCGTGATCAGCGCCTGCGAATCGGGAGTGGGAAAACAGCTCAAAGGCGAAGGCTTGATCGCATTGACGCGCGGATTCATGTATGCGGGAGCAGCGCGCGTCGTAGCAAGCTTGTGGAAGGTCAATGATGCGGCGACGGCCGCGCTGATGACTGAGTTTTACAAAGAGATGTTCACTAATGCAAAGAAGCCGGCGGCTGCGTTGCGCGCGGCGCAACTCACTATTTCGACCCAGAAGCGGTGGCATGATCCTTACTTCTGGGCAGGGTTTGTTATTCAAGGAGAGTGGCGATGATATTTCAACATCAAAACCGTTATCTGTACTATAATTCGCCGTTACTGGATTCTCACGGCAAGGGAAGGCGTGCTATCTTCCTTGACCCCCATCGACCCACAACCCAACCATCCCGCGGCTGAAAAGCCGAAAGAATTGGCGAGCACATCTCCCTCACCAGACAAATGGACACCAACCCAACAATCGTATGAGAAGTTGCTCGCGGCCTTTGATCCCGATCGCGATAAGGCCGGTAAGATCTATGTAGATGTCGTCAGATTGAAATTGAGTAGGTATTTCGAGCGGAACGGAGTAACCGACGCTGAGCGCTATGTCGATGTAACGTTGGACCGTGTGATGCGCCGGCTTGATGAAGGCGAGATCATCGCTAAGATAATGGCTTTTATTTTCACGGTCGCATCTTATGTTCGTATGGAGGCTTGGAACGAAGAGAAACAATTGCGTGACCTCGAAAATGAAATGATCAAGACTACTGAAAGAGTACAACCTGAACCTGACGACGAGAATCCTCGGCAACTCTGTCTGGACCGGTGCCTTGCAGAACTGCCGGTGGAGACGCAAAAGCTGCTTCACGATTATTACAGTGAAGAGGGAAGCGCAAGGATCCGCCGACGAAGACGGATGGCCAAGGGCCTGGGCATTGGGTTGAATGCATTGAGAATCCGAGTTCATCGAATAAGGCACCCTCTTGAGACTTGTGTGAAAAAATGCGTTTCGCAAACTGTTTAAAAGCGAGTTAAGAGCCGCTCTCTCATTTTGAGGATGACGGCAGTATTTGAGGACGGTATGGACAACAAAGCAATCGAGATGCGGTATCTACTTGGAAAGCTATCGGATGCTGAGTCCGCTCGTTTGGAGGAACGTTCTTTTGTCGACGATCGCGTCTTTGACCTGATCGAGAGTGCCGAAGATGAGTTAATAGATGCTTACGTTGGTGGAAGTCTCTCGGCGGAAGACCGAGAGAGATTTGAGAACAAGCTGTTGAAATCAGAACGGGTTGCGGAACGAGTTGAATTTGCAAAACTGTTTTCAAAGTCAGCGTACCCACAGTTGGTGGGGTATGAGCCGGCGAAGACACACTGGTGGGATCACTTGTTTGAAGTTTCGTTCATCCAGAACCCTGCATTCAAAGGCGTTCTGGTCGCCGGATTTCTCCTCGCTCTGGGTGTCATTCCAGCTCTTGTATGGATGCAGCAGCGTGCTGAGAATCGTCTCAATCTGGAAAGGGCTGCGGTCGAACAACAAAGGCAACAATTGGCCCAACAGCTCGCTGAACAGCAGGCGAAGTCAAACCAACTTGCCGCCGATCTACAAACATCGAAAGCCGAGGAAGTCAGACTTCAGCAGGAATTGCAGGTGACTAAGGACGAGCTCGCAAGAAGTGCCGCGCAGCCTGCAGCCCCGGCCTCAATAGTTCTGTTCTCAAACTCCGTACGTGCTCCGGGCGCGCGCCCTGTATTGAGCGTGCCGTCTACTGCCTCGACCATACGGCTTAAACTTGTTCTTGAGTCAGACGACTACGCCTCATACCAGGCCACGATCTCATCTCCGGCTGGCGATGTACTGTCGAAAGGTGATCTAAAAACGACTCGATCGGGCAAGACGCGGATGATTAATCTTGAAGTCTCATCGCGACTCTTGAGTGCGGGTGAGTATGCAGTGAGTCTGCGTGGTCGCACAGCCTCCGGAACTTACGAACGCGTCGCCGACTATTCAGTTAGCGTAACAAAAAAATAATTCCTCTCTGAGCAATCTCAGCACAACGACTTTCTGCAAGCACATTTCCTCACGGCCTTGCACAAAAAGTCGCGATTC
>DASWUM010000119.1:0-53100 GCA_036401595.1 Pyrinomonadaceae bacterium
GCCTTTTGTGATTCTTGTGCCTTTTGTGGCTAGTCTTCTTCTTCGCCGCCCTTGATGCGTCCTTCGGCCCGAGACTGCTCGACGATCTTTTGCGCGAGCTGACCCGGAACCGGATCGTAGTGAGAAAACTGCATGTGGAAGGAGCCACGTGCGGCGGTGATCGAGTTGAGTGTCGATTGGTAGTTGAGCATTTCGGCCATCGGCACCTGGGCTTTGATGACTTGTTGCTTACCGCTCGTCTCCATTCCCTGTACGCGTCCGCGGCGTGAGTTCAGATCACCCATGATGTCGCCGGCATACTCCTGCGGCGCGGCAATCTCAACGTCCATCACCGGCTCGAGTAACGATGGTTTCACTTTCTCCATCGCCGCTCGAAACGCCTTACGTCCTGCGGCCCTGAACGAATGTTCGTCAGAGTCGACCGGGTGATACGAACCGTCAACCAGTTGCACCTTGAAATCCACGAGTGGATAACCGGCAATCGCGCCTGACTTCGCCGCCTCGATAATTCCTTTCTCAATCGCCGGCCGGAACTGTTGGGGAACCGATCCACCAAAGATCTTGTCTTCGAAAATAAATCCACCGCCGCGCGGCATCGGTTCAAACACACACTTGCAATCGCCGAACTGCCCGCGACCGCCAGTCTGTTTCTTGTGGCGTCCCTGGACCTCAGCTCGCTGAGTGATCGTTTCCTTGTACGGAACCTTCGGCGGATGCAGCGTCACTTCGACGCCGTAGCGTTTCTTCAACTTCTCGACCACCGTCTCGACGTGCAACTGTCCCGAACCTGCAAGCAGAAACTCTTTCGTTTGCGAGTCGCGGGTGAAGTGTAGCGCCTGATCCTCTTCGAGGATCTTGTGCAGTGCCACACTGATCTTCTCTTCGTCCTGGCGCGATTTTGGTTCAATCGCAAAAGCGATCGCGGCTTCCGGATACTCGACCGGATCGTAAACAATCGGCGACTGCTTATCGCAAAGCGTGTCGCCGGTTTGCGTTTCTTTCAGCTTCACACAGGCAATGATGTCGCCTGCGTGTGCTTCGGTAACTTTGTCGAGCTGTTTTCCCTGGATCACGTGGAGCGCGCCGAGGCGTTCCGATAGTCCACGACTTGAATTGTATGCGTTCGCGTCTGTCTGCAAGTGGCCACTGATAACTTTGAAGACGTTGATACGACCTGCAAATGGATCGGCGACTGTGCGGAAGCAGTAAGCAGAGAATGGTTCGCTGTCGCTATACTTGCGACCGATTCGCTCCGCATCGGGAGCCGCATCGACCTGCCGTCCCCACTCAGCTTCGTGATGCGCCGGATCGGGAGCGTAGTCCACGAGACCATTCAGCAACGCACGCAGACCCACCTGTGTAATACTCGAGACGGCGAACACCGGACAGAGTTTGCTTTGCGCAATCGCGTTGTTGATGTTCGGCAGAATGTCTTCTTCGTCGAGAGTTCCCTGTTCGAAGTATTTCTCCATCAACTGATCGTTTGACTCTGCAACGAGCTCGACTAATCGCTCGCGGGTCTTGTCGACGATGTCACGGCCTTCAGTCGGAATGTCGATCTCTTTCGCCTGACCGTCGGCGCTCAGCTCGTACGCTTTCATGTGGACCACGTCCACCACGCCACGAAAATCTTTTTCTTTTCCAATCGGCAATGTGAAAGGAATGATGGCTCGGCTGAATGTCTTCTGCGCGCTCTCGAGCGCGGCGCCAAAATCTGCGTGCTCCTTGTCGAGCTTCGTGATCACCATGACGCGCGGGACCATGAACTCGTTGGCATAAGCCCACGTCTTTTCCGTTTGCACTTCAACGCCTTTGACACCGTCGACCACGACGATGGCGCAATCGGCGACGCGAAGTGCCGGACGTGCGTGCGCCACGAAGGCCGCGTATCCGGGAGTGTCTATAAAATTAAGCTTTGTATCGCGATGTTCGAGATGGGCGAGTGCAGTATTTAATGTGATCTTGCGGGCAATGGAATCTTCTTCAAAGTCGGTAACAGTGGTTCCCTCGTCTACCTTACCCCAGCGTGGCGTGGCTCCGGCGACGTAGAGAAGCGAGCTGACGAGCTGCGTCTTCCCTGCGTCGCCGTGTCCAATGACAGAGAGGTTTCTGATGGCTTCGGTCGGATAGACTTTCATACTTTTGATTCCTTTCAGGCATGCGAATTTTTGGCGAAGGTGTTGAGTCAGTAATTTATCTGACGGTGAAAGTTAAGGCAAGTTGAGCCACAGATGACACGGATTAAACCAGATCTGTTGTGAATCTGTGTTCTTAAATCGGTGTTTATCTGTGGCCAACCTGTTCGGCCATCTTTCGGCTTGTCGGTTGCATCTGATTGCCTTGGAATAGGAGATAAGTGAAGCACATGTTTGATAGAAAGGTCCTCGCTTGGGCCGTTGCGTTCTTGATTGCACTTTCGTCGCTCGGAGTTGCGTCAGCCAAAGCGAGTGTTAGTAAAGAAAACGAGCAGAAGAGTCTACAGGGAATTGAGCCTTTGAATCTTGCGGTGCTGATTCAGGATGATCTGATTCCGCAGGTGGGAAACGAGCTTGGGGTAACGAAGGATTTCATTCGTTCTTTGCCGGATGGTTCGCGAGTGATGGTTGGTTACATCACGACGGGTACGTTGCAGGTCAGACAACCGTTTACGACTGACCTGGAAAAGGCGGCGAAGTCGCTGCGTATTCCGCTCGCAAGCAGAGGTAGTTCTGCTTTCAATCCGTACGTTGAAGTGTTGGAAGCACTGAAGAAGTTTGACAGCAGTTGGCCCAACGCGAATGCGGTGTTGTTGATCTCAGATGGATTGGACACGTCGCGTGGGTTTGATTCAACTGCAGCGGGTCACACGCTCGACATTGACCGCACGATTTCTGAAGCAACCAAGCGTCGTGTGTCGATCTTCAGTTTCTATGCACCGTCGGTTGGTCTGACGAGCCGCAGCCTTTTGGCAGCGAGCTACGGACAGAGTTCACTTAACCGAGTTAGCCACGAAACTGGTGGCCGGGCGTTCTTCCAGGGCACTACCGGTTTTGTGACGTTCGATTCGTACTTCTCGCGGTTGCGCGATACGTTGAACAGGCAATACGCGCGGGCCCGGTAACTTATTAGGTCAGTAAAGAAGGGAATAGGTCCTATAAAGTCTTATAGGGCCTATTTCTATTTCTGCGTAGCAGTGGTAAATTAGGCTCTGTCCGGACACCTGCCGGCGGCGTTCTTGTCCTAAAAAACGACCTACTCAAAAGTCCAAAGAAGTGCGCGAATATTGTCTCATCGTCGAAGGCGCGTATCTTTCCGAGTCTGAGGCCGAGCACGCTCTGCGCGATCCCTTCATCGAAGATTGGGTCGAGCAGACCGGCCGCTTTCGTATCCACAACATGGACGAAATTCTGATCGCTCCCGGTGTAACGCTGGGTTCGCTCGGAGTGGTGATGCTCGATGACCGCGTGTTTGAGATTGCCAGCGCCGATCCCGAACACCCGTTAACGGAGCATAAGGCGCAAGCGGTTGCAGAGGCGTTGCGGCGCCAGGATATGTTTGACGAAATCACAACTGAGCCACGCAGTGAGTAACCCGAGCGTAGAGTCATTTCTTGACGGTCGTGTTCTGGTGGTGGTGGGTGATATCACGCAACAGGACGTAACCGCGATCGTCAATGCTGCGAACTCGACTCTCCTCGGAGGTGGCGGAGTCGACGGCGCGATTCATCATGCCGGCGGACCGAAGATACTCGAAGAATGTAAGCAGATTCGAAAGACCAGCTATCCCAATGGTCTGCCAACGGGGCAGGCAGTAATCACCAGTGGTGGAAACCTGACGGCGAAATACGTCATTCACACAGTTGGACCAATCTACGGTCGTGAGCCGGATCGTCAGTCAGAACTACTCGCCGGCTGTTATCAAAACTCCCTGGACCTGGCCCGCCGGAACGCAGTCACTTCGATAGCATTTCCATCCATTTCAACCGGCGCTTTTGGTTATCCGAAGGCCGAAGCTGCGAAAGTCGCTTCTGCCGCGATCAGGCAGTTTTTAGCTGCGGATCAGCAAATCGAGCAGGTGCGACTCGTCTTTTTCCAGCAAAGAGACGCGCGCGTATTTCTCCAGTACCACGAATTTTAGTAGACTCTCCCACTTTGCGGCCGCGCAAAACCTTAGAAGATGATTGAAACGACTGAAATCGAACAACGTGTGGTGCGGAAGAATGCTTTGCCCGCGCCACTAATCCCCCTCGAGCATTTGGCCTGGAACTACTGGTGGAGCTGGGCCTCTGACGGCGCCAGTGTCTTTCGCGATCTCGATTCCGAGATCTGGGAAGAGTGTGAACACAATCCGCGGCAACTGCTGGCGAAAACATCGGCATACCGGCTCGCCGAGGCGGCAACCGATCCTGTTTATCTTGAACGCGTGCGACGTCTGGATGCGAGTTTCCAGGCGTACATGACGTCGCAGGCCCATCTGCAAAACACGGTCATCACGTCGGAACATCCAGTCGCATACTTCTGCGCGGAGTTTGGTATCCATAGTTCGCTGCCACTTTACTCCGGCGGACTCGGCATACTCGCCGGCGATCATCTCAAGTCGGCCAGCGATCTTGGTTTGCCGCTTGTCGCCGTCGGCTTACTTTATCGCTACGGATACTTTCGCCAACGACTACGCACTGACGGTTGGCAGGAAGAACATTATGGCGAGACGTTTCCCAACGACCTGCCGATTCACCTAATCAGAAATGCGGACAACACGCCGCTGCGTATCGAGGTGTTGATTCGCGAGCGCAATGTGTTGGCCCAGGTGTGGCGAGCCGACGTTGGTCGCGTCACGCTCTATCTCCTCGATACAAACATTCCTGAAAACGCGGAGACCGATCGCTGGGTCACGGGGCATCTTTACGGTGGCGATCGCGAGACACGAATCGTGCAGGAGATGCTGCTGGGAATTGGCGGCGTTCGTTTGTTGCGCAAACTCGGCGTGACGCCGCACGTCTTTCATTTGAACGAAGGTCACTCTGCATTTCTCACGCTCGAACTTGCGCGCGAGATCGTCCAGTCGGAACAACAACCGTTCGTCGCGGCGATGGGGCGAGTGAAACAGCACTGTGTTTTTACCACGCACACGCCCGTCGCTGCGGGTAACGATGAGTTTGATCCGGCGCTTGTGATGCGTGCGTTTGGACCAGATTACTTCAAGGAGCTTGGCTTAACTGAAGACGAGTTTCTGGCGCTCGGTCGTGTCGAGCTTGCAAACAAAGCTGAGCGTTACGGGCTGACACCGCTGGCTATTCGCATGTGTCGATCAACCAACGGTGTGAGTCGCAAACACGGCGAAGTCTCGCGTGCTTTGTGGCAAAAGCTTTTCCCCGAGCGGACGGTCGAAGACGTTCCGATCACTTACATCACCAACGGCGTTCATGCGCCGACATGGATTTCCCCGCTCCTGCGTGACTTGTTTGAAAGGTACGTGGGCCAGGATTGGGAGACAAAACTTCGCAAGCAGGAAGTTTGGACCGAAGCTGTAGCACGCATTCCAGACGACGAATTTTGGAACGCGCACCTGCGTTTGAAGGAGCGACTTGTCGCTTTCATTCGCCAGCGCTCATTGCAGACGCGAATAACCGCTGGGGAACGCACCGACTACATTGAAGCTGCGAACACGATGTTTGATCCTTCCGCGTTAACGATCGGGTTTGCGCGTCGTGTGGCAGGTTACAAACGCTGGAACTTGTTGTTGACCGATCCGCAACGGTTGCTGCGCATCATCAACAATGCTGAGCGTCCGGTTCAGTTTGTCTTCGCCGGTAAAGCGCATCCGCAGGACGAAGGCTCGAAACTAGTGCTGCAACAACTCGCGCAGTGGAAATACGATCCGGCTGTCAGACAGCGTGCTGTGTTTCTGGAAGACTACGATCAGGAGATCGCGCGCCAGCTTGTTCAATCGGTCGATGTTTGGATGAACGTTCCGCGGCGCCCGCAGGAAGCGTCTGGTACCAGCGGCGAGAAGGTTGCGATCAATGGCGGCCTGAATCTGTCGATACTGGACGGCTGGTGGCTCGAGGGTTATGACGGCACCAATGGCTTTGCAATTGGCAACGGAAACGATGGCGCTGAGGTTTCGAAGATTGATGCGCTTGATGCAGAGTCGCTCTATCGGACGCTCGAATTGGAAGTCGTGCCGCTCTTCTATAACCGCGACGACGATGGTATTCCTCACCATTGGATCGCGATGATGAAGCGAGCCATCGAAACGCTCGCGCCGAAGTACAATAGCGATCGAATGGTCGAAGAGTACGCCCTTAAGATTTACTCAGCCGCGTAGCACGTACTGTAGGGCCGGCCCTCCGTGGCCGCCCTCGGCTGAACACTCAGAATTTAAGAGGCGACAGTCTCGAGTTTGGCGAATAAGATATCAACCAAGGGCGGCCCTCCGTGGCCGCCCGTACAGTACGTTCCCCCGGCGTCCACGAATCCTCAGTTTGTGTAGTCAGGCATGTTAGACTAATTCCCCGAATGAAATATTGCACCGCCTGCAAAGCCAAATACGACGACAGCATCAGCTTCTGTTCGATAGACGGTGAGGTGCTGGAGGCCGATCCGGCTTCAATCGTCGATACCGTGCTCGACGGCCAGTATCAGATGGAAGCGCTGCTCGGCAAAGGCGGAATGGGAGCGGTCTACCGCGCCCGCCACATCCTCCTCGGCGACCGCGTCGCGATTAAGGTTCTACCTCCCGAAGTCAGAACGAATGCAGAGTGGCTGCGCCGGTTCAGGCGGGAAGGTCAGGCCGCCCGCCGTTTTCGTCATCCCAATTCGGTTACTGTTTACGATCTTCGTACGTCTGCCGACGGCACGATCTACATGGTGATGGAGTATGTCGAAGGCCATACTCTCGATCACGAAATCAAGACACGCGGAAAGTTTACCGCCAAAGAAGCTCTCGAAATTCTCACGCCTATAATGAGCGTTCTCGACACCGCACACTTGATGGGTGTTGTGCATCGCGATTTGAAACCCGAGAACATCATGGTTGGACAACCGGCCGAGAACGGCGAGCCGGTCGTAAAGCTGCTGGATCTCGGTATCGCGAAGATGCGTGAGATTGCAGGTGGCGACAATGGCGGCAACACAGCGCTGACGATGGCCGGCCAGGTGCTTGGCACTCCTTATTACATGTCGCCCGAACAGTGGGGCGAGATCCCGCGCGATCAGAACACTGAGATCGATGGCCGTGCCGATATCTACAGTCTCGGTCTTGTCTTCTATGAAATGATTCTTGGCCGGCGCTGTTTCTCGGGTAACACGTTGCACGAGTTGCGACGTGAGCACGTCAACACCAGACCGCAACCGTTGTCCGAGCTTGTGGCTGATGTTCCACGCGGCTTCAGTGATGCCATTGAACGCGCGACTGCGAAAGACCGGGGTGACCGTCAGGCTAACGCGCGTGTTCTCGCAGAAGAATTGCGCGAGGGACTCAACACACCGAGTCGTTCAACCGCACCACTGGCGAATCAAGCTGCATCTCTGACGGAAACGATCGCTGTCAGCGATCGTGTGTCAACCAATGCCGACGTTAACGCGCCGACGATACTCACCGCCGACGCGACTCCTACATCGCCAGTGGGACGAGTGCTTCCGAAGGACGATGGAACTGTTTTCGAGCCCGCAAAACCGCAACCAGTGCCGCCGCAACGCGATGCTTCGGCGACTGTAGTTGAGTCAGCGGCGATGGCGTCGAGTGTGACGGTGCCGCAGGTCGTGAAACCAGCACCTGCGCCGGCAATTCCGGCACCCGTGCCGGCTGCGGCGCCGGCTTCGAAGAGCAAAGCCGGACTGCTGATCGGCGTTGTCGTAGTTTTTCTAATTCTGATCGGTGCTGGAGTCGGAGGCTTTTTGCTCTGGAACAAATCCAGATCAACCGGCAGTACGGCAGCCACAAACACGACCACCACAACCACAGCGGCCACAGTGCCAACAGAAATCAGTCGTTATTGGCTTGAACTGGAACCGGCAGAGGCAGGCGGGCAAAGGCCGAGGGTTGCGGGATTAGTGCCACTTGCTTCCGGTCAACAATTCCGCTTCCATTTCAGTTTCGATGAGGACGGTTATCTCTACATTGTCGGGGCGGGAAAAAACAATCAGCCAACGGCTTTTCTGACCACAAAACCTTTGCCGGATACGGGTTTAAGTACCAACAAGGTGACCAAAGGAAAGGAATTCGTTTTCCCAAACGGCGACTTTGCTTTGGAACTTGATAAAACTCCCGGGACCGACAGCTTTACCGTCATCTTTTCGAAGTCGCCATTGGCTTCGCCGGCCTGTTTGAACGAACCGGTCACGGGTAAACCGATATCGACCAGCCAATTGGCGGATTACAAGGCCTTCATCACGAACTACCAAACAAAACCGCCCGTGACCGAACGGGACGAGTCAAATGAAAAGGCGCCGTTTGTGAAAGTGAAGGTCGCGCCCGATCAAAGCAACAATCCTCTTGTCTTCGACATCCGTATTCAGCACAATTAGCCCTATGCTGGGCACACGCTAATGTACCTCTGACCGAAAGAGCTTCGTTTACAGGTGAAAAACAAGGAGATCCCGTAATGCGACTGAGTGTGATGGTTTTTGGATTCGTTTGTATTTGCGCCTTGGTGATTGGAGTTGCGGCGCCGCTCCCACAGGACGACGAAGATGTTCGCGGCGCATTTCTAACGTCGCGACCAAAAGAGAAGACTACAGGCTCCAACCCGACAGCGAGGCCGAGCAGACGGACGCCTAAACCGAGCGGCGGAACAAACACGGGAGGCAAGTCTGCGGACAAAACGCCGGTCAAGCCAGGGAACTCAGGAAACAAACCTACGCCGTCACCGGATCCGGTCACGCCGGTCAACGCTCGCCGCATGGGTCTTGGTATGACGTTGTTCATGCGCGATTCGAATGGTCTGGCAGTGCGCGTGGATCCCGATCACGTCTTTCGCAAAGGTGACCGCGTTCGCATACTGCTGGAGACGAATAGCGACGGATATCTCTACATCTTCAACACCACGAACGATGGTCCTGCGACTTTGATCTATCCGGATGTCGATCTCGACGATGCAGGTAACTACCTTCAGGCACACGTGCCGTTTGAAATTCCGACGAGTTTGTCGACCGAAGAGCGACTGCGCTGGTTTGCGTTCGACGACGTTGCGGGCACGGAACACGTATTCTTCGTTTTTACGCGTGAGCCATTAAGCGGCGTTCCGATCGAGGATGATCTGATCGCGTTTTGCCGCGAGGCGAAAGAACGTTGTCCGATTAAACCCAGCCCCGAGATCTGGACTGCTGTTCAAAAAGAAATGCAGGAACCGCTCAAAACCGATAAGACACAGCAATACGGTCGGGCGGAGACAGCGGGTGAAACAGAGGCAACGGCGCGCGGATTTGGATTGGCAAAGGATGACCCCCAGCCGTCGCTCGTGATGATGGCTTCGTCGACCCGCTCGAAACTCGTCGCAACGTTGGATCTGATTCATAAGTGAGCCCCAAGTTTTATTTGTGATTTTTGTGCCTTCTTGCGGCTCGAAAGGGAAGTGAAATGAGTTCTACGAAGAAAGTCATCAGTCTGTCATTGGTCTTTCTACTCTTGCTGGCGCCGGTTGTTTCTGCGCAGCAGACAGACCAGGCCAGTACGGCTTTGCATGAAGGAAGACGTTTATTAAAGCGCGGACAAGCCGACAAAGCACTCATACAATTGCGCAACGCGCTCAATCTCTACACCGCCGCCAAAAATAACAGCGGCATGGCCGCAACTCACAACGAACTCGGCGATCTCTATTTGCGGCAGGGCCAATATCAAGTTGCACTCGATCATTATCAAAAGGCATTCGATGGATTCATCGCGCCCGATCCGAAAAAGGACGCTGTCAATGCGGGCATAGCTTCAGCAGTTGCACCAGCAGCGGCGACTGCCGCAGCCGGGACTGCCGCTGCTGCAGTCGGCGACGACAAGTACAACGCCAACCTGATACTCGCCAAGATAGGTGAAGTGAATTTCCGTCTCGGGAAAACCGGTGATGCAAAATCCGCTTATGGGCGCATGGTGGTTAGGAAACCTGAAGGGGCCGCTGCGAAAGCGGGTCGACGGTTCGGCGGCTTAAGTACGATCGGTGGCGTCATCTCAACCGGAAAGGTGAGTGTCTCGGCTCCAACGAGTGCCCTCACTGTCGCGCTGGAAGCGAAGAAGGAACTCGACGAGTACCGTGTGTCGATCGTTTATTCCAGTTACGAGTTGGGAATGGGCCGGCTTGATTACGTTGATGGTGATCTCGAATCAGCAAACAAACACTTTGATAACGCACTCGATGCCACAGGCAGCAGTCTCGCCGGCATTGCCAAGCTCGGACAGGTACGACGCTACCGCGCCGCCGCGCGCACGAGTCTTGGCGACGTTGCGTTGCGCCAAGGCAAGTTCAAAGACTCGACGAAGTTTTACAACGACGCGAAGAAAGGCGCTCAAGATGATAAGCGTCTCGATCTGATGTGGCCGGCACAAAGGGGACTAGGCCGCAGTCTGTGGCTCCAGGCAGCGCAGGAAAAAGATCCGAAGAAAGGCATGGCACTGCGTGAGCAGGCTGTCGCGAATTACCGTGAATCCCTCAGCACCATCGAAACGTTGCGGCAGGGAAGTCTGCGCGCCGATGAATCGCGCACCACGTTTCTGGCTTCGATTAAAGACGTTTTCGACGAGGCGGCTGCGGCCAATGCCGCACTCGCGATGATGACAACCACCGCAGCGGGTGCTCCGCTCAGCGGTAAGTCGCTCGAGTATGCCGCCGAAGCATTTCGCATCAACGAGCAGTCGAAGGCTCGTTCTTTGCTCGACATGTTGAGCGAAACCGATGCCGCGATCACCGAAGGTGTTCCAGCTGATTTGCTTAAACGCAAACAGGAAAACCTAGATCGACAGCAGGACATTGCCGACGTTTTGACCGGAGTCAACATCTCCACCGAAGACGTCAAAAAGAAGCCTTCGGAACTTGATTCTGATCTCGAGAAGTTGCAGGTCGAGTATGAAGAGATCGAGAACCAGATCCGCACTGCGAGTCCGCGTTATGCATCGCTTACGTCCAACAAGCCACTGACGCTCGCTGAAGTACAGCAGAACGTGCTCGACGATCAGACAGTACTGGTCGAGTACGCGCTACAAGCAGACGATTCGTATCTGTTCGTCGTCGGCAAGAGCGCGGTGAATCTTTTCAAGTTGCCGCCGCGAATGAGTATCGACCGGCTCGCGATGGAGTTGCGTGCGCAATTGATTCCGTCGAAGCTTCAACGACGCATTGTCGGAATCGATGTCGCGGAAGCAAATCGCGGTTTGGGGATCGCAACAACTGCACCTGAAGACGTCGCGCCATTCATCGCAGCCTCGAACGCGCTGTACAAGGTCGTGCTCGAGCCCGCCGCAGCGATGATCGGGGATAAGCGACTGATGGTCGTCGCCGACGGCGCGCTCAACTACATTCCGTTCGAAGTATTGCTCAAGAGTTCAGACCCGGGAGACTTTTCATCACTCAATTATCTGGTCAAGACCAACGAAGTTGTTTATGCGCCTTCAGCCTCGGTCGTGGCCGCCATAAAACAGCAGCGGACGAAGAGTACCGGCCGCGCGATGCTGATCATCGCCGACCCGGTGTTCAACTCAAACGACGCGCGTGCGCAGAAGAGAGCGACGGCGCCTGCGAATGACGCGGAGGTCAGAGGTCTCGGGATTCAAAGCGCACTGACCGACGTCGGCGGAACGACGCCGGCGCCGAACGCGCAAATGGAAGGACTTCCACTCGCGCGTCTTAACGGCACACGCACCGAAGCCGATCAGATATCCAAGCTCGCCAAAACCACGGGTGGTCAGGCAGACGTCTGGCTCGACCTTGACGCGAACGAAGACAACCTCGCCGCGCGCGACATCAGCAAGTACCGCGTTATTCATGTCGCCACGCACGGCCTGCTGAACGCAGAACGGCCGCAGTTTACCGGCGTCGTCCTGTCGCTCGTTGGCAACAAGACACACGACGGCTTTGTGCGCACCGACGAAGTGTTCAATCTCCACCTTGGCTCACCGCTCGTGATGCTTTCGGCCTGTGAGACAGGCCTTGGCAAAGAGAAACGAGGCGAAGGCGTGATGGGACTCACGCGTGCGTTCATGTACGCCGGTGCGCCGACTGTTGGTGTTAGTCTCTGGTCGGTGGCAGACAAGTCCACCGCCGACCTTATGACTGATTTTTACAAACGCTTGTTGAGCGCCGAAGGCACCACCTCCTCGAGCGCGCTCCGTGGCGCGCAGTTAGCTATGATCTCCGGCAAGAAATACAGCGCACCGTTTTTCTGGGCGCCATTCGTTCTTGTTGGCGATTGGAATTAGCCACAAAGAGGCACAACGCACGATTAGAATTTAGCGTTTGTGCCTCTTCGTGTATCGTCTTTTTATTCGGCAGAAACCTCCCAATCCACTAATCAACAACAACGCAGTGGTCGGTTCTGGAATCGTTCCGGTTGCAGCGCTTGTTCCTTCCACCACGATGTTGTCGATGCGATTGTTTCCGGTCGAAGATGTCGCGCCGTTAAAGACGACTCGAAACGCCGCGTTCGGGTTGTTGTTCAGACCCACAATGGCGGCGAGACTGAAGACAAGTGGTACAGCTCCAAACGCGGTCGCAGGCGTGAACGGCGGATTGAAATCGACAAACGAGACTCCGTCGAGACTGTACTGGAACTGATTACTATTGAATCCGGTACTCGTCCCTTGCGTCGCAAAACTGACGACGATATTTGTGAAGCCGGCAGTGCTGACAGCAAAGGTGATGTTCCTGCCATTGTTGGCGTTTCCAGTTCCACCTTGTAACGACAGCGCTTGCCCGGCCGGATCTCCCAGCCGCGCGTTTGTAGTTGTTCCTGCCGCAAACAGCACATTCGCGACGTTGAAATTGTTCGTGAGTGTGCCACTCCCGTGATCTACGTTCAGATCCGAGTCGTTGAAGTTCCAGATCGCGATCTCGTCGGCGTTTGCCGCCTGCGAAGCCGCGACGAAAATCAACACAGCGCAGATCAGGTTGAAGGGAATTGGTCGGGTGAGACGAAAATTCGGTCTTAAAAACATACACGTTCTCCTTATTGATGAGGTTGTGGACGCAGATCGTCCCCATGGAGAAAGCAGTTGAATCTTTGTTAAGAGACTCGTGAGGCTCGTCGAAAAGTTAGGCCAGGCTCTGAGGACAGCCAAAGCTTTCTCTGTAAGCTGAGGCACAATATGACGATTCTGTTTGGTCGTCAATAGAAATGTGAGCCTTCCACAAGGCGCAAATCCAAACTGAACAGTTATAATGCCGGCAGAGGTTTACGACAGGAAACCACCGAACTATGGGAAACAACTTCTTTAAGATCGACAACCACGACGCGCTCGAGACACTGTTGACTGACTCGACGAAGAAACCCGTGATCGTTTTCAAACACAGTAACGCCTGCTCGATTAGCGCGCGGGCTTACCGCGAAATGGAAAAGGTCGACGGCGTCAATATCCTCGAGGTTCAATCAGCTCGGGCTGTTTCCAATGAATTCGCCGACCTGACCGGCGTGCGTCATGAAACACCACAAGTCGTCATCCTGCGCGATGGCAAGGCAGTATGGAACGCCTCACACTTTGACGTCGTAGCCGCTGATGTGGTGAAAGCGGTCGAATCTCATAGTTGATTGGTTGCCAATGGAACGACGCGGACCGGCGATTGAGCCAACAGAAATCAAGCATGAAGACGATTCCACAATCAGTATCGTCTGGGCGGACGACAAGCGTTGCCGTTACCGAGCTGCCGATTTGAGACGCGCGTGTCCGTGTGCTCAATGCGTTAACGAGTGGACGGGCGAACGCGTGTTGAAGGCGGAGAGCATTTCTGAGACTATTGAAATCAAGGACCTCAGCATCGTCGGGCGTTATGCGCTCAACTTTCGCTGGAGCGACGGTCACGAAACAGGGATTTACAGTTTTCGATACCTGCGTGAATTGTGTGAAAGTCAGGGTGCAGCATCATGAACGAACGCGATTTCTTTAACGAGAAAGAAGAAGTAAAGAAGGCGACTTATAGTTGTCCGCATTGCCGCGAGCGTGGCGAATACGACGTTCGCTGGTTGAAACGGACGAGAAAGCCACAGGCGCCACGCGGCGCCAACGAACAGGATCGCGCTCGTTTCGCAAAGTCCCGCGACTACCTGGTGCGAATCGATGACATGCTGGCTTGTCGAAACAACCGTTGCCGGCGACGCTTCGAGATTCCGAGTTCGCAGTCAGTCGTCTTTATCTGAGTCCGTGGATTAGCCGGATTTCTTTTTCGGATCCTCACCGATCGAACAAAAAGCCGACAGTCGTCAGATAATTCTCAAACACTTCAGCCCAAACATGTGCAAAAGCGCCCAAATGCGGTGGCTTTTGGTTTGCACTCACCGCATGGCCGGAGTTCTCTCCAGACTGAGAAATTACAAATGATTGATACTCAACAATTCGCAGGTGCGAGCAAATCCAACACTTCGTTTCTAACGCCATTCGAACGCCGGCTGGCGCCGAGGCTGCTGCCGCATTTTCCGTCGTGGCTTCAGACCTATCACCTGACCATGCTGACGCTCGTCTGGTCATCGTTCATCCTGCTGTTTTCGTACTGGGCCGCCCGCGATTTGCGCTGGCTCTGGGGTGTTTCGGCGATGATCGCCATGCAATACGCCACCGACCATTACGACGGTAAACTCGGGAAATTCCGTGGAACGGGACTGGTCAGGTGGGGCTATTACATGGATCACCTGCTCGACTACTTTTTCCTGAGTTCGGTAATCATTGGTTACGCCTTCATTCTTCCTGAACGCTCCCGACTTCAGGTTCTCATCCTATTAGCGATTTGTTCGGGTTATGAAGTGAGCACGTTTTTGATGTTTTCGACCACCGACCGCTTCAAAATCAGCTACCTGAAGCTCGGCCCGACTGAATTTCGCCTGGCACTGATAATCATCAACGCCCTGTTAGCGCACTACGGCACCCGCCAGATGATTAACGGCCTGAAATACGTCAACATCGGCGGCGCAATCGGGCTTGCCCTGATGATTTACAAAACGCACAAGGAAATCTGGGCGCTCGACATGAAAGCAAAAGATGCCCAACTGATCCCGGAACCTGAGCGTGTCTCGCTACGGGTGTGACTGTTCTGTAGTGTGTGTACGGTTTGCGAGCGTCAATATCCCTTATAAGTCGTCCAAAAAAATATTTTTTCGAAAAGTGGCCCTTTTTCTGAAGAACGTGCGCGTTAGCGGATGTGGCCTCTTCTTTGCAAGAGTCATCGCCGTCCGACGTTCTAGGATTTACTAATTTTGGGAACTGTGTGGCGAGAAATTCGTTTGGGTAATACAGATTCAAACGAACTCGAAATAAAGCAATGTCTGAGAAGAAAACAATTCGTATCGTAAAAAAGGGCGAGAAAACCCGTCCAATCGTTAAGGCAAAAGCCGCTTCTGCTCGTGAAACAGCGCGCGATATGGTTGAAACCGTTTCCAATTGGGTCAATGAGTTTCAGCAAAAGCGCCGCGAGGAAACGACCAACGCGCTAAGAATTCTTGCCAAAACGCCACGGGGCAGTGAAGCCTAATTACAACTAATAAGAACGCCGGACTCTAAAAACTGACGGCGCGAGACGGGTTCACCCCATCTCGCGCCTTCTTTGTTTTGACCTTCAGATATGTTTGACAGCCGATTTCCGCCGGGCGTAGCATCACGATTCAACAGAAAATCGAGTGGAGGCTGAGTGATGGCTAGAAAGAGTACTCCACGAAAAGGGAAGCGACAGCGGGCGCGACCTGTGTTTGACAGCATCCGTAAGCCAGGTGCGCCTCCGGGGCATCCGATGTCACACGCCAAACCAGAGGAAGTAGCGCGTCCCTCGGGTCGCAAAGCAAAGCACAAGAGCCGTCCGACACCGACCGACGAAGATGTCTGAATCTGCAACAGCTCAAAAAGACGACAACGCCGTCTCGCGGGCTTTTATAGCCTGTGCGATCGAATTTCTGCTGGGTGAGTATCTGCCTAAGATCGAGCGGTGTCTCGAGAAGCTGACTGACGAGCAGATCTGGTGGCGCGCAAACGAAGAGTCAAACAGCATCGGTAACCTCATCCTGCATCTCTGCGGAAACGCGCGCCAGTGGATCATCTGCGGCGTCGGCTCTCAACCGGATCATCGCAACCGAGATGCGGAATTTGAGCAGCGCGATCCGATTTCTCACACAGAGCTCGTGACGTTGCTCCGCTCAACGCTGTCTGAAATCCAAACGACACTCCAAACCCTCGATCCTGCGGTCGTCCTCGAACGTCGTAAAATCCAGGGCCACGAAGTCGACATCCTCGAAGCCGTCTTCCACGTCACCGAACACTTCTCCATGCACACCGGGCAGATCATCATGCTCACGAAGATGCTGACCTCGTCGGACCTGCGTTTCTACGGTTTTGAAGATGGCGTGCCTGTCGAACGCTGGCGTTAATTACCAGACGCAAACTCTTTCATTGTCTACGGCGTGGCTTTGTGGTTAAGATTTGCCTGCGTAACGTTTTCATAAACTCTCTTTGTTCAAGGAGCCAAAGTTCAAATGACCTACGTCGTCGCCGAACCGTGCGTTAACTGTCGTTATACTGATTGCGCGCTTGTTTGTCCGGTGGAGGCTTTTCACCTCGATGATGACATGCTGGTGATTAATCCCGAGACTTGTATCGATTGTGACGCGTGTGTGCCCGAATGTCCGGTCGAGGCGGTGTTTGCTGAAGCATCCGTGCCCGCCGAGTGGGCGAGCTTCACACCACTCAACGCGGAACGAGCGTTGAGCGGATTACCGACGATAACCGCCCGAATGGATCCGCTTTGCGAATAGGCAATTTCTAATGAAACAGCGTACGAGGTGGCTTCTCGGCGGTTTTGCTCTTGGCGCGGGAGCCATCGGCGCTGCCAGTGCTTACTGGAAGAAGAGGAACGTGCTCGCAGAAAAGAAAGTCAACGATGTTTGGGCGAGGCCCGGAATGCCGGTTACATTCCGAGCTGAAGTGATGCCGGGACGGGACCGGAATCAGCGTACGTTCACGGTTAAGGAATTATTGCCGAGCGGGCGCATATCGCTGCATGGAGCTGACGGCGAGCACGCTGAAAAAGAGTTTGAGCCGATTCAGTTTGACAGACCAGCTTATTAACTACCACTCGTAAACCCGGCCGGGTTCCATCACAGACAATTTCGGAATGTTCAAGGCGTTGAGCTGCTCGATGATTTCGTCGCGATAGCTCGGCTTGAGATGGACCGCCATGATGTCCATGCCGTTATGAGTCAGCTTTTGCAACTCCTGGCCCAACGTCGCGGGAGTGAAGTGCCGCGAGACGTGGGCCAGCTTCGCCATTCGATTTGGAAACGACGTCTCAATCAGCAAAGCATCCAGATCCTTCATCTGATTCACAATCTTCCAGAACTCATCCGTCTCAGCAGTGTCGGAACTGAAAGCAACACTCTTTTTCCCGTCTGAAACCACGAGGCCGACAGTCGGCACGATGTGATTCACCGGCACCGCGCAGACAGTCAGATGGGCCACTGAAAACGGTTTCCCGATCGGAATCGGGACGTATTCCATTACTGGACCAAAATCATTTTTCAAATCAGAGAAGCGCGGATACACGTTCCAGTTAAAAACATCGCGCTCGAGCAGGCCGATGACTTCCTCAGTCGCGTAAATGCGCATCGGCTGCTGCAATGTCGGATAAAGATCGTCGATGAATATCGGCAGTGTGGCGATGTGGTCCATGTGAGGATGCGTGACGATGATGTCTTTGACTTTGGACCGCCGGTCGTTTGGTAAAGCAAGCGCAATACTGCCCGCGTCAACCGCTACGCAGTCGTCGATTAGAAAACAAGTCAGTCGTTGCTCGAGGGTCGCTACTCCTTGAGCGTCAAAGGTGCTGGGTAGAAGTTGGATTCTCACGAGCTTTCAGCTCTGCTGAAATGCCTTGCGTAACCGGGCCAAGTATAAGACAGAAAGTGGATCGCCAGCGAGCGTTAATAATGGGAGGAACGCACGCTAGCGATTCCGGAGTTCATTCAAAAGACCTTGCAACGCATGCAAGTAAGCGGTCTCGACCTCCAGGACATCGTGTTTGGCAGAATAGACGCCTCGCGAAACACGACAGCGATGAAAAGCCAGTTCACTTGCCAACTGATTGAAGCGCATACGGGCCCGCCAGCCACCAACACCTGCTTGTGTCAAGGCGTTGAACGACGAACCCATCCTGCCGAGGATCGAACCGAGTTGTTTGTATTCTTCCTGCGTCAGAAAACCGCGGTTCAGATCGACTGTCAAATACTCACGCACCACTTGTCCTTCGCGTCGCAGGCCCAGTCCAATCACTACCAGCATGATGATGAAAGCCGGAACCATCACCAGCAGATAGGTGATTACAAAAAGTCCGCCACCGCCCAGCACAGCCGAACCATTCCAGATACTGTGCATGAAGATCGCCATCAACAGTCCAATGATCGGTGTGAGTACTTTCACAGCGGTGTTCGTCGACTGCCGGGCGAGTCCCAATCCGATGCCGGTCAAACTCGTGAACAACGGATGTGAGAACGGCGCGAAGAAACCCCGGATGATGAAGATCAACGTCAAAGACCCGCCACCGCCGAGTGCTGCTCTGCCGTAGTACAGAATGTTCTCGGTCATCGCGAATCCGAGCGCTGACATTGAAGCGTAGACAATGCCGTCCACAACTCCGTCGAATTCATCTTTCTTCCAGAAGAAGAAAATGAAAAGAATTGCTGCCTTGCCGGTTTCTTCGACGATCGGTGCTGAGATGACGGCGGAGAATGCTTCGCCTGCTTGTTCACCCGCCAGCAGTGCGACAGCGCCACCCGTTCCGGTGTTCAGCAGAAACGCGAAGAAGGTCGCGATCAGTGCGCCCCAGAAGAAAGCTGTGGCCAGCATCCAGAGTGGTTCCGCTTCGTAACGATCGATCCACAAGACGAGAGCGATGTAGAGCGGAACGGGAATCGTGGCCGTTACCAGGCCGAGCAGGAGCGCAATTGGTCCGGTCTCGATGCCGATCAAGAGTAAGACCAGCAATCCGAGAAAGAGTGCGATCAGTCCTGCAACGATCGCGAGCACGAGACGGATTGCGCTGATTTGCGGCGAGGTGCGAATGACGATTGTTGGCGATGGGGTGCTCATTGAGTCGCGCAGTATATCAGGTATAAGTCGTATCCACAGATTACACAGATTCTAGCGGGCGCAGGTTTGGGAGCGGCCGCCGTCGATGGAATACGTTGCGCCTGTGATCCATGACGCCTGGTCCGATGCGAGGTACAATACCAACGACGCGATCTCCTCCGGTCGTCCAGTACGTCCCAACGGATGCGTCGTCTTCGAGTGCTCGAGAAACGCCGCGTACGCGTCGTCAGTCATGCCGCCGCGTTTATGAATCTCCGTCACCACGACACCCGGATTAACAGCATTGACACGTACACCCTTCGCGGCGAGCTCAAGTGACGCGCATCGTGTTAACTGGTCCAACGCTGCCTTCGACACGCAATACGCGAGCACGCCCGGAAACGCACGCAGCCCGGTGACACTCGACACGTTGACAATATTTCCGCGCCGCTCAATCAAACTCGGCAGCGCTTTCTGCATCAACTGAAACGTCGCGCGAACGTTGACGTTCATCATTTTGTCCCATGCTTCAAGCGACGTGTTCTCGATCGTGCCGCTGCTGATGTGTCCGGCTGCGTTAACGAGCACGTCTATACCGCCAAAAGCTTCGACGGCACCCTGAATCGCTCGCTCCGCTTCATGGTCATGTGACAGATCTGCCGCAATCGTTACGGCTTCAGTGTCGAACTCGCGAATCCTCTTTTCGATGTCCTGCAGCGCGTCGGTCTTGCGTCCAACTCCAACGACTTTCGCTCCCGCGGCTGCAAAAGCGAGTGCGCAGGCTTGTCCGATTCCAGAGGTAGCGCCGGTTACAAAAGCCACTTTGCCGGCAAATTGTCTTTCGTTCATTTTGTTCTGTTCCTTGCCAAGACGGTCGTATATTTGACAGCACAATCCTAAAAAGTTGACTATTATTACCCTGATAGCGTTGTGAGGTCATCCCCCCGGGATAGTGCGGCGACACTGTTTTGATTTTGATGTTCGCGTACCAGGTTGGGCGTGGGGCCCTGAGGTTCTAGTTGGGAAACAACTCGGCGGATCAGTTCTTCCCTAGAAACCCGCGATCTCATTCGCGTGCTGAGGATGAATTGCGCAGTCGCGCAGCTCGCAGTCGCATGCCTTCAAGCACCGGATATCTAATCTCTGCCATCGTAATTTCAGTTGCACTGTTCTTCGGTCTCTGGTGGATCCTGGTCAGCGGTGGTGACGAAGCTCCCTGGCTGCCTGCGGGATTGGCGGCGAGTGTGGTGCTGTTGGTTGCACTGTCCGCGCGCGAAGTTGTGATGCGTCGTGCCTGGACTCGTTACCTTTTGGAGAACGGCATTCGCGAAAAGTCGTCGAGCCGTCCTCGTGAAGGTGGTCGCAGTCAGAAGAAGGGATTTTCCGCCTCGTTGCACTCTGCTGCGTTGCGCGCAATTCAGAAGCAATCAACGGTTGCGGATCGTCAGGGCTCGACTCCCGAAATGCATCTCGACGTGGCGCAACTCTGCCATGATTATCTGGCGAGCACTGACGAAGCAATAAGATCTGGAAGTTTCGGCAGTGAAAAGGGAATCGCGCTGAGAGCCGGGCAGGACCGTGTACGCGCACTGCATCGTCATCACTTGTTGACCTGGGCCAGGACGCAATCTCAGTTGCTTACACACGAGGCCCAGCAACGTGCGCGAACGTTCGATAAGATCGAAACTGCTACACGTGCGATCGACTGTATCGACTCGGCGTTGCGGATCTATCCGGACGAAACCGAACTGAACGAGTCGAGATTTGCGATCGGAGAATTCATTGCCTCGGTCAAAGTGGCCCACTGGGTTGAGCTGGCTGAGCGATCTGCTTTCAAAGGTCATTACCGGCGCGCCATCGATCGTTACCGGGATGCGCTCTTTTATCTGAATCAGGATGTGGTAAAAGAGGGAGTGCGACTTGCCGGAACAGACAAGATCGAGCGCGAAATCGAGAAGTTAAGGGCGAGACTCCGGCCCAACAACGGCTCGTAGAACGGAACTCGCAATCAACGAACACATGTTTGCTCAGAAGTGCCCGAAGTGTGGTAGTTCACGCATTCGCAGAGGGTATAAACGAACGCCTTTGCCGATGCGTCTGGTTGGCATCTATCACCTTTTGTGCGATCATTGCAACTTACTTTTTACCGGATTTGCGTTGCCCGGAGCCTTTCGGCGTCGTAAAAAGCACCACCGGCGACATAAAATTACGGAACGGCAAACGTAGTTGCCGGTCTCTTCCTCTCGAAACGAGTTGCTATGAACATTCAACGACCGTTTTGCTTATCGATCGTAGTAGCGTGCTGCGTGTTTGGTGTCGTTCAGGCGCAGCAATCCGCAACTCCTAAAACAACTCCGGCCAGTAGCGAAACTCAAGCGCCGCAGCCCTATCTGCTTGGTCCAGGCGATCTGCTCGAAGTCACGATCGAGCAGATGACACCTGCGACCAGACGCGTTCAAGTCGATGGCGGCGGATATGTCAGTTCTTTGCCATTCATCGAACCGGTTAACGCAAAATGCCGCACTGAACGTCAGCTACAACTGGATCTTACTGCTGCCTACAAACGGTTGATTAACGATCCGTCTGTCAGCGTGCTCGTGCTCGAACGGAATAGTCGAACACCGGCTTCCATTTCTGGCGCCGTGCGACAGGGCGGCAAAGTCCCGACGCTTCGCAAGCTGAAATTGAATGAGTTGATCGCCGCGTCAGGTGGTTTCACAGAGAAAGCCTCCGGCACGATTCAAATACTGCACACCGAGCCGGTGATGTGCCCGGAGGCCGGACAGGAAGCCGAGAGCCTCCCGATCAACGGCACTTCGATACCACTACAAATAGTGAAGATTTCTGATTTGCTGAAAGGCGCGACAAATCCAGTCATCAGACCGGGCGACCTCGTTTTGGTGACTGAAGCCGAGCCGGTCTACATTACAGGCAGCGTTGTGTCGCCTGGCAGCATCGCTATGCGTGACCAACTGACGTTGAGTCGTGCCCTGGCAACAGTTGGGGGGCCCCGAAAGGAAGCGAAGCTCTCGGAAGTCAGGATTTACAGGCAGATTGCGGGATCGACGGATCAGGAAATCCTGAAAGTCGATTTTGCAGCGATTAAGAAGAACCAGGCTCCTGACGTTCTTCTGAAGCCTTACGACGTGATTGATATCTCGGATAATGGACTGTTTCCTGGCGGTGTGATAGAGATTCTCGCTGGTATATTTCTGGGCGGAGTGCGACACTCTGTGCCGCTGCCGATACCGTAATACGCAATTGAGTCAGCCCCCGAAAAGTTAAGCTTCAGCTATTGAGGTGTTGAGAATGAAAGTTAAGCAATCTTTGGTGTTGGTGATCGGATTTGTGTGCATGTTTGGGGTTTCTGTTTACGCGCAGGAGACACCGCAAACTGGCGCGCCGGTAGCGCCACAAACACCGGGAATCGATGTCCAGGGAATTAAGACTTATCTGCTCGGTCCGGGCGACGTGCTCGATATCCGCGTGTTTGGACAGCCGGAGTTAAGCAGCACGGTGGCAGTGGATGGCGACGGCAATCTGAGTTCGTTGCCGTTTCTCGAAGCGCCGATCAAAGCCAAGTGCCGCAGTGAGAAGGATGTGCAGAGAGACATCACGGCCGCGTATGCGAAGTTCATCAACAATCCGCAAGTTAGCGTACGCATCTCGGAACGAAATAGCCGTCAACCCGCGACCGTCTTCGGCGCGGTACGGCAGGCTACGCGAGTCGAGATGAAACGGAAGGTGCGACTGAATGAACTGATGGCTGTCTCGGGTGGATTTACCGAGCGAGCCGCGGGCACTATTCAAATTCTTCACACCGAACCGTTGATGTGTCCCGAGCCTGGTGAGGAAGCAGAAGCAACTCCAATCGACGGCACCAAAATTCCGCTTCAAATCATCAAGATTTCGGAGCTACGAGCCGGACTACCTGATGCGAATCCGTTTATTCGTCCGGGAGATTACGTGTTGGTAACGGAAGCCGAGCCTGTTTATGTTACGGGCGCGGTGTTGTCGCCGGGTGGTCTTTATCTTCGCGATCAGCTTATGCTCAGCCGCGCTCTTGCCATGGTGGGCGGCGCTCGCAAAGAAGCGAAGCTGACTGACGTTAGAGTTTATCGGCAAGTTCCCGGCAGTGCGAATCAGGAAGTAATACACGTCGACGTAACTGCCATTAAGAAAAATCAGAAGCCTGACTTTTTGCTTCAGGCGTATGACGTCATCGAAGTTTCCGAGGCCGGCATGTTTTCATCCAGTCGTATCGGTTCGACGCTCGTGGGAGCGTTGACTGGAGGCATAAGCGGTGCAATCTCAACTACCGGAACGTACTTGCCGAGCCGAATAATTTATTAAAACAAAGAGAGTTAGAGCATGAATCGAAGAACATTAGCCGGTGATCGCCGGCGACGGAAAATGATTACCATCCTTTGGTCGCTCGGTGTTGCGGCCGTTGTAATCGCGCTGATTTACATGGAGCGAACCGCTATCCTTTACATTCTTTCCACAGTCAGTATCGCCGTGTTGCTTATGATCGTCGCGTTTTCCGATCTGGCCCATGGAGAAGCAACGGGACAGGATGTGGCCCAGGCCGGCAGTGCACCAGGTGTTGCAAATCGCGAACGATAAATTGCATACATCTCAATTGAGAGTAGGGTCCGATCCGGTCGCTACTCTCAATCGAGTTTGCTTATATGGTCGATAAGTTTTTTCTGCAAAACTGCCTCACTGCAACGACTGTTGCGTGTCATCATAAAAATAAATAACCAGGTTGAAACTTTAGTCGGACTATTGCATAATCCGCATGCGTTCACCTCCCCGGTGGACGAAGTGGTCGCGTGGGGTGAGGACACGTGGCCTTAGGGTGGGGGCTGTGGGAGGCCCCCGCCCGCTTTTTTTATTATGGGTAATTAACTGACATCACAATGGGATGGCTGCAGCGATCACGACGCAAGTTTCAGCTCTGGCTTTACGCGGGCAGAAGACAAAGCGGCTCAACAGATGAGTCTGCTGCGACGCACAAACAACATCCCTGGTGGCAAGTGATGTGTCTCACTGGAGTGGATTACTTTTCCACTCTTGGTTATCAACCCGGCATCGCGTTTTTAGCTGCAGGCGCACTCTCTCCGATAGCAACTCTGGTCCTGATTCTCCTGACTTTGTTTGGTGCGTTGCCGATGTACCGGCGCGTTGCGGCGGAAAGCCCGCACGGCGATGGCTCGATCTCGATGCTCGAGAATTTGCTTTCGCGTTGGAAGGGAAAACTCTTCGTACTTGCTTTACTTGGTTTCGCTTCCACCAGCTTTATTATTACGATCACGCTCTCTGCTGCCGACGCCACCGCACATATTGTTGAAAACCCGTTTGTCCTCGAACATCTCGATTTTCTGCACCACCGAACGCTTGTCACCCTCGTCTTAATCACGGCTCTGGGCGCTATTTTTCTGCGTGGTTTCAAGGAAGCCATCGGTATTGCGGTGTTTTTGGTCGCTATTTATCTCGCGCTAAACCTGACTGTCGTCACTGTCGGACTCTACGAGATAGCGACGCATCCGACAGTTTTGTTGAATTGGAAACGTGTGCTCTTCGAAACACACAGTAGTCCGTTTTTGATGATTGGAACGGCGCTGATTGTCTTTCCCAAGTTGGCGCTTGGCTTGTCGGGATTTGAGACCGGCGTGGTTGTGATGCCGCTCGTCAAGGGTGAGGTGAATGGAAGTCATCAGGAGATAAATTCGGTTCATGGCACGCGAGCCGGAGAGTCACCGGCACAGTTAGCAGGCCGCATTCACAACACTCGCAAACTGCTCACTGCCGCGGCTCTGATCATGAGTTTCCTGTTGCTGGCGAGCAGTATCGTCACGAGCATGTTGATTCCTGCAGCAGAGTTTCGGGCGGAGACTGACACGCAGGAAGCGGGAAGCGCGAATGGTCGTGCTCTGGCGTATCTGGCCCACACGTATCTCGGCGACGTATTCGGCACTGCATACGATCTCAGCACGATTTCGATTCTCTGGTTTGCAGGATCGTCAGCGCTTGCTGGCCTGCTGAATATTGTTCCGCGTTACTTGCCGCGATATGGAATGGCGCCGGAGTGGGCACGCGCGACACGCCCGCTTGTGGCTGTGTTTACGATCATCTGTTTTGTGGTAACGATTCTTTTCAAAGCCGATGTTGATGCGCAGGGCGGCGCGTATGCGACGGGTGTGCTTGCGCTAATGACTTCAGCAGCGATTGCAGTCACGTTGTCGGCGCGTAGACACGGCGAGCGTGTGCAATGGTTGTTTATGCTGATCTCTGTGATCTTCATCTATACGACCGTCGTGAATATTGTCGAGCAGCCGGAGGGCATTAAGATTGCGCTGGTCTTTATCGTTGGGATTGTCGCGAGCTCACTCTTCTCGCGTGTTTGGCGATCGACGGAGTTGCGAGTCGAACGAATCGAGCTCGACGACAACGCGCGCGAGTTTGTTCGTCGAGCGGCTAAAGGAACGGTTCGCATCATCACGAACCGGATAGATCGCGGAGACTTCTCAGAGTACGAAGCGAAAGAGAAAGAGAAGCGGGTTGATAACCACATTCCCGCCGGTGAACCCATACTATTCTTCGAAGTCACACCCGGAGATGCTTCCGAATTCTCCGGTGTGTTAAAGGTCAGAGGTGAAACTGTCGATCGATTTCAGATCTTGCGGACGGAATCACCCGCAGTTCCGAACGCAATCGCAGCGTTCCTGTTGTTTCTTAGAAATGAGACCGGAAAACTGCCGCATGTTTACTTCGGATGGAGTGAAGGAAATCCGGTTTCGTATCTGTTGAAGTACATTGCATTCGGTGAAGGTGACACAGCGCCGGTGACACACGAGGTCCTCCGCCAGGCCGAAAAGGATCCGGAGCAAAGACCAATTGTGCACGTCGGAGGCTGAGACTGTGTAACTACAGATTACACAGATTTGTGTGTTGATTCCGATTGTCGTGGGGAGTAACATCATCAACGTTGAAAACTTAATGTCTGCCGAAGTTGTCCGGGCCGGATGGCTCTGCAACACGGGGGAACCACTGTTTCGCATCGCGAAACGCGGGGCTAATCGTGAGCGTCGCTGCCACGAAGAACACTTCCTGTTCGAGTCCGACAGCTAACCTCGTAGGCGTAAGGGAAGGGCAGAATTGCTCAATAGGTTAACTCGAAGATCCGCCGCACGACGCTTCAAACTCTGGTTATACAAAGGGTCCGCTCAACAAGACACCGAACACGCCAGCCCTCACCGGCAACATCCCTGGTGGCAGGTAATGTGTTTGACCGGAGTCGACTATTTTTCGACTCTCGGTTATCAACCCGGCATTGCGTTCCTTGCCGCCCAGGCGCTTTCACCTATCGCGACATTCATCCTGGTATTGCTCACGCTCTTTGGTGCGCTGCCGATCTATAACCGCGTCGCCGAAGAAAGTCCCCACGGTGAAGGTTCGATCTCGATGCTCGAACACCAGCTTTCACGCTGGAAGGGAAAACTCTTCGTACTCGTGTTGTTGGGGTTCGTCGCCACTGATTTCATTATCACGATCACGCTCTCTGCTGCTGACGCAACGGCCCACGTAATAGAGAATCCATTCACTCCGGAAATCTTCAAACATCAGATCGGCGTGACCCTGGCTCTCATCGCAGTGCTGGGCATCATTTTTCTGCGCGGATTCAAGGAAGCGATCGGAATCGCTGTCGCACTCGTCGCCATCTATCTTTTCCTGAACACGATTGTGATCGCTTTCGGGTTGTTTCAACTTGCCACTCACCCGTATCACTTTCCGGAATGGAAGCAGGCGCTTTTCACTCACCCGAGCGTGAACGGACATGCCTGGTTGATCATCGGTGTATCGTTGATGTTATTTCCCAAACTCGCGCTCGGACTCTCCGGTTTTGAAACAGGCGTGGCCGTAATGCCGCTCGTGAAAGGTGACGACGACCTCAGCGAAGACGACTGGGCCAACATTGAATCGACGCGCACCGGACGCGTCGAAGGCCGAGCCCAACTGTTACTGCGCGGACGTATTCGAAACGCGAAGAAGCTGCTTCGCACGGCCGCTGTGATCATGAGCGTATTGCTCATCGGCAGCAGCTTTGTAACTTCAATACTGATTCCAGCAGAGAAGTTTGGCGAAGGTGGCGAAGCGAACGGACGCGCGATCGCTTATCTCGCGCATCAATTTTTTGGGGATATCTTCGGCACCGTCTACGATCTCAGCACCATTCTGATTCTTTGGTTCGCTGGTGCATCGGCGATGGCGGGTTTGTTGAGCATCGTACCTCGCTACCTGCCGCGTTACGGGATGGCGCCAGAGTGGGCCAGGGCTGCGCGTCCACTCGTGATCGTCATCATCGTCATTGCTGGAGCAGTCACGCTTATCTTCAAAGCCGATGTGGACCTGCAGGGCGGCGCTTATGCGACCGGTGTGTTGGTGTTGATGACGTCTGCTGCAATCGCAGTGACTCTCGCGGCCCGGAAGAAACAACGAAACTGGTATCTCTACTTAGCGATCGCTCTGATCTTCGTGTACACGACGATTCAGAACATTCACGAGCGCCCGGAAGGAATCAAGATCGCTTCGTTCTTTATTCTGACGATCATTCTCGCGTCGCTTTTCTCGCGCGTGTATCGGTCCACCGAACTACGAGTTGAACGCATCGAGCTCGACGACAAGGCGCGACAGTTTATTAAGGACGCTGCCAAGGGAACGATTCGCATCATCACGAATCGCAGAGACAAAGGCGACGCCGAAGAGTACGCACACAAAGAGCACGAGAAACGCAACAGCAATCACATTCCCACCGGCGAGCCAATTCTGTTCTTCGAGGTAACTCCTGGGGATGCGTCTGAGTTTTCCGGGACGTTGTCGATTCGAGGCGAGAGCGTGGACGGCTACCGGATCCTCCGCACCGAATCACCGGCGGTGCCCAACGCGATTGCGGCGTTTCTACTTTATCTGCGTGATGAGATGGGCAAGCTACCGCACGTCTATTTTGGCTGGAGCGAGGGAAATCCGATTTCCTATTTGCTCAAGTACATCGCGTTTGGCGAGGGCGACACCGCGCCGGTCACACATGAGGTGTTACGCAAGGCAGAGAAAGATTCTAATCGACGTCCGATCGTGCATGTTGGCGGCTGAATGATCGAGCTGTGGTCGGGTCAGTTGGGGGCTGACATGAACGCGCATCACCGCTGAATGACTGCCCGAAAATCGGAACAGGCGTGATAGCTATGCGACTTCTGCGTTTGAAGGTTTTCCTGCCAGGAAGCACGAGCGACAATAGACGGGACGTCCCTGTGATGGATAAAAGGGAACGGTGGTCTGCTGTCCACATTGTGCACACTGCACTGAGACCTCAATCCGCTGTCGCACTCCCGACGACTGCGCGGCTGCGATAGCAGCTAAGCGTTCGTTCTTAGCCTGCTTGCAGGGTTTGCATCTTTTGGGTTCGTTTTTTAACCCCTTGTCGTGGAAGAAAACTTGCTCGCCTGCAGTCCAAATAAAATTCTCGTTGCAGTCAACGCACTTGATTGCCCGATCTTGGAACTCGCTTTCCTGTGTCCTCTCCATTACCTGAACGGCTTCCGTCTGTGCCATGATCTACTCCCCTCGGGTCCGTTAACCTAGAAAAACATGATGCCGGCGGGCGATAAGAAAAATGCGTCGAAACTAATACGCTCTTCGGTTGTTACCAATGAGGGTAAAGGTTCCAGCCTTGAGGGCCGCGATTTGGACATCTGATATATAACTATGGCGAAATTGTGTCAAGGTAAATCCAGCTTAAAACAGGTTACCTTGACAGGTTTCTTGCTGGATGGCAGCATCCGGCACTTTAAACGATGAAAAGAATACTGATTATAGGGTCTGGTGGACGCGAGCATGCCATCGTCTGGTCCATCAAGCAAACTTCACTGGAGCCAGTTGAGATTTTCTGCGCTCCCGGCAACGCCGGCATCCAGGAATTAGCAGAGGTTGCCAATGTTTCGGTCAATGATCTCGCAGGGCTCGCGGAGTTTGTTGAGTCACAAAATATCGATCTCACGTTTGTTGGACCAGAGGCGCCGCTCGTCAATGGAATAGTTGATCTGTTTACAGAACGTGGACTACGAATCGTGGGGCCGAGTGCTGCTGCCGCGCAACTCGAGGGCAGCAAGATTTTTGCGAAGGATTTCATGGCGCGCCAGGGAATACCGACGGCCGCGTATCGAGTTGCTGAAGGGCCGAAACACGCGATCGAGTGTCTAAGGAGTGGAGAGTTTGGATCGGCAGCGAGTGCGGTCGTGATAAAGGCCGACGGACTGGCGGCCGGCAAGGGCGTCGTGGTTGCGCAGAACCATGCGGAAGCGGAGCAGGCGATTGAGGATCTAATGGTGCGCCACGTCGCCGGACGCGAAGCTGCCGGACGTGTGGTGATCGAGGAGGCTTTGACCGGAACGGAAGCATCACTGCTGGTCTTTGCCGACGGGCGTGATTACGTCTTGATGCCCGCGGCGCGTGATCACAAGAGAATCGGTGAGAATGATACCGGGCCAAACACTGGTGGCATGGGCACGATTACCGATGCTTCGGTTTTAGAGCCGAGTCTTCAGGATCGAGTCGTACGTGAGATTGTCGAGCCGACTTTGGCCGGTAGTCAGGCAGAGGGATTCGGTTTTAAGGGAATTCTGTTTCTGGGATTGATGCTTACTCCGGATGGACCAAAGTTGCTCGAGTACAACGTGCGTTTTGGTGACCCCGAGACCCAGGCGATTCTAGTTCGTCTCAAAACGGACCTCTGTTCGATATTTGAGGCAATGTATGCCGGAACACTCGGAAGTCTGGAGGTTGCGTGGTCTGAGGGCGCGTCTGCGTGTGTAGTTGCGGCAAACCGGGGCTACCCGGGAAAACACGAAACTGGCGGCGTTATCGAAGGTTTAGCCCAGGCCGGAGATGCGGTTCAGGTATTTCACGCGGGTACGTCAAAGGACGCAAATGGCCGCATTCTCGCGACTGGTGGTCGTGTTTTGGGGATAACAGCCGCAGCCCCGCGTTTATCAGACGCCCTCAGCCTTTGTTATCAGGCGCTCGATAAAATTCATTGGCCGGGAATGCAATTCCGGCGTGATATTGGACGATGAAGGACCTGCGGTCGGGCCGGCCCTACAAAAAATAACCGTGAGCGCTTATACTCAATTCTCAGTTTTTGCCGGAGTTGAAACCGCCTGAGCGTATGCGTCGTACATCAAATCGTCGCAAATGGCTCTAAAGGCGATAATTGGGAAGGCTGGAATCATAAGCTTTTGGATTTCACACTTCGCTGTCGGAGGATGAGCGAATGGGAGTTTGGACAAGAATGAAGCGCTCCATGCGCGCCCTCTTCGGAGGGATAATCGAAAAGACTGAAGACCCCGAACTCATTCTTCAGCAAACGATCCGCGACATGCGCGACCGTGTGCCGGAGTTGAATAATTCGGTAGCACAGGTCATGGCGACCGAGAAACTGCTCGCTAAGAATAAAGAGCGCCTCGAAACTCAGGTCGTCGATCTCGACTCCAAAATTCGGGCTTCAGTAAAGATGGGTCGCGACGATATCGCCACCGCTTACATCGGCCAATTGCAGCAGGCGCAAGTCGATCTTCAAAAAACCTCGCAGCAACTGGAACACGCGACCGGGGCATCGAAGCAGGCACTTAAAGCGCGCGACAATTACGTGCTTCAGATGCAACGCCGCACTGCCGAGGCGATGCAGTTGATAAACCAGTCGAAGCAGGCAAAACTCCAGGAGCAGCTTGCGCAGACAATGGAGTCGTTCCAGCTTGGCGACGACGCATCTACGTTCAACGAGATGCGCGACAAGATCGACAGGCGTGCAGCGGCTGCTGAAGCGAAGATGCAATTGGGTTCCGCTAATGTCGATACGCAGATGCAGGACATTGAGCGCGAAGCGTTAGACATGCAGTTGCAGGATAAATTGCTCGCCTACAAACGTGACATGGGATTGCTGGGCGCAGGCGGCGCGCCGGCGCCACAGGCTCTTCCTGCTGAGGGCGAAACGACGGGCGGGCAGAACGGCAGCGGCGGAGGTCGCGTCAATTAATAATAGTCATTGTGTAGTCGGCCATACTTGTCCTTATGGAATTACCTAAGATCGATCTCAAGTATCTGAAAGAAGCGTTTAAAGAGCCCATAAACTTTTGGGGTATGGCTGGGTTTGCAGTGGCCGCTGCATACGTTCAGGATGTAACGCCGCTCGTCGCCGCATTGGCGACGGAGACACTTTACTTAGCGACCATACCTGCTACTTCCGTTTATCGTCGTTTGGTTGATCGAAGGGAGAAGCAGCGTCTGCTGAAGCTACGCGAGCAGCAGCGTGAAGCGCAGATCAAATTGTTCGACCCGCGAGAGCGCGAAGCAGTTGAGTATTTGCGCTGGATGAAGAATCAGATCTATTCGAACTACAAAAAATTCACCGGCACCAAACAGATTCCTCACAACATTCAGAGTCTCGATCAACGTTGGGAAGACTTCGTCGATTTGCTCGATGTGTATCGTCGTCGCAAACATCACCTGCGTTCGATCAATCGACAGGCTGTGCAGAATCAGTTGGTCCAGGCGGAGCGATCGGTTGAAGCTGCGAGAGATGATCGTGAGAAAAGAATTCAGCAGGCGAATGTTGAAATACTCAAACGACGTACGGCTGCATTCAACGACATCGAGCGTTCAGTGAAGCTTGTTGAAGGTCAACTCCAGTCAATCGAAAACTTCTTCGGACTCGTCAACGATCAGGTCGTCACCTTGCCCACGCCCGAACGCGTCTCGTCTCTGGATTTCGAGCAGCTTAGCGACTCGATTGCGATGACCAAACAGATGCTCGAAGAGACGTCCGACACCTTCGCCGCGCTCGACAGTCACAACCGCGATATCGGCAATTACGAGCTACTACTTTCCAACACGGGCACCTCCGGAAAGTAAACCGTAAAAATCCGCCGAATATGCGGCAAAATACACTCTATAGAGCTACAAAAAAATATAGCCACAAGATATTGACAGTAAGCGCGCTCAGGAGTATATTCCACTCCGCTATGACGAAGCAGTAACTGGAGCAGCGGCCGCCCCCCGGAGCGAACTCCAGCCAGGTGTTTAGCGCTTCGAAAAGAGCCAACCAGAGCAAAAGCAACACACTCTAAGTTAATTGCCTGCGTAGCCAAAATACGCCCGGCAGAACCGTTTTTGAAACACGATTTACCTTCGGACTCCCCGTTAGAAAGGCAGAGATTGATGAGCGCAGCCATCGGCAAAAAAGTCGGACAAAACAGTGTCGTTTCCCCCGCCGTTTCCCCCCGTCGCAGGTCGCAGCAGCTTGGGATTAATGCCAAAAAAGTAGTTAGCAAGCGGTATTCGTTGAAGAACGCGAAAAGCCAGCCGTTTGAAGACTGGGAGGCCATTGTTAAGCGGGTCGTTACACACGTTTCAAAAGCGGAAACCGGTGAAAAACGTGACGAGTTTTTCGCGGCCATGGAAGAGGTGATGCTGGCGCGCGAGTTCATTCCCAACACGCCCTGCCTGGTTAATGCCGGTAAGGCAAACGGCCAGCTCGCAGCGTGTTTTGTTTTAGCTGTTCCCGATTCGCTGAACGGGATCATGAATCACGCGAAAGCGGCAGCCACCATTCACCAGACCGGCGGTGGCACGGGTATGACCTATGAGTTCCTCCGACCGCACGGAGCAATGGTGAGCTCGGCAACTGGAGTTGCGTCTGGTCCAGTGTCGTTCATGAATATCGTCAATCAAGTGACTGACGTTGTGAAGCAGGGTGGTGTGCGGCGTGGTGCGAACATGGGAATGATGCGCGTGACGCATCCTGACGTGCTTCGCTTTATTCACGCTAAGAACGATCAGCACTCACTGACGAACTTCAACATCTCAGTAAACGTCACTGATAAATTTTTAAGAGCTGTCGACAATAACGAGTGGTTTCAGTTGGAATTCAACGACCAGCCGTGGGGCGAATCGATTTACGATCCCGTTCGCGATGGCGATTATGTTGTCTACCGGAATGCGGATGGATCAACCGTGACGTTCTGCGATCGACAGGCATTCGTGGCTGCTGATCTTTCCAACTGCACCATCAAAGAACCACCGCGACCGGGGATGATCTTCGCGCCCGATATCTGGAACCGGATTGTCGCCAGTGCGCACAAGTATGCCGAACCGGGTATCGCGTTCATCGACGAAGTGAATCGTCACAATCACATGATGAAGTCGATGGGGCCGATCTTCTCGTGCAACCCGTGCGGCGAACAGTTTCTACACTTCTCAAACTCGTGCAATCTGGGTTCGATCGATCTCGCTAAGTTTTACGATCCAGAGCAGCGGGTTGATTGGGATCGCCTGCGTGAAGTGACACATCTGTGCACGCGTTTTCTCGACAACGTGATCGATACTTGTGCGTGGCCGTTGCCCGAGATCAACGACGTGGTCAGTCGCACCAGACCCGTCGGCCTGGGCGTCATGGGATTTGCAGATCTCTGTCTGAACCTGAAAATCACCTACGGCTCGCCGGCGTCGATCGATCTGATGGACGAGGTGATGGGGTTCGTACGACGCGAGTCGTGGATGGCGAGCAATCGTCTCGGCGCAGAGAAAGGCACGTTTCCGGAGTTTGAACCAAATCGCGAAGCGTACACCGATTTTCTCTACAACCAGATCGGAATTCCGAAAGACATTCCGCTGACGCCGCGTAATTATGAAGTGACGACAATCGCGCCCACCGGAACGATCTCCCTCGTTGCGGAGACGTCTTCCGGTATCGAGCCAAACTTCTCCTGGGCCTATGTTCGCAAGGACACGCTCGGCACGCGTACTTACGTGCACACTCTCGCCGCGCAGGCGCTTGGCATTGATGTGGACCAGAATGATCAGGAATCGATAGATGCGGCTGCAGCTTACGTCGTGGAACACGAGCAGGAACTGCCGCCGCATTTTATCTCGGCGATGAACATAAGCGCTGAGCAGCACGTTCATGTGCTCGCGGCTGCTCAGCGCAACGTCGATAACAGTGTGTCGAAGACTTGCAATGGTGCGATTAACGACACGGTGGAGTCGGTGGACGCGCTTTATCGCCTCGGACGTCAGCTTGGTTGCAAGGCAGTCAGTTACTATCGTGATGGTTCACGCGATAACCAGGTGCTCACTTCGATGAAGGCTGAAGAACCGAAAGGCGAAATCGCCTGCAATCCGGAAGCGGTGGTCGAGCCGTTGGATGAAGGTGTGAGTGCTGCGGAAGCAACGGCAGCTGACGACGCCTCGGCTCGTCAGGAAGCGATTGCGCGCGAACATTCTGAGACGATCAAAGTTCCGGCAGTGACGGCGATCAGGATTGAGCGTCCACGTGAGTTGCGTGGCGCCACCTGGCAGATTCCGTTCGATGGACAGAATCTCTACGTCACGGTTAATCACGACGGTGAGATGATCCAGGAAGTCTTCGCCACTGGTCCGATCAGCGGCGGTGTGGGGTTACTGGCGTCGAAGATGTTGCGCGGTGGATTCGACGCTGCGGAAGTAGCGTACAGCCTGAACAAGGTCACTGGCACGCACGCAGTTTGGTTCAACGAGCGGTTGCTTACTTCACCCGAGCAGGCGGTTGCCGAGTGCATCATGATCACGGTTCGTCGTGTGCAGGATCTTCCAGATTCCGCACGTGCCGTAGCGAGCAAACAACAAGCCCAGCATCTCCCGCAGAAAGCCGTCACCGGCGCCATCATGTCCAACATGATCGGCATCTGCCCCGAATGCCACGGCCAACTCGAACACGCGAGCGGCTGCGACTTCTGCCGTGATTGCGGGTATAGCAAATGTAAGTGAGTTCCAACTAAAACTTGGCCACGGATAAACGCGGATGAAGACGGATCGGTTTTCATCCGCGTTTTTCTGTGGTTTCAAGTCTATCGAATCAGATAATCGCTGAGTCGTTTTAATAAACGTCGATGCCGCGCAATCGATATTGCGCCGATCGAACCGAGCACAGTTTTTCGTGGTAATACCGCCAGAAATCCGAGTCGGATCAACGAGTCCGACTTCAAACCCGTAGACTTGAAATCAGAATCAGTCGATCTGATAACGTCGTCAAAGCCTTTTACTTCACGGTGTAACTGCGTGCTCACGCCACAGACGAGCATGTCTCGATAAGGAGGCAGTTCTCTGAGAAAAATGGCTGGACGATTCTTGAGGTTCCCGTCGGCTTGAGGGACGGGAGTGAGGATCACGTCACCTTGATTCATTATCTGTTATTCGCTATTCGGTATTTGGTTCTTTAATTGAATCTAAAGAATATCCTTCTTCCTCGTCAGCATATACCTCTTCAAGGCGCCTGGCAGATAGCGCTCGCCAGGAGTCCACATCAGCATCCTTTGGAAGCACGGTGACCAGCAGCTTAGTGTTGGGCTCCAGTTCCACCGCCTCGTCGAGGAGGATGTGTTGACCATCGAAGTGAGCTGGTATTGTCTGACTCATATTAAATCCCCTGGCATTCTACACGCTCGACCAGCGGCGAAACCAGTGCCGATGTCACAGACACCAAAATCTGGTGTTGACGTACGATATACGACTCAATAATATATCGCTATGCCATATAAGCTTTCGCAGATGCTTGACCGTGAGCTGAAGAAGGGGAGTGCGGAGTTGTTGATTCTCTCGCTGCTCGAGGACCAGCCGCGGCATGGGTATGACATTGGGAACTTGATCGAGCAGCGCTCAAAGGGAAGGCTGCGATTCAATGTGGCCTCGCTGTATCCACTGCTCTATCGACTCGAACGCCGCGGTTGGATTCAGGGTCGCTGGGTTGAGAAGGCGGGGCAGCGACGGCGTCGTTATTACCGTTTGACGGCCGAAGGACGGAAAGTGCTCGCCGCACAACGTCACACTTGGCGTGAGTTTGTCGAAGCCATTAGCCGCATCACCGGAATCGAGCATGCCTGACTGGAAAGTAGAAGTTCAGCGCCGCCTGGCGCGACTGAATCTCGCGCCGGCACACGAGGCGGAGATTGTCGAAGAGCTGACCCAGCACCTCGACGATGTTTACGAGCGCTCACTCAAAGCCGGCCTCACTGAAGCTGATGCGAAACGAACTGCGCTCACCGAACTCGCCGATTCCGATCTTATGCAGAAAGAAATGCGACGCTCGCAAAAGCCGGTGCAAGAGTCGCCAGTTGCTGGAGGAGGGAGAACGAACTTGTTAGCTGATTTCCTGCACGACCTGCGTTACGCCATTCGACTCCAGCGTAAGAATCCCGGCTTCACGATTGTTGCCGTCATCGCGCTGGCCTTGGGCATCGGCGCCAACACCGCCATTTTCAGCGTCGTTAACACCGTCTTGCTGCAACCGTTGCCGTACAAAGATCCCGAACGGCTGGTTATGGTTTGGGAAGAGGCGACGAAAGCCGGATATCCGCAAGACACTCCCACCGCTGCAAACTATGTCGACTGGCGCGATCAGAACCAGTCCTTTGAAGGAATGGCTGCCATCGACGAGACCAGTTTCAACCTGACTGGTTCAGGTGATCCTGAGCGACTCGAAGGCAGACGTGTTTCCACGAGTCTCTTTCCGCTGCTTGGCGTTGAACCACAGCTCGGCCGCGTTTTTTCCGCAGCAGAAGATCAACCCGGTTCCGAGCGCGTGGTCCTATTGAGTTATGCGTTATGGCAACGAAGATTTGGCGGCGACACTGGAATCGTCGGAAAGACCTTGACGCTGAACGGCGCCGGTTACACCGTCGTCGGCGTGATGCCGGCACGCTTTCAGTTTCCGACGCGCGATGATGAGGCATGGGTGCCGATTGCAATGACTCAGGACGAAGCGACCAACCGTGGCCGTCATTACCTTCAGGTTGTTGCAAAACTCAAGCCCGGAGTGACGCTGCCTCAGGCTCAGGCCGACATGACTACGATTGCGACGCGGTTACAGCAGCAGTACCCACAGACCAACACGGATCTTGGGGCCGTGATCACGCCGTTGCACGAGCATCTGGTCGGAGATATCAAACCGGCGTTGCTGATCCTTTTGGGCGCAGTCGGTCTCGTGTTGCTGATCGCCTGCGCAAATGTCGCCAATCTCTTACTTGCACGAGCCGCAGTAAGACAAAAAGAGATCGCAGTGCGCGTGGCGCTGGGCGCGCGGCAACAGCGACTGGTCCGGCAGTTTTTAACCGAGAGTGTGGCATTGTCGATTTTGGGAGGAGTTGTCGGCCTCGCCATCGCTTATGCCGGACTGATCGTGCTGAAGTCTTTCATTCCAGAGACTGTATCTCAAGCTGCTCAAATCTCGATTGATTACAAAGTGCTGGGCTTTACTCTGCTCGTCTCGGTCGTGACGGGCTTGATCTTTGGTCTCGCGCCGGCGCTTCAGTCGGTTCGCTTCAACCAGATCGAAACGTTGAAAGAAGGTGGGCGCGACGCAGCAACCGGTGGCAGTGGTAAACGCTTGCGCGGCTTGCTGGTGATGGCGGAAGTTGCGATCTCCCTAGTGCTTCTGATCGGCGCCGGACTGCTGATCAATAGCTTTCTGCGTCTGCGTAAGGTCGATCCTGGCTTTAAGACGGATAACCTGCTGACGATGAAGATTGTGTTGCCTGATACAAAGTACGAACGGACGGCACAGCGTGCGGCGTTTTACTCTGAGTTGATTCAGCGACTGCAATCGATCGCAGGTGTTAAGTCGGCTGCTGTAACCACAAACCTGCCGCTTTATCTTCAGGGGAACTCCATCTCGATTAACATCGAAGGCAGACCTGAACCACCGCCGGGACAGGAGCCGATAATCGTTACCAGAGTCATCAGTCCCAGCTACTTCGACACGATGAGTATTCCGCTGTTGAAAGGACGACAGCTAACCGATCAGGACACGAACAAGAGTCCTGATGTTGTTGTGATTAGTGAGACGATGGCTCGTCGGTATTGGCCAGGTGAAGAAGCAGTCGGTAAACGAATTGCGGTTGGCACAGTCAGATCACCGGAGGATTGGATTCAAGTGATCGGTGTGGTGAAAGACGTGCGCCAGTTTGAGTTGAACGCCGAACCGAAGCCGCAGATGTATCTGACCTACCGGCAGTACGGCTTCTTCGACGCGCGTGATCTCGTCGTTAAGACCGACGTCGATCCGGCAAGCATGGCGAGCACAGTTCGCAAAGCTGTTTGGGAGATTGATAAGGACCAGCCAGTCTCGAACATTCGCACGATGGAAGACATTTTGGCCGATTCGATCGCACGACAACGATTCAGCATGTTGCTGCTGGCGATCTTTGCGTCTGTGGCGCTCGTGCTTGCAGCTGTTGGAATTTACGGTGTGATGAGTTATTCAGTGGCGCAGCGGACACACGAGATCGGCATTCGCATGGCGCTCGGAGCGCAAACCGGCGCTGTGCTCAAGCTTGCTGTTGGTTACGGTTTGAAACTCGTGATTGCCGGTATCGCGATAGGTCTTGTCGCTGCGTTTGCGTTAACGCGCGTAATGGCGACCCTCTTATTTGGTGTCACCGCAACCGATCCGACAACGTTCACACTCATATCGCTGTTGCTTGTCGCAGTTGCCGCGATAGCCAGCTACATACCGGCACGACGTGCCACAAGGGTCAATCCGATCATCGCGCTACGTTACGAGTAGTAGCCACAAGAAGGACATTAGCTTTTATCCAACTTGAGCAGTGTGTGTAGTAACACGTTTGCACCGTTGGCGATATCTTCCGGACGAGAGAATTCGCGTGGCGAATGGCTGATGCCGCCAACGCTAGGAACGAAGATCATGCCGACTGGCCCAAGACGCGCCATGTCCTGAGCGTCATGACCGGCGCCGGATGGCATCAGCTTGGTTGTTAGACCGAGATCACGCGCCGCTTCGGAGATCAACGAGCGGACTTGTGGATCGGTAGGCGCAGGTATGTTGACGTTGATCTCTTTGAAGTCGAATTTAGTCCTGCTGTCGGTGCCAATCTTGTCAGCTTCGGCCTGAATTCGTTCGAAGAGCATGTTGATCTTCGCCGCGTCGAGATCTCGTAGCTCGAGACTTAGAACAACTTTGCCGGGAATGACGTTCGGTGCGCCAGGCAGTGCGTTGATCCTGCCGACCGTCCCTACCTGTCTGCCAGGAACACTCGTCACGATTCGATTCACCGCTTCGATAAACTTTGCGGCCGCGAGCAGTGCATCCTGTCGATTGTTCATCGCAGTCGTGCCGGCGTGATTTGCAAAGCCTTCGATTGTGACATCCCACCAGTTGATCCCGACGATTCCTTCAACCACTCCGATGTTGATCTTTTCAGTGTCGAGAATTCCGCCCTGTTCGATATGCAGTTCGAGATACGCCGCGATGTCGCCTTTCTGGCGTCGGACTTCCGCAAGCTTTCCGACGTCGCCGCCGATGAACTTTATGCCGTCACGAATCGTCTTGCCGCTGCGACTGACAAGTTCGAGCTCCTTCTCGGTCAACTCACTGTCCATCGCACGGCTGCCAATTAATCCACCTTCCTCGTTCTGAAAAATGACGACTTCAAGCGGGTGACGAGTGGTGATGTTGTTTTCCGCGAGCGTTTGCGCGACTTCGATCGCGCCCATCGAACCGACAACGCCGTCGTAGTTTCCGCCTTCAGGAACCGTATCGACGTGGGAGCCGATCAGCAGAGGCTTGAGGTTACTGGCGCTTCCGGCCCGTCGGCCGATGAGATTGCCGGCGGCGTCGATCTTGACGTCGAGCTTCGCATCGCGAAGCAGTCCGAGCACATACTCGCGGCCTAGTTTATCAGCGTCGCTATACGCGACTCGGCTCGCGCCGCCCTGCGGATTCTTGCCAAACTCAGCCAACGCGAGAATGTGGTCCATGATCCGCTTGCCGTTGACGCGAATGGCAGGCTGAGAAGGGAAACGAGCAAGGACTAACGAGCCTGCACTGAGGACCAGTCCGTAGTTGAATTCGCGGCGATTGATGTTCATGGGCGTAGTTTAACAGGGAAGCTTGAGACCCTTGCGGCGCGGAGTTAGAATTCACGCGCCCTGTCATCGCGCAAGCTTCATCATAAGGAGATTCCAATGAAACGGCTGATCGTTTTCTTTGCACTGATCATGAGTCTGGTTACGGCGTCGTTGGTGCTATCGCCCAGAGCATCTGCCATCACGTACGGTTTCGTTGATTCAACTAACGCCTTCAGCAATACGGGTGCGTTTATCATTAAGTCGCCTACCGGTGAGATCTTTCCGATCTGCTCGGGCACCTTGATCGCAAGTAACGTCTTTCTCACTGCGAGTCACTGCACCGGTTTCTTCACGCAGGATCTTGCGCCCGACGGATACGTCGCTTACGTGAGTCTGGACCAGACAATCCCGTTCGGTTCGCTCACGAGCAATACGACAACGCTGTTTCCTGTAGCGCATGTGGTGACAAACCCCAATTTCAGCCAGGCCCAGGGTGATTCTGGCGACATCGGCGTTCTGATTCTGCAGCAGAATGTTATCGGCGTTACTCCCGCCGCGCTGCCGACCTGTGGTCTGCTCGATGATCTCTCTGCCAAGAACGGATTGAAGTCGGCCGTGTTTACGAATGCAGGTTATGGACTGCAGAACCGTGTAGTGGGCGGTGGCAAGCCCTTCTTCCAGGATCTGAATCCGGTCCCACGCATGTTCTCGTTTTCGAGCTTTAACTCACTGAACAAAGGCTATCTGCGTCTGTCGCAGAATAACTCGACCGGAAATGGTGGAACTTGCTTCGGTGATTCGGGTGGACCAAACTTCCTGACCGTTAATGGCCAGCAGTTGATTGTTTCAATCACGATCACCGGCGACTCGGTTTGTCGCTCAACCAACGTCGATTACCGTCTCGACACAGTCTCTGCGCAAGGCTTTCTGTCGTATGTGAATGGCGCCTTCGGAACCAACATTCCGATTCCTTGCTAATGCTTTTGGAGTGCGGCGGCCTGGCGCCGCTTTGGCTTCGATCTGGACCATCAATAACAAAGCGGCGCCAGGCCGCAGTCCAAAGTGATCAGTTGTGAGCGCTCTTGCGATTCTGAATGAGCTTTAGCAAGTGATCGTGGTCGACCGGTTTCACGAGGTGATGATCGAAGCCCGACTCGCGGGATAGATCTTTGTCTTCGGTTTGTCCCCAACCAGTGATAGCGATGAGTATCGGATTGCCGCCCCACGGTTCATTCCGGATCTGTCGCGCCACCTCATAGCCATTGAGTTTCGGCAGCCCGATGTCCAGCAACACGACATCGGGTTTAATCTCGTTCGCCATTACCAGCGCCTGCTCTCCATCGTAGGCAACGCTCAACTCGTTGCCCATTAACTCGAGCAACATGCTGAGTGTTTCGGCCGAGTCTCGGTTGTCGTCGACTACGAGGATGCGCAACGGCTGATCGGTTGAGTTCGGAGAGGTCGCGTAAGGATTTGTTGATTCGTTCATTTTAGGACTTGTCATAAGCGGAAGCCTCACTTGAAATTCACTGCCCTGTCCGGCAGGGTTGGCACCGGCCGACACTTCGCCATCGTGCATCTCCACCAGTCGCTTCACCAGCGCCAGTCCGATTCCGAGTCCTCCGTGTTGCCGTTCAATCGTGTGATTCGCCTGAGTAAACATGTCGAAGATCTTTGGACTGAGATCGCTCGGGATGCCCATGCCGTTGTCGCGTACCGACACGACGACGTGTCCATCGTTGCAAGCAGCCGTCAGCGAGATGTGTCCGCCCGGCTCGGTGTATTTACACGCGTTATTGAGTAGATTGGAGAACGCCTGTGATAACCGCACTGTGTCGGCGTTTAACTGCAGCGGTTCCGGCGGTAAGTCAATTGTTAACTCGTGACGCGCCTCGAGGATCAACGGGCGGACTGTTTCGACAGCCTGCGAGATAACCTCCGACAACGCCACCGGCTGTTTCTGTAGTTCGAGCTTATCCCGGTTGATGCGCGAGAGATCCAACAAGTCGTCGACGAGACGGACCATGTGCGAGAGCTGTCTTTCCATCGTTGCGCGCGCACGTTGATTGATAGCCGGACTCGACTCTGATCGTTTCAGCAGCTCGAGAGCGTTGCGCATCGGCGCGAGCGGATTTCGCAGTTCGTGCGCCAGCACTGCGAGGAAGGTGTCTTTGCGACGATCGGTCGTTCGCAATGCCTCTTCCGATCGTTTTTGTTCGTCGATGTCGATAACAACGCCGACCCAGCCGTCAGGCTTACTATCGGCGTCAAATGTGGGCGTGTAAACGGAGTTCACCCAGCGATTCCCGATAGTCTGAAACTCGACTTCGATTTCGAGGCGCACTGTTTCACCGTTGAGTACCCTTTGATAGTAAGGGTGCAGAACCCCAAATGCTGCTCTACCAATAGTCGCTTCGATTGAGGAACCAACGATTTCGCCGCGAGATTTCCGGAGCCAGTCGGCGTAAGGTTTGCTCACCCACGAGTATTTCAAATCTCTCGTACAACGCGTAACGAGAGCCGACATTGAGTCAGTGATCAGGTGCAACTGTTGTTGAGCGTCGCGCAGCGCCTGATCGCGGTGCTCGATGTCCTTGACGTGTTGCAGCGCGATAGCCTCGCTCAGTTCGACTCGTCGAAGAGCTTTGTGCAAGGCGTCACAAACAAGCGAGATCGTAACGTTGGCAATCAGAAAGAAGACGAGACCGGTTGCGATCCTTGGATCGGAGATGGTCAGACTGTAATAAGGTGGAACGAAGAAATAGATCGCAGACAGTGCGCCGAGAACAGTTGAAAGCAGTCCGGGCGCGAGTCCGCCATACCAGGCCGAGAGAGTTACTGCAATTACAAACGGGAAGAAGTATGCGGAATCGCCTAGAAAACGTGAGAGTAGCAGCCTGAACACAACAACAGCCAGCGTCGCAGCAATCGCGACGACGTAGCCGGACATCGGGGATTTAGCGGTCCAGCGGCTCGTCATGCTGGATGAATTACCTGAGTGCTCTGCAAGTGGAAAAGGGGCTCGACATAGAACTTGCCAAAGACCGGTGCGGCTGTCAATTCAAACGGTGTAGTTCCGGAAAGTTTTCTTCGGCATTGATCTCTACTAAAATGCGTCGGCTCGAATGTCGATTACCCGCTCAAAGGAAGAACCATTGAAAAACTTAAGATCCGCTTGCCCGGCATTGCTGTTGATCTGTTCGATCTGCATATCCGTTGTTTCGCAAACACCGCGGATCACACCGCAAGCTCCGGTTGGTAAGGGCACAGTTGTCCTGAAGGCCGCTCGACTGATCGACGGCACGGGCGCGGCTCCGATTAACAACCCAGTTGTGGTGGTAACCGACAACATGATCGCAGCAGTCGGCGCCGCTGGCTCAGTCAACATTCCTGCAAACGCCAAAGTAATCGATCTCGGCGATGTGACACTGATGCCCGGTTTCATCGATGCGCATACTCATCTGATCGGTCGAGTGCTCGGTGATCCGGCTGGTGAAAATGCCGGAGTGAGAGATTTTGAATCGTTTGCGGCAATTATCAGCGTGGAGCACGCGCGTGCGACCCTGATGGCTGGCTTCACGACTGTGCGGAATGTAGGTGCGTCGGGCAAGTTTGACGACATGGCTTTGCGAAAGGCGATCGACGAAGGCTGGACACCGGGACCACGAATGATGACTGCGGGCCACGCGATCGGTATGCGTGGTGGACACTGCGATGAGAATGGCTTTCGACCGGGATTGTTTGACCCCGGGATCGAGGAAGGTATCGCAGATGGACCGGATCAGATTCGCGCCGCCGTTCGCTACCAGATTAAGTACGGCGCCGACGTGATCAAGACGTGTGCGACCGGCGGCGTGTTGTCTGAAGGTGACGCAGTTGGTGCGACTCAGTACACGTATGAAGAGTTGAAAGCGATGGTTGACGAGGCGCACAAGCTTGAAAGGAAAGTCGCCGCGCATGCGCATGGGACTGAGGGAATCAAGATAGCCGTGCGTGCGGGTGTGTCGTCGATCGAACACGGTTCGTTTCTCGACGAAGAAGGCGCGCGCTTGATGAAAGAGCGTGGAACATTTCTGGTGCCGACGTTATCCGCTGCTGAAGCAGTCGAGCGAGCCGCGAAGTCGGGCGTATTAAAGGGTCTGCGTGCGGAGAAAGCGCTGGCGGCAGCTGCCGCTGCACGTCACGGGATCAAACTCGCGGTAGCGAACAAGGTCCAGATCGCCCTCGGAACCGACGCCGGCGTCGTCCCGCACGGATCCAACGCGCACGAGTTTGCGTTGATGGTCCAATGGGGCGGCATGAGCGCGATGGATGCAATCGTCGCAGGCACATCAAACGCGTCGAAACTATTGGGTTGGGACAAACACCTCGGCTCCCTCACCACCGGCAAGTGGGCCGACATCGTCGCCGTCTCCGGCGATCCGTTAAAGGACATCGCGAACATGCAGAAGGTTAAGTTTGTGATGAAGAACGGGGTAATATACAGACAGGACTAACAAGATTCTTGGAAGAATTCGATTCGCGCGAGATTTGATTGCTTGACCAAACTGAGCGTGGTAATTTCAACCTATGCAACCGACTACTGAAACAGGTGCATTCGAGCGTGGCGTTAGGCCTATTATCAAACTCGTTTCCCCGGCAAAGGCCGAAGAAATAGTTGAGTTCAAAGCCGATCCGGAGCTCCAGGCCCGCATCGACGAGTTGGCCTCTAAGTGCACCGAGGGGCAACTCACCGAAGCTGAAAGCGCAGAATATGCGGGCTACGTAAGAGCTAACAAGTTTGTAGCGATTCTTCAGCGGCAAGCGCGACAGTTACTCGAATCGCGACCCTGAGATGTCCTCTGCTATTCGCGAGCATGTACGTGAACGTGCGGGGAATGCTTGTGAGTATTGTCATTTACATCAAGACGACTCACCATTAGCCTCACTTCACTTAGAACATATCATCCCCAAAGTGCATGGTGGAGGGGATGACTTTGCGAACCTGGCATTAGCCTGTATCGATTGCAATTCGCATAAAGGGACAAATCTGACCGGGATCGATCCTGAGACTGGATTGGTTACGGAACTATTTCATCCAAGGCGACAACGCTGGCAAGACCATTTCGAGTGGATTGGAATTTATTTGCACGGAAAGACCGCGGTTGGAAGAACGACCGTTCGAGTACTCAACATGAACTCCGAAGATCAACTGGCACTCAGATCTTCGTAACCTGTCACTTGATTTCATCCCAGATTAGCGTGTGCTTAGTTTCTCGCAGCAGCAACGATCCCACGATAAACGTCAGGCTGGCCACGATGATTGGATAGTAGAGGCCGGCGTAGATGTTGCCGGTGTTTGCGACGACCCAGAGGCCGATCACCGGCAGTAATCCACCGAAGACACCGTTGCCGATGTGATAGGGAAGCGAGAGCGACGTGTATCTGATCTTTGCGGGAAAGGCTTCGACCAGATACGCCGCGATTGGACCGTAGACCATCGTCACGAAGAAGACCTGAATGAACACAAGCAGGATCAGTTTCCGTGCGGCTGGTGAACTGATCAGCGTTCCGAAATCTACATAAGTCAGCACTTCCGGCGCCGATTGCAGCGTCCCATTAACATCTGTTTGCGGAACCAGGCTGATAGCGCCAGTCACTGGATCGGGCTTCGATTGTGTTGTCACTACATTCGAGCCGGCTGCACGCTGCATTGCTCCGTAGATGGGCATGTACGAAATCGCCGCCAGCAAACATCCCGCCATCATGATCCATTTGCGCCCAATGCGATCTGAAAGCGCGCCCATGAATACAAATAGTGGCATCGCAAACAACAATGCGATAGCGATGATGTACTGCGCTGAGCGAGGATTCACCTTCAACACCGTCTGCAAATAAAAGAGCGCATAGAACTGACCGGTGTACCAGACCACACCTTGTCCAGCAGTCGCGCCGAACAGCGAAATCAACACACGCTTCAGATTGTCCCAATGCGTAAATGCTTCAACCAAAGGACGCGAAGACGTCATCCCCGCGCCTTTAATCTGTTGAAAGATCGGCGACTCTTTCATGCGCAGGCGGATGTAAAGCGAAACACCAACGAGGAAAAGCGAGATGATGAACGGTATGCGCCAGCCCCACGACTTAAACGCGTCGGCGCTCATCGAGTTTTGCACGACGATACCGACCAGGAGTGAGAGAAAGAGTCCGAGCGTTGCCGTAATCTGAATAAAACTTGTGAAGAAGCCGCGTCTCGCATCCGGCACGTGCTCGGCAACATAAACCGCAGCGCCGCCATACTCACCACCGAGCGCCAGCCCCTGCAGAACTCGAATCAACAAAAGAATTATCGGAGCCGCCAAACCGATCGTCGCGTAGGTCGGCAGAAAACCGATCGCAGCAGTCGCGCCGCCCATAATGATCAGAGTTACCAGAAACGCATACTTGCGTCCCACCAGATCGCCGATACGTCCGAAGAACAGCGCGCCAAACGGACGGACCACAAAGCCGACCGCAAACGTCGACAAATAGGCGATGAGTGCGAGTGTGTTATTGCCTTTCGGATAAAAGAGCGGCGAGATAGTTACGGCGAGACTGCCAAAAATGTAGAAGTCGTACCACTCGATCATGGTACCAACGGCGGAGGCTGCGATTACTTGCCAGATGCGATAGTCGCGGACTTGGTCTATGGGAAGTTACCTATTAGCCGCGGATGAACGCGGATAAACGCAGATCAGCGTTCATCCGCGTAAATCCGCGGCTCAATTCAGGATGATCAATCTTGATTGGCCGAGCCCGTCATATTCTTCATCGGCATCTGAAGCCTGCCGTCGGCGCCGCTCGTCAGTGCCAGGAATGCTGAATCCTGACGGAGCGAATCAAATACCGCATCGACGCGCGCTTCCATCATTTCCTTCGCACGAACCGCCTGATAACGTTCGTACTGGAAGAAGTGACGCTGCAACAACGCGAGCGCTTCACGCTTGTGACCAGTCTGAGCGTAGATGGCCGCGAGGTTGTACGACGCCGGCAACAAGTTTCGATTCGCGCGCGCAATCTTCAGAGCCTCGTCACCATGTCCTGAAGCCGCCATGAAAACTGCCGCGAACACGAGGTTGTACGGATCCTTCGGATCGAGTGCAAGCGCCTTTTGCGTGTACGCATTGCCTTGTTCGAGATCGCCTTCAGAGTTCCAGTAAACGGCGAGATTGCGATAGGCGAGCGCAAGTGGAAACTCCGCGACTGACTGTTCCATCAGCGACAAGCCTTTCTTGAACTCACCGTCATGAATCGTCATCTTACCGAGGCCGTGCAGTGCAACGGCACGTGCGATCGGGTCGGCAGGCATGTTGAGAATAGTGTTGAATGTCGCTCTTGCTTTGTCCCATTCACCTGTGTGATGGCGATAGACTTCGGCGAGGTAACGCAGCGGCGTCGGATCTGCAGGATCCATCCGATGCGCTTTCTGATACAGCCGTTCAGCCGCGACATATTGTTCGCGGATTTCGGCGATCAAGCCGCTGCGCAGCACAGCTTCGACGCGCGCACCGTACACACGATCGAGAACCGGTGCATCAGGAATCCTTCCAATCTCGTCCACGCCGAGCTTCTTCAACTCTTTTGCGGCATCTTTCGCTTTCTTAGGAAAGAGGCATTTTTCTTCGGCGACTGGTTTCAGTTGAGCGATGGCGCCCTGGCTGTCACCGGCTTTTGCCTTTTCCTTCGCTTCCTTCAACTGCGTGTCGAGAGTGTTCTCGCGCTGTTTCATCTCGGCGTCGACCAGTTTCTCAACCTGTTCGAGCTTCAGTTTGCCGCCCGTGTTTTCGACTTTATTGATCGGAGTTCCGTCGGCGCTTGCCAACACTGCGAACGGCGCGGTCGAGTTGCCAATTATTGATTGCAGCTCCGGCGTCTGCGCGCCGGCGATCGTCATCGTCACACACTGCGCTGAATAGAGCGTCAGAATTCGCGACGACATCAGATTAGATTTCTTGACGTTTTCTGTGGGCGTAGGGAACCAGTAAAGGATCAGTCCTTTATTTGGTGTGGTACGCGCTTCCCAGATCTTCCACGGCACGATGTAAACGGGTACCGGCGCGCCCTCACTTCTGCCGCCGCCGCCAACGCCGCCTGTCCCACCGCCGCCACCACCGCCACACGTCGCCCACGCCGGCGATAGCGAGAACAGAACCATGAGAATTGTGGCAAGTGCACGTGAAAGTTGTTTTTTCATAATTCGAAATACCTTTCGTGGAGTTGAAGCAGACGATTTTATAGCACAGAAACGCCTAAATCGCCGCCGATGAACGCCATTGTCCAAATCAGCGATACGATTGCAATTTCCGCACTTTTACACAATTATTACCCGCCCGAATTGGTTTCGCATCTAACATCACGTATTACAGAGCAGGTCGCAAGCTTACGTTTCATAGAACATCGCGGTAAACGAAAGAATTGTGCGCCCAAATCTGGGAGGAGGACGCAATGAAGATCCTATTGGTTAATCCGGAGTTTCCTGAAACGTACTGGAGTTTCAGATACGCGTTGCCATTCGAAGGTAAACGCTCTGTCTTTCCTCCACTTGGGCTGATGACTGTTTCCGGTTTGTTGCCGAAGTCGTGCGAACGGCGATTAGTCGATCTCAATATTGAGCGATTGAAAGATTCGCAGATCGAATGGGCCGACATGGTCTTCCTCACCGGCATGCTCGCGCAGAAAGAATCACTACACGAAACTGTGAAGCGCTGTAAGAAGATGGGGAAGTTGATTGTCCTGGGCGGACCTTACGTCACCAGCACCATCGAGGAACTTCCTTACGCGGACCACATCTTTCAGGGTGAAGCCGAAACCACGCTGCCTCAATTCTTCGTCGACCTCGAACGTGGCGAAGCTAAACGCATCTACAAAGCGCCTGAGCGTCCGCCGATGTCCCTCGCGCCGGTTGCAGACTTCAGTCTCGTGAATATGAAGAAATACAGTTGCATGTCGGTGCAGTACTCGCGCGGCTGTCCTTTTTCGTGTGAGTTCTGCGACATCATCGAGATCTACGGGCGCGTTCCGCGGACCAAGAGCAACCAGCAGATGATCGCTGAATTTGACGCGTTGAAACGGCTCGGTTGGCGTGGACCACTATTTATCGTCGACGACAATTTTATCGGCAATAAGAAACACGTCAGACAACTGCTGCCAGAATTGATCGAGTGGCAGAAGAAGAACGGCTATCCGTTTTCACTCCTGACTGAAGCCAGCGTGAATCTTGCTGACGATGACGATCTGTTGACTGCGATGAAGGATGCTGGTTTCCGTCGTGTCTTTCTCGGCATCGAAACTCCTGTGGAGGAGAGTCTCAAGGAAGCGCAAAAGTCACAGAACCGCGGCAATTTGCTCGAATCGGTGAAGAAGATTCAGAATCATGGCATGGAAGTGATGGCCGGATTTATTGTGGGCTTTGACAACGATCCGGACGACATCTTCGAACGCCAGATCGAGTTTATCCGCGAAAGCGCGATTCCGATGGCGATGGTTGGAATGCTCAACGCACTTCCCGACACGCAACTTTGGAAACGTCTGGAGAGAGAAGGACGGCTACTCGGCGCCGACGCTACCGGTAATAACACGATCGCAACGGTGAACTTCGTTCCGAAGATGGACGTCGACAAACTCATCGTTGGCTATCAACGCATCATGAAGACGATTTATAAGCCCAGCGAGTATTACCGCCGCGCGCTCGACTCGCTGCAGCGTGTACTACCGCATGACGTTCCTGAGGCGCACCAGTATCACGGTTTCAAAGCGGTGAAGGCTTTTGTGCGAATTGCTTTTAAGCTCGGTGTGCTTGATGCGGAGCGGCGCGAGTTCTGGCGCTTCTTTATTCAGGCAGCGCGCAAACATCACGACCGCATGACGGAGTTGCTACGCCATGCTGCAATGGCCTACCATTTTCGTAAGTTGAACGAATCCTACGGCGATACGTGAGTTCTTCCAAGTCCGCATTTGCTGCTTTACGTCACCGTGATTTCAGGCTGCTTTGGTTAGGCCAGATTGTGTCTGTGACCGGATCGCAGATGCAGTTTGTCGCGATCAACTGGCACGTCTACATCCTCACAAAATCCGCTTTTGCACTCGGCCTCGTCGGACTCTTCCGCGCCGTCCCGATAATTATCTGCTCACTTGCCGGCGGTGTCTTCGCAGATGCGATAGATCGTAAGCGACTGATGATCGTGACTCAGACGGTCATGCTCGCCTGTGCCGCACTGCTGACTGCCGGCACGATTGCAGGCATTGAGAGCGTTTGGCCTATTTACGTGCTCAGCGGAATTGCGTCCGCCGCAACTGCGTTCGACACACCTGCTCGCCAGGCGTTAATGCCCACACTCGTTCCAATCGAAGATTTTCCCAATGCCGTCAGTCTCGCAGTCATTGTTTTCAACGTAGCAACTATCGCCGGACCGGCGATCGCAGGCTTCCTGCTTGCTGAAAGCGGACCGGCGATAATCTACGGTATCAACGCGCTCTCGTTTCTCGCAGTGATTGCAGCCCTCGTTGCGATGCGAGCCAGTGGTCAACCCGAATTGCAGACTGAACGCAAAGACGCGCTGAGCCTCGAGGCTTTGAAACAAGGTTTACGATTTGTCTGGCATACGCCGATCATTGTCCAAACGATGACACTCGATTTCGCTGCGACTTTTTTTGCTTCCGCGACTCTGCTCCTGCCGATCTTTGCGCAGGAAAGACTGCATGTCGGCGCTCGCGGTTACGGTTTCCTTGCCGCCGCACCAGCAATCGGTTCCGTTTTGACCGCACTCTTGATGGCGCGTCTCGGGACGCTGCGCCGGCAGGGACGATTGGTAGTTGCGGCAGTGGCAGTGTTTGGAGTTGCGACCGCAGGCTTCGGAGTCTCAACTGTGTACTGGGTCTCACTGCTTATGCTGGCGATAACGGGAGCAGCAGACACCGTGAGCACAGTATTGCGTCAAACCATTCGCCAACTCGTCACGCCAAACCACCTGCGCGGCCGCATGACCTCAATCAACATGATGTTCTTTATGGGAGGACCGCAGCTTGGGGAGCTTGAGGCTGGTGTCGTCGCCGGATTCATCGGCGCTCCGTATTCGGTCATAATCGGCGGGCTTGGTTCATTGATCGCTGCGGCGATTGCGGCAGTAAAATCAAAAAGCTTGATGGAATTTGAAATGTGAGCCACAGATAACGCGGATTGATTACGGATTTTTATCCGTCCTCAATCCGCGTCCATCCGGGTTACGAAATCACGCTGATCTGGTTGTCAACTTCCTTCACACCCTTAATCTGCTTAACCATGCGCTCGATCTGAGTCTTCAACGCCTCAGTCTTAACTGTACCTATCAACATCACTTTCGCGTTCACCACCGAAGCTGTGATGCCGAGTGTTGAGATCTGCGGATCGTCCGAGAGCTTCTTATCAACTGCAGCCTGGATCGTCGAATCCATGTTCATGCTGCTGTCGCTGCTAGTTGTCCCACCTGCCGGCGGTGTCACGATGATTGGCGCCGGTTGAGTAGCAGGCGCCGGTTGTTGAATGATCACCGGAGGCTGTTGTACTGGCGCCGGTTGCTGCACGACCGTTGTCGGTGGCGGCTGTTGTGCGGCCAGGTTTGCGTTATCGGTTGCCGGCTGGCTGCTCATCCAAAACAGCACCAGCATTGTGATCAATGCGATAGCTACCACAACAAGTACGCCGACCATCCCTGCGGAAATGCCACTGTTATCCCGCACCGACTGTGTATGGACCACCTCACGTCTTTCGGTTGGTGTTTCCACTACCACTCGGCTTTTTCTTGCTTGTTCTTCATCGTATGCCATCACTTGCCTCCGTATGTTCGAAACATTTTGTCGAGATTAGATTTACAACTGATTAGTAGCGTCGAATACGCCTGTGTTTGCGTCGTGCGTGACGCGAGTAGATATAAGAACCGGCAGCGCCTGCACCGGCTCCGATCACGGCGGCTCGTTTGCCGCCCGCGACCGCGCCAACACCTGCGCCCACTGCCGTACCGCTAGCCACCGTCCCTATAGTTCGTGTGCGGCCTTTGAAATGTCTGCGCGCTGCGCGCCGATTGAATGCATACAATCCCGCGGCTCCACCACCGATCGCTGCGCCTTTCTTGCCTCCCGCTAAAGCACCGACACCAACGCCCCCCGCGATGATTGCCGCTGTTCGTGCCTTGCGTCCGAACTTCGATCTTCTGCGTCGTGTTTGGCCTTCGGCCGATACAATCGTTCCAGTTATGACGAGTAAAGTTAGAACTAGTATTAAAGCGAGTAACCTCTTCATCCCGGACCTCCCTGAACACTTCGTTTGTTCTGCTTACTGACCTTGGCGCTTCATCTTCGGCAGTGGCAAACGCCATTCCTAAGCAGCAAACCACTGAATTGTTTGAAGAAGGTACGCAGAAGTCGATTTCACGGGCCCGTCACTCGTTCCGATTTGGTACGGTTCTCAATTTCGATTCAGACAAGTGTTTGATCTTTGTACTTTGCGGCGAGTACTTGGTAATTTGTTAGCCATGAGTACGGCAATCGTTCATCACCCCATCTTTCGCGAACACGACACCGGTCCGGGCCATCCTGAAAACCCTTCGCGTTACACCGTTGTGATGGACGCTCTGCGTGGGGATGCGAAGCTTTGGTCGCAACTGCGCGAGGCAGAGGCGAGAGAAGCGCCGCGTGGCGATATTCAAGCCGCTCACTCGCCGCAGCTTTACAAGCTCGTCGAGAAAGTCGTGAGTGAAGGTACCGGCTATCTTGATTCAGATACGGTAGTGTCGATGCGTTCACTCGACGCCGCGAAACGCGCGGCGGGCGCGCCGTGCCAGGCAATTGATTTGATCATGAGCGGCGAGGTGAAGAATGCTTTTGTTCCGGTGCGGCCGCCGGGACACCACGCGACTGAAGAACGCTCAATGGGATTTTGTC
>DASWUM010000120.1:0-63932 GCA_036401595.1 Pyrinomonadaceae bacterium
ACGTCGCGGGCCAACTCACTTTCAGCCTTCACCTAAATAGGAGGAGCTGAACTGCAAGTTGGCCCGCGATCGTTTTCCAGAACCTATTTGGCTTTGGCCTTCTCGATTAACGCGATCTCTTTGGTGAGCACGTCACGAAAGCGCGTAAGGATGCTGATAAGCAAATTGATTTTGGCCAGAGATCGGCGACGCTCTCGCTTAGTGCCCAGAAAGAATTCAATCTGAACTCTACGTCGGCAATCGGCAATGGTAAGCATGTTGTGACCCCACCTGTATTCGCCCTCGTTGGAGGATTCAACCTCAGCGAAGATATGCGACGTAAAGCCGGTCGAGACAGGCGAGAGGAATGAACGCTTGCGAAGAGAGAAAACATTTTTCATGTTAGCAGCCTCGGAGGAAATGATTACGTGAAACCTCCGCGTCTCTGAGCAAAACTATTTGTAGTTGTGCTTATTGAGAGACCGGGGAGGCTGGATACGCCAAGAACGCAGCGTATGGCTTATCTGGTCCAATGAATCAGCATTAGCCTTAACTTCATGGACCGGGACCGAAGTAATCCTTTCTGCTAGTGGTAACTCCAACTGGGTAGCCGACAGCTACTTCCTCCCCAGGTGCGGGAACTTGATCGATAACCAATCCGGGTTGAACGGCCGGATCGTAACGCGTCGCCAATATACGAATATTCAAGTTAGCGGCATGAAGGTTCTTCTCGGCGTCTTCATAGCTGAGTCCTTTTAGTACTGGGACCCTAGTTTGAGCTGGTCGAGACCGGCGCTCACGTTGGACATCAAGACGCAGCGCCAGAAGCGCAATTGCCGGCAAAACGATAGCCGACAAAACGACAGACACCGCCAGCAGTGTCACAAGAATTTTGATAAGCAGCTTGCGTTTGCCTCGTACGGTGTAACCAACGAGGACGCCAAGTAAGAATCTCATTACGGCGGTTCCTTCGGAGATTTCTTAGTGAATCACCGACTCGGTAACCGCCTCTTTTTTCCTATTGGTTGTGTAGAGGAATGTTGGTTGAAGAAGAGCGTGAGAGAGAGGTGTCAATTTTCGGGGATGATCGATAAGCGTTATCAGCATACGGTTGGCGTCACCTTATGTTGGGTTGTTTCGCCACTGTGATCCGTCAAATTTTCAGTCAGCGTTTGTTATTGAGAATTTGCAGCATCGAGGAATTCGTGGTTGGTTGTTTACCCTTTGAGTTTTGGTGATGTATTCTTTCAACTGTAAATGGAAAACGAAGCCTTTTCAGAGGAAGCGAGTTGTCCGCGGAGCAGATCGCCAAACTCAAACGGCTAAACATAAATAGCCGCTCGATCGAGGTTTTAACCTATGATGATTTAATTCGAAAAGCGAAGGATCTATACCAGAACATTCATAGAAAGCGAAGTTGAAAGCGACTCCAATCTGTTTGATCACCGCTTCTGATCACGTTGCGCGTAGCGAGTTTCATTTCACCTACATCGCTGCACGTTTGTTGAGTATGTCCCTCATCTTGTCGTTCACCTTCTTCGTCAGGTGATAGTACCTATACGTCATAGAGATGTCAGTATGGCCCAAGATCTTTGCCAGTTCCTGCATCTCCATACCAGCGTCGGCCATGCGAGTTGCAAACGTGTGCCGCAAGTCATGAAAGCGCACTGTAGGGATACCGGCCTCCTTACGTACAGCCTCCCACACCTTGCGTAGGTTCACGCTGGCGCTTGCGAACACCGGTTCGTCGGGGTCGTCGATGTTCCTCTGAAGTTTGAGTTTGAGCAGTTCGGCTTTCAGTCGAATGCTGACTGAAATTTCCCACTGCTTCATATTCTTATCCTTGTAGGTCGTGATTGTCACTTCTTCAGCTTTAAAGTTGACATGTTTCCACTTTAAGAACTCGACCAGGCTGGACCATCGAGCGCCAGTCTCAAGCGCTGCAATGAACACCGGAATTGTATGACGACGGTCCGCTGTCTGAAGGGCCTTGAACAACCGTTGTTCTTCGACATCGGACAATACGTGTTCGACAGCACCCTTTTCAGCAGCAACCTGGATCAACTGTTTGCCAGCTTCAGTCTTGAAGGGATGATCGAAAACCCACTTTTTGGACAGCGCCACACCAAACATCTTTCGCGCTTTGCATAGCTCACGATCAACGGTAGCGATGCTAACCGTCTTTAGACGGCGTGCCTTGTACTTCTCGAGGGCCTCATCGTCAATTTTGGTTATATCCTTGTCGCCGAAGTACTCGACCAACTTCTTTATAGAAGAGTGGGCTGCCTGGACACTCCTGACACCGCTTATCTTTGAGCCATCTTCGCTATAAGTGGCCGGTACATAGAAGCGGGTCTTCACGTATTCAGCAAGCTGCCGGAACGTGACCTTACCCGCTTCAAATCTGGCTGTTCCTTTTTCTAGAATCTCTGCCTCAAGTTGAGCGAGTCTGGTCTTTGCTGCACTCTTATTGTCGGCAGTGCGCATGATCTCGTGAATCTTGCCGTTGTTGTCTTCAAACCGGATGCGGGCGCAGTGCTTACCTCTTTTCCGGCGGATTGTTCGTTGAAGTATTTTCAATTTGCACCTCTGTCTTGGCGATGCACTCGCCACTTGAGCACGTTGATAGAGTTGGCCCAAGCCACCGTTAGTGTATCTGTTTGGCGTCCCCCGTTCTACGTGGTTTTCAGGACACAAGGGGACACATTCGGATCAGAAAGATTCGATTACTTGCCGAACGCACTCGTCACATGAGCACGGTCGATACGTTGGCCCAAGCCACAGTATTCTGTCCCCCTTTTTGTCCCCCTTTTGAAATGGTTTTCCGGACACAAGAGGACAACAAGGAACACAGAGGGAGACAAGAAACAGGCCGTTTTATTGATGTTTTCTATTTTGTTCAGGAAAACCGGAAGGTAAAGATCGGTCCGGAGGCGAACGCTCTAATCCACTGAGCTACGCGGGCTTGAGTTGAGGATGGAAAGATAACATATCTAAGAACCCTGTTGTAGCGTGGCAGTTATCGGGTCGCTCTTCGGTTTGTCGGGTGTGCGGCTTGGAGGGCTCTGGCAAATTGAGCGATACGGGCCAGGTATCTTTCCGCTTTCCAATTCCTCGTATTCACTCAGTGCACCCTGCAGCGATTCTAGCTGACTGTGAATCGCATTTGTGCTTCTTGTGCCTTTTGTGGCTAGCTGAAAAATTTGTGGACGGTGGAGACGACCCAGAAGGAGACGGCGGCGACAAGGGCGGCGGCGGGGATGGTGAGAATCCAGGCCCAGACGATGCGTCCGGCGACACCCATTTGACCGCTGATTAATCTGCGGGTGGGCGCCGACACCGACGATCGAGCCGGTGATTGTGTGCGTGGTTGAAACGGGTGTTCCCGATCGCAGGTTTAGTGATTGCGACTGCCCTTTTCCGACGCGGGCCACCTGACCTCAAACAACGAAAGCCACGGCATGAACCGTGGCTTCGTTGCGACCTGCGAGAACACTACGTGCTCAACATCTCGGACATGCAGGCAGCTTTACTGTCACCTGCCTGACATCACTCGGCGCGCCGAACCATTCAACGCCTTCCTGGACCATGCGCCACTGGAAATTCCATTTACCCGGACCAGGCGCAGAGACCGTGAAGTTGAACGTCACTTGCGCTCCCGGTGCAACTGATTGCGTCAACACTACGCGATTCAATCCCCAGTTCATGTTGTCCTGCGGATTTTGCGAACCCAGTTTGAATGTAGAACCCGCCGACCACGTCGTGTTGCCGGTATTCCGCATCGTTACTGAGACGTTGTACGACTCACCAGCGAGCATCGTCGTCGGCACTGATTGCGTGACATACGCTGCATTGTTGCTCCACGACAACACAGTGATCGGAGTATCGGTCGTCGCGTCACCAAAGAACTGAACACCCTCCTGCAGCATGCGCCAACGGAAACTATACGTGCCCGGAGTATTCGGGGCGGCAACTTGGAAGTTGAACGTCACGTCTGTATCTGGCGGCACATCAGCAGGCAAGAAGGCACGTCCACCGACGCCCCAACCTTCACTACCCATCACCCCTAAACGAAAGGACTGGCCGGCGGTCCATGTTGTTGGACCAACGTTCCGCATCGTAATCGACACGTTCATCGTTTCACCCGGCAACATCATCGTCTTCGGCACCGACTGGGTGACGGAGTTAGACAACGCATCCGGCAGCGGTTTCCACGCCTGCATCTGAGCGTTGAATGCCCCACTACCATCACCCGGATGATCATCGTTCGTCCTCAAAAAGAGCCTCTTGGGTGTCGTGAATTTCTCAGTCGTGGCAGTACTCTTACCGATATAAAACTTCTGCCCGTCGAGAATGCCCAACAACGAGAACGGACGCGAACCCGGCAACGGCAACACCGGATTGTTATCGATCGAATTCCAACCTTCCGGACCGTTTGGCCCGCTGAGAAATACTCCGGAGTTGATCTGGCCAGTGCCGGTGATCGCCAGAAACTCATTCGGACCAAGATCGATTCCCGAATCGACACTGGTGTCGAATTCGTTGATCGGCGGCGCTGTCACTTGTCGCACAAACGCAGCGTGAACTTCAGAGTAGAGCAACAGATTTGGCGAACCCTGACCGCGGTCCTGGACCAAGTCCGGCGTAGCGAGGTTCTTAATCACACCTTGCAGTACGGCCGGCGTGACATTCGGTTGAGTTTGAAGAAAGCGCGCGAGCACACCCGCGACGTGTGGTGCGGAAAAAGAGGTTCCATTGACGGGATCGTCGGTTGTGTCGTTAAAAACGCCGTCGCCATTTTCGTCGAAGCGACTGGCGGCGATGATTTGATCACCCGGCGCGAACAGGTCGAGCGACGGTCCCCAGTTCGAAGCATGCTGACTATCCCAAACGGCACGGGTATCGGTGCTAGTTGTTGCGCCGACGGTGATCACTTCGGGCATGCGCGCGGGCGAGTGATCTTTCGCATCGTCGTCGTCATTTCCCGCCGCAACCACGTACTCGATACCTTTCTGCGCCATTGAAGCGCGAATCGCGTCTTCGATAGCGTAATCGATGCCGCCGCCTAAACTCATATTCACGATAGCGGGCTTGATATGATTGTCGGTGACCCATTCAATTCCGTCGGCGACGCCTGAACTCGAGCCGCTACCGCTGCAGTCAAGGACCTTGACGCTGTGCAGCCGGACGTCCTTCGCGACGCCCAAAGTGTTGCCACCGAGCACCGAAGCGACCATAGTGCCGTGGCCGGCACAGTCGTTACCATCTTCGAACCAGACGAAGTTCGCGTCCGTTGAAGCACGCGTGAGACCGCTCGCGTTGCGGAATTCCTGATGCAGGATATTAATGCCGCTATCGATGATGTAAGCATGAACACCGGCGCCGGTCGTGACGTTGGCGAAGTTGTACGTGGAGTTGAGTGGCAGGTTGCGTTGGTCGATGCGATCCAAACCCCACGACGGCGGATTCTGTTGTGTAGTCGAGGCTGAAATGATGCCGTCTTCCTGAACGTAAGCGACTGCGGGTTCCTCGCTGAGAGCCATCGCCTCAGCTTCAGTCATTTGAATAGAGAATCCTTTGATTGTGTGCTTGTAGAGTGATCGCGTATTACCTGGATGTCGCGTGAGCAGCTGGTTGGCTACAAACTCAACGTCTTCAGGGCTAGTTTCATCCTTGAGGACAACGATGTATTGATCTCGCAGGGGTTTCTTGACCTTGCGAAACTTGTTGTGCGGCCCTTTGCCGGACGCTTGTGATTGTGACTGCTGTTTTTCCGACGCGGCGCTGCTGTCCTGAAGAATGACGAGCGGTACGGACACGGCCATAAGAAACAGTGTGATAAGTAATCTTGGCATGACGTATTTCATTTTCATTCCCTTTCCAAAAGAAAAATCTCTTACGCCCTTTTAGTGGCGAAAGGGAACGAAACATCACACGATTCGAAAACCGAAAATCTTTTGTGTTTCTTGTGTTTCTTGTGCCTTTTTGTGGCTAACTGAAAAATTTGTGGATGGTGGAAACGACCCAGAAGGACACTGCGGCGACGAGGGCGGCGGCGGGGATGGTGAGAATCCAGGCCCAGACGATGCGGCCGGCGACGCCCCATTTAACTGCCGATAATCTGCGCGTAGCGCCGACGCCGACGATCGAGCCGGTGATGGTGTGCGTTGTTGAGACTGGCGTTCCTGTTAACGTGACGTAAGCGAGAGTCAACGCGGCGGCGGTTTCGGCACAGAAGCCGCCGACGGGTTTGAGTTTTGTGATTCGCGTTCCCATTGTGCGCACGATGCGCCAGCCACCTGACAACGTACCTAACGCGATTGCAGCATGTGCAGCCAGCACGACCTCGATCGGAATAGTGGGCAGAGTTCCGTTTGGACCATACTGCATGCCCCAAACACCTCCAGCGGTGAGCACAGCAGTGATGATTCCCATCGTCTTCTGCGCGTCGTTGCCGCCATGGCCCAAAGAGAATGCCGCCGCTGACAGAAGTTGACCACGTCTGAAGATCTTGTCGACACGCGATGCTGAAAAACGTCGAAAGATCCAGTAGACCGCTACCATCAAAGTAAATCCCAGCACCATGCCAATCAGTGGCGAGAGCACGATGAACTTCAAAGTGCGAAACCACACTTCAGTTTTCAACAAGCCGGAGATACCGCCATACGCAGCGATGCCCGCGCCGGCATAACCGCCGAGCAATGCGTGTGAACTCGACGTTGGCAGTCCGAGATACCACGTGATCAGGTTCCAGACGATGGCGCCGATCAGTGCCGCCAGTAACACATAAAGACGCAAGTCAGCACTGATAAGGTCCATGCGAACGCCGTCGCCAATCGACTTCGCGACTCGTGTTCCAAATACCGCAAACGCAACGAAGTTAAAGAAGGCGGCCCAGATTACGGCGAGACCAGGTGAAAGAACGCGCGTGGAAACTACCGTGGCAATCGAATTCGCAGCATCGTGAAACCCGTTGATGTAGTCGAAAACGAGCGCCAGAATAACGAGAATGATGACGAAGGCAAGGGTTGCGGACATGTGCGATGGCGACTAAGTATGTTTGATAATCACACTCTCAATAATGTTCGCCACGTTCTCGCAACGATCGACCGCGGCTTCGAGCTTCTCGTAAACCTCTTTCCATTTCAAAACCGTTAACGCGTCAGGCGGATCGTGAAACAGTTCCGCGATGGCGGCGTGATAGAGATCGTCGCCTTCGTTCTCGAGACGATGAATCTCGACGAGCCGCTGTGTTACGTTCTTCGGACGCTGAAGCGTTGAAACAATCTCCTTGAGCTGTTCGGCCATTCGTTCGATCACATCTGCAAAATCACGAGCGTAATCAGTGATCTCTTTGACGTCGAAGATGATAATGGCGCGCGCGGCATCGTCGATAAGATCGACAATGTCGTCCAGGGCCGTAGACATCATGTAGATGTCTTCGCGATCGAATGGCGTGATGAACGACTTGTTCAGCCGGGTAGAGATGTTGTGGGTGAGCTCATCGCAGGCATGCTCGAGACCCTTGATGCGCTGGGCGTACTCCGCGTAGTCGTGATTCTTGTCCGCCAGCATCTCCTTCAGCTCGCGGGCAGCACGGGAAATGTAGAGCGTCATCTGTATGAACAGATCAAAGTACTGGTCTTCTTTCGGAAGGAGGCTTAGCAGACCCATATCACACTCGATTCTTTGTTCTGAACGTTGTCTGAACGAATGCCGGACTATAACTTACCATCAGCCGACTTGCCAAATGTAACGTTAGTCGTATATCAAAGCGCCAATGACCCAGGATCATCTTGCGGATATTCAGCAACTACTGCGAATCGAATCGGATGCCATAGCTCAAACGGCCACCCGGCTTGACGCCGCCCAGGTCGGCCACGTGGTCGAACTGCTGGCTAGTTGTAAAGGAAAAGTGGTCATTCTGGGGGTCGGGAAGTCAGGGATCATCGGCCAGAAAATCGCGGCCACGCTGACCAGCACCGGAACGGCCGCGCTCTATTTGCACCCATCGGATGCGCTTCACGGCAGCCTCGGAATAGTCCAACCGGATGATGTAGTAATCGTTTTGAGCAACAGTGGCGAAACTGATGAGATCATCGCAATGTTGCCTTATTTGAAAAACCGCGGCGTGCCGATTGTTGCGATTGTGGGGAATGTGAACTCGACACTTGCTCGGCGCGCGGATGGGGTGCTTGATGCGTCTGTCGATAAAGAAGCGTGTCCTTTGAATCTGGCGCCGACGACGAGCACAACCGTGGCGCTTGCGATTGGCGATGCGCTCGCGATGACCGTCATGAAAGTCAAAGGACTCACGACTGACGACTTTGCGGTGAATCATCCGGCGGGAAGGTTAGGGAAGCGACTAACGCTGCGTGTTGCCGATCTGATGCACCGCGACGGCGACAACCCGACGATTGCAGTTGGATCGTCGTGGGTTGACGTCGTGCGAGCGATAAGCAAGGGTGGACTCGGCGCCGTGTGCGTAGTGGACGGCGCTGGTCTGCTAGCGGGGATCATAACTGATGGCGACTTACGGCGTGCGATCGAACAGACGAGTCATGAGTCGTTAGCGAAGTTGACGAGTGATGACTTCATGACGCGGAAGCCGATTGTTGTCACCCCTGAACTGTTGGCGTTTGATGCGTTGCGGTTGATGGAAGATCGACCTTCACAGATCTCGGTGTTGCCGGTGATCGATCAGGACGAGAAGTGTGTTGGGTTAATCAGAGTGCACGACATTGTGAGGAGTGGTCTGTAAACTTACATATCCACGATGTCCCATGCGGTCCTCATGCGCAGTAACTTCGACATCAATCCCGCGTGCATGATGTGACCGCTGCGTTCGGCAACGACCTTCCCAAGTATCGGCATTCCCAAAAGCGCGAGGTCGCCGATGATGTCGAGGATCTTGTGACGCACAAACTCATCGCGAAAGCGAAGTCCGGTCTCATTCAACATCCCATCAGTTGTGAGTACGATCGCGTTGTCGAGTGATCCGCCACGGATCAGGTTTGCACGTCGCAGCGCCTCAATCTCATTCGTAAAACCAAACGTGCGCGCCGCTGCGATGTCACGACTGAATGCGCCATTGCTCAACTCTACAGATAAACTCTGAACGCCGATCAGCGGGTGGGTGAAGTCGATCAGACACTCAATCTGATAAGTGTCGGCCGGCTCGATGCTGATGCGACGATTGCCCTGCTCGTACGAAACCTTCTCACGTACAAGCAATGCACGTCTCGCGAGCGGCTGTTCGACAATCCCTGCACGTTCGATGATCTGCGCGAAGTCTTCCGACGAGCCGTCCATGATCGGAATCTCGAGGTTATCGACTTCGATGAAGGCGTTATCGACATTCAGACCGCGCAAGGCGGCGAGCAGATGCTCGACAGTCGAGAGCATCACACCAGTGCGCATCAGCGTAGTCGCGTAACTGCAATGCGCGACTGATTCCACGGTGGCGGGAATCTCAAACCCACCGAGATCTGTGCGGCGGAATACGTAACCCGTGTCAGGCGGAGCGGGGAGGAGGCGTACGTGAACCGGGACGGCAGTGTGTAGACCAATCCCGTGAGTCTCTACGGCACTGCCCAGCGTGGTCTGTTTGATCAACTGTCGGGATCCTTAAGCGAACGTTCGATTCATGCTTCGCCGAAATAACGTGCAACCGATGTGCCTTGCGAAATTCGAGGTTTTACGAAGAAAACTGGCGGGTGCTGTTGCGTCCGTACCACAAAGACGCCGACTGCTGCCGATCATCTGCCACAGATTTCGTTCGAAGTTTGCACAAAAAAATTGAATAGACCGAATTGCTGGAGTACACTCAGGCCAACTAACCGTCGGGACGCCAGCTTTTCGGCGTGCGTTTGTAAAAAACAGCGCTTTCGCACCACAACCAGGTGGTTGAAAGAAACGCAACGCCAGCGCTCCGAAGAGCAAGAAAGTGAACGTCCTCTGTTTTCACTTTCGTGGAGAAACCGCGATGCCAGACCTTGAAATCACGTGTTCGGAGTGCAGCACTCCGTTCATGTTTACCGAACGGGAACAGGAGTATTACCGCGAACGCAACCTAACTCACCCGAAGCGATGTAAGCCTTGCCGCGACGCACGGCGTGCAAACTTCGGCGGCGCCAAAGGACAAGGAGGAGGTGAACGTCAGAGGTTTGAGATCACCTGCGATCAATGTGGCAAGAACGACTCGGTACCGTTCAAGCCTTCGACAGGCAGGCCGGTCTTATGCAGCGATTGTTTTAGCGCAAGTCGTGCGCAACAGCGAACCTGAAGAATTCAGGCCGGAGTTGTGAAGAACTAGCTTCGGGCATAGACCCCTAACGACAAATAGAGTATTTTCGCGACGCGCGAACGTTTACGCGGGAACGGTGAAGACCGCTCTGAATAACCTGACAGCGACCTGAATGAGCTACGAAACGATACAACTGGAGATGCACAGCGCGGTTTGCGTCCTGTCCTTGAACCGCCCGGATCGTCTGAACGCTCTCAACGTGCAGGTCGCACACGACTTCAAAGCTGCGGTTGCCGAGGCGCTGGAGCGAGGGGCGCGTGCAATCGTGCTCACTGGCGTGGGACGAGCATTTAGCGCCGGTGGTGATCTGCGTGAAATGCAGGAGATCGCGAAGAAAGACGGACGCATCGAGGCTTTCTTCGATGAACCGTTGCGACTTCTGAACGAAGCAATACTCCTGATTCGCCAAACACCGGTGCCTTTTATCGCTGCTGTGAACGGCGTTGCGTCCGGAGGAGGCTGCAATTTCGCGTTAGCATGTGATCTGGTGATTGCTGCGGAGAGCGCGAGGTTCAATCAGGCTTTTATAAAGATTGGTCTAACTCCTGACTGCGGTGGAACTTTTGTGCTGCCGCGACTCGTAGGATGGAAACGAGCAACCGAGTTGTTATTCACAGGCGAACTGGTCGGCGCCCAGGCCGCCGCAGAAATGGGGATGATCAATTCAGTGTCACCGGATAACGAGTTAATGAGCAGGGCAATGGCCATGGCGGAGAAGCTGGCCCAGGCCCCGACTGCTGCGATCGGCGAGATCAAGATGCTGCTCGATCAGAGCGCCGCGAATGATATGAGCAGTCAATTGGATTTAGAGCGCCGGACGCAGATTGAATCAGGTAAGACTAAGGATTTTGTTGAAGGCGTCTCGGCATTTCTTGAAAAACGGCCGCCGCGATTTGTAGGAAGTTGACGTTCGAACAGAACGATGCAGATCGCGAGCCGCCTGATTGATTTAGGCGGCTCTTTTATTTGGCTCCTCCAAGGAGGCGCCCAACTTAAACGAAAATGATCGACTCTCTCACTTATACACAGCTCCTGCGACGCAATCGCTCTTTTCGGCGATTGTGGATCGGGCAGGTCATTTCTGAGCTTGGCAATTGGTTCAACTTTATTGCCGCGTTGGGATTGGTGCGTGTTGTTTCCCATGCCGATCCTGAGGTAACAACGATTCTGCTGATCTCGCGCCTGGCGCCGTTCACGCTCTTTGCGCCACTGGCGGGTGCGTTCGTCGATCGCTGGTCGCGACGCACTGTCATGATTGCAACGGATCTGCTACGCGTCATCGTCGCACTTGGTTTCCTGCTGGTGAAACGTCCTGAAGATCTGTGGATCGCATACGTGTGCACTGCCGCACTCTCATTCTTCGGAACGTTCTTCGAAGCAGCCAAAAACGCTGCCGTTCCGAACATAACCGGCGAACGCGATCTCCTTGCCGGCAATGCGCTGATGTTCTCGTCGCGCTTCCTGCTGATGTCAGTCGGTGCAGCGCTGGGCGGCTGGACTGCTGCGCACGTCGGTTACCAGGCGGCGTTCATCATCAACGCGCTTTCGTTTTTTGCGTCGGCGTATTCGGTGTGGCTGCTGGCAGAGGAAGTGACACGTAGCAATTCAACGGATGCCGTTGCGAAAGAGCCACGAAGTCTCTATCGCGGCTACTGGACTGACATGCGTGAAGGTTGGACTTACATCGTCACGCATGCACCGGTAGCGACGATTCTCGGGATCAATATATTGTGGGCTACTGGCGGTGGCGCGATGAATTTGATCGCAGAGCGTCTCGGCGCGATCGTCTTTGCCGAACAGAGCGGCATCAAGCCTGATTCTGCCGTTGCAGCGTTCTACTTCGCCGGCGGATTCGGCCTCTTTATAGGGATGATGGTAGCGCGTCGTGTTGGGGCATACTTTGAACTGAAGAAGCGCACGGTGGCGTTCATCGGCTGGAGTCTGTTCATCCAGGGCGTGTTTTATGCGTTATCGGGTACGATGCCGACGCTCGTCTTGTCGTGTGTGATGTTGTGTGTCTCGCGCATCTTGCTAGGCGCTGAGTTTGCCGTTCAGGAGACTTTGCTGATGCGTTTGGTGCCGGATCACTTGCGCGGCAGAGTGTCGACCAGCGATCGTGCGGCTGAAATGATGATCTGGGCCTTTTCGACCGCCGTCGCCGGTTGGTCGTTGAAAGCAATCTCAGTGCGAACGCTAACTGTGATTTCAGGGCTGCTGTCCGGGACGGCTGGACTCCTCTGGCTGATCCTGTTCGTCACGCAAAGAGTGCGTCTGCCTAAGAAGATTTCCGGCCACAGTTACACACAAGTTGCCGCGGATTGATAGAATCAGGACCATGCGCGTCAGAGCTCGCCGCAGAAAGTCGATCGTCTTCTTTATTACGCTGGGTGCCTGCCTGGTGGCACTCGCCGTTGCCCTTAGTTTTGGTTGGATTATTCTTAATCTGACCGAACTGGCGCTGCTGATCCTGGGGATAATCTTTTTCATCGTGCTGATCTTCGGCGTCGTGCTCAATACGACGTTCCTGATCCGCGAGATAAGACGTAGCGACCAACACGACGCTTTCATAAATGCCGTCACGCACGAGTTGAAGACGCCGATTGCATCCATTCGTCTCTATCTCGAAACACTGAAGACGCGCGAAGTTGACGACGAACAGCGACACGAGTTCTACAACATCATGCTGGCGGATAGTGACCGGCTGCTGCATACGGTTGAGCAGGTCTTGCGCGCCGGGCGCACCGGCCACAAACGCCAGCGCATCGCTCCTTCGTTGATCGACATCAGCGCGATGGTCCAGGAATGCCTCGAACTCACGCGGGTTCGTTACGGGCTCAACGAAAGAGCTTTGATCTATCGCGAGTCGCCTGAAGCACGCTCGGCAAGAGTGTCCGGCGATATCGATGAGCTACGAGCGGCGTTTTCTAATCTGCTGGATAATGCGGTCAAATATTCAGACGATGAGGTGCAAGTCTCGGTGTTAGTCTCGGCGCTCGACGATAAACGAGTTGCAGTGCGAGTTACCGACAAAGGCATCGGTATTCCGAGTGCGCAGCTAAAACGCATTTTCAAGCGATTTTATCGTGTGCCCGGTCGCTTTATGGCTCGAGTCAAAGGCACCGGACTCGGACTCTTTATCGTTCATTCAGTCGTAACGAGGCATGGTGGTCGTGTGTTTGCCGAGAGTCGTGGGCTCGGCCACGGAAGCACTTTTACTGTTCTATTACCAAGGGCGTGATGAGTTATGAACTCGGTTCTGATCGTTGAAGATGAAAAGCACCTGGCGGATGGTTTGCGCTACAACCTGAAGGCGGAAGGTTATGAGGTCGATACCGTCGGTACCGCTGAAGACGCGCTGACAAAGCTGAATGACGATCGAACGAACTACGACGTCGTCGTGCTCGACGTGATGTTGCCCGGCATGGATGGTTTTGCGCTCGCATCGAACTTGCGCTCGCAGGGACAGTTCGTTCCGATCCTGATGTTGACCGCGCGTGGACAGGCCGAGGACGTGTTACGCGGATTCGAAGCAGGCGCTGACGACTATCTTCCGAAGCCTTTCGATCTTTCCGTTTTACTGGCGCGAATCAACGCGCTCTTGCGTCGTCGCGAGTGGTTTCACAAAGACCGCAGCAAAGCAACGTCGCAAGATGGCGCGGCGAAGGTGTTTGACTTTGGCGGCAAGACGATCGACTTCGAAAACCTCGAGCTTCGTTCCGGTGAACAGATCGTTCATCTCACGCTCATGGAAGCCGATCTGCTGCGTTATCTGATCAACCACGAAGGCAAGATTGTTTCGCGCAGCGCGATCCTCGAAGACGTGTGGGGGCTGCGTGAAGACACTGATACGAGAGCCATCGATAACTTCATCGTACGCTTGCGGAAATATATCGAAGACGAACCCTCACAGCCGCGCCACCTGCTGACAGTCCGTGGTGTTGGTTATAAGTTCGTCGCTGATGCGTGACAATCGGCGTAATCTGTGGATTAGCTGCTGGCAACAATAAGCGACGCGCGCACGCCAAGCATGTCTGAAAAGTCTTTCGAGTAGACCGAGCTGACTTTCCTCACGCGTCCAACTTTCTCGACCAGTTCATCGTTGGAGATGAAACCGTTTTCGGTGTGTGCGATGGCCCATGCCGGAATGTGAGATGCAGTGCGGAGGAGATCTTCGACGAATCCGAGATATTGCTGTTTGCTTTGCACGCGTGAGCCGAGTCGTGCACCGCGTTCTCTTTCGAGATCGACCCAGAAGTCGTCGCCACCGCGCAGCCATTCTTCGCGCCAGGTAACGATCGGATCTTTGAACGTCGTTGCCTGAGTAATAGGCACCGGCAGTCTCAAAAACAGCAGATCTGTGTGGTGGCGCTCGGCAACGAAGTTTCGCACGTCCTGATTCGTGCTTTGGTTGCGTAACGAGTTGTCGAGTGGCTCTGGCAAACAGTCGAGCAGACGACGAAACACGTCGGGCAACGAGAAGGGCTGACGTAAGGTTCGAGTTTGTTCATTGAATGAGAGGACGTAGTCGCCCGTCATCATTCCCGCCGTCAATGCCAGCGCCCGCTTGTAAGGCTCGAGGCGTTCGGCGTTGAAACGCAGATTATCGAACCACCAGGCGTCAGTTTCATTGAACCAGTTCAGCAACGCTCCGTTCGCGATCTTCTCGCGCGGCACATACGCATCGTCGAGGAGGATGTCGAGATCGTTTTCGTTTAGTTGTTCGGTATTATTTTCGACGAGGGCGAGCGCTTTGGTGTGCGACCACAACATCGGATCGTTGGCGGCGACGCGAACTTTCCACGACTTCAGTTGCACGCAGATCTCCGGCTCGCCGGTAAACGGCAACGCCACTGAAGTAAACTTCAGCCGCCGGAGCACACCTAATTCAAATCCAAGCCAACCGTTCGGGAATTGCATAGCAACTATTTCGAAAACGATGAAAACAGATCCCAGCCGCGGCCTTGATTGGCAGGCGGCTGCTCTTCGACTGGCTCACCAGTCTCAATCTTTGCAAACGAGTCGAGTTCAGGAAATCTTTCGAGTGACAGAAACATGCTGACGACTGACGGATCAAACTCGATTCCGGCACGATCGATCAGCTCACTTCGTGCTGCTTCTTCGGTCATCGCCGCCCGGAACGGGCGCGCGTCAGTCAGCGCGGCGTACGAATCCGCCAGCCGCAGAATTCTGGCGGCGAGTGGGATTTCTTCGCGTCGCAAAGCATCGGGATAGCCGGCGCCATTCCACCATTCGTGATGCCAGCGCACCAGGAGTTGCGCTGCGCGATCGGCCCCAACTCGCGACGCCTCGCGCTCGCCGATCACTGGATGCCGCGAGAGATCGAGTCGCTCGTCTTTTGAAAGAGGTCCCGTGGCTTGGATGTAATCCCGCTCCATCGCGACTTCGCCGAGATCGTGCAAGAGAGCTGCGGCATAGAGCGATCCGCGATCGTGGCGCGCGAGATGAAACTGTTGTGCGATTTCATCTGCGATCGCGGCAACACGTTGCGCGTGCGGGTTCTCATAGCGCTCGAATTTGTCCGTGGTCTTCGCGAGCTGGGTAAATGCCTCTGCTGCTGCGCTATCGATAAGATCGACTGTTTGAACCGCTGCCATTTGATGCCTTTGTGCCTCTTTGTCGCTAACTTGTCAAACCTCGCAACAGTTCGCGGGCCTTGCGATTGTTTGGATCGGCGGCCACGGCACGCTCCGCTTCGCCTTTCGCTCGCAACTTCAAACCGAGATCTCGATACAACTCAGCCAGCATAACTCGATAATCAGCATTCTGCGGATCGAGTTTTATCGCTGCCAGCAGTTCAGCCTCAGCGGCACGCCGAGTCTGCTCGTGGCCCGCCAGCATCTGGCCATAAAACGCGTGGTAACGTGCCTCTTTGGGCATGGCGCTCGCGGCAGAACCAAACAAGCCGAGTGCTACTTTTCGCTGGCCCAGTTCGAGCGCCTCAAGTCCCTCTTTGAACTGTAACTCAGCTCGTTCAGCCGCCGGCATCACGGGTTCAGCAACTTTCTCAGCAACTCGCTCGGCCTCAGTCAGAGGTGCCTCTGGCTTGGGCGCGACGTCTGCTATCTGTTCCGCCTTCCTGCGCGCTTCGAGTTTTGTGTTGTAACCGGAACGCAAACGATCGTCGCGCAGTGTGTCGTATGCCTGAGTAATGCGCGCGAATGCCGACTCGATACGCGACACGAGCGCGGCATCGGCTTTGCGAAAGCGATCCGGATGATATCGACGGGCGAGCTGGTAGTAGACGGTCTTCAATTCCGACGCTGAAATTTCATGTCCGACATCCAACACGTCGTAATACGTCGGCGCGTTCTTAATCCTCGCAAGAAAATTCTCGATCTCCTGGGGGTCTGCTTCTTTTGTCGGCTCCGGTGTTGGTGGGGCCACGGCTTTGACTTCTGCCGGTGCAGGTGCCGAGGGCGTTGGTTGCGAACCACGAAAGGCGTGTTTCCAATTTTCGCGATCGATCAAACCAATCAGCGCGAGTGAATAGACCAGTTGCAGCGTTTCGTCTTCGCCGAGTCCGCTAATCGCGCTGAGCTCACCTAATGTCGTCGGTTTGTCTATTCGAGACAGAAGATAAGCTTCGGCGGGCAGAAGGTTTTCATTAAACTGCGGCTCTGCGAGCGGACTTACAGTTTCTGCGGGATTGCGAAAGCGCGAAGTTACAAAACTCACCGGCAGGCGACGGGCGGCTTCGAGCAGTAACGAACTCACGTCGATCTTGAGATCAAACTGCTGGTCAAGACGAGAGCGCGATTCGAAGTCCCATGTACCTTCCGTCCATAATAAGGTCGACCGCAGGACGTCAGCGACTTGCCGTGCCTGTATCTGTTCCGCCGCAGCGGCAGAAAGCAGTTTTTGCGCGGAGAGAGCTTTCAGCAGATCGGTGTCTGAGACGCGGTCGTCGAACGCTGCGAGATTCGCCTCACTCACCAGTTCACTTTTCTTAAGGAATTCGCGGAGCCGGAGTGTGCGCAGGTTTGCGGCAGCATAAAGAAACTTGCCGTTTTCAAAGTAAGCGACGACCTTGACGCGCTCGTGTTCGAGGCGCAGTCGCCCGCTCAGAGACTTCGATGAGATTTCCCGAATGAGTTCCGCGAGCGGCTGCTCGCTGAGTTGACCGTTCATCCCGCGACATACTTAATCATAAAGCCACAAAAAAGCACAAAAAGCACAAACAGATTTCGTTGAATTGTGTTGTGGATTTAGTGCTTTTCTGTCGCAATCGAACTTTGACAGCGGGGTGAGGCGAATCTATAGTGATTAGCACATAAACACCCTGATTGACCCCCGGTTCTCGAAACTTCAAGCAGGTGAGATCTATATGAGTGACATAGCAAGCGAAAGTGTCGACAGGGCGTTGAACGGTGCGGCGGCCAGCGCAGCTAAAGAACAGGACCCCAAACAACGTGAAGAGTTACTGATCGACGAGCTCAGGAAGCGCACGGCGGAACTCGAGGAGGCCAATCGCGAGTTACGGCGCGTGTCTCACTATCGCTCGTTGTTTCTGGCGCGGATGTCACATGAGTTGCGTACTCCTTTGACGTCGATTCTCGGTTTCAGCGAGATCCTGCTAGACCAGGAAGAGCTCACCGATACGCAGCGCCGTTTTTGTCAGAAGGTCCAGGACTCGGGTTTTCAGCTTCAGGCGAGCTTGAATCAGCTCGTCGATCTATCACGTATCGAAGCTGGGCAGACGGAAGTGTTTGTCCAGGAGTTTTCGTTACGCGAGGTGCTGCGTGAGTCATGTGCGGCCGCGGCGCGTATGGCCCAGAAGCAACAAGTCAAGATCGATTATGAACTCGCGCCTGAGATCTCGACGATCGTCACGGACCAGGGAAAGCTACGACAGACGCTTTTCAACTTCATCGCCTGGGCCGTCAGTCGCAGCCCTGCCGGTGAATCGGTTAAAGTTGCGGTCGATGGCGACGAGCAGGGACTCTTGTCAATCAAGGTGATTGATAACGGCGAGCCGCGTGCTGATCTGGCAAGTGTTTTCGATCCCGAACACGGCACGCCGAGTCACGAGCCGAACATCAACGAGCTTGGCATTATCATTGGTCGAAAGCTGCTCGCGTTGCTTGGCGGAACAGTCACCCTGGAGAATCTCGTTCCAAGCGGCTTGCAGGCGATTATCGAAATACCGGCGCGTCCATTGAAGGGATAATGTCTACGGATGGAAGAGACGACAATTCGGGAGTGCACAACCATCGCGGAGTTTGATGGTTGTGTTGCGTTGCAGCGTGAAGCATTCGGCCTTCCTGATCTTGAACTCTCACCTCGTCGTCATTTGATAGTTTCCCGCCAGGCCGGCGGCTGGACACTCGGCGCTTTTGTTTCAGACCGTCTCGTCGGTTTCGTTCATCATCTTGCCGCGGTGCGTGCCGATAACGAGATCTTTGGTTATTCGCACATGATGGCGGTGGCGAAGGACTATCAGAATAAAGGTGTCGGAGTTCGTTTGAAGTGGGCCCAGCGCGAGCGTGCGATGAAGGAGGGCCGCAAGTTAATCAAATGGACGTGGGATCCGATGATGGCGCGCAATGCGCATTTCAATCTCAATCGCCTCGGCGCGATTGTTGAGAGTTATGCAGACGATTTTTACGGTATCGATTACCACGTCGATTCTTCGTTGACGGAAAAAGTCGGGCTGCCAAGCGATCGATTGTTTGCGACGTGGAATTTGGACTCTGAGAGAGTCGGCGCGCTTGCGACGGGAGCGACGGCGCCGTTTCAGTTGCAGCCAGTCGCAAGCGTTGCCATCCCGGTAGAATGGACGGTGCTCGTGAAACGAGATCCGGCGCGGGCTCGCGATGAGCAGGCGCGGGTGCGAAATGAGTTCAAGAAAGCCTTTGCGCAGCGATTGATTTGTGCGGGATTCGAGCGCGGCGAAAAGGAGTCAAAATATCTTCTGTTTGAGCCGCAATAAGGACAGGGTTAACTAAAATACAAGTTGTAAAAAGATAGTGGTGCGCGTTCCGTTATGACGTTTACCAAGTTTGACCGCTACGTAGATCGGCACGCACGCAGTTTCACGGAACGTTTGCAGAATCTCTGCCGCATGCCTTCCGTGGCCGCGCGCGGTACAGGCATGCGCGCGATTGCTGAGACGGTGGAGCAGTCGATGCAACGCGTGGGCATGGGGACGCGTTCGTTCCGCGTTGGATCGGGGTATCCAATCATCTACGGCGAATGTGGTGGTGGTCCGAAAACGTTTGTTGTTTACGGGCACTACGACGTACAGCCGGTGGGCCATCTGACGGAGTGGACGTCGGGGCCATTCGCCGCGACCATTGCTGACGGTAAGTTGTACGCGCGCGGTGCGGCAAACAGTAAAGGTGATCTCGTCGCGCGCTTTGCTGCGGTCGAGGCTTATCAGAAGACGTTTGGCAAACTCCCGGTCACGCTTCGCTTCCTGATTGAAGGTGAAGACGGACTCGGCAGCCCGAGCCTGTATCGATTCACAGCCGAGAATGGCGAGCTGTTGAAAGCGAATGGCTGTTTGTGGGACGAAGGCTCGAGCGACACGAAAGAGAATCCGGTCGTGGCCCTCGGTTTCAAAGGCATCACCTTTCTTGAACTGCGGGCCTTCGGCGCTCGTTCGGATTTGCACTCAAAGTGGGGTGCGATCGTTCCCAATCCGGCGTGGCGACTCGTGCAGGCGCTCGCCACAATCACGTCGCCCAAGGGCGTGATCACGATCGATGGGTTCTCGTCACACATCGCTCCGATCAGCGACGAGGATTCGGAAGTCTTGAAGGCAATCGAGCTCGACGAAGTCGGACTGAAACGCGAATTTCGCATCAGTGGATGGGTGCGCGCAATGAAAGGACACACGCTCGTCAAAGAGCACATCTTTGGCGCCACCTGTACGATCTGCGGTATTCACACCGGTCACACTGAGGCAGGCGCCAAAACTGTTCTTCCCAGCACCGCGATGGCCCGACTCGATTTCCGTCTCGTGCCGGATCTGACTTCGCAGCTCGTGGTCGAACTGTTGCGTGCTCATCTCGACATGCGTGGTTTCAGGGACATCGAGATCATCGAGCTCGGCAGTGCGCCACTCGCGAAGTCTTCGGCGAAGTCGCGTGTGGCGCGTGCAGTGATCGAGTCGACGACCGAGGTTTACGGGAAGTCGCCGGTGATCTATCCGATGGATCCTTCGAGTGGACCAGTTGGCGCTGTCTGCGGAGTTTCAAATCCGCCAACGCCGGTGGCGTCATTTGGAACGGGCTACGCCGGTTCAAATCCTCACGGGCCGAATGAGAACATTCGTATCGAGGATTTTCTGAGGACGATCAAATTGATCGGGCGCGTGATTCACAGGCTCGGCACTTCCAGGACTGTTCGAGAAGACACTAGACCAACTGCGCCGCTACCCAAGTTGAAGACTTAGCCACGGATTTTCACGGATAAACTTCACGGATAAATAAGGAGCAATACTTGGCCGCCAAGGCTATAGCACGCGACATCGAAAAACTTAGAAAGGAGATCCGGCATCACGACGAGCTCTATTACGTCGCGGCTCAACCGGAGATCTCCGATCGCGAGTACGATGAATTGCTCGAGCGGCTGCAGAAGCTCGAAGCAGACAATCCTGAGTTAATCACGCCTGACAGCCCCACGCAGCGAGTAGGTGGACGACCGGCGGAAGGTTTTCCGGAAGTTGTTCACACACGCCCGATGATGTCGCTCGACAACAGCTACAACATCGACGAGCTGCGCGCCTTTGACGAGCGCTGCCAACGTCTCGCCGAGGGTCGCAAACTCGAATACGTAGCTGAGTTGAAGATCGACGGACTGTCGCTGTCACTTCAGTACGAAGATGGTTTGCTCGTCCGTGGTGTGACCCGTGGCGACGGACGCATCGGCGAAGACGTCACGCAGAATGCGCGCACGATTCGCAGCGTGCCTCTGCGTCTGAAGTCACAAAAGAAAAGCATCGACTCGAATCTCGAAGTGCGTGGTGAAGTATTCATTCCGCGCGATGTGTTTGAAAAAACAAACGCGGAACGGGAAGAACAGGGCGAGCCACGGTTTCAGAATCCACGCAATGCTGCTGCCGGCGCGATTCGACAACTCGATTCAAAGCTCGTCGCGCGGCGCAAGCTTGATATGTTTGCCTACGACCTGCTGACAAATGTTCGGAAGCCGTTTCCGACCCACTGGGAAGCACTCGACTGGCTTGAGCAGGCAGGCTTCCGTGTTAACAAGAATCGCAAGCTGTGCGAGACGATCGAGGAAGTGATCGAGTTCGCAAACGAACAGGAAGCACTGCGTGACGATCTTGGTTATGAGATTGACGGCCTCGTGGTGAAGGTCAACTCGACTGCGTTGCAGGATGAGTTTGGCGCCACTTCCAAAGCGCCGCGTTGGGCCATCGCCTACAAGTATCCGGCGCGACAAGCGTCAACAAAGGTTTTGGATATCTTCGTGTCCGTCGGTCGGACGGGTGCGATCACGCCCGTCGCGTTGCTGGAGCCGGTGTTTCTCGCCGGCACGACTGTCGCGCGCGCCACGCTGCACAACGAAGACGAAATCAAGCGCCTCGGTCTCAAGAAGGGCGACTGGGTGATGATCGAGAAGAGCGGCGAGATCATTCCCAAAGTGCTGAGTGTTGTGACTTCCAAGCGTACGGGAAAGGAAGTGGATTTTGAACTTCCGACGAATTGTCCCGTGTGTGGTGGTTTGATCTCGCGTCCGGAAGGTGAAGTCGTAGCGCGTTGTGTCGCGGCGGATTGCACTGCGCAATTGATGGGACGCCTGTTGCACTTTGCGTCGCGACGTGCGATGCGCATTGAAGGACTGGGTGAAGTGCTTGCCGAGCAACTGGTGTCCGCTGGTCTGGTAAAGGACGTTGGCGATCTTTATTCGTTAACGCTCGAACAGGTCGCGAGTTTGCCGCGCATGGCGGAGAAGTCTGCGACGAACCTGCTCACGCAGATCGAAGCGAGCAAGTCACGCGACGTCGCGAATCTGATTTATGCGCTCGGAATTCGTCACGTCGGCGAGCGAACAGCCGGCATCCTGGCGCACGAGCTTGGCTCACTCGAGAAACTTAGCGAAGCATCGGTGGAAGAGCTGGATGCGATTCCCGAGATCGGGTTGACAGTAGCTGAGAGCGTGCGCGACTGGTTTGGCGATGAAGGGAATCGCGCGCTTTGTGATAGGCTCCGAGCAGCAGGAGTAAAAACGGAAGCCGAGCGCCGGGGCACTGGCGAGACTGATGAGCGCTTTGCCGGCAAGCAATTCGTCCTCACTGGGACGCTCTCCGGTTTCACACGTGATGAAGCGCGGGCACTGATTGAGGCTCGCGGCGGCAGAGTAAATTCATCGGTGAGTAAGAAGACGGATTACGTCGTTGCCGGTGAGGCCGCGGGATCGAAGCTTGATAAAGCAGAGTCACTCGGAGTGACAGTTCTCGATGAAGACGCATTTAAAGAAATGTTGAGTTAGACAGAATGAGTACCGAACCAAATAAGAAATTACAATTGCTCTACACGCTGTTTTGCGATGACGTGCGACTGGAGGCCGGTAACAAACTTTCGTTCATGGGAATCTTCCAGAACATCATGGTGCAGCAGTTACCGGCCTCTTTGATTAAGTTTGCAGTGGTGAACCATTGGGAAGGTCAGGGAAGTTATCTTTCCGAAGTGCGGATCCTTTCACCCGATCGACAGCAGCCTATCGTCGTATCTCAACCAACCAGATTTGAGATTTCATCAGGTGGATTCGCCGACAACATCAGTTTCTTTGTGAATGTGACGTTCCCGAAGCCTGGACGCTATCAAGTGCAAACTCTCATCGACTCGAGTTTATTCCACGAGCAGGCACTATTTGTCTCTGACTCCCCCGAGTCGGATCTGCTTGGTGCGTCTGACGCGGTGAACTAAAGAAACAGGAGCAGTTTACAGAAGCGTTAATTGCTGCTCCTGAATCCTGCTCCTGCTTTATGACTCGTAGTTTAATTGCGCTGACTGGGGAGTCTAGCCTACGTCAATTTGAAAGAGTTTAATTTTTGAGTTAAGGGTTGTTGCCTTGATTCCAAGAAGTCTCGCCGCCTTTGCCTGATTACCACCAGTTTCAGACAGCGCCATCTTGATCAGGTGAGTCTCGAACCGTTGCACCTCGTCATAGAAACTAATACCACCGACAATATCCAACGGTTTGAGTCTGCTTGCTTCCTCGGTGAAAGCCTTATCGCGAGCCAGTGTTTCCGCTTCTGACAGGAGCGCGTCGGCCAAATCGACGACCCGTTGAATGCGGTCGCGATCCGGTCGCTCAGCAAGTTTCAAACGCACCATTCTGTCGGTAAGTTGGGCAACACCGGTGTTCCTTCCGTTGTCGGTTTCCATCAAAGCTGCTTGATCGACGTTCATTAATACTCCCCTTTCGGAACTGACCTCTATCTACCAGAACACCAGCCTCCGAAAAATCGTGACAATTATTTTTCCAATAAAAAAACCATCCACAGGATGCTTAAACCTGTGGATGGGTTGTATTTGGTGCGGATGAGAGGACTTGAACCTCCACGATGTCACCATCACAGGCTTCTGAGACCTGCGCGTCTGCCAGTTCCGCCACATCCGCAAGATGTCCGGGTAGGCCATTATGCGAATGCCTTATGAGGGTGTCAAGAATGGGGTTAGCCATCCACAGATTACACAGATTCTATCCAGTCAATCTGAGCAATCTGTGGACAAATGCCTCTTACCGCCCACGGCGCCAGCGCCGGTCCCAATCTCGATCCCGATGACGGCGTCTCCAGTCGTCGCGGTCACGGTCGCGGCGGTGACGTCTGAAAATATTTCCAAAACGGGAGTCCCGATTTGGGCCTCTACCATCCCAGCGCCCATCACGCGCGTCGTGGCAGTTAACAAACTTTTCACACTTCTTGTCCCACCCAGATGATCTGCGACCGCGTCCCTGACCCATCGCCTCAGACGACAATCCAACACTTAACAATAAGCCCAGCACCAAAATTCCAAACAGTTTCTTTGCAATTGAAAGCTTCATGAATTCCTCCTTCAAGTTCGGCCAATGAGGGGGTTGGGGCCGCAACTAAAACCGGGAACGGTAGTCCATGCTCGTCCCGTTGGGCTACCATGGCATCAATTCTAATGCCGCTTCCACCGCAAATTGGTGATTAGGTTATTATGATTCTGTATCGAAAGCAGGATTGATCTTCCGGATGGCTAACGTTTCACCGGCGCAAGAACAACTGGCAGCACGACTTAGGGCAGTCCACGAACGGATTGCCGGGGCTGCACGTGGCTGCGGCCGTTCGCCTGATGAAGTGAAGCTGATTGCGATCAGCAAGACCCATCCGGCGTCCGTAATAAGAACACTAATCGAACTTGGAGCGACCGATCTTGGCGAGAACCGCGTCCAGGAAGCGGAAGAAAAGATCGTGGAAATCGGTCGAGAAACCGTGCGCTGGCACCTCGTCGGACACCTTCAGGCGAACAAAGCCAGGCGTGCGGTCAGTCTATTCGAAGTCATTCATTCGCTTGATTCACTGGAGTTGGCACAACGCCTCGATCGACTCTGTGGCGAAGAGGGAAGGGAGAAGTTGTCAGTCCTGATCCAGGTCGACCTTGGGCACGAAGAGACGAAATCGGGTATTGATGAGCCGGAGCTATCCCATTTGGTTGAAGGGCTTGGACCACTCATGCACCTGGAACTCATCGGCCTGATGACCTTGCCGCCCTTCTTTGACGACACGGAACAAAGCCGTCCGTTCTTTCGTCGGTTACGTCAGTTAAGAGATGAGCTCGCCAGTCAAGGCGCATTCGGAGATCGAAAGGGAGAACTGTCGATGGGGATGACTCACGACTTTGAAGTAGCCATACAGGAAGGGGCAACGATGGTCCGTATCGGCACTGCCATCTTCGGCGAACGCGTCGCAAGACAATAACTACTATGCTCATCATCGCTCGAATTGTCTGGTTTGCAACCACCGCCGTTGAGGTCATCATCGCGGCCGTGATCCTGCTGATGATCGTACGATTGATCGCCGACGCGATGGATTTAAATCCATTTGGCTGGGCGTCGCGCACGATTCGACGACTCAGCGACGGCTTAGTGATACCGGTGCGCGGTGGCCTGCGTGGATTTGGCGCCGATCCGAAATTTGCACCATTGGTAGTAATACTGATCTCGATCCTGCTTGGTTACTTTGTGTTGCAGGTGGTGGCGACTATCGCGCAAACCGTAGCAGGCGTTATTGAAAGCTCGAGGCTGGGAGCATTCTTCTGGGTGCTGGGTTTTATTCTTTTGGGTTTTCTCAGTATCTATTCGCTGCTGATCCTCGTGCGAGTGATCTTTTCCTGGGCCATGCTTAGTTACTCCAACAGGCTGATGCGCTTTCTGATTGATGTTACTGAGCCGCTATTGGGACCGTTGCGAAGAGTGGTGCCAATGCTCGGACGGTTCGACATCTCGCCCATCGTGGCTTTTCTGCTTCTCTGGCTCCTTCAGTCCGCTGTTATCGGCACGCTTTTGCGCGGCGCAATATTTCGTACTTTTTGATTAGAGGTGCTCGTATTTGATAATGCATTCGATTCACGATGGACGACTGATCTTCAAGGTGCAAGTTGTTCCACGTTCGTCGCGAAGCGAAGTGGTGGGTGAACACGATGGTTCGCTGCGTGTGCGTGTTTCAGCGGCGCCGGTCGAGGGGGCTGCAAACAAAGAGTTAACTCAGGTGTTGGCGAAGGCCTTCAAGGTGTCGCGTAGCGCAGTGAGCATCGTGAGCGGGCAAAACAGTCGTTTGAAGCAGGTGAGTATCGAAGGCGTGAGTTCGTCTACTCTTTCTGCACTTGCTAAGTCGTAGATGGATCCGGAAAAGATTTCCCATTACAGAATTCTGGAGAAGCTTGGTGCCGGTGGCATGGGTGTGGTCTACCTCGCCGAGGACTTGAAGCTCGGGCGTAAGGTTGCGATCAAGATACTCAGTCACGAGTTCACTACGAATCGAGATCGTCTGCACCGCTTCGAACAGGAAGCGTCAGCCGCCTCCAATCTCAATCATCCAAACATCCTCACGATTCACGAAGTTGGTGTTGACGACGGCAGACATTACATAGCGACTGAATTCATCGACGGCGTCACGTTGCGCCGCAAGATCGTCGCTCAGCAACCGGAGATACCGGAAATCCTCGACATCGCCGTCCAGGTTGCGAGTGCACTCGAAGAAGCTCACACCGCCGGCATCGTTCATCGCGACATCAAGCCCGACAACGTCATGATCCGTCGCAACGGTTACGTGAAGGTGTTGGATTTTGGACTCGCGAAACTGACTGAGACTGTCGATCGAACTCCTTCCGATGCAGAAGCGTCGACGCGTGTCTTCGTACAGACTGACGCCGGCGTGGTGATGGGCACGTCGCACTACATGTCGCCGGAACAAGCACGTGGCAAACCAGTCGATGCGCGCAGCGACATCTGGAGTCTCGGAGTCGTGATCTATGAAATGATTGCAGGGCGAACTCCTTTCCAGGGCGAAACATCGACCGACGTCATCGTCGCCATCACGCAGAAAGAACCGCCGCCGCTCGCGCGCTATGCGCCGAATGTTCCTGCCGAGCTCGAATGGATCGTGATGAAGGCGTTGCGAAAGGATCGCGACGAGCGTTACCAGACGATCAAGGAGTTGATCACTGACCTGCGCCGGCTCAAGCAGCGTTTGGAATTTGAAACCGAGCTCGAGCGCTCCGCCGGACCTGGCAGTTTCACGAAGATCAGCGAGCCGACAGTTGCTCAAACAACGCCCGAGCATGTGGTTCCCACTGAAGCAAAGACCATTAGCCATGTCTCGAGTGCAGAGTACATCGCAAACGGAATCAAGCGTCACAAGATCGCTGTGGCTCTCGTGGCATTAGTCCTGATCGTCGTCAGTGCGTCAGCCTTCTTTTTTTATCGTCGTCACTCAGTGCCACTGCACGAGCGGGACACAGTTCTACTAACCGATTTCGTCAACACCACGGGCGAACCGGTCTTTGACGGCACTCTGAAACAGGCACTTGCAGTACAGCTCGGACAGACTCCTTATCTGACTTTGTTTCCCGAGGATCGCGTGCGCGAGACGCTGCGTTTCATGGGTCGATCGCCCGACGATCGAATCACGCGTGACGTCGGTCGCGAGATCTGCGAACGACAGGGAATCAAAGCAATGCTGAACGGCTCGATTGCGAGTGTTGGCAGCCACTACCTGATCATTCTGGAGGCAATGAACCCGCGCTCCGGCGATCCGATTGCACGCGAGCAGATCGAAGCCGAGAGCAAAGAGAAAGTACTTTCCGCACTCGGGACCGCAGCGTCGAACCTGCGAAAAAAGCTCGGCGAATCGCTGAGCTCGATACAGAAGTACGACGTCAATATCGAACAGGCCACCACCTCTTCACTCGAAGCACTCAAGGCTTTCGCGATGGCTAACGAGGAACGCGCCAAAGGAAGATCGCGAGAATCGTTGACCTTCTACAAACGTGCCATTGAGCTCGATCCAAACTTTGCGATGGCTTACGCGCGCATTGGAGTTCATTACGGCAACTTCGAACAGTTTGAAGAGGCAAAGCGGTACGTCGAGAAGGCCTATGAGCTTCGCGACCGCGTGAGTGAGCGAGAGAAACTCTACATCACCGAGAAGTATTACACGTACATCACCGGCGAGATCGACAAAACGATCGAGACGCTCCAGACGTGGGCGCGTCTCTATCCGAGCGATTTCATTCCGCACAACAATCTGTCGCTGAATTACAAGCTGATTGGACGTTACGACGAATCTTTGACGGAAGCACTGGAGGCCGTTCGACTCAGTCCGAATAACATCAACGCCCGGGACAATCTGGTGGCGAGTTTTATTGGACTCGGACGCTTTGACGAAGCCGAGCAGGCAGAACGCGAAGCGCAGGAGATCAACGCGGACGCCTTCACGGCCCACGCGAACAATTATTTCTTTGCGTTTCTGCGTCACGACCAGGCAGTGATGGAGCGTGAAGTTCAATGGGCCAAAGGTAAGCCTGAAGAGGCAGAGATGACGATGTTGTTCGGGTTTGCCGAGTTGTACTCCGGCAAGTTGAAAGCATCCCGCGAACTGCAAAAGCATGCGCTCGAACTCTTCAAGCAACAGAATCGACCTGAAGCTGCGACGACAGCATTGCTGACGATCGCAGCTCATCTCGAAATGGTTGGGAAGTGTGATGAGGCAAAGGCCAATGCGAAGAGCGCATTGAGCTTGCTCCGTGGTCAGAAGAGCCTCGCGATGGGGTCGTTTGCCTATGGGGCTTGTGATGATATGAGCCAGGCACAGTCGCTAATCAATGAAGCACGCACGGCTAGTCCGAAGAATACCGTCATCAATTTGATGGTGGCGCCGATCATTGCTGCCGCGACCGAGAAAAATCGTGGCAACGTCGCTCAGGCGATTAAGTTGTTGGAACCACTACGGACTTATGAATTCGGGATCGTGTTGGGTGTTTCAACTGTCTACCAGCGAGGAAATCTCTACTTGCAGCAACGCATGGGCAAAGAAGCTGCTGCGGAGTTCCAGTCGATCGTAGACCGTCCCGGGTCAGACTATCTTTCGCCGGCGCACGTGCTGGCGCATCTTGGCCTGGCGCGCGCGGCGGTGATCAACGGCGACACGGCGGCAGCGCGTAAGTCGTATCAGGACTTCTTCGGCAGGTGGAAAGACGCAGATTCCGACCTTCCTGTCCTCGAACAGGCCCGAAAAGAATACGAGGCTTTGAAGTAGTTTCTCCCGCAAAGGCGCAAAGGCGCAAAGAAACCTCAATGCTAAGATTTGTGGTTTTCCTTTGCGCCTTTGCGCCTCTGCGGGAGAAAACTCGCTGAATCTTGTGATATATTCCCACCCGACAACCCACAATTCCAGAAGGATCTAAACCCAAATGTCCGGACATTCGAAATGGCATAGTATTAAACACAAGAAAGGCGCGCTCGATGCCAAGCGCGGCAAACTGTTCACGAAGTTTATTAAAGAAATCACCGTCGCAGCGCGCAGTGGCGGCGGTGATCCGGATGCCAACGCGCGTCTGCGTAAGGCTATCCTCGACGCGAAGGGCGGCAATATGCCGAACGACACGATCGATCGCGCGATTCGTCGTGGCACCGGTGAAGAAGAAGGCGTCAATTACGAAGAGATCACGTACGAAGGTTATGGTCCAGGTGGCGTGGCATTGTTGATTCAATCGATGACTGACAACCGCAACCGCACGGTGGCGGAGATTCGACACATCTTTTCAAAAAACGGCGGCAACCTTGGTGAATCCGGGTCAGTCGGTTGGATGTTTGAGAAAAAGGGATACATCGTCCTCGAGAAGGCCGGCAAGTCGGAGGAAGAGCTTTTCGAACTAGCGATCGACGCGGGTGCAGACGATCTGCGCGATGATGAAGACAACTTCGAAATTATTACTTCACCGGAAGCGTTCGATGCCGTGCTGAATGCAGTGAAGGGAGCTGGAATCGAGCCGCAGGTAGCGGAAGTTGAAATGGTCCCGCAAAATTACATACGCCTCGAAGGCGCAGACGCGCGCCAGATGTTGAAACTGATGGAAGCTCTCGAAGATCACGACGACGTGCAAAAGGTCTCAGCCAACTTCGACATCAGCGAAGCCGATATGGCCGCAGCTTAAGCCACGGATTTACGCGGATGATACGGATTCTTTCTGATCCGTGTCATCCGTGGCTATCTGTGGCTCACCCATCACAATCCTCACGTTATGCGTTTTCTCATCGTCAACTAATGAAATCGCGTTCTCGGTTTGTTCGGTACCATCAAGCTCGACAGTCACCACCCCGCGACTCACGCCGAGCGGGTTCTCAACCTTGATTCGATAAGTTGAGCGTTCACGTCTGTATGTGATCTCGAATTCACGCCACCAGCGCGGCACGCACGGATTGATCTCGAGTCGGTCCTTCTGAAGTTTGAATCCGAGTATCGATTCGAGTCCGGCGCGATACATCCAGCCCGCGGAGCCTGTGTACCACGTCCAACCGCCACGACCATTGTGTGGCGGAACAGCGTAGACATCGCCAACGGCTACGTACGGCTCGACTTTGTACTTGTGCAATCCCGCACGCGTGGACGAGTGATTGATTGGATTGAGTAGCGCAAACAGCTCACCGGCGCGTTCGCCGTCGCCGAGCATCGAGTAAGCGATGATGGTCCAGATCGCAGCATGTGTGTACTGCCCGCCATTCTCGCGCACACCGGGAACGTATCCCTTGATGTAACCGGGATCGAGATGGCCCTTGTCGAAGGGAGGCGTGAACAGAATCACGAGTCCATCGCCACGCTGGATCAGAAATTCCTCCACCGCAGCCATCGCACGTCCCATGCGATAAGGATCTGACGCTCCGGAAATTACCGACCACGATTGCGCGATCGAATCAATGCGGCATTCTTCGTTACGCGCCGAACCGAGCGGTGTGCCGTCGTCGAAATACGCGCGGCGATACCAGTCGCCGTCCCAGCCCTTTTCTTCGAGTGATTTGCGCAGATTCTCTAAATACTTCCGATAACGATTGCCACGCAGCTTCTGCTTTCGCGTGTCGACGTGCGGTATGAACGCCGTCAGAGTGGTGTAGAGAAACCAACCAAGCCAGACGCTTTCGCCTTTGCCCTGATGGCCCACACGATTCATGCCGTCGTTCCAGTCGCCGGCGCCCATTAGTGGCAAGCCGTGTTTCCCAACGGCCAGGCTGCGATCGAGTGCGCGGGCGCAGTGTTCGTAAATCGCGGCTGACTCTGCCGAGACTTGCGGTTGCGTGTAGACCTCTTGCTGGTCGTCAGCCAGGACAGGCTGGTCGAGGAAAGTCACCACTTCATCCAGGATCGAAACGTCACCCGTTACATCGATATAAAACGACGCGACGAATGGTAACCAGATCAGATCGTCAGAGATTCTTGTGCGCACGCCGCGGCCGCTTGGCGGGTGCCACCAGTGTTGCACGTCACCTTCCTTAAACTGATGAGCAGCGGCGAGCAGGATTTGCTGTCGCGCGATATCCGGCCGGCTGTAGACGAGGGCCATCACGTCCTGCAATTGATCTCGGAAACCGAACGCGCCACCGGATTGATAGAACGCCGTTCGCGCCCAGATGCGACACGACAGCGCCTGGTACAAGAGCCAGCGATTGAGCATTGTGTCGAGCGCCGTATCGGGTGTTCGCACTTCAACAGCACCCAGCACCTTGTCCCAGTGTGTCAGCACTTTTTCAAAGGCAGCGTTTACGTTTCCCGTCTGGCGGAACTTTGCTACCACTTCCTGTGCGACAGTCTTCGACTCAGCTTCGCCCAGTAGAAAAATAACTTCTCGAGCTTCGTTGGGCGCTAGCTCGATGCTTGTTTGAATCGCCGCGCAGGGATCGATTCCGGCTCCATCTCGTCCTGCCAGACTCAATCGTTTGAGAGCGGCAGGACTATCAAGCGAGTTGTTGCGACCAACGAATTCCTTGCGATCGCACGTCGCGCTCGAAATCTTTTCACTTGTCGCCGCGAAGGTAATCCGATCGGCAAACTCGTTGTTGAAAGGATTACGCGCAAAGATCGTCGACGCCGGTTCGTCGATCTCAGTGATGATGTAGGGCGCCGACGACGACCTCGAAACGCCGAGCACGAGCTCGTTGTAATTCGTGACTGATAGTCTTCGTTTTCTCGCCGTGCGATTGCGCAAACGAAGTAGAGAGATCTTCACCGGTGCATCGAGGGGCGCAAAGACGAGCAATTCCTGCGAGATACCGTGACTCGTGTGTTCGAACACGCTGTAGCCCTGACCGTGCCTGATGATGTACGGGTCGCGCTCACGGATCGGAAGCGGTGTCGCCGACCAAATCGTGCCTGTATCTTCGTCGCGAAGGTAAACGACCTCGCCGGGCGGGTCGCTCACCGCGTCGTTGGACCACGGAGTCAGACGGTTCTCACGACTGTTAACTGACCACGTGCAGCCGCTGCCTGTTTCCGTGATCTGAAAACCGAAATCGACTTCGTTGCCGATCACGTTGGACCACGGCGCTGGAGTCCATTGTTCGGCGCCGAGCAATGTGACGTATTCACGTCCGCCCTGATGAAAACCGCCCAGACCGTTGAAGAAAGCGAGCTCGGGCGGCGCCACCGTCGGCTCGGGATAAGTTTGCGGCGCCAGGCGTGGCACCAAAGCTGGTGGCAACGGCTCTTCAACGCGCTTGCGCTCGATCTGCTCTTCGAACGCGCCACGCTCAGCGACGATCACGACGCGCGCCACGGCATGGAGCAGTATCCGGTCAGCTTCAGGTATTTGATCGGAACGTCGCAGGTAAACTCCGCCGGGTTTGTCCTGTAGTCCCTGCAAGCCGCTGGTCCGCACCATTGTTTGCAGATCTTCGTGCAATAACTGTAGATAATCGGTTGGCGTATCGTTGAGGATTACCAGGTCAATTCTCAGTCCCTTGTAGTGGAGGTATTCATGTCCGCGCACCAGCTTACGCACGGTCCGCATGTCGGCAGATTTATTGATGCGAACGACGACGATCGGCAGATCACCGCTGATACCGTACGCCCAGAGACTCGATTGCGCTTTGGTGTTGAGAGCCAGCACGTGCGGCGTCGGGCGCAGCGAAGGATCCGAATAGACGATTCGCGCGGCGAGACGTTGAAACAGGTGCGCCTCCTCGGCATCGATCTTGAGGTGGCTCATTTCGACCTGTGCTTTGGTCCACGCCAGACGGAGTTCGCGTTCGAAGATGTTCGGATCGTGGTATTTGTCGGCGAGTGCGATCGCTTCCTCACGCGAACGAGCTACAGCGGTACTGAACGAGCAGCGCACGGTTTGATTCGGTTGAATTCTCACGCGCCGTCGCAGACTGAAAACCGGATCGAGCACGGCGCCGGTCGTGTTTGAAAGAGGACGATCTTCCATTACCGCGATCGGATTGCCGGAAGTGCGGCCACGTCCCAAAAACCGCCCGCGGTCTGTTTCATACTGCACCGCGCCGACGAGCTCGCCTTCGGCAACTACGACATGAACGCCCCAGATCGGCTTATCTTCAGAAGAACGTTGACGGCGATGAGCCAGGAGCGCGTTCTCGTTAGGAACGAATTCAGTCTCGATGAAGAGATTGCTAAACGCCTGGTGTGCTGCGTCTGCATCGGGAGTCGCGAGGACGACCTCGGCGTAGCTGGTCAATTCGATCTCGCGTGTACGTGAAGAAAGGTTCGTCAAAGAAATACGCCTGACTTCCGCATTGTCTTCGGCCGACACGACAACTTCCATGCGGGTGGAGATGCCGGAGTCGAGACGCCGGAAATCAGCTTTGTCTTCCGAAAAAGCAACGTGATACGACTGCGCACGTCGCCGCACGGGTTGATGACCCGCAGACCAGACCGCGCCGCTACGAATGTCGCGCAGGTAAATGAATGCGCCCCAGTTGTCGCGCGTCACATCTTCACGCCAGCGCGTCACCGCATTCTCTTCGCACTGCGAATACCCAGAACCGGCACTCGTGATCATCACGTTGTAGGCACCGTTCGAAAGCAACTGTGTGCGCGGCGTTTCCAGATCCGCCGACTCGTAAACACGCGTGGTCATGCCCGGCATAGACTGGGCCGCGACTCGTCCAGTCAACACTTCTTCGGCGCGTGGATGAGCGGCAGGCACGCCGACCGGTATGCGTTCCTGAAGCAGTAACTCGGTTGCCTGAACCGTTGGATCCGAATGAAAACGTTTTTGGACCACATCTTCGTAAAGAATGTTTGCCATCGCGACGAGGCTCATTCCCTGATGGTGCGTCATGAACGCGCGAATGATCACGGACTTCTGCCCTTCCGGTAACCGCTCCGGAGTGAAGTCGATCGACTCGTAAAAACCGTACGGCCCAAGTGCATCCTCTTTTATTAAGCGGCGCAAATTCGCGAGTGCTGATTCCGGATCGACTTCCGCCGCCAGCATCGTTGCGTAAGGCGCGACCACGAGATCTTCGATGAGACCGCGTTTGAGACCGAGTCCGGGCACACCGAATGGACCGTATTGATAATTGAGATGAAGATCGCGCACGTTGTACGCGGCTTCAGAGATACCCCAAGGCACACCACGTTCCAGCCCATACTCGATCTGGCGATTGACGATTGTGCGATAGGTTTCCGACAGAAGTGTGGCCTGATAGTTACGCATTACCAGGAGCGGCATCAGATACTCGAACATCGTGCCGGTCCATGAGATCAACGCGCGTCCACCGTCAACCTTTGTGAGCGCGCGGCCCATGCGAAACCAGTGTTCCTGCGGCACGTCACCTTTCGAGATGCCGACGAAACTTGCCAGCCGCGCTTCCGAGGCGAGTAGATCGTAATAAGAATCGTCTATACGCGACGCGGTCACGTTGTAGCCAATCGGAAACAGTTTGCGCTCGACGTCGAAGAGAAACGAGAAATCCATCTCTTCGATAGTCTGGTCGCAACGACGAGCGAGACGACTGAGACGCGAGAGTATGTCCGACGCCGATCCCGCCGATTGTTCGAGTGATTTCGTTAGCCGTGCTGCTGTTTGCTCCAGGGTCGGTGAGGGATGATTTTGCATGGCCGCAAGCTGAACCAGAGCGGTGTCGCAAAGTTGCGGTACTTCGGCGAGGGTTGGCACATGCTGCAACAGGTTGACGATCGACGTCCACTCCTTGTTCGCTGCAACTGTTTCATCGTCGAGCAAAGGCAGCAAGCGAGTCCAGTTTGTGAGCGCTTCAACGTCTCTTCGTCGCGCGGCGATTTGATGAGTCAGTGCTCCAACCCACCAACGCAGTTCTTTAAAAATGACTTCACCATGCTCGTGAGCGAGAGCGTTGACGATGTCCTCGATCTCAGAAGCGCGACGAGCAAGCGAATCAAACAGGACCATCCATGACCGGAGACGGTTGTCAGGCTCGGCCAGGGTCAGTTTGCGACAAGCGGCGATCTCGTCCTGCAACTGTCTAACAGTCACTGCGTCAGTGCGCTGGCGGAAGCTACCGAGGCTTCCGGCTTCTCTCGCAACTGCGTCGATCGTGTCGTTCAATCCTGCGATGACACTCAAATCGAAAAGATTGCTGTCGGGAAACTCGATGCAAGCCTGTTTTACGGCGAGCAGATGTCCGGCAAGGTTTCCGCTGTCGACGGTTGAAATGTATTGCGGCAGGAGTGGCTCGAGAGTTCTCGTGTCGTACCAATTGAAGAAGTGACCGCGCAGACGCCCGAGCTGGGCCATCGTTGAGAAAGTAAGCTCCTGCCGCTCGACCAGTTCGAGCGCACCGATGTAACCGAGATCGCGCGCAGAACAAGTAGCCAGCAATAACAGGCCGATATTTGTTGGCGACGTACGATGCGCGACGACGGGCGCCGGATCTTCCTGATAGTTGTCCGGCGGCAGCCAGTTGTCTTCGGCTCCGACGAAAGTTTCGAAGAAACGCCAGGTGCGCCGCGCGATCAGTCGTACAAACAGAGAATCGTCGGCACTCAGGATTTTTCGTTCCGCAGCTCTCGGCTTGCTCACGAGGTAAGCGATAAACGGAGAAATCATCCAGACGACAAAGAGCGGGCCCATCACCGGCAGGCCTGCCGGTTTGAAAGTCATCGTCAGAGCGAGTGCGATCAGCGTCAGCACCAACGCCGGCAACATGAACCGCACAAACGATGCAACATCGTTTCGCACGGATCTTTCCGCCTCAGCCGCTGAAACCCACTCGAGTAGCTTTCGCCGCGAGACTAGCTGGCGATACGAAGCACGCACGATGGCATCGCACATCAACCACGCCTGGTGCGCAAGAAAAACAAACGAGAGCGCGATCTGAGCCGTGTTGGTCCGGAAATCTCCCCACAGACTCCAGAAATGACTGGTCCACGGAAGACCACGCGGATGGATTAGCAGTCCCGTCGTGACGTGCAGGTAAACCGGAAACGCGATCACCAGAAAAGGAAAGAGACACCAGAGCAGTGTCGAACCCGGAAAGAGCGTGCACGAAGCAACGAGCCATAGAAACAATGACGGAGCAACCAGACTGCGACGCAGATTGTCGAGGATCTTCCAGCGCGCCATCAGCGGCAGCGTGTTGCGCACCGTGCGTCGGTCGCCATCGGGCACAGTCGGAAACAGCCAGCGAATGATTTGCCAGTCGCCGCGTGTCCAGCGATGCGCTCGCTTCGCGTAGGCTTCGTACGAAGCGGGATAATCGTCAAGGAGTTCGATGTCCGTGGTTAGAGCAGCGCGTGCGAACAACGACTCGAAAAGGTCATGGCTTAGCAACGCATTCGCAGGCACACGGTTGTCGAGCGTGCGCTGGAAAGCGTCAACCTCGTACAAGCCTTTGCCGGTAAAGCTTCCCTCGCAAAAAAAGTCCTGATACACGTCGGAGACGGCGGTTGTGTATGGATCGATGCCGGTGTAACCGGAAAAGACCTGCACAAACTTCGAACGTGAGGCACTCGCGAGCGAGATGCTGACGCGTGGTTGCAGAATACCGTAGCCATTGGTGACGCGGTTTGTGGCCGCGTCGATGGTTGGTTGATTCAACGGATGAACTGCGGCACCGACGAGCGTGCGTGCGACATCGCGTGGAAGTTGAGTGTCGGAGTCGAGCGTGATCACATAGCGAATCGACTGCAGCAACGCATCGTTCGCAGTCCGCACGACGAAGCTGGTGTCAGGCGCGCCGCGCAGGAGTCGATTGAACTCTTCGAGCTTGCCACGCTTTCGCTCCCAGCCCATCCATTTCTGTTCGCCTTCGTTCCAGAGTCTTTTTCTGTGAAAGAGATGGAAACGTTCGTTGCCGTGACGACGGTTGAGAGCGTCGATGCCGCTTTGCGCGATTGCGAGGAGAGTTGCGTCAGTCGGCGTTTCCTCCGATGCGGCGTCTGGAAAGTCACTCAACAAAGCAAAGTAGATATGTTCGTCCTGGTTGGCGAGGTAGTGGACCTGAAGTCGCTCAACCAGCTCATGGACCTGCGACTCGTGCAGGAAGATTGTTGGCACAACGACAAACGTGGCCGCGTCATCCGGAATACCCTTGACTGTGTCCATTCGCGGCAGCAAACGTGGCGTAAAGAAGTGCGTCACATCCCAGTTGAGCACTGTCAGTACGAGGTCGCTCGCGGGGATGAGTGCCAGCAGTGCAGTAAAGATCCGGAACGGCCAGCCGGCTCCGTTGCGATACATGAAGTAGAGCAACAGACTCACGATCAGCAATGTCATGAGTGTCAGCGTGCCGAGATATGTGCCCGTCGCATGGCGTAGCAGGAAGCGCCGCAGCCGTTCGGTCGGACGCGGCTGATACTTAAAGGTCGATTCGAGCTGGGCCAGGCCATCGTCGATGAGGTAGTAACCCACGTGTCTCTGCGCCCTGGAAGCTTCGTCTGCGTGAGCGGCGAGATCGATCGCAGTCTGGGCAATCTTCAGCTCGCTGGCCCGGGTTCGTTTGCTGATGCGTTCGATCGCGTGGCGATAGCGATCGCGGGTGACAAACTCCATCCGTGAATAGACGCCGGCCGGATCTTTGCCTAACAGCGGTTCGATCAAGCTGACTTTTTCGAAGAAATCGTTCCAGTCTAGCGTCGAGAGCAGACGCATGCTGGTGATGATGTTTCCGACTGTTACCTGCGCTGCTGCTTGTCGCTGGTGTTCGAGGTGAATGATTTGTTCGATGCTGGTGCCTTGTCGTGTCAGCAGCTTTTCGATCCAATCCATCACCGGCATGACGGATGGGTGTTGTTCGCGAAGCCTTTGCACCAGTTGGACGAGGAACGGGTGTGGTAACTCTTCGCGTTTTGCAATTCGTTCGTTGAGGAACGACGTCACACCGGTTGGCTGAAGCGACGCGACTTCGAGCAGTTTGTCCGCGAGTTTGTCGGCTTCGTCGCGGCGTGAACGCGCGCGCGCAATCGTTATCGCGAGGCGGCGAAGGTTTTCGACGAGCGCGAGACGGAGCGTGATCGCTACGGCCCATAACTCGCCAATCGAGAGGGGCGCCACGGTTTGGTAAGCGGAGATGAACCTCTGCAGCGTGTGTGTGTCGAGTCGCGAGTCAGTGTGCGCGATTAGCGCGAGTGCGACTGAGTAAATACGTGGATAGCCTTCCAATTCGCCTGACGCGAGTTTTGGCAACTCGTGGTAGTAGCTCTTCGGGAGATCCTGACGAATCTCGCGCAGTTGTTCTTCGACGATGTGATAGTTGTCGACGAGCCATTCGGCAGCGGGCGAGATCGTGCGACCCTGGCGCAGTGCTTCGACGAGCGCTTTGTAGGCGCCTTCGAGCTTGCGGCCGTTATCCTCGAGGCGTGGCAACAATTGCGCGCGGCCTTTTCGAGTGACGGTTTTATGTTCGACGGCGAGAGTTTGTGCGTATTGCTCGAGACGCTCGACGCTAAAGAACTCGGCCTGAAAGGGCTTCTCGTCCGCGTCAGCGGCAGATTTGCGTATCAATGAAGTCAACGATTCCAAAACTCACCTATGGAGTTTGCGTTCGGGGATTTTGTTACCAGCCGGGGGCTAACAGGGAAGTTGCAGAATATCATTTTGTGCTTGGTATTAGGTAATACCAAAAAAAGACCAAATCTTTGTGTAGTATAATTTTGCGCGATGCGCGTATTAGGAATCGATCCGGGAAGTCAGACGACAGGATGGGGTGTCGTCGAAGGTGACGGGCGGCGATACTCACTGGTTGCGTTTGGTTCAATTCGTGCATCGTCCGGCCTGAAGTTTTCAACGCGACTCTTAAAAATGTGTAACGGGTTGGAGGAAGTGATCGCTGAGCACCGTCCGGAGGCGTGTGCTTTGGAAGACTCTTTCCTTGCGACCAACGTCAAGGTGAGTATGAAACTCGGCCAAGTGCGTGGGGTTGCGTTGCTGGTGGCGGAGCGTGCCGGGCTCGAGATTTGCGAATATTCACCACGACTCATCAAGCAGACGGTGGTTGGTTACGGTAACGCAGAGAAACATCAGGTGCAGGAGATGGTGCGGTTGCTGCTGAAGTTGAAGATCGTGCCGTCGCCACATGACGCCGCAGACGCGCTCGCGGTGGCGATTTGTCATTTCCACCACGCAGGGTTTAAAGAGAGAATAGCGGCGGTCTAAACCTCACGATTGGAGAAAATTTATGCTTCCTCACAAGCTCACGTTTTGTGTCTTTCTGCTTCTTCTCAATTCAAGCTCAATTCTGGCTCAGCAAAGAAAACCTCCGGCAGGTGGGCGTCTGGCGATCGTCGTTGACGAACGGCTCGCAGCGTTGCGCGCGACGCCGCAGTTGAATGGACGACTCGTGCGGCGTTTAAGCCGCGGACGCTTGGTGGCTGTCAGATCGATGAAGACAAGCGCCGATGGAATCACTTTTTGTTTGGTTAACGTTTCAAGCCGCACACAAGGTTGGATTCAACGTGAAGCGGTTGTCGCGCCGTCACGTCCAGGCGATGACCAACGATTGTTCACGCTGATCGAACGCTCTGACAGTTTCGATCGCATCGTGCGGTCGCGAATCTTCCTCGAATACTTTCAGCGTTCGCGCTTGCGTCCGGCAGCTTTATTGTTACTCGGCAACACAGCTGAAGCACTCGCAGCAAAACTATCCAACGACGCTGCTCGTCGATTAAAAGAAGACCGCGGCGACGCACCGGAATTCAGCTATTTTCTGAATTACACCGGACTCGATCGTTACAATCGACAGGGAATAACGTTCGTCTTCGACCGGTCAACCAAACGCTTCCACTACGACGGCGCTGCCTGGCGTGACCTGATTCGACGTTACCCACACACACCAGCCGCTGCCGAAGCGAAAATCAAGCTCGACTCACTTTACTCCCAACTGCGGACAAAGTAGTATTCGCAATATGACACTCAAACTCAAACCTAAAGGAGAAATCAAAATGGGCCTCACACATGTTGTCGTTCGATTATTCCACTCACACTCTCAAGACACCTATAGTCAAGAAACGTATAGTGAAGACTTTCTTGTCGACACGGGCAGTATGGACACAATGGCTCCGGCCTCTGCGCTAAAGAAGATTGGTATTCAACCAGATGGCAAGGACGTATATGAGCTTGCAAGCGGAGAGTTGGTAGAGTACGAGTATGGCTCTGCGAAGGTCGAGTTCATGGGAGAAATTGTTCCCGTTCGTATCATCTTTGGTCCTGACGACAGCGCGCCCATCCTAGGCGTGGTAGCTCTGGAGACAGCCGGTTACATTGTCGATCCGAAGAATCAGGTGCTAAACAAACTTAAGGCACTTCCCCTGAAGCGCGTGGCCTGAAATAAACTATCGCCATACCGGCGATTCCCTATAAACTTCCAATAATTTGCACGAAAGGGTGTTAATAAACCCTAAATCTCTTCGTCTATCAGGGTGTAGACGAAGGAGATCACCCTTGCAGGCAGCACTTAAACCCTTGCGATTAGTGGAAAACGAACCCGCCAGCGAGCTGGAAACACTTTTCCAGGCACATCACGGCCGAGTTTTTCGGACGGCTCAGCGGATTACGGGCAGCGCCGCCGATGCGGAAGATGTCCTCCAAACCGTCTTCCTGCGCCTCGTTCGAGGCCAGGATGACTACGATTGGTCAGGAAATCCCGAGGCTTATCTTTCCCGCGCAGCCATAAACGCCTCGCTCGACCTGCTGCGCAGTCGCACCCGCTCCAAAGCCGTGGCCTTCGACGAAAGCGAAATCGATTCTGTAATGAGTAGTTATAAGAGTCCCGAGGCGGATCACGCCGATCGGGAGCTCCAGGCGTTAGTTCGCGAGGCGGTATCGCGGCTCGGGAAGACTGCCGGCGAGATGTTTGTTCTTCGTTACTACGAAGGTTTTGACAATAAGGAAATCGCAGCACAGCTGAATACTTCACCGTTAGTGGTCGGCGTGGTACTCCATCGCGCTCGCACCAAACTGAGAAAAGAGATTGGGCACTATCTGGAGAAACATCATGAAAATTAAGGAAGAGCAGATTCTCGACAAAGTTACTGCCGAGATCCGCAATGAAAACGTAGATCCGGCAGCGGTGTCAGCAGCGGCAGACCGTGTTTGGGCGCGTGTCTCCGCCGCTGCTGGCGCAACTGAATTCCAGTTGCCGTCAGTCGATCGGATTGAAGGTTGTGCAGACTTTCAATCGCTGATTCCCGCGCATCTGGCAGGCAAACTGTCTGAAGCGCGCTCGCTGTTGCTGGTTGACCACACACACGAGTGCATTCCTTGCCGCAAGGCAATGAACGAAGCTCGGTCAAGACGTTCGGTGACGGTCAAGCCGGCCGTAAGCAAGTCTCGGTACACGCTCCAGCCTGTGATTATGCGCTGGGGCATCGCGGCTGCTTTGGTTATCGGACTTGGACTGCTGGCTATTCCGTTCGTGCAAAGGTTCTGGCCCTATGGCCAGTTTGAGGCGACGGTGCAGGCGGCTGAAGGTCAGGTTTATCAGATCGCCGACACCCAAACAGCCTCGGTCAGCACGGGCGCGAAGCTGCAAGCGGGCGAGAAGGTGCGCACCGCCAAAGATGGTCGCGCTGTTGTTCGTCTGAGTGATGGTTCGCTCATCGAGATGAAGGATCGTTCCGAACTTTATCTGACGAAGTCGGGTAACGGAACCACGATTCACCTCAACCGCGGCAGCATTGTTGTCGAAGCAGCGAAACAGAAAGACGGCAAGTTGTTTGTTGAGAGTGCTGACTCATTGGTTTCCGTTACGGGCACTGTGTTCTCAGTGAATAACGGCACCAAGGGTTCGCGAATCTCCGTGATCGAAGGCGAAGTGAACCTGAATCACGCCGGTAGTGATCGCGTAATCCGTCCCGGCGAGCAGATGACGACCAATCCGGCGATCTCGATGATTCCGGTGAAGGACGAAGTCTCCTGGAGCCGCAAAGCAAATCAGTACACGGCAGTTTTGAGTGGTCTCGCTTCGCTCAATAACGAGTTGAAGAGAGTTCAGCAGCCGGGTGTCCGCAATTCGACGCACTTGCTCGACCTGATGCCGGAGAACACCGTGGTTTATGCAGCCATTCCGAATCTGGCGGACTCAATCGTTGAATCGCATCGCGTGATTCAGGAGCGAATCAGCCAGAACGCAGCGCTGCGTCAATGGTGGGAAAAGGAACAGGCAGGCAAAGCGCAGAACATGGACCAGGTCGTGGAAACGATTCGCCAGTTCGGTTCCTATCTTGGCGATGAGATTGCAGTGTCGGTTTCGATTGACGATCAGGGTCGGCCGGGTGAACCGTTGGTCCTTGCCGAACTCAAGAACTCAGAAGGGTTCCGGCAGTTCCTCGAGCAGGAGATTGCGAAGTATGCGGGCGACAAGAAAGGCAGACCCGAGATCGAGTTTGTTCAAGATCCGTCCGCCGCAACAGCGCCCAGCACTGACGACAAACGAGAGAAGCTTTACGTTTGGATTTCAGCAAACCTGTTCGCCGCCAGTCCGAAGCTGCAGCAACTGCAAGGCGTTGCCGGAGCACTTGCGAATGGCAACACGGGCAGTTTCTCAGCGTCGCCCTTCCACAACCGCATCGCGCAGGTTTATCAGGAAGGTGCAGGACTCGTAGTTGCTGCCAATCTCGAAAAGGTTGTTGCCAGCACGAAAGCTGAACGCACGAAGGGTCCGGATGCTGACAAGCAGGAAGCTGCTTTGAACAAGTTGGGCATTCTGAGTGTGAAGTATTTCGTTCTGGACCAGAAGGACAGCAACGGTAAGACGCACACGCAGGCCTCGTTGTCTTTTAACGACGCACAGCGCGGCATTCCTTCGTGGCTCGCAGCTCCTGGTCCGATGGGCTCTTTGGAGTACATCTCACAGGACGCAAATGTAGTAGCGGGATTTGTAGTGAAGAATCCGGCGACTCTCGTGGACGACTTGCTCGGCGTGCTCGACACCGTGTCACCTGACTTGCGCAAGAACCTCGACAAGCTGCAGACGGATCACGGTCTCAATCTTCGCGACGACATTGCTGCACCGTTGGGTGGAGAGTTTGCCTTTGCGATCGATGGCCCAATCCTGCCGACGCCTTCGTGGAAGATGGTGTTTGAGGTGAACGATCCGGCGCACTTGCAGCAGACGCTCGAGCGCGTGGTTACTGAAGTGAATAAACAGGCAACGTACCTCGGCAAGTCAGGCTTGACCTGGGAAAACACCGACCTCGGTGGCCGCAAGTATTACACGTTGCGTTCGTCAGACTTCGGAATGGTGGAAGTGAACTACACCTACGCCAACGGATACTTGATCGTTGGTCCAAGCCGAGCGCTCGTCGAGAAAGCTTTGCGATCTCAGGAGAGTGGATTGTCGCTCCTGCGTTCATCAAAGTTCACCGCAGGATTGCCGGCTGATGGTAATGCCAACTTCTCGGCAGTCTTCTATCACAACATCGGCGGCCTGATTCCGGCTGGTCTTGCCAGCACGGCTGCCAACACTGCCGCACAGTTGCCGAGTGGGCCACAGGAAGCAGTGAAAGCAATCGCTGGAGAAATGAAGCCGACACTTGCATACGCTTATGCGCAAGGCGACAGCATCACGTTCGCAGCGAACACTGAAGGTGGACCATTTGGAATCGGTCCCGCATCGATCCTGGGAATGCCCAACGCTCTCGAAATGCAGCACATCATTAGTCGAGGCATGGGTTCGAAGAAGTAGTTCTTATTTTAGCCGCAGATGAACGCGGATGAACGCAGATCAGCGTTCGTCCGCGTAAATCCGCGTCTAAGAAAGTAACCGAATGAAGCTCGTCTCAATCTCCATTATCTCCTGGTTATTCGGACTGCTGGTCCTATCCAACTTCCTCGTCGTCGACGGACAAGGCATTAACACTACAGTCACCTCAATCACAATGGCGGCTCTGTTGTTCTCGTTTGCTTATGCGCCCTCGCTTTCCTGGCTTCGCCAACGCATGGGTGGTTGCAGACCAGCGCTGCTGTTTCCACTTGCGTCTGCAGTCGTACTCAACACTCCTGTGTTCCTGATCGAGATTCTTGCAATTGGCAGAACTTTAGCACCCACAGATGCGTTAGCATGCATTGTTGCTTTTCTGCTGATGGGTACAGTCTTCGGACTTGGATTCGTTTGGAATTATCAGAACACAGCGTTATAAGAAACAGTATGGCACTCCCCGCTTCGGTTCGAGAGGAACCGATCAAAGATCAAACGGCTTACTCTGAGCCGCCGGTAATCGACCTTCATGGTCTCAGCGTTTCATTTGGCCGGCGACAGATTCTCAAAAACCTGCGTGGCGATCTGCGCGGCAAAGCAATCGGTCTGCTCGGTCCGAACGGCGCCGGCAAAACGACACTGATTCACACGCTGCTCGGCTTTCATCAGCCTTCGTCAGGTACAGCGCAAATCTTTGGTCTCGATATCACGAACCAGGCGAAAGAGATCAAAGCGCTGATCGGTTACATGCCGGAGCGCGATTCCTTCATCGCCAAGATGAGCGCGGTTCACTTTGTTCGCCTGATGGGCGAGCTCTCGGGCTTGCCGTCTGATGCCGCCCTCGAACGTGCTCACGAAGCACTTTTCTACGTGGGTCTTGGTGAAGCGCGTTATCGACGTCTCGAAACTTATTCGCTGGGGATGAAGCAACTCGCCAAGCTCGCGCAGGCGATTGTGCATGGCCCAAAACTGATCTTTCTCGACGAGCCGACGAACGGATTGGATCCCCCGGCACGACTGCGCATGATAAAGCTCATTCGCGAGATTCGCGACAGCGGTCACGCGCAGATCGTGCTCTCATCGCACTTGTTGCTTGACGTCGAAGAATGCTGCGACGAGATCCTGATACTTCGCGACGGACAAATCGCCGTCTATTGCAATCTTGAGGAAGAGCGCAAGTCGAATCGCAAGTTTCTGATGCTGGAAACACGCGGCGATCACGAGAAGTTTGTCGATGCGCTCGCGAAGCTTGGTTGTGAGTATGCAGTGTCTGCCGATCACCGGCTGAAGATCGTTTTGCAGGAAGGTATCGAAGTGCGCGATTTGTACCGGCTGGCCGACGAAACGAAAGTGCAGTTACGGCGTCTGAGTTATAAGCGCGATTCGCTCGAAGACATTTTCCTGAGGGCAATGGAGAACGGCTATGGCGGTATATGAACAGACATACAAGCCTTACACCGGCAAGCTGACTCCTGAATGGAGCCGGTTTCTGATCATTCCGCGCCATGCGTTTCGAGGTGTGTTCGCTTCCAAGTTGTTCACCGCGTTTTACGTGCTTTGTATTCTCCCGGTGCTCATCGAAGCGATCATGATCTACTTGCACCACAACATCACCGCGCTTGCGATCATGAATCTCAACGCGCGACAGTTGTTGCCTATCGATGGATCGTTTTTTGAGTATTTCGTGTTTGTCCAGGGCGGGTTTGCATTCTTCGTTGCACTCTTACTGGGGCCACCGCTGGTTTCACGTGACTTACGTAACAACGCGCTGCCGCTTTATCTCTGCCGTCCGTTCACGCGCACTGAGTACGTGATGGGCAAGATGTCGGTGCTGTTGATTCTGTTGTCGGGCATCACCTGGGTGCCGCAGTTGCTGATGTTCTTGTTCCAGTCGTATCTGGAAGGATTTGCGTGGTTCAAGAGTAATCTTTGGATCGCCAGTGCGATCATTATTTGCGGCGTTGTTTGGACGCTCCTGCTGGCGCTCATCTCGCAAACTCTTTCGGCGTTACTAAAGTGGCGCATTGTTGCGAGTGGTGCGATGCTCGGGCTCGTGATCATTCCATCGGTTTTCTTCGGTATTATTAACGTCATTTTTCTCACGCGCATCGGAAATCTCTTCAGCCTCGTCGCCCTCATGGGCAACGTCACCGAAGGACTTTTCGGCACCTTCGACCGCGTCACGGGAAGAGTTCAGATTACCGACTTCAACGACAACGTCACGCGCGAAATACTGATGATCGAGCCGCCACTCTGGAGCTCGTGGGTCATGCTCTTTCTGATATGCGCCATTTGTCTGGCAATTCTGCATTGGAAAGTTAAGGCTTACGAGGTCGTGAAATAGAATGACGACATCTCGCGATCAACTCATCATCTTCGACAACGTCTCCAAGTTTTACGGCGAGATACTCGGAGTGAATCGAGTGAACCTGCAAATCGCGCCCGGCATTACAAGCCTTGTCGGACCGAACGGAGCAGGGAAGTCGACGCTGATGAATTTGATGACGGGTTTGTTGCGCCCGACGCGCGGTTCGATTTCGTTGCTCGGCATTCCCACAGATCAACCCGAACAGTTGTTTCGCAAAGTGGGTTACTGCACGCAGTTTGATTCGTTTCCGAGAGGAGTTACGGGACGCGAGTTTCTGAATTCATTTCTCTTTGTCCATGGCTTCGATCGCAAACGTGCAAACGAGCTCACCCAGCTGGCCCTCGAGCGAGTGAATCTCGTTGAAGCCGCAGATCGAAAGGTAGCAGGTTACAGCAAGGGCATGCGACAACGCATACGTCTGGCACAATCGATCGCGCACCAGCCACTCGTCTTGATTCTCGACGAGCCGCTGAACGGGCTCGATCCGATGGTCCGTTCCGAAACGATTGCGCTATTTCGCAAACTCGCTGCGGAAGGACTGCACCTGATTATCTCGTCGCACATTCTGCATGAAGTCGACATGATGTCAGACCGCGTGGTGTTGCTGAACAACGGCTATATCGTTGCCGAAGGAAACATTCACGGCGTGCGCGACGAGATGGAAGAGCATCCGATGCAGATCCTGATCCGTTGCGACAACCCGGCTAAGCTTGCTGCTTACGTTTTTGCACGAGATCACGTCGTCGAGGCACGTCTACATGAAGACCGCGGTGGTCTCTTTATAAAGACGCGCGACGCAGATCGGTTTTATCTGATGTTGAATCATGCGGTTGCTGAGGGCGATCTCAGCGTGGAATCGATTGCGCCGGTTGACGACGATCTCAGCGCCGTTTATCAGTATCTGATCGGTACGACCGGCGGTAGTGCTTAGGAGAAGTGACGATGAGTTCTGCTATAGACGCAATCGAAGCTAAATCAAGCAAGTCGCCGATGAACTGGGCGTTGTGGTTTCGGCAGGCCGGCGCGATCATCCGGATGGAGCTCGAGAAGAATTTTCTCAGCCGCCGGTCGATACTGATTTATTTGCTGGCGTTCCTACCGTTGGTTCCATTTGTGGCGTTGGCATTCGTTACGCCTCCGGGCAATGAATGGCGAGATTTCAATCAAATGGGCGTGTTCTACTCGATGATTTACAACGCCCTGGTTCTGCGTACGCTCGTGTTCTTTGGTTCGGCGTGGATCTTTATGAACCTGTTTCGCGGCGAGCTCGTCGACCGCAGTTTGCATTATTACTTTTTGAGCGCGGTGCGCCGTGATGTGCTGGTGGTTGCGAAATACGTCTCCGGGCTGGTGACTGCAATCGTGCTTTTCACTACGACGACCATTATCGCGATGTTGTTGCTTTACCTGCCGCACTTCTATTCACAGAGCGTCCGCTACTTCACCGAGGGACGCGGACTCGGACAACTCCTCACGTATGCCGGGATCACGATACTTGGGTGTCTTGGTTACGGCGCGTTCTTTCTCGTCGTTGGTCTGTTTGTTCGTAATCCGATCATCCCTGCGATCGTTCTCTACCTTTGGGAGTGGCTAAACTTTCTCCTTCCGCCACTGTTGAAAAAGGTCAGTGTGATTCACTATCTCAACTCGCTCGTGCCGGTGCCTATTTCGGAAGGACCATTCGCAGTGGTCGCCGAGCCCACGCCCGCGTACATCGCGGTGCCGAGCATGCTCGTAGTCACAATTCTGGTGCTAGTCCTCGCGGCTTATCGCATTCGTCACATGGAAATTCGCTACGGCAGCGATTAGTTTGGGGCGCGCTTTGGGCGTAACTGTAGGGGCGGCCCTCCGTGGCCGCCCTTGGTTTTGAATGACGCTCGCCAAAGCCAAGGTGCGTCGTTTTCTGAATTCGATGAGTTCAACAACGGGCGGCCACAGAGGGCCGCCCCTACAGTACGTTCCGCAAAATTAGAATTCTACTAAAGTTTTAGTTGACAGGCCCTCGCGCGTGCGCTATTGTCCGACTAAAGTCTTAGGAGACGATCGCGAATGCCACGCCGCAAGAGTGAGCAGATGACGCCGCTGGAACTGGAGATCATGCAGGTGCTTTGGGAAACCGGCCCTGCCTCGGTCCAAACGGTTCAGCGTGAACTGAAACGGGAACTCGCTTACACTACCGTGCAAACAATGCTTACCGTGCTGCACCGGAAGCAGAAAGTTAAGCGGTCACTCAAGGACAAAGCCTATATCTACAAGCCCGCGGTGAGTCGGACGAAGTTTACGGGCCACGCAGTGCGCGAGTTTATCGATCGCCTGTTCGGCGGCTCTGCCGAAGGGTTGGTGATGAACCTCTTGCAGGAGAAACATCTGACGCCGGAACGCCTGGCGGCACTTCATGAACTAATCGAGAAGGAAGAACGAGATGCTAAGACTTAGCGAGTTCATCCTGAACTTTGTTCTGAATTCTGTTTGGCAGGTGACGGCAATCTTCGCAGTTGCCGCGGCGGCGTCGTGGTTGCTGCGAAATGGGCCGGCGCGTTATCGATACACACTTTGGATGATTGCACTGGTTGCGTGTCTCGTTGCGCCACTACTTACGACAACCCGTGTAATGCCGAAATGGATTGCAACGTTTCAAGTCGTCTCATCTACTTCAACTCCCGCGCCAACCGCCAGTCAAGGTGTCAGTCAGAACAGCTCAGATAACAACCTCGTAGTCGATCACATCAGCCCCAGTCGACGAAGCATGACCGTAAACACGACGCGGCGCAATGTGCTCTACCTGGCGTTTGGTTACCTGGTTTTTGTCTTCATGCGTGCTTTGCGACTGGCGCGGTTTTGGCGTCGCAAAGAGAAGCTGCGCCGATCTGCTTCGGATATAGGTGTGACTATAGAGATCGAAGCGGCGGCCGAGCGCTGCCGCGAACTGCTGAACGTCAGGGAGGCGCCGGTCAGGTTGTCGGAAAAAGCGCGCGTGCCGTACACGATTGGCGCGCTGCGTCCTCTCATTGTGTTACCGGAATACTTCGGCGCGAATGTAAACGAGGCAAGATTGCTCTCCGTGATTGGTCACGAGATGGCGCACGTCGCGCGCCGCGACTACCTGACGAATCTTTTTTGCGAACTTGTTGCCGTAACGGTCTCGTTCCACCCACTAACATTTCTGATCAAGCGACAGATCGATCGCACACGCGAGCTCGCCTGCGACGAACTCGTTACTAACTACGTTCTCGCGCCGAGGGTTTATGCGCGCTCGCTGTTGTGGGCGGCAGATGTCACGCAGGGGTACGCGTCGCAGGCATTTATGTTGAGCATTTTCGACGGAAAGATTCTGGAAGAAAGGATCGTGAGAATCATGAGAAGCAAGAAGCGCATCGCTGCCGGCGCAGCGCGGACAATGATGTTTGCCGCAGTCGCTTTACTGAGTCTGTCAGCGTTGTCGTTGTCTTTTTTCTCGGTAGAGCTGCAAACGCAAGTGCGCGCGGCGGTGACGCAACAATTTGCGACGCTGGATTCTCCCCTGGTGAATGAGTCGATTACCCCAACTGTCGCAACCCCACGCCGCTCGCCGCAAACCAACGTGACCACGGCAGACGAACGCGCCGCATCGGCATGCAACGCAGCCAAACGGGGCGACGTGGCCGCAGTTGAGCAGCTAGTTGCAATGCTTGGCGACGATCGCAGAGCGCAACTCATCAGGTGCTGGGAAGGCACGCGCTGGAGTCCCGCGCTTGAGACATTCAAACAACCGTCGCCGGGCGAACAGGCAGCTCTTGGGCTTGCCTCCCTCGGCCGGCCGGCATTCAGACCGTTGCTGAATCAACTCGACAACTCCGATCCGTCAGTGCGCCGAAACGCGGCCTGGGCCATAGGTGAATTGACCAACATGTTGCCGGGTGAAAGATCAGGAGCCGTCCCGCAACTGATCACACTTATGAGCGACTCGGACGATTGGGTCCGAATGGCTGCGGCGCGAGCGCTCGGCGAACTCCACGATAGTCGCTCGCTCAACAAACTCGTCGCGACACTTTCAGACGACAACTGGCGCGTAAGAGAACTGGTCGTCTGGGCCTTGAGCGAGATGAAAGATCATCGTGCGGTCACCGCCCTCTGCACCGTACTCGTGTCAGATCCGCGCGCTGAAGTTCGACGTGGCGCGGCCGAAGCATTGGGCGAGATCCAGAGCGCCGAAGCCCTTCCGGCGCTCAAACAGGCATTACAGGATTCAGGACCAGGTGTGAGCACGAAGGCTGCCTGGGCCATTTCCGAAATCGAAGGCTAATCTGCGTTCTATCAGCGTAAATCTGCGTTAACTCTTAACTAAAGAATAAATCCCGAGGAGGCATCACGCATGTCCAGCTATAGGTGTGTCTTAATCATGATCGTCTCGTTGCTGTTGGTCGCATCAGCCACGGCCCAACCAAAAGCCGGCACGCTCAAAATCAAGCCCTACACATTCGAGAACGATAAAAAGGAAAAAGTCGACGCAGAATTTGGCACCTTGCTCGTGCCCGAGAACCGTTCCAATCCGGAGAGCAATCTGATCGAGCTTGCGTTTGTGCGGTTCAAGAGCATTTCGAAGAATCCCGGACCTCCGATCGTCTATCTTGCCGGTGGTCCAGGCGGTTCAGGCATTGGCACGGCCACCGGTTCTCGTTTCCCCCTCTTCATGGCGTTGCGGGAGATAGCCGATGTGATCGCCTACGATCAACGTGGCACCGGCTACTCCAAACCAAATCTCGGTTGCTACGACCAGCTTGCTCTACCACTCGATGTGGCGCCCACACGCGAGGCGGCCATCAAAGAGTTGCGTGCGAACTCCGAGAGTTGCAAGTCTTACTGGCGCGACATCCAACGCGTCGATCTGACGGGTTACAACACGAATGAAAGCGCTGACGATCTGGAGGATCTGCGAAAGGCTTTAGGCGTTAACCAGATTAGCCTCTGGTCGATCAGCTATGGCACTCATCTGTCTTTCGCAACGATGCGGCGACATCCGAAGAGTATTCATCGCGCCATACTGGCCGGCACTGAGGGTCCTGACCACACGTACAAGCTGCCGAGTAACATTCAGAAGCACCTCGAGGATCTTGCGGCTGTGATCAAAGCCGATCCGCAGATAGGGAAAGAGATTCCTGATTTCCTTGGACTCATGAAGTCTGTGTTTGATCGTCTTGATGCACAACCGGAAACAGTGGAGATAACGGACCAGCGAACAAAGCTCAAAGTAAAAGTGATCGTCAACAAATTTGTCATGCAGTACATCGTCGCCAACAACATCGGTACGACGGTGACCGCACGGTTCCCGGCGCTCTTCTATCGTGCGTCGAAAGGCGACTTCAGCAATCCGGCGCAGGTTTGGCTGAATCAATCGCGCAGTGATATCGGATCGGCAATGTCTTACATGATGGATTGCGCCTCGGGACAGACTGCGGCACGTCGCGAACAGATCGCACGCGAAGCGAAAGGAACGCTGCTCGAAGATATCTTCAACTTTCCTTTTCCGGAGGTTTGCGAGGAGTGGAAGGCTCCAGATCTCGGTGACGGGTTTCGTGCACCGCTTCAATCCGACATCCCGGTGTTGTTCATCAGCGGCACTCTCGATGCTCGCACGCCGATCAGCAACGCAGAGGAGTATCGCAAGGGATTTCCAAATAGCACGCACATGATCATCGAAGGTGCGGTGCACTCCGATCCGTTGTTTCTGTCTTCGCCGCAGATTAAAGAGGGAATCATGGAGTTTCTGAGAGGGCAGCCGGTGACGAATACGAAGATTACCGCGGCGCCGATGAAGTTTGTTCTTTAGCCACGGATTTAACGGGTACGGCTAACAAAACGATTATCACGGATCCAGAAGCGCCAGGGTTTCTCGATCCATTCTTCCGCGTAGTCGATGCCGATCCGAGGGCCACGCGCAATGCGGCGTGGAGACACTCTTTCGAAGTTCTCGATCCAGACTCGATTGCCGAGCAGATCAGCGCCGTTGAGCTCGCGATCGATTCCCATGGCGATGCAGAGTTTGCCCGGACCGTTCGTGAGATTGTGATCGGGATGAGAATGACGGCGCGTTCTCATGAGCTCGAGTCCTTCGACTGGTTCAAGTGCGCGGACCAGAATCGCATGCGGCACATCCGTCACATTGCAGACTACGTTGAATTGAAAGTACATGCCGTAGACGAAGTACACGTACGCAACGCCGCCGGCCCCGTACATCGTCTCAGTGCGCTTTGTGCGCCGACCACCGTAAGCGTGTGAAGCTCTGTCTTCGGGGCCGCGATAAGCTTCGACCTCGACGATCTTGCCGGAGACGCGTTCTCCATTTGGACCAGGGACAACCAGAAGTTTACCGAGTAAATCCTTCGAGACTTTGAGGACGTCCGCTCGCAGGTAGAATTCGCGCGGCAGCTTGGCGGATTTGGTTTGCGGAGTCATTGTGGCCGTTGGCGTAGTTTCCACACCATCACGAAAAATATTGTCCACCCGATCACCACGATGCCGCGTCGCACCCACTTCTGGCCGACGCGCATGGCCATGTTCGCGCCAAAGTAGCCGCCGATCAGTGCCGCACATGCCATCAGCAACGCATCTTTCCAAACGACATAACCCGCGAGGGTAAAAATCAGCACCGCCACCGCGTTGATGCAGATGCCGAGAAAGTTCTTGATGCCGTTGGCACGATGTAGCTCGTTCATTCCGAGCACACCCATCGCGGCGAGCATTAGTATTCCGTTACCTGCGCCGAAGTAGCCACCGTACATCGCGGAGAAGAACTGAAACGCCATCGCACCGGTCCACCAAAGACCCATCGGCTTTTCGTCGATCGATCCGACTCGCAGCCGCCTGTTGACCACTCCGTTCGACATGAAGAGAAGTGTGGCGAACAGAATCAGAAACGGAACCAGATCCGCGAACAGTTTGTTTGGGGTTCGAACCAGCAGCACTGCGCCCAACGCACCGCCGACAAGACTCGTCAAGCCAAGTCGAAACAAAATTGTCGAACTATGTTCGAGCTCTTTGCGATAACCAAACAGTCCGCCGAAGAGACCGGGCCAGAGCGCGACGGTGCTGGTTCCGTTAGCGACTTTAGGATCGAGACCGAGCCATATCAAAACCGGAAAGGTCAGGAGAGTTCCACCGCCGGCAATAGCATTGATCGCGCCCGCTGCAAACGCGGCGCACAACATGACAAGCGAGGGGAAGAGACGCATCGTGGATTCGTTAGCATGTTAATATAAAAACTCATGACTCGGCATCTCTCCCGGATTGCGCTACTGATAATTCTTGCGCTGGTCCTGTTTTGTGGCGGAGGTTTTTCAACGCCAGCAAAGAAAACTCTGCGCGTGATGACCTACAACATTCACGTCGGCGTTGGCATGGACAAGAAGCTGGATTTGCAACGCATTGCAGACGTGATTAACCGCGAGCAGCCGGATCTGGTGGGTTTGCAGGAGGTCGATCGCGGCGTAAAGCGAACAGAAGGCAAAGACGAGATAGCCGAGCTCGCTACGATGACGCAGATGAACTTCGCCTTCGCGCCGAATCTCGATTACCAGGGTGGGAAGTACGGGGTCGCGATCCTTTCACGATTGCCGCTAAAGACCACTGAACATCACATGTTTGAGAACAAGCGTGAAGCAGAGCGGCGAGGCATGTTGAAAGTTGAAGTTGACGTCGATGGCAAGCCGGTTACGTTCGTTACGACACATCTCGATTACCAGTTTGAAGACGGTCGCTTGTTTGAGACTGAGCAGCTACTGAAGTTTCTCGAAGGCGTAAAAGGACCGTTGATCCTCGTTGCGGATTTGAATGACGTTCCCGAGGGCAGTGCTTACAAACTGATGCGAACTTTGTTCGAGGATGCCTGGATCGCGAGTCGCGCGAAGGGTGAGGGATTCAGTTATCCTGCTGACAAACCGTCGAAGCGAATCGATCACATTTTTTATCGACCTGCGAATCGTGTTCGCGCGAAGAAGGCGTGGGTGGTGGAGACGTTAGCTTCGGACCACGTGCCTGTAATGGCAGAGCTTGAAATCAAATAACGCCACAAAAGACACAAAAAATGAGATTGTTTCTGTGTAATCTGTGGATCGATTTCTATGCCCAAAGATGCTCATGAAATGAACGAGAGCGAGCTACGCTCGCGCATCGTTACCCTCGCTTTTGGCGGTGACGAACGACTCTTCATCGCCTTCTATCGAAAACTGCAACAGGGTTTGCCTGAGGGAACCGGGATTGTGCTGCGCGGCAGTGTCGTTACAAACACGCGGCACGAAGACGGCAATCCGTTCGACTCTCAAGGTGCGGGAACGAGTGATCTGGATGTGACGCTTGTCGGACGCAAGGTCATGGAGATGTGGGACCCGGGCGCTTATTACATTCCCGGAATGCACACCAAGCCGCTCTGCGATGCAGATCCAAACATCGCGCCGAATCTTAATCCGCTGCGAGAATCGGTGCAGAAGTTAGTTGGACGTCCCGTGAATATGCAGGCGACGGCGAGCCTCGTTCTTTATGGCCGCGACGTGTTGTTCGGCGAGTCTTACTTCGTGGTTGTGCCTGCGGGTGATGATGCGTGACGTTGCGGTTGCTCAGCTACAACATTCGCTTCGGCGGACACGGCAGAGAGCAGGCGCTTGCGGAAACGATAGTTGCTGCCGCGCCTGATCTGGTCGTCTTTCAGGAGGCCACTGATCCGGCGGTGATTGAACGTCTCGCCGAGGCTGCCAGGTTTCCGTTTTGGGCCGCGAGACGGAATCACTCGATTGGGTTCCTGAGTCGTGTCGAGGTCGATTACCACGAGTGGCATTATCCGGCAGGCGCACGTCATTCGTTTCTCGAGATCGTTCCCGCCGGAATTGACGCGCGTATTTTTGGATTACATCTCAGCGCGCGGTTTTCGAGATGGGATGAACGAAGACGCGCACGCGAGATTCGATCGTTGCTCGACGGAATCCGACGTCATCAAAACGGCTTTCACGCTTTAGTCGGAGACTTCAACACACTCGCGCCCGGAGAGGTTTTGGAACTCGACAAACTACCGACATGGATTCGCGCGCTGATTTGGATTAGCGGCCGCAAGCTGCAGCGCGAAACGATTCAGTTGATGCTCGATGCCGGATACGGCGATGGCTTTCGGATGCTGCACGCGGATGAGAAGGGATACACGTTTCCGACATGGGATCCGCACGTGCGACTCGACTATGTGTTCGTACCGAAGGCGTTTGGAGATCGTCTGCAGAAGTGTGAGGTAATCGTAGAGCCGAATGAGCGGATCCGAGCAGCGTCGGATCATTGTCCACTGCTCGCCGAGTTCGGCCACGGATCAAACGGATGAAGACGGATAAATCAAATGTAGGTTGAGCGTGTGACCGCTATAGCCTGGCGGAAGTTCGAGAGGGAATTGGCTGTGAATGCAGAACTCCGTCGTTGGCCCTAGAGTCATTTGGCGGCCCCACAAAGCGACGCCGGGTTGTGAGGTTAGTGATTGCAGGTCTGCGTAGAAATTCTTGTAAGAGATGCCGGCGGGTTTGCTGAGCCAGATTGCGAACTTCGCTTCGTCCAAAATCTCAACACCTTCGCGCAAACGATATAGACCACCAATACCGTCTGCTGCTTCTCGCGCCACTCGGTTATGCGGCTCTTCACAAGCACCTGAGACTGCCGCTGCATTGAGCGGGTCCATTGCGGCGGAGTCGTCGAGTAGATACCACTCTTCGTAAACCTCGTCGCTGGTGTTCAGCCAGCTCGCCCCGCGAATACGAAAGACCACCGACTGCTGAAATCCGTTCGACTTATTAGCGGCGAGCGTCTGTTGAAACTCGCGCAGGTGGTCCTCGTACGCACCACGGTCTATCGCTGGTTGTGGCCAGTGCCAGAAGACGTAAGCAAGCATTACTGTCAGGCGTTCTGCATCGCTTTGATGTCGTTGAGCAACACCTGCTCGTGACCTTCCGGACTCACCTTCAGATACGTCTTGCGAAGATTACCTTCGGGATCGATCACGTAGCTGGTGCGGTTCCAGTACATCGTTCCCTTGTAGTCACTCTGGCCCACGCCGGCGGCCTTCAGAAACTCGTGATTCGGATCGGCAAGCAGATCGATTGTGAAACTAAACTTGTTGCAGAAGTTCTTGTGCGACTCGACGTCGTCTTCACTTACGCCGACGACCGCGATGTTGGCGTCGTCAAAGTCCTGCTTAGTCGCAGTGAACGACTTGCCCTGAATCGTGCAACCGGGCGTGTCGTCTTTTGGATAAACGTAGACGACGAGCCATTTGCCTTTGAAGTCGTCGAGCTTTACGGTCTCGCCGTCCTGATTCTTTAGGTTGAAATCCACGAAGCGTTTGCCTTCTTCCAGTCCCATGATTGTTCCCCTGTTATTTGATATTAAAGCGTTGTGTCTGCGAGATTCGATTTGTATTTCGTACTGGTTTTACGATCGTTCATCTCGATGTAAACCCAACTCGGTGGCACCGTTCCTTCTTCCAGTGCGAACCAGATAGTACCAAGGTCAGAAGCCTTTCCTAAATTGCAGAATCCCTGCAGTCGTTTGCCACTCTGATCGAAGAAATCTACCCACGTCCGAGCCGCCTGTGTGTTGTTTCCACATGGTGGCAACTCAGGAGATTTGGCGAAAAGATCGTTGGGGTAAGCATCCTTGTTGAGCACATCGAAACGGTAACGCACATAGTGTTTACCACCCGTGGTGAAATACTCCTGACCAAGTAAATAAAGAACCGGGTTGGGAAGCACCGGAGCTGCGGCCACGCCCTGAGTTGCAAAGATCACAATAAGAGTAAGTACAGCCAGCACGTAGTGCTTTCGTGTGAACATGGGGGACTCCTTTGTTGAGGAAGAGGTTTACTACCATGCGACGGCGTAACGACTGCGCCTCGGATCGGCGCCGGCCGAAGCAACACCGGTTTTTGGATCGAACATGATCACTGTGGGCGCTGACAGCGTGCCCCATTCACCCTGTACCTTGACCTTGTGCCCTTTCTGCGAAAGCTCCTGGATCGTTTTCAAACTGACTCGCGATTCGACGTTCAGAGAACCGGGAAGGAATTCATGATCGTCGAATGAACTGACGTAGTGCTGCGTGTCGAAGCGGGGGGCTTCGACTGCTTCCTGCGGGTTCATTCCAAACTCAATGATATTCAACATCACCTGAAGCAGCGCCTGGTCCTGGTTGTCGCCGCCGGGCGTGCTCAACACCATGAACGGCTCGCCGCCTTTGAGCACAATCGTCGGTGTCAAAGTGATTCTGGGACGCTTGCCGGGGGCGACGACGTTCGGACTGTTTGGATCAGTCAACGACGACTGTAGCCGCTGGCCCATCAAGACACCGGTGTCACCCGCAACTACCGCAGGCAGCCAGGCGCCACTCGGAGTTGCGCTAAACAGATTGCCGTCTTTATCGACGACGTTGACGCAGGTGGTGTCGTTGGCTCGCTCAATCTCGGGTAACGCTGACACTTTGCCGATGGTTTGCACCGCACTGGCAAGAACCGCCTTCATGTTCATCGGATCGCCGGGTTGCTGCGCGAGAGACGCACGACCTTCGTCGATCAACGGGCGTCGCAGTGCGGCGTAGTTTTTTGATAACAGCTCGGTAGCGGGAATCTTCACAAAGTTTGGATCGCCGTAATAACGATCGCGATCTGCGAGCGCGAGTTTGAGAGCTTCGGCGAGCGTGTGAATGTAGGCCGGCGAGTTGTGGCCCATCTTCTTCAAATCGAAACCCTCGAGCATGTTGAGTGTTTCGACCATGGCCGGACCTTGCGTCCAGAATCCGGCTTTGTAGACCTGATAGCCGTGGTAGTCGGTTTCGACGGGCTCGCCTACCTTCGCGGAAAAGCGTGCAAAATCGTCGGCGGCAATCAATCCGCCATTCGCCTGCATGTACTCGCCGATCCGGCGAGCGATTGGACCACGATAGAAATAGTCGCGCGCGGCCATCAGACCTGCATGTCGACTGTTGCGTGTACCTTTCGACGCCAGCCGCTCCGCACGAACAATCTCACGCAGCGTGCGTGCGAGATCAGGCTGAACGAAAATGTCGCCGGCCTTCGGAATCTCACCGCCCGGTAGAAAGACGCGCTTTGCGTCCGGCCATTGCGAGAAGATTGGCGCGCGGGTTTTGATGTATTGCACTCTCAGTTCGTCGATCGGAAAACCATCGGCGAGTTGGATTGCGGGTTCCATCACTTCGGAGAGTGTCTTGGTACCGAATTGATCGAGAGCAGTGACACAGGCATCGAGGATCCCGGGCACCGTAGCTGAAAGCGGCCCAGTAGACGGGATTAGTCCGCCTTTTCTGGCGCTGGGCATCGTCGTAGCTGATTGTCCGGTTCCGTCGGAGTGAGATCGGTTGACGAAGAACTCACGCGTGGCTTTCATCGGCGCCTGGCCCATGCCTTCGATCACGGCAACCTTCTGACCTTTCAACTTGATCAGAATCGGGACTTCGCCGCCAAACGAAAAGTGTGAGAATTCGATCACCGAAGCTGCGAGTATTGTCGCCACGCCCGCATCAATTGCATTGCCGCCACGTTGAAGAATTCGCAAGCCTGCTTCTACTGACAGAGGTGCGCCACCTGCTACAACGCCACGTTTGCCACGCACGACGGGTCTGAACGTATCAGCGTGTGTAGTCGATACAGGCAAACCTCCGAGGATGAAAGACATCAAGAGGCAGAAAACGATCAGGCTTCGTTTGCGAATGAACATGGGCGGGCACCTCTTTCGATTTTAACTGGCGAATTGTGCCACAAAGAGGCGCAAAAAGGCACAAAAGAAAAGGCACAATTATGAATTACAGTACCCAAACAGAATCGAAGAGATCTTTTATTTACTGTTTATGCTTCTTTGTGGCTTTGTTGGTAAGATGGCGAGCAGACAAAAAGAGAGGGCGCTGACCTCCCCCAAGACCAGCGCCCTTGCCTTTATCTCAGTTCTCCCATGGAGAATTAACGACGGGATGGATACTAACTGCCAAAGGCCGGAGGTAGGTTGCAGCAAGCTTGTAATGCCTTTGCGAGGTTGTGACAAAAGTTTGCCGAAGTCACACAAAAGTGACGACTACCTGAGTTCGTAGATCAATGAATCGAGGATCGACCTTGCTAAATTCACCAAAAATTGCGCCGTATGGCTCCTGGAAGTCACCGATCACCTCAGATTTGATCGTGGAAGGATCTGTCGGTCTTAGCCAGCCGTCATTTGATGGCGACGACATCTACTGGATTGAAATGCGCCCGAAGGAAGCGGGCCGCAACGTTATAGTCAAAAGAAGTTCGACCGGCAGTTGTGTCGATGTAAACCAGCCACCGCTCAACGCTCGCACCAGAGTTCATGAATACGGCGGTGGCGATTACTCAGTTAATAAAAGCCTCGTCTGCTTTTCAAACTTTTCGGATCAAAGGCTTTACCGCCAGGATGGACCGGGCGCCGCGCCGCAGGCACTGACTGCATCGGGCGAGATGCGTTACGCCGATGGCAGCGTGGACCAGACCCGCGGCCGTTTGATCTGCGTGCGCGAAGATCACACGCGTGAAGGAGTTGAAGCCGTCAACTCGATCGTCAGCGTAAGCCTCGAACCCGGCGACGATCACGGCACGGTGCTGGTCGAGGGTAATGATTTCTATTCGACGCCTCGCCTCAGTCCGGACGGGACGCAACTGGCGTGGCTCACGTGGAATCATCCGAACATGCCCTGGGACGGCTGCGAACTGTGGGTCGGCGAGTTTGCGGAAGACGGCAGTTTGTCTTCGACGAGGTGGGTTGCCGGCGGCGCAGCGGAGTCGATTTTTCAGCCCGAATGGTCTCCTGACGGCGTGTTGTATTTTGCCTCGGATCGCAGTGGCTGGTGGAATCTTGAGCGAATCACAGCAGACGGCGGAATCGAAAGAGTTTGCCAGTCAAAAGCCGAATTGGGCATGCCGCAATGGGTTTTCGGTATGTCGTCCTATGCTTTTATCTCGCCGGAAACGATCGTTTGCAGCCACATAGATCAAGGTGTGTCCACTTTTGCAACCATCGACCCGAGTACCGGAAAGTTAACGCCCATCGACTGTCCATATACGGACATTCAATTCTTGCGCGCGGCCAATGGCCAGGCTGTTTTTCGTGGTGGTTCACCGACGGACGTTGCTGCGATCGTGAAGTACGATCTGGGAACGCGCCAGTTTGAAATACTCCGAAAATCAAATGATCTGGAGACGTATCCGCGCTACTTTTCAGTCCCACGCGCGATCGAGTTCCCGACCGAAGGCGGCCTGACCGCGCACGGCTTCTTTTATCCGCCACAGAATCCTGATTTTCGCGCGCCCGACAATGAAAAGCCGCCGCTAATCGTGAAGAGTCATGGCGGGCCGACTGCCGCCGCCTCAACCGCGCTGAGCCTGTCTATTCAATATTGGACCAGCAGAGGATTTGCGGTGCTCGACGTCAATTACGGCGGCAGCACCGGCTACGGTCGCCAATATCGTGAAAGACTTAACAGAAAATGGGGACTCGTTGACGTCGATGATTGTGTGAACGGCGCGCGTTATCTTGCCGAGCGTGGTGAAGTCGATGGGAATCGATTGATCATCACTGGCGGCAGTGCCGGAGGCTACACCACTCTTGGTGCTCTCACTTTTCGAAAGATCTTCAAAGCCGGCGCGAGTCACTTCGGCATCAGTAACCTGGAATCGATGGCTCGCGATACACACAAGTACGAGTCTCAGTATCTGACCGGGTTACTCGGTCCGTATCCCGAGCGAAGAGATATTTACTTCGATCGTTCCCCGATCAATTTTTCCGAGCGGCTTTCGTGCCCGGTCATCTTTTTCCAGGGACTGGAGGACAAGGTGGTCCCGGCGGATCAGGCTGAGACGATGGTCGATGCGATCAGAGGAAAGGGAATTCCGGTTTCATACGTTGCGTTTGCCGGTGAGCAGCACGGGTTCAGGCAAGCGAAGAACATCAAGCGCGCGCTTGACGGTGAGCTTTATTTTTACTCGAAGGTGTTTCGGTTCGCGCTTGCTGAACCTGTCGAGCCGGTTGAGATAGAAAATTTATAGCACGCGGATTCTAGTTAATCTGTGGATCGGAAGCAGAGGCTGAGGCGCCGCTCTTGTCTGCGCCGCGCATCACGCCGGTTTGATCCAGGAACAGCGACAACCTACCGCTCTTCCCGTATTCGATCGGCACTGCCGTTACTTCAAATTTGTCGCCGCTGACAGTGAAATCAAATCGATACCCGGATTTTTCAATCCCTTCTTTCGGCACCAGGTCGGCAGCTATCAAATCCTCCAGCGAACCGTAGGCGCCATTGTTTTTCTTCTTATACTCACCCTCGGCGTGTGCAATCGTGTACATGATTCCGATTGCCATGCGCTCGTTCTGGACCATCGGTGTTGGATTTACCTCACCTAAGAATCCGGCTACAGCCATCAGCACGAGATTTCTGGGAATGTGCATTTCGTGCAATGGGCCAAGCCCTTCGTTTGAAAGCGAGTAGGTGATTGGCTGAGCGATTGTGCTCGCGCGTGTTAAGAAGTTCCTTACTTGATCGCTGACTTGAGTGCTCGAGTGTTCACTCCACGTCTTGAATCCCTCCATCAACGCAGGCGAGATATAAACCTGACCGTGCAATGGTCTCGGTTGCCAGCGGGTGGCGTTCTTGAACTGAATGTCGCTGGACAGTGTTTCGTGTTTCAGATACGAGTCGACAACGTGACGCGTCGAGGCGATATCCGGAGAAAGCACGATAAAGTTTCCAACGAATGCGTAGGCGAAGACATTTCCAAACGAAACGAGTTCGGTGTCTTCACGTCGCTCCGTTTGCATTAACGAGCTCGCGCCTTTGAAGCCGAGGTTGTCGATCAGCTTCGGCATGAGAGCGCGCAAGCCTTCTTTGTCTTTGACAGCGATTGCAACAACCGGTGCGGAGTTGGCTGGTTGCTGTTCTGTCGATGTCGGCGTCCCAACCATGAGGGTGGCATTGCCTGGTTCCTGTCCTGACGGCATTGTCATGGCAGGTGCGATTCCGGGTAGTCCTATCAGGCCTGCGCCGGAGTTCGGCAGACGAACGGAGATTTCTGAACCCAGCAGAGGCAGCAGATCGTCTTTCAACTTGATCTTGAGTCGTTGTTCGAGAGCTGCGAACGGCGGTTCGGGCTCGATAACTTTGGTCTCCACCATCGTCCCCTCCGACCTGGTGAAGGTCTGCTTGGGTAAAGGCTTCGACATCGTTGTGTAGATCTGCTGTAGATCGAGAGACAGCGATAAAAATACTTCAGTGTCAGCCGGAAAGATGTTCGGCGCTTCGGGCGTTAACGCCGGACCAGTGATCAGCATCGGCAAAAACGGGAGTACGTCGGCTCTCTCACCCGACTGATTGACCAGCAGAACCCGTAGATCGAATGAATCACCTTCAAAGGCGAGTGCCACTCCAATGCCGTCTGGCATGTGTGATTCGCCGGAGAAAAAGGAGGAGCCAAGGCCTGATAGAAGCATCGACATTGGATCCGGTACGGGCGCGTCTTTCGTTTCTCCAACGCGAGCAGCCGCTTCGAGATCTTCAAGGTCAGTCATCGGGGCAGCTTTCTCTTCCTCCGTGAGCTCGTTATTTGAGAGTTTGGTGCGGTTTTCGCCTTTGGCTTCAGCCTCGGCTTGCTGGCGTTTTACCTGTTCTTCCTCCAGTCGCCTTTGTTCCTCGGATTGTTTCCGACTCTCTTCGTCGTTTCTTTCCATCGCCTTCATATCGACGAAGACAAAGATGGGTTCCGAGGTGAAGCGATTGCGAGCGGCGCGGAAGTTTGGATCTTCAGCGAGCAGTTTGCTGCCTGCAGGCTTCAACTGCTTCATGGTCCATGGACGTGGTGTCATCACGACGAGCGAGCCTACGCGTTGCACGTGAAAGCCAGGGTCCGGAGGTCCGGTTGGTTTTGCTTTTTCGTTGTCCTTCTCTCCTTCAGCCGGTTTCTGAGCAGGATCCGGCGTGGGCAATATGGTTGGCAGAAACTCATTCAGCGTTCCGGCAAACTTCGTAGCTTCCTCAGCAGAAGCAAACTCGACCGCGATGAGTGTCTGCGGCGCTTGTTTGGCGTGTATCGTGGAGCCGGTGGCAACCAGCATGCGCGAAGTCATCACGTCTTCGGCGTGTGCCCGTAACCACTTCACTACATTGCGAAACTCTTTTGGTGGTCCAGAGAGTTTCAAGACTGGTTCAAGTAGATCGTTGATCGCGCTGGACTGGATCAGTTGTCCAACGCCTCTGACCTCGCCGTAGAAAGTGTAGGAGTCGTCCGGTATTAACGTCTCGAAAGTCGGTGCTGGAGCCGGCGCCGGAGTCGCGCGCGGTTGCGGCTTCGGAGCTGGCCGTTTTTGCTGGGCTATAAGTGGCGCTGCGAGGACGAGCAGAAGCAGCAATATCGAAGCTGCCGAACGTGTGATGACATTCATGGGAGTCTGTCTCTTGGTGTCAAAAAAGCTTCAATTGAATAACGCACGATTGGCCGGCACCTTAACACTATAGCTTCGATCGGCAAGTTTTTTCCAAGCCCCGGTGCAATAATTCTGTTCTACCTGACTCAAGAATATTGAGTAATGAAGCGTCGACGCGGTAAGTCTCCCCTGATCACCGCGTCGA
>DASWUM010000121.1:0-2296 GCA_036401595.1 Pyrinomonadaceae bacterium
GACCGTCCGCGAAATCGAACTTCGCACCGGCAAGAGCACCGCGGTGCTCTTGCCAGCACGAAGCGAAATGAAAGGGCGGCAACCAAAAGTGTAAAGGATGTGTTGATAACAAGGTGTAAAGGATGTCTTGATAATCAACACCTCCGTGGCCGCCCCTGGCTTGAAGTAGGCTGTGCCAACGGGGCGCGACTACTGACCAGTGATCTCAACGGACACTGGTAGCCCTTTTTTATGAGGGCACATTCGCGCATGCAGTCGGCGAGGTGCGAGCGGATTTTGTGGGCACGGTTGCGAATCGCACCGGGGGTTATTTTGAGTTCGCCCGCCATGTGTTTGTGATGCTCGACCTTGCTGTGTCCCTCGTACAAGTAATAATCCAAAATCAGATTTCTCTTACTCGCAGACAAGCGACGGAGACAGTGACCGAGGCAAACCTGGTCCTCGTTCGGCTCGACTCTTGGGTCGACTGAGATCTCGATCCGTTCGGCTGCGATCTCTTTTCGGCGTCGTCGTTCACGAACGATGTTTCTGGCCACGCCGTGGAAGTAGTACGCAGGCTCACTCGTGTACCCGATTCTAATTTCGGGCAATCGACGCATTACACGGTTAATCGTTTCGTCTGCAAGATCTTCGGCGTCGTTGAAGCCGTTCAATACAAAGGTTTTGACCAGGCTGGAACGAATCGTCTCGTAGCTCTTGCCGGCCAGCTCTCGATCGGAGTTCAGCCAGTTAAGCAAAGATTCGAATTTTTCTTGTGTGATAGTCACTTTCAAAACCTATCGAGTTAAGACGTGGGAGTGTGAGGTCTTACCCAGCTGATTCAATCTCTCATTCACTAACGCACTGGATCGGTTCAGGCGCTATCACGGGGCAGAACTCTTTTGTCGGATCGGGGGGGAAGTTAGCGACTATCTCTCACTGGCTGAGTACCCGCTGGCAACGAATCCCTATCCAGATTCGTCTCAAGCTGCAAGAAGTCTTCATGAATAACGTTCCTCTAGCCGCAAGATAACCGCGTCTCCCCTGAATCTCGCGGGCATCATTCGAGTCCAAAGGGTGTTATCGGAATAAGTAGGTCTCCCTACCGTGCAATGAGTGGTCTCCCCGTGGTCCATTTCTCAACGCGGCTTGCGCTGTTCTCATCAGCCGGGCTGTTCCAAGGAGTACGACATGAAGTCAAAACACTTAGTCGCAATTGCGTTACTCTCTCTTCTCATCGGTCTCCCTTTAGGGTTATTCATCAAGGCCACGGCCCAGAAACCGCAGGAGCAAGTCCCGGCGTCCGACTACACGTTGTCTGGCCCATACACTCACGGAAATCTGACGGTGTTTCTGGTTCATGGGAAAGATCTCACCAGCAAGGCATTTCTCACTCTTCAGGAAGCTCTCGAGCAAAAGAAGGTGCGCGTGTATGAGACAAAAGACGTAAACGAACTCGCGATCAAGAATCTGTCGAACGAGGACATTTATGTTCAGGCCGGCGATATCGTCCGTGGTGGTGAGCAGGACCGAATGATCTCGGTCGACTTTATCGTGCCGCCGAAATCAGGACGCATGCCGATCGCGGCGTTTTGTGTCGAGTCAGGCCGTTGGAACAAACGCGGAAACGAAGAAGCCGCATCGTTCGGCAGCTCGACAAACGCAGTTGCGATGAAGGATCTGAAACTTGCCGCGAAACTGGAAAATTCTCAGTCGGCGGTATGGAAGAATGTGAGTGTCGCGCAGGAGAAGTTGAGCCGCAGCGTTGGCGGGAACGTGCAGGACGGCGCGTCAGCATCGAGTCTTGAGTTGTCAGTAGAAAACGCAAAGGTGAAAGAGACGACGGCAGATTACATCAAGGCGCTTTATGGAACCGCGCTAAGCAAGCGCGATGTGGTTGGTTATGTGTTTGCGATTAACGGTCATATCAACAGCGCGGATGTTTACGCGTCGCGCGCACTGTTCGTGAAGCTCTGGCCCAAGTTGATCAAGGCGAGCGCGGTGGAGGCGGTGGCGGAGTTGAACAAGGACGTGGAAGTGAAACCGGTCGCGAGTGAGATGGTTGAGACTTTCATGGCCGAGTCAGAGAAACCACAAGCCGCGGCAAAGGACGTGACCAAACGCGTAAAGGTTGTGACACGCGAAGACGAGAACAACGTCTTGTTTGAGACTCAGGATCGTTCGCAGAAGGATGGTTGGGTCCACCGGAATTACATCAAGAAGCAGTAGAGTTACTAGCTTTACCTCAACGTCGGACGCAATGCTTGGATGGGGTCAGTAGTGTCCGGGACAGTGCCGCTCACTTGGATGGAGTCAG
>DASWUM010000122.1:0-26806 GCA_036401595.1 Pyrinomonadaceae bacterium
TTTATGGGACTTCTTTGCGCCTTTGCGCCTTTGCGGGAGAAAGACCCTTTTCGAAATGCCCTTGCGCGTTCTATTATGAGAACTCAATTTGGCAGCGTCTTCCCATCTGCACACACCACAAAATCAGGAGAAAGAACTCAGGGGCTATGCTTAAAAACACGATTCTTAGAACTGCTCTCTCAATTGCCTGCTTGTTGACGGTTACTGGAATTGCCGGCGCGGACACCAAGGTCAAGTCGCGGCAAACCAGCGGCGGTCAAACCTACGAAAACACGAGTTACATAAAAGGCAAACGCCAGCGCAGCGAGAATAGTGGCGGCCAGATGGTCACAATCGAGCAGTGTGACTTGCGACGCAACATACAGCTCATGCCGATGGCCAAGGCCTACGTCATCAGCCCGTATGACGATGGCACGTCGAGCAACACCGGCAACACAACCGCCACGCACCCAACACAACCCGGCGCGGTGAAAAAAGGCGGCCTGGTTACGTCAACTGTCATCACCAAAGACACGGGCGAACGCAAACAGATCTTTGGCTACACTGCGCGTCACATCATCACCACGATGTCGATGGAGGCGTCACCCGACGCGTGCTCGCAGAACAACATGAAGATGGAGATCGACGGCTGGTACATCGACGCGGCCTTCGCGCTCGATTGCGACAGCAACCGTCAGTACACCGCTTACAGACCACAAGCAACGGCAGGCGGCTGCCGGGATCGTTACGAAACGAAGACGATTGGAACGGCGAAGAAAGGTTTTCCGGTTTACGAGAAGATGACGATGCTTGGCGCCAACGGCGCGCCGAGTTTTTCAAACATCACTGAAGTAGTCGAGATCTCGCAGGCGACGTTGGATCAGAGCCTGTTTGAGATTCCGCCCGACTATCGTCAGGTGGAAGACTTCGCGAGTGCTTTCAGTTCGATGTATGCAAACCCGGCAGCGTCAACTGGGAATTCGGGTACGACTGGAAACACTAACCCAAGTACGACTCAACCGAGCACTGCGCCGGCGTCAACAGCCCTTGGACCGAAACGCGCCGGAGTCATCCGCATCGGCGTCGTCGCCGTTAAGCCGGGGAATATGACTGAGGGGATGGATGCGCAACAAATGTCGCTCGCGGTGAGAAACACCATGATGGAGAATTTGAAAGCGAGCAACATTGAAGCCGTGCCGATTGATGGCAGCGGCGGTATTCAAGCCGAAGCACAGCAGAAAGACTGCGACTACCTCGTCTTTGCGAATGTGGCGCTCAAGAAAGGCGGCGGCGGTTTCGGTAGTTTCATGAATAGTGCGGCCGGGAAAGTTGCGAGCAACGTCGGTTACGGCTCGGGCACGGCAGCAGTCGTCGCGACTAATGCTGTTGTCGCTGCGACAGTCGCGCAGAATATCAAAGCGAAGGATGAGATGACGCTTGACGTTCGCCTCGAGCGTCCCGGCGCCACGACGTCCACCTTTGCGCAGTCGTACAAAGGCAAAGCCAAATCAGCCGGCGAAGACATCATTACGCCACTGGTCCAACAGGCCGCCCAGGCCCTGCTCGCCGCCGCCAAATAGAGCCACAAAAAGCACATAAGTCACAAAAGGCACATAAACAGGTTTTCTGTTTTGTGCCTTATGTGTTTTTTGTGCCTTTTGTGGCCTAACTGGGTGGGTGAACTCCCGTCTTCAGAGATGACGAGGGACACGGTTTTTCGATTGTGCATTCGGCGCACAATGGATTGCGCGCTTTGCAGATCTTGCGGCCGTGATAAATCATCAGGTGCGGGAAGATCACCCAATCCTTTTTGGGCACTATAGGGATCAGATCCTGCTCGATCTTTTCCGCCGTCTTCTGTTGCGTGAATCCGAGGCGATGTGAGAGTCGCGTAACATGCGTGTCGACGACCACGCCCGCCTTGATGTCGAACGCGTTTCCCAAAACGACATTCGCAGTCTTACGCGCCACGCCGGAAAGCTCCAACAACTCGTCCATCGTGTGCGGAACTTCCCCGTGGTACTGTTCAGTCAACACCTTCGCCGTCCCCTGAATCGACTTCGTCTTATTTCGAAAGAACCCGGTCGACTGAATGTCCTTCTCCAACTCTCTCGGCGCGACCTTCAAATAGTCCTCCGGCTTCGTGTACTTCCGAAACAGATTCGCCGTCACGATATTGACGCGTTCATCAGTACACTGCGCCGAGAGAATCGTCGCAATCAGCAACTCAAACGGGTTCGAATGATTCAACGAACACTTCGCACCCGGATAAGCTCGCTTGAGCCGCCGGATGATCAGGCGTGTGCGTTTCTTCAGTTCGTCGAGGCTTTCGCGTTTTGCCATCAAGCTATCCTGTTCGTTTCAACTTTCCTGTTTTCTTGGCCCAGGCCTCGACACGAACAAAGACCATCAGGCCCAACGGCAGCAGTATCGCTCCCATCAACGCCAGCACCAGCAGTTCGTGCGAAACCGCTGAGAGTGGCGCACCCGCGAGGTGTTCGGCCGTCGAATTACTGTTTCCCACTCCGAACAACTTCCGGCAAGCAGACAACGTGTAAGTCGCCGGTGAGATCTTCGACAGCGGCTGCAACCATGCTGGCAGGACTTCGATTGGATAATAAACTCCGGAAACGAGCAGAAGCGAGCCCTGAAAGATGTGCGTCGCTTCTGCACCTCTCTCCGCGCTCATCACCGGAAACACTGCCGCAAACAGTCCCAGGCCCACAAACGCCACCGTGCTCACCGCCAGGACGACGAGCACGCCGAGCAGGTTTGCACCGCGCAGGGTCAGATCTGTAAAGAACATCAAGCCAACCAGCAGGATGACACTCGTCACAATGCTGTTCAGCAACGAATACAGACTGACACCCAACAGATGCACCGCTCGCGAGACCGGCGCCATGAACGTGTACTCCAGCGTTCCTTCCCAACGTTCGTACGCGATCGACATCGCGATTTCCTGGTAGAGCCAGGACAGATAGTTCCACAACAACGCACCGACCACGAGTGTCAGCGTCAGTTGGTAGTTCTTCTCCGCGACGCCGATCAGCGCCACCGTCGCCGACGTCACGAGCGCGTAAAAGTTAAAAACAACGACCCAACCGATGTACCGGCGCGTGATATGCCAACCACGAAACAGGAAGGCCCACGTTTGTCTTAAAGTAGCTTCCATCGATAACTCCTAACCCATCCACAGATCACACAGCACAAGCAGCGTAATCTGTGGATAGCTCTTCGTCCTTAAGTTCCTCGCCCGTTAACTTGATGAAGGCGTCGTCGAGCGTGGCGGTGCCCGCGCGTTGCATCAACTGCGCGGTCGTTCCTTCGGCGACGAGTCTGCCGTGCGCCAGAAAACCGATGCGCGCGCACAGTCGTTCCGCCTCCGCCATGTCGTGTGTCGTCAAAAGAATCGTCGTTCCTTCGCGCGACTGTAGATCTTCGAGAAACAACTGCACGTCGCGACGACTCTTCGGATCGAGTCCGGTTGTCGGCTCGTCCAGCAACAACAGCGGCGGATTGATCATCAGTGCGCGTGCGATGCTGATCTTCTGCTGCATACCGCGACTCATTTCCTCGAGCGGTGTTGAGAACTTCGCGTTCTCCATTCCCAACTGTTCGAGAATCTTCATCACGCGGAGCTCCGCCTGATGCGCGTTCTGACCGTAGAGCAACGCCGTGTAAAGCAGGTTCTCGCGCGCCGACAGTTTCTTGTAGAAAGCAGCGTCAACGCTGACACGGCCGATGATCCGGCGCACTTCTTCCGCCTGATCTGGCAAAGTGAAGCCAAGCATCTGCACGAAGCCGCTGTCGGCAATCAGTAGTGTCGACAGAATCCGGATCAAACTCGACTTGCCGGAACCGTTTGGTCCGAGTAACCCATACGTCTCACCCTGACCGACGCTGAACGACACATCGTCCACAGCCCAGAGCTCTGACTTTTTCCGGAAACCGCTTCGCTTGCGGAAACTCTTGCGAAGGTTGCGCACCTGAATAGCTGGTTGTTGCATGATCGAACCTCAAAAGCGGATCGCCAAAAAGACAGTCCACTCGGAAAAAACGTTTGTTTTAGTTGGAGAAAGGAGATGCGGCTGAGCGCGTGTGCACGCGCTCGCAGTCTAATGATGCGAGCGTGGTTAGCCGATTTCAGCCGCGCAGATATACTGCGCAGGAATCAAGCGAGGTCCAGCCTTATCAGCTTGTGGAAGGAAACTTTCATTTAAATCACCTACGGCGCCAAGAATAATACACAGCCGTAGCTCTGCGCAAACAAATCCGGTTCAAAATCCGCGTTCATCCGCGTTACCGTCTGCCATGCGCAATATTCACGGCCTCCGGCAAGCCTCGCAACCGCAGCATCGAGATCACTCCGAACAACGGCCCCGGCGCGAGAATCATGAACGCGTACCGCCAGTTACCAACCTTCGGGACTAACTCAATCGATACATTCGTCAAAAGAAATCCGACACACATCTGAACCGTCAACGCAGTGCCGATGTACTGCGGATCGCCCAGCTCCGTCACGCACGACGAAAACTGCGCCGAATCAGCCACCACGCTCGCACCCCAAATCGCCGCGACAATCAAAAGCACCAACGGATTGCCGCCGTACAAGAACCCAATCACGAGGCAACACGTGCCGCTGATCGCCATCGCCCACGAAGTGACTAAAGTTCTCCCGACACGATCAGCTATCAAACCCGCAACGACACAACCTACCGTGCCGGCGCCGATCACGATGAACGATCCAAGCTCTGCGAGACGCGGATCGCCATTCTGAGTCGCGAGACTCGCGCGGATCATCACCGGAACCCAGATCCACATCGCGTAGAGCTCCCACATGTGCCCGAAGTATCCAAAACTCGCGAGCCTCACACCGCGGTTGCCGAAGACGCGTACGATCTGCGACACGTCAAACTTCGCGGGTGGCAGCGCGTATGGGCCATCCTCGACAAAGAAAAGCACGACGAGTCCGCCAATCGCCGCGAGCAGCGAAACGAAGAGCACATTCGATCTCCAGTTTGCGCTGCCGAGCGCGTTGACCAGATATGGCGTCGCTTTTCCCAACGTCAACGCACCGACTAAAACGCCGAGCGCCATTCCGCGTCGTTCGCGAAACCACGTCGCCATGATCTTCATGCCGGGCGGATAGACTCCAGCGAGACATACTCCGGTTGCGAAACGAAGTGCGATCGCAGTTCCCGGATCGTTTACGTAGAGACCAAAGATCGCGCTGAGCGCGGCGCCAAGGAATGACGAAACGGCGAAGAGGCGTCTCGAGCTGATGATGTCGGGCAGATTGAGCGTGGCACTGATGAGTGTGCCGGCGACAAAGCCGAGCTGAACGGCAATCGCAATCCAGTTAATCTGTGAGGGCGATAATTTCCATTCAGCAGAAAGTGCGGGCACGACGGCGGAGCCACTGAACCACAGCGACATGCCGAGCAATTCCGCGATTGATAGTAGGATTAATGCCTGCCAACGACGGGATGTTTTCAAGATTTAGCTATTCAAGTCCCTCTTCGTGCGCGACAAACACTGTCACCAGTTCATTTAATCCTTCGGCATCCTGATCGTCGAACCGTCCGATCGTCGGGCTATCGAGATCGAGCACGCCCAACAAACGTTCACCATCAAACAGCGGCACCACGATCTCCGAGTTTGAAGCGACGTCGCATGCGATGTGTCCCGGAAACTCATGCACGTTCGGCACGATGATCGTCTCTAATTGCTTCGCTGCCACTCCGCATACGCCCTTTCCCAACGGAATGCGCACGCACGCGGGATTTCCCTGGAATGGACCAAGCACGAGTTCTTCACCCTTCAAAAAGTAGAACCCCGCCCAGTTCACATTCGGCAGCGCGTTGAAAAGCAATGCGCTGAAATTCGCAGCGTTGGCAACAAAGTCGTGCTCACCTTTCAGCAGACTCAGCAACTGGACGACGAGGCTTGCGTAAAGCTTCGGTTTCACATTGTTTGTTGAAGTTGCGACACGACGCTTTGCAGCTTTCTTTGTGACAGTTTTCTTTTTAGCCGGTTTTTTCTTCGCGGTTCGAGGGGTCATTTTGCTCAGATTCCTCCGTTGCAGGCCGGATGCTGATCACCACTGATTTCGAAACGGGCGTGTTGCTCTTCAGGGCGACGTGACGCACCGGCACCAGGACATTTGCTTCGGGAAAGTAAGTCGCCGCACAACGACTCGGAATATCGTAAGGCACAATAACAAATCGGCGCGCGACGCGCTCTTCGCCTTCAAAATGGCTCACTAAGTCTACAACTTGTCCGTTGTTGAAGCCCGCCGCGGCGACGTCCTCCCTGTTGAGAAACACCACGCGGCGCTCATCGTAGATTCCACGGTAGCGATCGTTGAGAGTGTAGACCGAGGTATTAAACTGATCGTGACTACGAATTGTCATCATCAAAAACTGATCCGGGCCGAGATCGTGTTGTGGCAATTCGTGGACGGTAAACTCGGCCTTGCCGCTTCTCGTGTTGAAAACTCGATCGCGAGCAGCGTTGGGAAGATAGAAACCACCCGGCTCACGCACGCGCGCGTTGTAATCGTCAAAACCCGGAACCACACGTTCGATGGCTTCACGAATTTTACCGTAGTCGTTTGCCAGCTCTTCCCAGTTAACCGTCGTGCGATGCTCGAGCGTCGCTCGCGCGAGGCGCGCCACGATTTGCGGCTCACTCAAAAGTTGCGACGAGGCCGGCTCGAGCGAACCTTGCGAGACTTGCACCACGCCCATCGAGTTTTCCGTCGTGACAAACTGCGGTCCAGTCGCCTCTGTGTCGATCTCCGTGCGACCGAGACACGGCAGTATCAGCGCTCGATCGCCCGTGATCAAATGCGACCGGTTCAATTTGGTAGAAACGTGCGCAGTTAAACGGCAACGACGCAATGCGGCGGCTGTGAACTCCGTGTCGGGCGTTGCGGAAAGAAAGTTACCGCCAAGTGCGAAGAAGACTTTGGCGCTGCCATCGTGCATCGCGTGAATCGCGCGCACCGTGTCGTAGCCGTGATTGCGCGGCGGTTCGAAATCGAATGCCTCGCCGAGTCGATCGAGAAAAAGCTCAGTCGGTCGTTCCCAAATACCAACCGTTCGATCGCCCTGCACGTTGCTGTGACCACGCACCGGACACAAACCCGCGCCGGGTTTTCCAATCTGTCCACGCAACAGCATCAGGTTCACAATCTCCTGAATGTTAGCGACGGCATTCTGGTGTTGCGTGAGCCCCATGGCCCAACAGAAGATCGTGCGCTCCGACGCAACAAAGATCTGCGCGGCCTCTTCGATCTTCTCTTTCGCGACGCCACTCTGCTCGACGATCTCGTCCCACGATACGCTCTCTAAACCCGACACGAACTCATCGAATCCATTTGTGTAACGAGTAATAAAATCACGATCGAGCGCGTCTTCATGCGCCAGCACGGCTTTTGAGATTCCCTTCAGCAGCGCCACATCGCCGTTGATCCGCACTTGCAGAAACAGATCGGCGAGCTCGGTTCCGGAGCCAAGCAGTCCGAGTACATGCTGCGGATGTTTGAAGCGCGTCATCCCAACTTCCGGAAGCGGATTAATGTGCACCAGCTTGCAGCCGTTTTGCTTTGCTCGTTCGAGTGACGTCAGCATGCGCGGATGATTTGTGCCGGGATTCTGGCCGATGACAAAGATCGCTTCGGCTTTGTCGAAGTCTTCGAGTGTGACAGTTCCCTTCCCGACGCCGATCGTTTCACCCAACGCCGTGCCGCTCGACTCGTGACACATGTTCGAGCAATCGGGCAGATTGTTGGTGCCAAACTGGCGCACGAAGAGTTGATAAAGAAACGCGGCTTCGTTGCTGGTTCTTCCTGAGGTATAGAAGATTGCCTGGTCCGGATAGTTAAGCGAGTTCAATTCGCCTGAGAGCAATTCGAAGGCGTCGTCCCAACTGACTGGCTCGTAGTGAGTCGCGCCACGACTCAATAGCATCGGATGAGTCAGGCGTCCCTGTGCGTTCAGCCATTGATCCGACTGCTCGGCAAGCTCCGCGACGCTCCACTTTTGAAAAAACTCAGGCGTAACGCGTTTGCTGGTCGCTTCATCCGCAACGTGTTTCGCGCCGTTCTCGCAAAACTCAAAATGCGATCGCTTCTGATCGGGCTCGGGCCACGCGCAGCCGGGACAGTCAACACCACCGACTTGATTGATCTGCAACAGCGTGCGGGCGCCACGCACGAGCCCCATCTCGTCGGAGATTGCCTTGACGGTGGCCATAATTGCGGGCAGGCCGCCGGCAGCTTCAGATTTCTTTGTTTGATCCGACATTCGTTTCCACAGATTACACAGATTTTACCGATTTCAAAATCGGCCTGATCCGTGTAATCTTTGTCCTCTGTCCTAAAACCTGACGAGGAAAAACTATATGACCTTTTCGCGCCCCCTTCGGTCGCTCCTTCTCTGCGTTCTCTGCCTTTCAACCTTCGGAACAATCGTCAATGCCCAAATCAAGCCGGGCCGCGATCCGAACCAGCCGGTCGATCAGGAATACACAAACAAGATTCGCGAGTACACCACTGCTCCTTATTTCAACTCTCCTCTGACCGACTACCTGCCGGCTTCATCTGATGTTCCAACACCGAAAGCGGTACTCGGCGACGTCTCGGGTGCTCCCGGTAAGTTGCCGTATGCAGAAGAGGTTTACAAGTACATGCGCATGCTCGAGCGCGCGAGCCCGCGTGTGAAAGTGTTTTCCATCGGCACTACCGAAGAAGGACGCGAGATGATCGCGGTGGCAATCGCTTCCGAGCAGTTGATGTCAAAACTCGATGAGAATCGGGCCCGGCTCACGAAGCTCGCCGATCCGCGATCCATCAACATGGACGAAGCCGAAGCGGATCGCCTCGTGGCCGCCTCGTTTCCAGTGTATTACATCACGGGCACGATTCACTCGCCTGAAACCGGATCGCCAACCGCGTTGATGGAGCTTGCATATCGACTCGTCGTCGACAACAGCCCCTACGTCAAATACATTCGCGACAACGTGATGACCCTCATCACGCCGGTGGTCGAAGTGGACGGCCGCAATCGCATGGTCGACGTTTACAACTGGCACCTTGCTCATCCAAATCAAAACTGGCCAGGTCTTGTGTACTGGGGTCACTACGTCGCCCACGACAACAATCGCGACGCGATCGGACTCTCGCTCAAGCTGACGCGTAACGTCCTGCATACTTACCTGTCGTGGAAACCGCAGGTGCTGCACGATCTGCACGAGTCAGTGCCCTATCTTTACGACAACACGATTGGCGATGGTCCGTACAACGCGTGGGTCGATCCGATTCTGACTGACGAATGGCAGATGATCGGCTGGAACAACGTTTCGGAGATGACGAAGTTTGGCATGCCCGGTGTTTTTGCACACGGCAACTTCGACACATGGTCGCCGGGATACCTGATGTTCATCGCCGCGACGCACAATGGCATCAGCCGTCTCTATGAGACTTTCGGAAACGGCGGTGCCGACACACTCGAGCGAACGCTTTCGCCGAGTGAGTATCAACGTACCTGGTATCGCCAGAATCCGCCGCTGCCGAAGGCGAAGTGGTCACAGCGAAATAACAATAACTACCAGCAGACTGCGCTGCTCACGTCGCTCTATTACTTCGGCAACAACAGCAAACTGTTTCTCAAAAACTTTTACCTGAAGAGCAAACGCTCGATCGATAAGCCAAAGAACGAAGGACCGGCGGCTTATGTGTTTCCGGGCGACGATCCGAGACTCGGTAATCAGGCTGAGCTGTTGCGAACGCTGCAAACGCAGGGTGTTGAGATCAGCAAAGCGACCGCGCCGTTCACAGTCTCGATGCGAAAGAAAGGCGGATCGGGTAACGGCCAAGCTAGACCTTCCGCTTCGCCGTCTGCGTCAAAGACAGAGGATCGAACATTTCCAGCGGGCAGTTACATCATTCGCATGGACCAGCCCTACAGCCGTATCGCCGACGCCCTGCTCGATTATCAATACTGGGCACCAAACGATCCGCAAACAGACATTTACGACGACACTGCATGGACCATGGGTGAGCTCGCAAACGTCGACGCCGTGCGCGTGACCGATCCGAAAGTGCTGCAAGCATCGATGGAGCGAGTGACGGGTGAAGTGCGATCGCCGGGAGGGATCGCGAATGCCGGTTCTGTTTTCGTGATCAATCACAACGCCGACAATGCACTCGTGACTTTGCGTTATCGACTGAAAGACTTCGAGATGGACGCGGCGGAAGAGCCGTTCGAAGCTGCCGGACACAAGTTCAACCGCGGTTCGTTCATCATTCGCAAAGGCAATGGCGACGAATTGCGGCGCGTCGCCAACGAGCTTGGCATTCAGGTCTACGCCGTTGCGGATGCGCCGTCAGTAAAGACGCATCCGGTCAGGGCCGCGCGCATCGCGGTGATGCATACCTGGATGAGTACGCAGGATGAAGGCTGGTATCGCGTCGGGCTCGATCAGTTGCAAGTGCCGTTTGCTTACATCAGCACGCAGGACGTGTCGCGCGAACCGAATCTCAAGAGCAAGTACGACGTGATTCTGTTTGCCCCGGTTGGTCGTGGTTCGCAGGCGATCATCAACGGCATGCCGATGTACGGCAATCCGCTGCCGTGGAAGAAGACTCAGCTCACACCGAATCTTGGCGGCATCGATGAGACTGACGACATGCGGCCGGGTCTTGGTTGGAATGGTTTGCAGAACCTGCAGAAGTTTGTGAAAGACGGCGGGCTGTTCATTACGGTGGACGACACGTCAGACTTCGCCGTGAACTACGGCTTCACTGCCGGCGTTTCTGTGAATCGTTCACAGCGTTTGCGTGCAGTCGGAGTAATACTGCGAACTAAGATGGTGGATCCCGCGAGTCCGCTGGCCTATGGCTACGGTGATTCACTCGCGATGTATTGTTCCAATGGTCCGATCTTCAATCTCAATAATGGCGTCGGTGGCCGTCAGAGATCCTCGCCACGCGGTACGGGTCGAGGCACACCGGACGATCCAGACGTTCCGCAAGGCCGGCCACCGGCAGAAATACCTGAGCCGCCGCCGCGCGTCGAGCCGTGGGAAGCGCCAAAAGTAACGGACGAACAGCTTCGCAATGCGATTGGTCTGATTCCACCCAATCAACGTCCGCGCGTAGTGCTGCGTTACGCAGACGGACGCGATCTGTTTGTCTCCGGGTTGCTTGATGGGGGCGATGAGATTGCACAACGAGCCGCTATCATCGACGTGCCTTCAGGCAACGGCCACGTGCTGCTCTTTTCGACAAATCCGTTCTGGCGCGGTCAGACAAAGGGTAGCTACTTCCTGATCTTCAACGCGATCATGAACTGGGACAATCTCAACGCCGGCCGCAAACTGGACGATCAGTAGCCACAAAAGGCACACATGTGCCTTTTTGTGGCTAACGATCCCATTCTTTGAAGCCGTCAACGACTCGTAATACTTCAGCGCGTTTTTTCTCAAAGACGGCGAACATGAAGATGATGGTGGCTCCGGTGACGATGCCGGCGACGTACCATAACCACGTCCAGCCGAAGTTGGCGGAGGCGTACCAGATCATGGTGACGATCGATAACAAGAGAAAGATCGAGCCCAGCAGAAGTAGTCCGCGGATGCGAAACAGAATTCCGGAGAACACGCCTGCGAGTGAGAACGATCCGAGAATTAACGGCAACCACGGCGAGTTCGCGACGCCGTTGATGAAGATGTCCGCTGTTGACGAGACGTAGATCGTTACCAGCGAAAGATACCTGACGCCGGTCATCTGATCTTCAGTCAGCTTCTCTTCGTTCAAGTATGCGGCGATCAGCACCGAAAGCGCGACCGGAACGAGCCACAACTGTGGATGCTGAAAAAACTGGTAATCCTCCGTGCGCTGAAACGCGTACCAGAGACCCGCATTCCCAGCAACAGCCGCTAAAAGTCCAAACGGGAACGAACGACGCAGGATCGACAACAACCCGTAAAGTCCTCCAACCATAAACAGCAGGAGCGAGAAGTCGACCTGCGAAGAGACGATCCAGAAACCCAACACGGGCAACAAAGGAATAAACGCGCCAGTGCGATTCAACGGTTCCGACAGCACGAGCAACTTTCTTCGCCGCAACGCCTCACTCGTAATCACGCCGAAGTAGGCGACTAGCACAACCACCATCGGCCAGTAGCGTTCGATGAAGCCCGTAAACAACCACGGCATCGTCAGACGAATGTGCAGGAACAGCAACGCCAGCATGACTTCGCCGGCGTAGACGTATTTCATGCGCCCACGCTCGGAGAGACTCAGCGGATCGTGATTCGGCGACAACGCAAAGAGCACGGAGATCACAATCGCCGCGCCGAGCGTGAGGGCAATCGTCACGAGCGCCAGCGGATGAATCAGGACTGCGCCGAAATCGAGCTGGTAACGAACTTCTGTGCCCAGACAGAAGAGCAGCGCCAGGATCCCAACGCCAATCACCCACGGCACGCAAGCCCGTGCCGCACTTGTCCAATCAGAAAACCGCGCCGTCAGTTTGTCGAGAACCAAACCATAGAGAGCCGTCAGGGCAAACACCACGACCATCAAGATCACACTTCGATTCAGCCACGTGCCACTAACGCCCGGCGTCAACCACGACCAGCCGATAAAGATCGCGCCGATCACTGCGATCATGATCGCCACCCGTCGCGTGTCCTTCGCATCGACCCCTTCGGACAACAAACCAACGGTCAGAAACTGCGTCAGGAATGCGAGCGCCGCCGTCATACGGAGACTGAAGTCAACAAAGCTGATGTTTATCCAGTAGGCCAGAATGCCGGTCACTACGAGAGCAACGCCGGTAAACGCGTTAAGCCAATGCAGTTGAGTGACTTCGGCTTTCATGCGTTCAGGCATGTGATGTCGCGCGGCGAAGTTGATGAGCCGTCGACGCCAATGCCAAACAAGCGCTACGCACAGACTGTAAGCAGAGAGGATCAGTGTCGCAGACCACGCGAATCGCGTCGGAGTCAACTCGAATTGCTGGAGTGCAGTTGCACACGCAACCAGGCCAAGTGTGTACAGACCGGCAACGGCGTATTTCGCGTAGCGGTCCCACAAACACGCCATGATCAACGTTGCAACGGAGAGTATTGCCAACCACTTCAGGCCCGGCCTGTTCAGCCACTCCAACTCATGCACGCCGAAAAAGTTGAAGATCACTAACAGCGTCAACACGCCCAGCAGAACCGTGGCTGTGAAATGATGGAAGGAGAAGTAGTATTTGGTTGCGCCTTCACTTCGTCGTGCACGCAGGTCCAACCAGAGCCAAACCAAACCGGCGAGCGAATTCGCAATGACATGAACCAACAGAAACTCGGCCAGGCTGAAGGTATGTGCGATGACCAGCCACCACAACGACACGGAGACAAAGAAAAGCAATCCGGCTGCGACGATGTACTCGCGCGTCCTTGTGCGCCAACTCAGAGTTGCCGCAAGCAACGTCATTGCCAGCAACGGCCCGATGGACCACCATGCGCTTGCACCTGCATAGTTGAGGGAACGGAAACTCAGTGCGATTACGAAGAAGCCGGCGACTGCAGCCAACGCTCTCGAGGTCGTTTGCCACTTGCTGCCGAAATCAAGTACGTGCCGCGTCAGGTTGAGCGGGAATGGAGTTGTTTTACTGTTTTCGGACGTCAGCTCGGCCGCGACAAATAACAACCACGCCGCGCAGGCAACGCCGATGGTTAATGCATGCAGGCCAGTGGCGGCACCGTTGCTCGTCATCCGAAATGCAAGCAGACCACTCACACTTAACAGCAAACCAAAGACGGCGTAAGCCGAGAGTCGAACGCGGTGGCTTAAACTTAGCCAGACTCCTGCAACCACAACCGCGAACAGGCTCAACCACGCGAGCGAGCTTCCCATTGCGATCGTTCCCGGTCCGATCTCTTCGGGCACCAAGAACAGCGAAGTCAGTCCTGACACCACCAACACAACATTCAATCCAACTGCAATAGCCAGTTGAAACTTCATCAGGAAATCGGCGAAGCGCTGATCCGCCTCGTTGAGTTTTGCATGCCAGCGACGTCGCGTGCTTAGCCACGGCAGTAGATAAACTGCAAACGCGATTGCATTAAGTTGCAACAGTCGCGGTAACGACACGCTAGCCAATTGCCCAGGTGAGGTAACGACGGCCAGCAGGAACGCGAGCGATACGGTTACATTCAAAAAAGCTCCGGCATAGAGCGCGAAGTCGGGCTTGCGCTCACGCAGTGCGTGTCCGATCAGCACCAGGGCCACGAGGACGAGGGGCACGCCGTACAAGAAATCATTATCAAAAAATGAGAAGAAGCCGCTGGTTGGAGTCTGGAGCGCCGCGACGACAACCGCGTGCAACGCAGGGACAATAGTCAGCAACACCAGCGGAATGATGGTTAGAGCAAGCAGCGCTCTGCGAGAGTTAGTTACAAACACTTCCCTTTCACCGGAAGGCGCAGGCCAACCGAAAGTGCTCAGCAACGATGCGAGCCTGCGGCGATACCAGATCAGTAACGAACCAACGAGCAGAAATACCGCGGCCAACCAGCGCCATGCACTTGCTGTTGCGATCTGATATTCGAATTGTCCGGCAAGCAATGGAATGATTCCCGAAAGCACCACGAGGGCTCCGAGCAGGAATGCGCTGTGGCGGCGTTCCCAGTAACTCAGCAACATCGCGAGCATCAGCAAGCCCAGTACGATCCACGAACCGAGACCGAGCGCTTCCACGTGCGGAAATTCGGCGATGTTGAGACCACGGTATTCACTTCCGAACGCAAGCACTTCGCGTGCAATGCCCGAAAGCGAGCCGTAGATCGCAAGCAACAGAAACGCCGGGATCAGGAGCCAAATGAGAAATCGATCGATAGCAAATGGACTCGCGATCACTCGCGCCGCCGCTTCCATTCGACGCCGGCGGAAAACCAATCGCAGCGAGATCCAAGTCAGGCAGAACAGCGCGAGCACCGTTCCCTGAATTTGCAGTGCCGCCGGATGCAGAAACGCGTGCGGCAGGTAGGAGTACCAATCGAACTCCTGCAGCGCAGCCTTCACCGTCAACACGAGCGCGCCAATCAATGCGATCTGAAACGCGTTGTGAATAATGAGCCGGCGGTTTAGCCAGTGCAGCAGCAGAAGTATCCCGGCGATCCAGAACACGCGTTGCGCCTGCACCCAGGTAACTTCCCACGTGTTCGCCTGAAACAGACTGATCACCCCGAGCACGATCGAGATCAGCGCCGCGTAGTTGAGCGGTTTCGAGAGAACTCTGCCGCGCTCGTAACGAGAGCTGATGATCGCCGCGATGCTGCAAATCGTCGCGTGTGCGAAGTAAGCCGTTTGCCAAGGGAAGGCAAACCCGACTTGCGAGAAGTTGTGCGCGAGGGAAAACAGCAGCAGCGCTGCTCCAACCCACGTGAATGACACGAGCTGACGTCGCCACGCAATCCAGAAAGCCCCGAGAGCGTACAACCCGTAAACGATCCAGAGTGAGTAAGAATCTAAAGCGCCGATGCCGAAGACAGACGCGAGTGCGAGACTCACAATCGCCACCATGCATGCAGCAACCAGATAGTAGTGGCTTTCACCCGTTCTTCGTCGCTGCGACAACCATTCTGAAACTACGATAAAGAGCGCCACCGCGCCGATGAGCAGTTGTCCGCTGTTGACAGACAGACTCACCGCAAGCAGCGACATCACGCGCAGATTTTCCCAGGTGATGTTCCCAGCCATCACGTGTCCGGTCACAAGAAAAGCGAGCGCGAAACAGATCGCGGCGATCAGATGACCAATAGGCAGCCGGAGCGCAATCGCGAGCGCGGTGAAGACGGCGAAGTTAAGTAGCGCCGCCGGAACAATACTCGCCGGATTGGGCCAAGCCAGGACCATGCCCGCGAGGACAATCATCAGACCAAGAATTCCGAGCGCTGTGCCCGCAGTTCTCGAGGCGACGAGTTCGCGATTGGATATCTTGCGCCAGCAGATTGTTCCGGTAGCGAGCATGGGGAGGCCCCACAACGTCACGAGTGGGGCGAGATACATCATCGACATTCCAATCGGACCAGACTTGTAGAGCAACAGTCCAAACGGCAAGAGCGCCGCAAAGCTCATCGTGCCGAGCGTTGTGAAAACCGTGACGGTTTCGCTTTCGTCGATCTCGCGATCGTGGAGCACGACGCGCAGCGCGAGTCCGACTGTTACGACATAACAGAGCACCGGAAACGCGCCGAGAAAAACCAGCAACCACGGTGAAGCATCTGCTGACGCGAAGTGTCGCACCAGCAGTTGTCCGACCGACGAGCCGAGCACCCCGGCCGACAGGATGTGCGCACAGCCGGGCGTGATGATGCGTCCTGCAAAATAAACCAGACAGAGAAAGATCGCGGGCGCCGCCAGTTCGCTGGCGATTACCAGGCCGCCTGACATGTTGCTCGCGGAGACGGCCGCAATCGCAAGAAAGTTGAGCGGGACAAGGAGCGTCGCAATCGTGAGAATGCCGCGGCTGGTTGTCGGAAGTTTCCAACGGTGTTCGGTGTACAAACCGATTCCAAAAAGAATCGCGGTGACAGTCGTGAAGATCAAAAACTTGAGCACAGGAATCTCGGAGATCTGTGCCCAGAGACTCACGACGAGGGCGGTCGAGCATCCGATGATCAGCAGGCCGCCGATGATCTCGCCCCAGCGAATGTTGCTCTCTTCCATGAACGCGTTGAGCACTTCGGAGAACGATCTGCGTGGCGGTCGCGGTGGCGCAGGCGGCTGTTCGAAGCGTGGGGGCTCAACACGTGGCGTTTCTTCGTCGCTGATGAACGAGGGTACAGGTTCAACGACAACTTCCTGGTCACTGGAGACGAAGACGGCTGAAACGCTCGGTGCCGTCGCTTCGACAGGAGTCGGCTCAGGAGTCGGCGCGGGTGCTGGCGCGGGTGCTGGTTTTGGTTTGGGCGTAGGATTCCAGAGTCTGTCTCGTTCCGCACGAATCTGCTTCAACACCAGCTCGTACGTGCCATCGTTTATTTTGCCTTCCTGGTAAAACTGGATGATCTGCCGTTCAGTCGTCTTGAGATCGTTGAGTTTAGAAACGACCGGATCGAAACGCGGCACCACTTCAACACGGGCCGCCTGCTCGTTCCCGAAAAAGAGCCGGAAGAGAAACGCAAGGCCCAACCAGATTACGTGACCAACGACAGTGATGATTGCAAGGAAGATGAACAGTATGAACAGAATTTCCATAACGTTCCTTTGTCCGCACGGTTAGCTTCATCCGCAAGAGTGATTTGTATTTCGCTCCGTAGGAGCGATATGTTTATAGCCCGTCGTTCCATAACTCTTTGCGGCTCCGTTAGGAGCCGAATGTCACACATTGCGCTCCTACAGAGCGCAGCGGGCATTTTTTATTTTGGTGCTATAAACATCTTGCTCCTCCGGAGCAAAGGCAAGATAGTAATCCGCAGTTTCCAGTGAACCTTTTCAACGCTATCTTCACGCACGACCCTTCGTCGCCGGCCATCTATTTTAACCGGCGCAAGATCACCTACGGCGAACTGCGCGCAGAGACGCTGAAAATGGCACAGGTAATTTGTTCGCTTGGCGTCGAGCCGGGCGACCGCGTCGGCCTGCTCCTCAATGATTCGCCTGAGTTTGTCGAAGCGTTCATAGCCACGTGTTCGCTTGGGGCAATCGCCGTTCCCATCAACATGGCACTAAGGGCCGAGGATCAGTGTTCGATCCTTCACAATTCCAGGCCCGGTCTGGCCTTTATGGAGGCGGACACCCGCCGTGACTTGCTGACACATGCGCCAGAAAAACTGCGGTCGCTGAAAAATGTGGTTAGCCTGGAGCGCAAAGAAGACGATCCGGTAGACGAGATTGGCAATCATTTCTACTTAACCGAGCACTTTAGCAATCCACCGCTGACGGTACATTCCTTTGATGCGCTGCCGGCGGAACTAACGGCGACCGACGGACCCGATTTTCCCGAACCAGCACACGAGCAACCCGCTTTCATCCTTTACACGTCCGGCAGCACTGGTGAACCCAAAGGCGCCGTTCACAGCCAGGCCGACGTCTTCTACACAAACCAAACTTACTGTCGTGAAGTGCTACGTCTGACGTCTCAGGATCGACTCTTTTCATCGTCGCGATTGCCGTTCGCTTACGGTCTTGGCAACAGCTTTTCCTTTCCCCTCCTGAACGGTGCGACGACGATCCTCTTGCGCGAAAAGCCTTCGCCCGACGTGATCGCAAGGATGTTCCGCGAGCATCGTCCGACGATCTTCTTTGGCGTCCCGGTTATCTACAACCTCCTGCTCGAACATCACCGGCGCGGCCAGCGACTCGACTGTTCGAGTCTGCGTTTGTGCATCGCAGCCGGCGAAGCGCTGCCCGCTTATCTCGGCGAAGACTGGGAACGAGAGTTTGGCGTGCAGGTGCTTGACGGGATCGGCTCGACCGAGATGCTGCACATGTTCATGTCGAATCACGAGAACGACGTGCGTTACGGCAGCAGTGGGCGGCTGCTCAACGGATATGAAGCTCGATTGCTCGATGAACATGGGGCGCCGGCGCCCGACGGAATTGAAGGTAACTTGTGGATTAAAGGCGATAGTGCCGCGCTGGGTTATTGGGAGCGACCTGAAGTTACCGCGCAAACATTTGTCGATGGTTGGGTGCGTACGGGAGATCTATATCGCTGCGACGACGACGGTTACTGGTACCACATGGGTCGCAGCGACGATTGCTTCAAATCTAGTGGGCAATGGGTTTCGCCCGTCGAGGTAGAAGGCACGTTGCTGCGTCATGCGGGCGTGGCTCGCGCGGCAGTTGTCGAAGATTTTGACTCCGATCAATTGCCTTGCGCGTGTGCGTTTGTTGTGAAGCAGGAGTTAGAATTCGATTCGCATCAACTTGAGCACGAGTTGCGCAAGCTGGCCGCGCAAACACTGCCGCGCTTCAAACAGCCGCGCAGATACGTTTTTGTTGAGGAATTGCCGTACACAGCGACAGGAAAGATTCAGCGATTTAAGCTTCGGCAGCAGCTAAGAAAGAATCAATGAGCAGCATCCAGGAAACCTTCGCTCCGAACCTCGCGTGTTTTGGTTGTGGACCTGCAAATCCGAAGGGTCTACACGTCCGCAGTTTTCCCGATGGCGACGAGGTCGTCGCCGAGTGGCAGCCAAGTCAGGAATACGAAGCCTACAATGGAATGTTGAACGGCGGGATCGTCGGTACCCTCCTCGACTGTCATTGCAACTGGGCTGCGGCGTGGTATCTGATGCAGAAGACCGGCGCTGACAAACCGCCATGCACCGTCACTGCCGAGTACACAATCAAACTCCTGCGCCCGACGCCGACCGACAGCCCGTTGAAGCTCGTCGCGCGAGTCGTCGAGTCAACTGACACTAAAGCGATTGTCGAAGGCGAACTGATCGCGCACGAGAAAGTTTGTGCCACTTGTCGCGGTACGTTCGTCGCGGTCAAGCCGGGTCATCCTGCATATCATCGTTGGTAGTTTCGCAAGTGAGAATTTGAAATGATTCATCGTCCTCGTCGACTTAGAAGAACAGACGCCATTCGGGCGCTCGTGCGCGAGACGCGTCTCGCGCCTGAAAATTTCGTGTTGCCGTTGTTTGTGTGTCCTGGAACAAATGTGCGTCGTGAGATCTCTTCGATGCCGGGTGTGTACAACCTCTCGATCGACGAGACGACGAAAGACGTCGCCGCCGCCTATGACCTTGGCGTGCGCAGCATCATTCTCTTCGGCCTGCCTGAGACGAAAGATCCAGTGGCCACCGGCGCTTACGCAGAAGACGGCATCGTCCAACGTGCGATTCGCGCCGTTCGCCAGTCGACACCGGAGATGATCATCATGGCCGATACGTGTCTCTGTGAATACACTTCGCACGGTCATTGTGGCGTGGTTCGCGATGGTGACGTCATCAACGATGAGTCGCTGGAGTTGTTGGCGCGCACGGCGTTGAGCCAGGCAGCAGCGGGCGCCGACATCGTTGCACCTTCGGCAATGATGGACGGGCAGGTCGCGGCGATTCGCGAAACACTCGATCAGAACGGCTTTGAAAACACCGCTATTATGGCCTATGCGGTCAAGTATGCTTCCGGATTTTACGGGCCATTTCGCGAGGCGGCGCAGAGTGCGCCGGAGTTTGGCGACCGCCGCGCTTATCAGATGGATCCACCAAACGCTCGCGAAGCCATGCGTGAAGCTGAACTCGATTATTCGGAAGGCGCTGACATACTGATGGTCAAACCGGCCGTGGTCTATCTGGACATACTGAGTAAGGTGCGCGAGCGCTTCGACGTTCCGATCGCGGCATATCACGTCTCGGGCGAGTATGCGCTGATCAAAGCCGCCGCTCAGAAAGGCTGGATTGACGAGGACCGCGTGATGATGGAAACGCTCACCAGCATCAAACGCGCCGGCGCCGACATCATCCTGACCTACTACGCCCGCGAAGCCATCAAGCTCTTAAACAAATAATCCGTGCTGCAAATCCGCGTTCATCTGTGGCTAATTCTTCTTACGCTTTGCACTTCGCCTGCCCTCTCCCAAACACAAAACTGCGGTTGTGAACAAAAGCCGCAGCTCAACGTCCTGGCAGTAGTCAACGGCATCAAAATCAGGCAGGACGATTTGAGTATCGACACTCGAACTCAGGTCAGTCTCTTGCAGGACAACGTGATCGGAACACGTGCGCAGGAAGTTGATCGCCAGATCAATCAGATGCTGTTCGACGCAGAAGCAAAACGGCGCGGTCTCACCAGGCAAGTACTCATGGTGCTCGAAATCACTGCCAGGGTGGCTGAACCGACAGACGCGGAGGCCCGCGCGATTTACGAACAGAACAAGAGTCGCTTTGGCAAGAATTTCGGTAACGTCAAGAAAGACATCATCGCGCAGTTGAAAAGTGATCGCGTCAAGGTGCGTGCTATCCAATACACAAACGCGTTGCGAGCGGGCGCTCAAATCACGATGTCGAACGCGCCCGTCACACCGCCGGCAAACGAAGCGGATCTGTCGCGCGTCTTTGCGACCGTCAACGGCGTAAACATCACCTCAAAAAATGTCGAGGAAGAGCTGTTGCCTATGATCTTCATGACCCAGCAAGAGGTCTACAAAATTCGCAAACGCGATTTGGATATAAAGATCAACGATCTGCTGCTCGAGCAGGAGGCAAAACGACTCGGTACGACACCGAAAGCGTTAATCGATCTCAACGTCCGGACTAAGATGCTCATCGTCACCGAAGACCAGGCACGTATCTTTTACGAGAAAAATAAGACTAGCTTTCCGGGCAAGTTTTCCGAACAGAGGCTTCGGATCATGCAGTTTCTACAGGCTCAGGAAAACCAAAAGCAGTCAGCGGTGTATGCCGAGGAACTGAGGCGAGGCGCGGCGGTTCAGATTTACCTGACGGCGCCGGCGCAGCCGGATCTTCGACAGCTCTGTTGCAACCCTGTAGACTAAGCCCGCTTCTAAGGTCACACCGCTGGAGAACATCGCATGAAAATGCACCCCGGCTTTCAGCGAAAACGCCATAGAAAAAGCTTATTTGCGGCCTCGAGCCTGCTGCTGCTGTTCGCCTCGCAGACGATTGCACAGTCAGGACGGCGCGCACCGAAGCCTGTCGAACCACCTGTCAGCACGCCAAAAACGGATTCCGAAACTTCGACGAATAATGCCCGCGAGTTAAAGCAAAGGGTTTCCCTGCTCGTCGGACGCGAGCCGTCTTCAAAGCACCTAATCAGCGAAGATGCCATCTTTGCAGACTTCCTCGCACATCTCGCCGAATTCAAAAACGTCAGCACAACTAAACTGGGCGACATCAAGCGCGATCGTGCTGTTAAGCGAGCGAAGACCGAGACGGAAGTCCCTGTTGTGTTATTGCAGTTTGACGTCGACGAGTTTCAGAGCGGGACTCTGATCTTGAATTCACCCGATCTGGAAGTCCACGTTTATATCTTCGAACCAAAGACTGGTCAGAAGAAGTTTGAGGGAAAGGTTTATTACAAAGCGGTCGGCGGGCCAATGCTGAAGAAGGATAACTGGCCGACGGGAACGCCGATCAGGATTACAACCGAAGCCGTCGGTATCGAAGCCGCAGAGCAAGTCCGCGACTGGCTTCTGGTACAGGACATCAATAAGAAAAACTAGCCGCGGATAAACGCGGATTTACGCAGATCTGCGTTTATCCGCGTTCATCCGCGGCTTAAATCATCCAATGCATTGCCTAATCTGTTGAGTCCCTCTTCAAGCGTAGCCGTCTCGCCTGCGATCCCGATCCGGAAGTGCGCCGGCATCTCGAAAAATCTTCCGGGCACAACCGACGTCTCATACTTCTCCCGTAACAACCGGCAAAGCTCTTCTGAACTACCACCACGCACACGCGGAAACATCACCGTCCCGAACTCCGGCCTGACAACTTCCAGGTCCTCGCGCGTATCGAGAAACTCATTAAGTAACTCTCGATTCCGATCGAACAACTGTTTCGCGCGCGCTCCGATTTCTTCGAGCTGTTGCATAGCGACGACGCTCAGTCGTTCACCCGAATGCACCGGAGTTGAAGCAAAGAGATCGTTGAGCAGCCACATGCGTTTGGCGAGCTCGGGTTCAGCCAGAATCCAACCGCACCGGAGTCCGCTCAGTCCAAAGGCTTTCGTTAGGCTGCTGGTTACGACGAACTCGCTGCCGAAGTGGAAACTCGTTCGCGGCGCTGCTTCGAACAACGTTTCCATGTACACCTCGTCGATCAGCACACGCGCGCCAACTTTGCGGGCGAGCTCGCCGATGTGCTTGATCGTCGCATCGTCGATCAGTACGCCGCTCGGGTTGTGAAGATTCGTGAGAACGATCAGTCGAGTTTTTGAAGTGATCAGCGACTCGAGCTCGTCGAGCGAGACTTGAAACTCGTTTTCGAACCGGCGCGTGAAGCGTTTCACATTCGCGCCGAGATAATACGTGAGCGCGAGCATTGGCTCGTACGCCGGCTGTTCAAACAACACTTCATCACCGGGCTTGATCAACGCCGCAATCGCCAGATGATTGGCGAACGTGGTTCCCGCCGCCGTCACTACTTCTTCCGGCTTGACGCGATATCGTGCAGCAATAGCATCGACCAGTGGTTTGTAACCGTAACCCCCGTTTGTAATCTCCAGGTCGTCGAGCGAAACCCGCAACTCGCTCAGCTTCAGATTGCCGAGTCCACTCGTCGCGAGATTGTATTTCGCCACTGAGCTCGTCTTGGCCCAGTTCATGTACGACGAAGTCATTACTTCACGGGCGGCTGTCATCTGCTGTTCCTCTGTTGCCAAAACCAGTAAGCCGGAATGCCGGCGATAAGGATCGCAATTCCGATCAAAGTATTGCCGGGGGAGTGAAAAATCGTATTGATCGACACTAGCCAGCACACCGCTATGAACAGGACCGTTGTGAACGGATGACCTGGGACTCGGTTCGTCCCTGCCGGTTCAAGTTTGCGAAAGACGAAGATACAGCACGCTGTCAGTCCAAAGAAAATCACGTCGACGGAAACGACGTAGTTGAGGATGCGATCGTAGGTTCCGAGTACTGCAATCAGGATTGCGAGCAATCCTTGAAGAGCGATGGCGACGATGGGCGCTCGCGTGCGTGGATTAACCATCGCAACGGCCTTGAAGAACAATCCGTCCTTGGCCATCGCGAAGTAAACGCGTGGCGCCGTGAGCATGCTCTGACTCAAAAAGCCCACCGTCGAAATCGCGATGCCGGCTGCGATGATGCGTGCGCCGATATCGCCGAGTGCACTTCGCATCACGTCTGAAGCGGGCGCTTTCGACGCGGCGAGACCCGTAGTTCCGAGAACGCTGATGTACACGACGTTGGCAGCGAGGTAAAGCAACACAACACCGGAGACACCGAGTATTAGTCCGCGTGGCAAGTTCTTGCGCGGCTCTTTGATCTCGCCCGCGATGAACGTTGCTGTTTGCCAGCCGCCGTAAGCAAAGATCACGGGCACGAGCGCCGCTCCGAATGAAGTCAACAGATCGGGAGAGACTGGCCGGTCCAAAAGTCCGGCAGGATTCGTGCTTCTTTCCGCGAACAGGAATCCGCACACGACCAGCATCGCAATCGCCAGAATCTTCAACACCATCAGGATGCTCTGCACCGTGCTGCCGGCTCGCACTCCAAGACAGTTGATGAGCGTCAACAACGCGAGCACGATGGCCGCGAGATAAGCCGATGGAATCGGAAGGTGAGTCAGCTCGACAAAATAACGTGCGAACGTCACTGCAACCGCTGCCATGCCCCCAGTTTGAATTACCAGCAGCAGCACCCAGCCGTAGAGAAACGCGACTGCCGGATGAAATGCTTCTCGCAAGTACGCGTATTGCCCGCCGACGTCTGGTCGAACGGCAGCCAGCTCAGCCCAGATAAATGCGGCTGCGAGTGCAAATAGGCCACCGAGAACCCACGCGCCGAGAATCAAAAACGGCGTACGAACCTGAACCGCAACTACGGACGGGTTCATAAAGATCCCCGACCCAATAATGCCGCCCATCACGATCATGGTGGCATCGAAGAGGCCGAGTCTTCGTGCTAGTTGAGGTTGATTGTCTTTTTGGTCCATTGGACAGGACCTACAAGATAACAAGAACTTCGGATCAGTATCCACAGATTACGCCGATTGTTTTATGAAATCTGAGTAATCGGTGGATAAAGCCCTTTTGACAGTCACACGAATCTTTCGCTACCCTTTCAAGTTTTGCATGTCCACACAAGCTGAATCCATCATCACTGCCGGTTTGAGACCTGACCTTTTCGCGGGTCGCGGTGTCCTGGCCAACAGTCGCGCGCTCGTCCTGCTTGCTCTAATCGTACTGGTCGTCGCGGGTTTCGGTTTTCGTGTTAACGGACTGAACGCAGAGGGTTTAAGTGAGGACGAGCTCAACAAACTCAATGCCGTCGCGGATTATCGCGCGCACGGTCTTACCGGCGCGAACGGCGAGCATCCGATGCTGATGAAGGCGTTCCAAACGGCGTCAATCATCCTCGCAGAGAAATGGAATAGTACCTCGTTTGTCGCAGCGCATCCCGGCAATCAAGTCGCACCGGAAACGGCGTTGAGACTACCCGGCACGATTGTCGGAGCCTTAAGCGCCGTCCTGATCTTCCTGATTGTCTCCGAGCTGTTTGGCGTTGAAGTGGCGCTGATCGCGGCAGCGTTATGGACTTTTGACCCGACTGCGATCGGATTCAGTCGCATCGCGAAAGAAGACACGTTTCTGCTGTTCTTCTTTCTGCTTGCGAACGTGTTTTGGCTGCGCGGTCAGCGAGTCGCCGAAAGCACGGATCGCAATCCCAACAAATATTATTGGGCCACTGCTGCTTCATACGGCGCGATGGTCGCTTCGAAGTATGTGCCGCACCTCATGTGCATCAGTATCTGTTACTACTGGATGTTTCAGGCCATTCCCGAGACCCGCTGGCGCCTCGGCAAGAAGCGCCTGCTCGTGTTCTTCGTGATCATGGGCCTCGTGTTCCTCGTACTCAGCCCGACAATCCTGCTGCCAGAGACCTGGAAACAGATGGGATTATTTGCGGGCGGCAAGCGCGTCGGTCACGATGGCTATGAGTTCATGAACAAACTCTACACGCAGCGACTCGACGACTGGCTGCGTGGTATTCCAGTTTACTTCTACCTCGTGTTCACGGCGGTGAAGCTGCCGGTTCTGACGGTACTCGGGTTCGTGGCGGGACTACCCTTGTTGTTTCGGCGCAAGCTGGGTGACGGACGTTATTTTATTCTGTTCTGGTTTTTGTTGTGGATCGCCGCGTTCTCTTTCTCAGGCGGCAAGTTCACCCGCTACTACACGACGGTTCTGCCTGCGGTGTTGATAACGAGTGCGCTGGGAATTCAGCTAGCTGGACGTTGGCTCGCCAGTCGTGTTGCCGGCTTTAGTTTGAAACACTACTTGCCTGCAAGTCTCGCCGTGATCGTGATAATTGCGTCAGTTGTAAATTCAATTCAGGCGGCGCCACACTTCCGTTTGTTTACAAACTCGATCGGTGGGGGCACAGCGTGGGCTGGTTACTACTTTCCGCACGACGAATTTTACGATGCGAGTATGCGTGATGTGATTGCGGAGATTGCGCGTCGAGCACGACCGGGAGCGCGTGTTGCGAGTGAGAGTCCAACACTGGCGTCTTATTACGCGGAGCGTTCGAATCGCCCTGACCTCGTATGCATCTCACTCTCCGATCCCGAAGCTCTCAAACAACTCAACGCCGGCGACTTCGTAATCGTCGCCCGCGGCCGTCGTTACTTCAGCAATGACGCGCTTATTACCACGCTCCAGAATTCTCTCTCCCCAACCGCCGAATTCAAACTCGGCGTCGTCCCCTCAGCCAAACTCTACGAACTCCAGAGACCATTAACCGCGGATTGACGCGGATTATTTACGGATCCGTTTTCAATCTGCGTTCATCCGTGGCTAAATTTGGTGCTACTATTCAGCCGTAATGAAGCCAGAAGATCTCAAAGGAATTGTGCACTCTGATCCCGAGATCATGGGAGGCGCACCTGTTTTTGTTGGCACTCGCGTTCCTTTACAAAACCTCATTGACTTTTTGGAGGGAGGTGAATCCGTAGAGGATTTCCTGGAAGCCTTTCCAACAGTAACGCGCAAGCAGGCCATTGCAGTGATCGACTCACCTATCCACTAGTTTTTATTTACATCAATTCGAGGATTGATTTGTACGCCGAAGGCGTTCGCTAATTTCAGCCCAGGGTTGGAGCGGCAGCG
>DASWUM010000123.1:0-15028 GCA_036401595.1 Pyrinomonadaceae bacterium
TGCTCTCGTAGCCAAAGCCCATCGCACTCGTGCTTCCTGATCAACGACCCATCCGCTACCGCGGACGGTACTGACTCCGTCCAAGTGCGACGTCCTCAGACCCATCCGCTACCGCGGACGGTACTGACTCCTTCCAAGTGCGACGTCCTTGGAACCATCCGCTATCGCAGCCGTAATGACCGGTCCAAGTGCGATGTCCTCACTCTACGTTCAGGAAGGTCGCATCGTCTGGCCAAGATCGTTCCCCTCGTGATATCAGTTTCCTAAATCAACCGCGCAACGAGGAGAACGAATGGAACGCAAAGTCGCATCCGATTACCCGCAGGAGCTGTTGGATCTCTTTCACGAATACCAGCACGGCGACATCAACCGCCGCACGTTTCTGGATCGTGCCGCAAAATTTGCCGTCGGCGGTCTCACTGTCGCGTCGATCTTTGAGAGCCTTCGACCAAATTACGCCTGGGCGCAACAGGTGCCGGCCGACGACAAACGAATCAAAGTCGGTTATGAAACGGTGCAGTCTCCGGAAGGGAACGGCTCGATCAAGGGTTATCTCGCGCGTCCGGCAAAGAATGGAAAGTTGCCTGTCGTGCTCGTGATTCACGAGAACCGCGGGCTCAACCCATATATCGAAGACGTTGCGCGACGGTTTGCGCTTGCGAACTTCATAGCGTTTGCGCCCGACGGCTTGACGTCTGTCGGCGGTTACCCGGGCAGCGACGAAAAAGGCGCCGAAGCATTTCGCAAAGTCGACGGAAAGAAAATGACTGAAGACTTCGTCGCTGCGGCGAAGTGGCTCAAAGCGCGTTCTGATTCAACTCATAAACTCGGCGCGGTAGGTTTCTGTTTCGGTGGGGGTATGGTCAACCAACTCGCCGTTCGACTAGGCAAAGATCTGACTGCAGGAGTTGCATTCTATGGACGTCAGGCGGCAGTCGACGATGTCCCCAAAATCTCCGCGCCGTTGTTATTGCAATACGCCGGCAACGACCAGCGGATCAACGAGGGCATCCCCGCATACGAGGCCGCGCTCAAAGCCAACAACAAGGTGTATCAGGTTTACATGTATGACGGTAAACAGCACGGCTTCCACAACGACACGACGCCGCGTTATGACGAAGAAGCAGCGAAGCTGGCGTGGACGCGCACGTTGGAGTTCTTCAACAAATACCTGCGGTAGCGATTACAGTATCCACAGATTACACAGATTCTGTGTAATCTGTGGATTAACTGTATTACTCACACGCTCGTGCTGTTCGGGATGTTCTCCGGGAGAAAATACGGATAGACGAGAAGGCCCGTTTGACCGCCGCGTTGCTCGTTCCTTTCCACGATCGTGTTGCGCACGGTAGTGGTTAACTGCTGGTAATACTTCTTCACAATCGCGTCCGATCCATCCTTTGCATCCAAATCATAGTTAAGCAGTTTGTCGTAGTGATAACCGGCCAGTGCATAACTGGTCTTCACTTGCACCGCGGTCTGTTCCCTTGGCGCCAGCATCTGGAGAATCGCTGCTTCGTCAACGTTCCCGTCGACTGGCGGCGCGTACGTTGCTCCGGTCGCGTTTGGAATAAACGTGGTGTAGTCGATCTGCGGAAAGTTGACTGCCGCGTGTTGTGGCCCCGCCGTCCAGATGATTCTTTGAACGATGTTCGCGAGCTGCGCCCGAGTGCCGATCTGATTCGGAAAGCCGGGAACGGTACCTGCTCCGTTATCCAACACGCCGCCGAGCTGCTGAGCCCAATCCTGAAGCTCATAGTCGGCGACAACATCGTTATCGCTTGTGTAGTAAAGGTTGATGTATTCAGTGACGTATTCGCCGAGCAGGTTCCAGATCAGCAATCCATCATCGCGGAATGGGTAGTAAGGCAACGTTTCGCTGTTGTCGACGCCACGCTTTGCAAGGTCGTTCGGAAAATCCATGTGGTCGAAAGACCAATTCTGGAAAGCGTTCTTGATGAGCTCGACTGAACCATCAAGGCCCCCTTCGAATATCTGCTGAATGATGCCGGTTTGGTTAATCAACGTGAGCACGCCGAGCTCGTTAATGACAAGCAAAGCGGCGAAGTGCTTGCTGAGCAGAATATTCAGTGGATGCTGATTAGCGAGACGGCGAAACGTGGCGAGGGCGAAAGCTTCCTCGATCAGATGTGTGAAGGCGAGGTGATTGATAACCTGGTTGAGATTCAGGTCGGCGCCCTGCAAGAAAATCTTCGCCATTATCCACTTATATTTATTGCCCGGCTGGTCTGCCTGATATGCCAGGAACACCGGACTGGCGGGCGGTTGATCGAGTTGAATCGCTATTGGCTGAAGACCGTCGAAGTCCGGAGTGTGCACGTACAGAGCGATCGGCGCCTGGAGTTGACGACCTGCTTGCCAACCCGGCGCAGTGGCACCGGCCGTAACCGCTCCGAGCGATGCAAAGTCCGTCACGAAAAGTTGATTTTGGCTGACAGCTTGTGCGAGCGTCGCGTCAGGCCCGAGGAATGGTTTGATCGCTTCGTCGTTGATCTGAGGTGAAAGCTTCGCGGAGAGTTCGGCCCACTTCTCCGACGTCACGAGACTGATCGTCATGGGATTGAGTCCGCCGAGACGCTGCGAACCAAACACTTTGTCGTCCTGCCAGTTCTGCACGATGTCGGGCGTGGGAAAGAAGGTGAAGACTCTGGCGTAATCGGCGAGGGTCGCGAATTTGTCTTGTCCGAACGTTTCGGCCTTCCACGCCTCGATATCGAGGAATATCTTTGCCTGGTTTATGCCCTGACCTTCAACCCAATCGAGTAATCCCAAAGCCTGCGTGACCGCCCCTCGAGGATCGGCCATCGGCATCGGCAGACCGGCCGCGGTGCTGTAAAAGAAAAGCTCGCGCGACCCGAATAACTGAGCTTCGCGCAATGCTTTCTCACCGATGTCGTCGTTTTGAGGAAGTGAAGGGGCGAAAAAAGACTCTTGTCTTTGGACCATAAAAATCTCCTTTACGTGATCAATTCAGACGTAGACCACGGATTCTGATAATTGAGAAAAATGTGGAGATGTGACTTGCTGAGGACTTGAACTAAGCAAACGCAGATTATTACGACGTCGCGCGGCAGTCAAGCTTAGTAGGACTCGCTAGCGCCTTTTCTAAAAGCAGTAGGCATACTTGGATCGGGTCAGTACAGGGAGCGGTAGCGACCTGGTCGGATGTATTGGACGCTGATCACTAACCAGGTCGCTACCGCTCCCTGTACTGACCCGACCCAAGGGTGGGACTCACTGACTGGCCTTCTCGCTCAAAACGTAAAAGTTGCGATCGACCTCAAATGTCTTGACCTCTTCCGGAAATTCCAGCGTCCGTTTCTCTTCGCTCGGCATGATTTTTACTTCCTTGCCATTCACACTGACGCGAAGCGGCATCGCGAATCCTTTAACCACTCGGTCGTAGTTATAGGAAACAGTCTTTCCGCTCACGCTGTATTTCAACACCGGAATGTTTGTCGTTCGCAGGTACTCATCGAATACCTTGCTGAAATCAATCCCAGTCCTAGTGCTGATGTACGACTCGATCTGTTCGGTTGTCACCGTCTGGTGCCAGAAATCAGCGTTCAGACCACGCAGGATCGAGAGCCACTTTGCATCGTCGTTGATGACGTGACGAATGGTGTGCAACATGTTTCCACCTTTCGGATACATGTCTCCCGAGCCCTGCCGGTTCGAACCATACACGCCAATGATCGGAATGTCGTTTCTGATGCTACGACGAGTGCCGATCACGTAGTCTTCCGCGTCCTTCTTCCCGAAGTGGTATTCAACGAAAAGGTTCTCTGAATAATTCGCAAAGCCTTCGTGAATCCACATATCGGCGGCATCTTTCATCGAGATGTTGTTGCCGAACCATTCATGCGCCGATTCGTGCACGATGATGAAGTCAAACTTGAAGCCAACGCCGCAGGCACACGGGTCGCGATGCAAATAGCCGTTCTGAAACCAATTGCCGTAGGTGACTGAGCTCTGATGCTCCATGCCCGGATACGAAACCGTCACCAGCTTGTAGCCGTCTTCGTAAAAAGGATACTTGCCAAACCAATGTTCGAAGGCCTCGAGCATGCGGCGGACTTCCTTGAACTGCGACATTGCGGCTTCCTTTTGATGAGGCAGGACCCAGTAGTTGATATCCAGCACGCCGCCTTTGCCCTGATACTTGTCGGTGAAGTTTATGTAGTTGCCGATATTGACGTTGACGCCGTAGTTGTTGATCGGGTTCACGACCTCCCAGTGATAAGTCTTCTTCTTCGCAGCAACATCGTGGTCCGTCTTCTTTAAGCGACCGTTGGAGACGGCGACCAGATTCTCCGGCACAGTCACACTGATCTGCATGCCGCGATCGGGCTCGTCAGATCCATGATCCTTATTGGGCCACCAGATACTCGCGCCAATTCCCTGGCAAGTGGTGACGATGAAGTGCTGGCCCACGTCGTCGCGTCCCCACGTAACGCCACCGACCCACGGCGGATTCTTGCTGACAACCGGAACTCCTTCGTAAAAGACTTCGATCTTGTCTTCCACGCCTTTCGGAAGTTCCTTTTCAAACATCACCCAGTAAACGTTTCCCTCGCGCTCGAATTTGAGTTGCGCGTCGCCATGATTGATTTTGGTAATCGCTAACGGCGGCTGTAAATCGATTTGCATCTTGTTGCCGGGCTTTAGAGTTTTGAAGATTATTTCGTTCGATCCCTTCAAGCGTCTGGTTTCAGGCAGGAACTCCACGTTGAGGTGGTAGTGCATAACGTCCCACCACTCGCGTTCCGGCGTCACCGAGCCACGCAGCATTTCCTGACGGCTAATTGGTTCGGTTTGAGCATGGACATAACTGGCGCCGAAGAGCACCAATAGAAATACGAGAATTGCAACGACTTTCGATTTTTGCATGGTAATCAGGATTCTGTTTTATCTTTGATCTCGAAGGCTGTACGCCGTTCAGCTATCTCTTCCGCTTTTCTTCTTACTGGATCGATAACATTTTCCTTGAGCGATGCCAACAGGTGGTCGGTACTGTCATAACGAAAAGGCGGCAGGACCGACAAGTAGCCGGCGAAATCTCTAAACATTCCGTACGCGTATTGCTTTGAATAGATGATGGGCTGCACGGGAAGGGAAGGCAATGCCGGCACAATTGCGTGGAGTTCCTGCGGAATGCTCTTCGCATCTGTGATGTCGGCGATCACGAAGCGCGCGAGGGCCGCGAGTAGACTGACCGTTTCGGTTAAGTTTCGGGCTTCCGGTCCCTCGAAGTCGAAAATGATTGGCACGTAATTATCGTCTCGCAGCTTTGCTTTCAGGGCGTCAAGCACAGGCTTTCGGTCGTCAGTAAAGCGACCGAGAATGAGCACAACCTTTGCGCTCAGGGTGTCGACAAAGTTCCGCACTTTCTTGTTTGCCTGAAGTAAATAGACGAGCTGCGCCACTTCGATATCGTCGACGGTTGGCAGTGGTCCCTTCACTTCACTCGGCTTCCACTCGTTGCGCGAGCTGTGCGCGTCGGCAGTGACAAGGTCTCGTTGCTTTACACCTTCAAGATTCGCATCCCAAACCGATATTCCGTAAACAAAGCAGCCGTTGAGAGTGGTATTTATCAAGATAGTATCGACGAGCTGAGCGCCGGTGAGATTTGCGCGCGACAAGTCGGCTTCCGAAAGGTTTGCGTGAAAAAGATTTGCCTTGCGAAGATTGGCCTCACGCAACTCTGCGTGCTGAAGCTGTGCCTCAGCCAGATCCGCCTTCCACAAGATCGCGTGATTGAGGTCTGCGTGTTGTAAATCTGCTGCGCGCAGTTGGGCCTGGGCCAATTCGGGCACGACCTCGGCGTACTCTTTTCTCCAGGAGTTCCAGGCGGGTATTCCGCGTTGCAGTATGGCGAGATGCTCAGGATTAGCCACAGGATCCTCCTTCGAACTGAGATTGGAAACTCTTTTAACAAAAGAACAGGATAATTTCGAGGAATTCCACCACACTGCCTGGGCCCGCCGGGACCTGAGCAATGTTTGAGCAACAAACGATGACACCACTGGGCGACACCTGAAGTTTGATGGCAAGCGTCTGTTTCGTAGTACAATCCGAAGCCGATCCTCAGTGAACTAGAATCCAGCCATCTCCCCGGCCACTAATTCGGAGTTAATGAAATGAGATTGCCGATTCTTGCCTTTCTCATCCTGTTGATGCAGATTGCGGCGCTCGGACAAAGCCAGCCGCGGGTTATCACCGCCCCCGAGTGTCCATACGAAGATGATGAGGTGCTGCTCGAAGTGTCGAATCTGCGCATTGGCGACAGGGAAGTCTCCTTTGATGAGCGGTTCGTAGCAGGCGACGACTGGTTGGCCCGTCTCGTCTTTCGCGTCGAGAACAAGGGACAGAAACCGATTGCGGCGATCGTCATACTTTTCGGCTTACTTGAAGGCGTCGATGAAGAGCTGCCCGCCTCTGCCTCCTACAGCTATGGTCTGCAATTCATCCGCGCAAATATGGCCAGTAACAAGAAAGCCAAATCAAAACTCTTTACGTTAGTTGAGCCAGGCAAGGAGATTGAAATCACTGCCACCGGCGCCAAGCCATATGGGCTGGAGTTCATGGATGCGAGATTAGGTGGGACAACGCGATCAAAAAGGTGGGTTGACTTCGCCGTCAAAGCCGGCCCGCGATTTCATCGGGCAAATGTGAGGGGAGCGATCGTCTATTACACAGATGGAAGCGAGGTAGATGGGAAGTTGCGTGTGGCGAAGTGTAAGTAACCACGGATTAGACGGATCTTTTATCCGTCTAATCCGTGGTTTAAAAAAAGGCTCTACCTTGCAGGCTGACGCAGAATTTCTGCTAGCGCGTTCATTCGAGATGAGTCTGCCGCACTCTTGGCACTGCCCGCACTCTGTTCGAGCGCCGGAGCGAGCTCCTTGAGTTTTGCGAGATTCTTACCTTGAATCGCCTGTCGCAACGTTGCGATTTGATCGGCCGGAATGGCTTGCGAGCGTTCGAGCTGATCGACGTATGCCTTCGCCACCGTCAGGTTTCGCGGCCAATCGATCTTCTGCTGGTTCTGGACGTTCAATTCCGCCACGCGAACCGTCTTCGCAGCGTCAATTTCGTTCTGGGTTAGAAGCTTTGTCGGCGTCAACTCAAAAATGTCGAGGCCGCGTGCGATTTCCGAAGCGTAGATGTGGCCGTTGTACCAGTACGCCGACCAGTCGCCGCCAAGCACGAGCATCTTCGGATCGATTGGCCCACGATCGAAGTACGCGATCTCAACCGGATGCTGGGCGTCTGTGAAGTCCACGATGGAAATTCCGCCCTGGTACCAGGCCTGAACTTCAATGTCGCGGCCGGGAACCGGAACGAGCGATCCATTGTGAGCAACACAATTCTCGCTGTCGCCCTGTGCGGACGGCATCTTGTAGTAGCTGGCGAATTTCAGCTTGTTGTCTTCCAAGTTGAAAATCGCATCGGCGCCCCACTTGTTCGGATCGTTCGGACGGCAGCGTGCACCGAGTCCACCACCCCACTCGTCTGTGAAGACCACTTTCTTTCCGTCATTCGAAAAGGAGGCCGAATGCCAGTACGCATAATTTGTATCGTTGACTGCGTCGATGCGCTTCGGATTAGCAGGATCTTTAATGTCGAGCAGGATTCCGTTTCCGGAGCAGGCGCCAGCCGCGAGACCAAGCGCTGAATAGACGGTGATGTCGTGACACTGGTCCGTGTCCTGTGGTTTTCCTGGTCCATCCTTGCCATGCGAGCCACCGTTCGTCAGACCATTGAGCGCGCCTGTTTCCGCGTTCGTAAAAATTCGCGGACTCGACACGATCTTTGCGTCCTGCGGTGATGCCAGCGGTACTTTGATCACATCAATGCGGAATAGCGACGTGTTTGGATCTTTGTCCGGTTTTTCTCCTGAACATCCGGCGAGCTCTTCACTCTGACGGACGAACGAGGTTCCTGAGATGTAAATGTAAACGTTGTTCTTGTCATTCGGATCGGTGACAAGCGTATGCGTGTGCGAACCGCGGCAACTCTGTACTGCTGCGACCTGCTTCGGATTCTTGATGTCGGTGATGTCAAAAATTCTCACACCGCGGAAGCGATCCTTTTCCGCAGGTGGCGGTCCCGGCTTGGCGCCAGGAGCCGGCGGTGCGAATCCCTGAGTGCCGCAGTCGACCCGGCCGTTTGCCATTTCCACGGACATGAAGAGCAGGTTCTTGTAAACCGACACGTCGTTCTGTCCACCGGGACAAATCATCGTGGTCAACAAGCTGGCTTTAGCAGGATTCGAGATGTCGTAGATACTCAGACCGTAAAAGTTTCCCTGAAACAGATGATTGCCCTGGAACGCGATATCCGAGTTTGCAAAAGCAAGCTGCGCGATAACGAGCTGCACACCTTTTGGCAACTTCGATACGTCGCCGCCGGCGCCGAGTTGGCCCAGCGTCTTCTGCACTTTTGGATCGTCAGGATTGTTTGAGCCGAGCTGAAACGCGTCAGGCTTTTTCACGAGCATGATGTGCTTGATACCGACTGCTGCTTCACCGGCGTCGTACACACCAGGACTGAGTTTGAAGCGAGGATCAGTGGTATCGGCGCCAGTCATCCCTGCCGGCAACGGTGACGCCGGTTCTGGAGCAAACGGATTTGCTTCGTCTTCCTTGGATTTGTCCGGCGCTTTGGTGGCCGACTGTGACGGCGAAGGCGTTGCCGTTTGCGCTACTATCGCGACTGTAAAAGCCGAGCACAAAACAATCGACGCTATTAATAAACGTAGGGCGATATGATGCATCGTTTCTCCTCTTAAGGGTTTTCCCCCAACATAGTTTGCATAATTCTAATTTCGGCGCGTTGGCCGCTGTCGACTTCGCTTGCGAAGTTGAACAGCTCGGCATCCTGACCCGCGCCGGCATTGTCAAACAAATCTTTCACCATGGTTAAGGCGCCGCTGTGGTGTTGAATCATTCCTCTCAGGAAGAGTTGGTCAAACTCGTTGCCTTTCGCTTTTTTCAGCGCCGCCATCTGCTTTGCGGTGAGCATTCCCGGCATGAGCATTTGATGACTCGACATATCCATGCCCGCCATGTGGTGCATGGGCGCAGCAGTCGGTTCACCTCGGGTCATCAACCATCGTTTCATAAAACTGATTTCGTCGGATTGGGATCTGCTGATTCGGGCGCCGAGCGAACGTACGTCCTGGTTCTGCGTGTGGGAGTCGATGAGCGCGGTCATCTCAACCGCCTGCGCATGATGCATGATCATGTTTTGCATGAACTGCGTGTCGGCCGGGGAGTGTGGCGGCAAGGTGGCGCGCGTTGTTGCCGGCAGCGTTCGTGTCGGCTGGCCGGGCGCGCCGGGTTGAACGATTACCGGCGTTTCCTGTGCGCAGACCGGCAGCGCTAAACATATCAGCGTAGCGGCAGCAAAGAGCCCGCTTCGCAAAAACGCAAGCCTGTTTCTGACACAAAAATACTCAATCACAAGCGGATTCACCTCATTCGTTAACCGAGGCGCTGAGGAGTTCTTCTTCGGCTGAACAATTTATACCGCACTGAGCAGTATTCTGCACAGCGGCCAGTGCGTTGCTGCTAGTTGCGCTTAAAATAAATCCAGTTATCGAACTTTTCTGCAAAATATTGGTTCCGCCATTCAGGGTTTGATCTGTCCAGCAGCAACCCTTCGGTGGCTCCAATCGGATAGAACGCGACCCTTTTGTAATCCTCCAATCTGAGCGTCGAGAGCTCTCGCATTGTGCCCGCGCGTATTTGATCGGCGGCGGCGCTGAAGCTGATGAGGTCAGGCAGCTTTTGGAACTCGCTAGTCGGGTGATATTTAGTGGCCGCCCAGTGTGCCACGCGATCCTCCGTGTATCTCGCAATCCCTTCCTTCCACAATTGAAAGGACAAGTATTTGTAATCGTCTGCGCTCAACAACTGTCTGAGTTTCTCGCGTGCTGCGAGATACTCAGACAGTTTGGAGTTAAAGGCGGCTTGGGTTTCGTTTCGATTGCTTCGACGAGCAATCGAACCAGTATGGCGAACTGACTGCTGATCGGCGGCGAGTCGTACGGGAATGGGTAATTGATCATCCACATGCCTGTCTGGTCACCGCGTGACAGGTTTAAGGCCTGAGTGTCTTGGAAGAAGTTAGGCTGCGAATCCTGCAACTGGTGGAAGTGCTCGTGCATTAACGTGATGACCCAGGGCGTTGAAGTCTTGCTGTCAGTGTTTTCGGCCTGGCCGATCACGATTGTGGAGACTCCACCCACGGCAGGGAAGGTGGCCAGAAGATTCGGTGCAAACTTCCGATCGCGATAGTAGACGTCGCTCTTGAGCTTTGTGTCGTGGCCGATGAGGGTGAAGTCTTTCGACGGTTGTGGATGTCTGATGAGGAATTCTTTGTCGGGTGTGACGAGTAAGACTGCGAACGGCGCTTTACTCCAGCCGGTCCAAAGACTGTCGCCGAGTTGGTCGCTAAGTCTGAATGCCTCAGCGAGTCGCGTGCGATCGATTTCACGCAGGGCAGGTTTTTCTTGAGCGACAGCGCTGATTGCGGCCAGCAGGATACTGAACCACAGGGCCAGTGTGATTTTGATGATCGTCATATTCTGCGCCATTGTTGGCCCAACGATTTCAAAGTGCAAGTGTCGAACTCAGCGCTTGAGGAGTTTGGTTCGATCTGATACAACCCATCCCACTTCCCCCGAATCTGCATTCGATGATCGCGACAGGACAGTCACGAAAGGAAGCGACCAATGGACGAACTAGTCAAACGCATCAGTGAGAAGACCGGGATCTCGGAAGACCAGGCGCGCTCTGCCGTCACCATGGTGACCGGCTTTTTGAAAGAGAAACTGCCGGCCCCAATCGCCGGACAGATCGACAACGTACTGAGCGGCGCCGGAGGTATGAGCGACACACTTGGCAGCGCCGCAACAAAGGTTGGTAATATATTCGGCGGCTCGTAGAGTTATTACTGAAACTGCGACAGGCGATGGAGTTCGCCTTTAACCATCCCATTCGGGATTGATGACTCCTAATCACGATGTGCCGGTGCACGGTGGTTAGGAGTTTTTGCTTTTATCACACTCGGAAAATCGACTCATGTCTAAAACAATTCTAATCGGCCTCGCCGGCTTGATCGGCACCGTGTTGCGGTACGGGCTCGCAGCATTTGTCTCGAGACAGTCTGGCGAAACGTTTCCGTGGGGAACGCTTGTGGTGAATATCGTCGGGTGTCTTATAGCTGGAGCAGTCTTTCACCTGACTGAAGCAAGCAACGCAACATTGCGCACTGTAATTCTGGTAGGACTGTTAGGCGGCTTCACAACCTTCTCGGCCTACGGACTGCAAACGTTCACACTGATAAAAGATGGTGCGATCGGGCTGGCGACTCTCAACGTAGTCGTCTCCAACGTAGTCGGACTCGTCATGGTATGGATTGGCTATATTGTGGCTAAAGCCTTCTAGTAATCTTGCCTTTGTGCTTTTTGTGGCTACTGGCATTTGGCGTTAAGAACGTCGTTGCCGCGGTTGTCGTCGAAGACGTTTCCTTTGCCGCACTTGTCCACGATGCCGGGTTGAGTGTTGATTGTTACTCCTGGTCTGACGCGGAAGTGGTTTCGACGAAAGATCGAGTTCGTAACGTTGTTTAGATTGATCGTTGAGTTGCCGCCACCGCCCGTCGACTCGAAGATGTTGTCCTGCACCAGACAGCCGTCGAGCGAATAAGCTTGCAATGCATTTTGTCCGGTCCTGAAGACGTAGTTATTCACGATCTCACACTTCTTCAAACCGACGAGAAATAACCCGTTCGACATGTAGCGATGATTTGAGTGTTCGCTGCGACCTCCAATCGCGACGTTGTTCGCTGCCGTGACCTTGCCGTGGTTTACTCCCTGATACGGATCCTGCAGGCATATCGCGTTGCCCGCCGATTCAAGCCCAGCGTCTTCGTAGTCAAACAGGTTGTTGTAGACGCCGATGTTCTTGCTGTGGTCGGCGGCAGTGTTAGTTTCGAGATCAAATCCACACACGCCGCCGCCGAACGTCGGATCGTGATGGCCGGGACGGCGGACGTAATTCTCGATGAGTAGTAAGTTCTCCGAATTAACCGCCGCAAAGTTAGCTGCCGCTACGCCGGAAGCGACGTTGTGCCAGATCAATCCCTGGTTCGAGTAGTTGTTCTTGTTGAGCGCGGAGCCACCGAAAGTGATCCCGATTGAGCCGGTGTCTTCGAGATAATTGTTCTGAGCGGTGCATCTGACGCAGTTGCCAAGCAGGATTGAAGCACGCACGCCACCGTCATAGACTCTCTGCCGGCCTTTGATGTGAAATCCGATCACCGCGATATCGCGAGCTGAGCCGGTGTGTGATGCAACTGAGTCTCCGACTGCTTGAAAGACTTCGATCGCTGGATGCGGGCCGTTTGCAAACGTGGGCTCCAGGATCGTCGTTCCGGTGCCGGCGAGTTGTTCTGCGGTGAGAGCCTGGACTTTAAGCAGGTAAGGATCTTGCCAGTTGCTGCCGTTGCCAAGCTTGAAGTAGTCAAGCAACTCTTTCGGCATGCGCCACGTGCCTTCGACACGTACGCCGTCGGCAACAAGAAACTGACCCTGATCGGTTATGCCTTGCACGTCGCACGAGTAAGTGGAGCTGTCGAAGACGGTGTGCTTTCGAAGCGTGACTTGTTTTGCGATCGATCCGCCACCTTCGATTCTTACAGTTGTGACGGACGGATCATCCTGGGCGGCCTGGATCTTGTCGGCCAGGTTCGCACCTCGTACTGTCACAGTCTTTCCAGTTCGAGCAGCAGGCACGTAACTGTTGGGATCGTAGCTCGGTGTTGGGTAAGGCGTTGGCGTTTGAGTGTATAAAGCTTCGGACTTGTTGTCGCTACCGGCGAGGACTAACGCGAAAATGATTAGCATTAACATCGCTGCTCATTCTAATTCATCGCAGGGAGGCATACTACTTTGCTCTACATGATCGTCGAACACTTCAAGAATGGCGATCCGACGCCGGTTTACGAGCGCTTTCGCGAACGTGGTCGCCTCGCACCGGAGGGCTTGCAATACGTCTCGAGTTGGGTTGATGAAAAGCTTGAACGCTGCTTTCAGTTGATGGAGGCGCCCGACGTCAATTATCTCAATGAATGGATCGCAAACTGGAGCGACATCGTCGAGTTTGAGGTCTATCCGGTTATTTCTTCTCAGGAGGCAGCGGAGAGAGTCTTACCGTCAGGTTGAGCGTAGCTAATGATCTGGCTCCTCAGCGAATAATGCAACTACATCGTCCATCCGTAATCAATCCGCGTTAATCTGTGGCCCAATAAGTGTAGACTTGAACCCATGAAGCCCAAGCTCGAAGATGAAATCGACGCGTTGTTCACGCTGTCGTTGGCGGAGTTCACTAGTGCGCGGAACACACTTGCGGCGCGGCTGAAAAAGGAAGGGCGTTCCAATGAGGCGGATCGCGTGAAGTTGCTTGCGAAGCCTCCAGTCTCGGCCTGGGCAGTTAATCAGCTTTACTGGAGTTATCGCGACGAATTCGAGCAGTTAATGGCGACGGGCAAACGCTTTCACACTGCGCAGGCGTCCCGGTCTGCCGCAAAGGTCGCGAACATGCGCGACTCGCTCGAGGCACGACGTCAGTCGCTCGTGGAGTTATCAGAGTTGGCGGCGGGGTTGTTGCAGGACGCGGGTCACAATGCGTCGCAGGACACGTTGCATCGCATCACAACCACGCTTGAGGCGCTGTCCGCATACGCCTTGCTTCCTGATGGTCCAACGCCGGGACGACTGACTCAGGACGTCGATCCCCCGAGTTTTGAATTACTTGCGTCGTTGATTTCCGGCGGTGCAGCGACAGCCACGACGCCGGTGCGGGCGAAGTCAGCGACTGCCGGCCCACCTGCACGACAGAAATCCAACGCCGCCGCTGAGGCACGCCAGATTCGACAGGCAAAGATTGCTGAAGCAAAGGTTTTGTTGCAGGAAGCGAAGAAGGCCCTGGCTGATGCGCGAGCGAAAGCACAAAGCACCGAAGCCGCACTCAAGAAAGCCACCGCCGACGCGAAAGAAACAGAGAAGTACAAACGTGCAGCAGAGGAGCGGTTGAAGCGTGCGTCGGCAGTTTCGGAAGCGGCAGCTCTACGCGCTCAGAGCGCAACTGAAGAAGCAGCAGAAGCAGCGCAGGCACTCGAAGACGCTAAGCGCGCCGTCGATGCCTCGACCAAAGAACTTGAGTCACTGCTTAAATCTTGAAAAATCGGCTACGGCTTTTGGTAAACCAGCAGATAGCGCCATAACAGACATCTCTTCGCAGTCGATCCTGGCAAGATCTCATCGGCAAGCGCGCGCACCTGTCTCATAGTCAAGTAAGAGTCGTGTTTGCCATGTTGCTCCCACGCTCTTCGCACTTCTGCCGGCGGCTGCAATCGACCATTGCGAACCAAACGCAAACTACCGCTCACGCCAAGCGCGACAACATCGCAAATACGCTCAATCAAACTATCCGACTCAACCAGATCGAGCACCACTAAAACGCCGCCCGGCTTCATCGACTCTCTGATCTTCATCAACAACTCACGCTGATTGAGATGATGCAGCGTGGCGATGGAACAAACGAAGTCGAAGTGTGACTGGGGAAAGTCCCAAGTCGTCGCATCCGCAATCTCAAATTGAAGATTCTCAAACTCTCCAGACCGTGCACGCGCCACTCGAACCATCTCCGAAGACAAATCGAGCGCAACCACCTGCTTACATCGCTTCGCCAAACCTCTTGCAAACGCCCCCGTCCCGCATCCAATCTCAAGCGCATTCTCACAACTCTTCGGAACACGCCTGAGCAGGGAACTGTGATAGGCATTGTTGGCGGTCCACCCCACATTATCGAGAAGAGCCAGCCGGTCAAAATCTGCTTCGACGGATGACATAAGTGAATCCGAGTGGAGCCCTTCAAAGCCATCTTTTGCAGCGAAGGATCTCGCTTGGATGGGGTCAGTACAGGGAGCGGGAGCG
>DASWUM010000124.1:0-4816 GCA_036401595.1 Pyrinomonadaceae bacterium
GTGGCCGCCCTCGCTCTTTCACCTTACGTTTGTGGAACGACCTGCGTCACCAGTGCCGGTAGCGGCGTCAGCACGCGCGCGGCCGGGACGCAGAGCACGGGACAGGGCGCGTTTCTGATCACTCTCTCAATCTCCGATCCCAACACCTGACTTCCTCCAAACAACGATCCGTGAACTGCTGTTCCCAGCACGATTAGATCGGCGTTGAGCGTGTCGGCGAGTTTGACGATCTCCTGGTAAGGTCTGCCCTCGGCGATGTGAGTCGCGCCGCTGCGCGAGACCTGCGCCAAACGTTCCTGAACGTAGCTGTGCAATCGCGTCAGCGCCGCCAGTCCACCTTCGGGAAAGATCGCTGAGATCTGTTCGAAATAATCTCCGATGACGTAGACGGCATGAAGCTCGGCGCCCATGTGATTCGCGATCTGCGTCGCAAGCTGAGTAGCGGCGGCTGACGAAGGACGGAAGTTTGTCGCCAGGAGCACGCGTTTGAGTTGAATCTGCGTTTGGCCGTCCTGTTGTTCGATGAAATCACGTTGCGGTGGACGCACACACAGAACCGCACACGGCGCTTCGGCCACGATATCTTCAGCAATCGAGCTGCCGAACGCGCGTGACAACCGGTTGCGACCACGCATCACGACTGTGATCAAATCGGCGCCGTGATCGACAGCGCCCTGTGCAATCTCGCTCGCCGGATCTCCTTCAACCAAAACTCTCTCCGTGTCCACACCCTTGAGAACCGGATCGGAAAGCCAGTCTTCGACCGGAGACCGCGCGCCTGACTTCGCGTCCTGCACGGTGAACAAGACGACTCGCCCGCCACTATGCCGCGCGAATGCAGCGGCATACTTCAACGCCGCATGCGCGTCCGCGGAACGGTCAGTCGGAAAGAGAATGTTTCTAAACGGAAACATATCGAAAACATTAAGCCACAGATGAACACGGATAAATCCGGATTTTCTATCCGTGTTATCCGTGGCTAAATTAATTCGCTAAGTCATTTACAAGAGATCGGCTTCCATGCCAAACTCCGCAAGCTTTCCTACAGCAGCAAGTTAAAGTTATCGAAATCCAATCCCGGAGGCGACACCTTGCTTCGAGGAATTTTTCGCACCAAGAATCTTGACGAAATTCTGGCCAGCGTTGGCGGTCCACAATTCGGACTGAAACGCACACTTACCGCATTCAGTGTAACGCTCATCGGGATTGGAGCAATCATCGGCGCGGGAATCTTCGCGACGGTCGGTACCGCCGCTTCCGGAACTGCCGAACGTGCAGGCGCCGGTCCCTCGTTGATGCTTTCGTTTGTAATCACGGCGATTGTATGCGGTTTTACCGCACTCTGTTACGCCGAACTCGCGTCGATGGTTCCGATTTCAGGGTCGGCTTACACCTACTCATACGCGACACTCGGCGAGCTCGTCGCGTGGATCATCGGTTGGGACTTGATCATCGAGTACGCGATCGGCAACGTCGCGGTTGCGATTAGCTGGGCCGAGTTTTTCAATCGACTGATGCGAAATCTCGGGATTCACATACCTGACTGGCTGACGTCAAACTATCGTACTGCAACTGAAGAAACACTTGCCGCAGCGCCACATATCTTCGGCATTCCAATCGTCTTCAACATCCTGGCTTTCGGCATCGTGGCGTTGATTACGATCGTGCTCGTTTGGGGTATCAAAGAGTCGTCGAACTTCAACGCCGTCATGGTGCTGATCAAGATCCTCGTGCTGTTGTTCTTCATCGGCCTCGCGCTTTACTACGTTTCACCTTCGACGATGGTGGAGCACTGGAAACCGTTCCAACCGCAAGGATGGTTTGGCACGTTCACAGGCGCAGCTGTAGTTTTCTTCGCCTACATCGGCTTCGACGCTGTCAGTACCGTCGCGGAGGAAACTAAGAATCCGGCTAAAGATCTGCCCGTTGGGATCATCGCTTCGCTGATTATCTGCACGATTCTGTACGTGCTGGTGGCGGGCGTGTTTACGGGCATGGTGCCGTGGGAGACAGTGCGTGGCTGGACCGCGGCGCAACGCGGTGAGTCGCTCACGATGGCATTGGAAACGGTCGCGCCCCAAGCGTTGTGGCAAAACACCGTCATCGCTTTCGGATCGGTGGTCGCGCACACGGCGGTGTTGCTAGTGTTTCAGCTCGGACAGCCGCGCATCTTCTTTTCGATGGCGCGCGATGGATTGCTCCCGTCAGTTTTTGCGAGCGTCCATCCGCGGTTCAAAACACCATACGTCACCACGATTCTGACTGGCGTCGCCGTTGGCGGTATCGCTGCGTTTGCAACTGTGGATGAGATGGTGAGTTTGACCAACATCGGCACACTCTTCGCGTTCGTGCTCGTGTGTGTTGGTGTGATGGTGCTGCGTCACAAAGATCCCGGGCGACACAGACCGTTCAAGGTTCCGTTAGGGCCTTACCTGTTACCGGGTCTCGGAGCGATTTCATGTGCGGCGCTGATTTACTTCCTGCCGGAAGGTTCGTACTGGCGCTTTGTTGGTTGGCTGATGCTGGGCTTGTCAGTTTATTTTTCTTACGGATACACGCGCAGTGCAGTCGGTCAGAAGTTGGGACGACCGGCGCTAACACCGGCGGGTCTGAAGTTCGCGGCCGTCTGCTTCTTCCTCGTAGCGGTTGGACTCTTCGTGATACCGCACGACGTCGCTCCGCGTGAACTATTTTCGGAAGCATTTGATTCGACCGCCGAGAAGCACACTCAGACTTTGTACGGTTTACTGATCATCATTGGGGGCTTGATCGGCGCCGCAGCCGGGATTGCCCTCGGGTCGTCGAGACAGAAGGAAGCTTAACCACTGATGACACTGATAATAAATCCGATTTTTTGATCCGTGTCATCCGCGGTTAGGTTTTAGAGTTAAATGAACGCACTACCAATCATCATCGGCGCGCTTTGCGTGATCGCGATCTCGTATCGCTATTACTCCGCTTTCATCGCTGCGAAGGTGCTTGCGCTTGACGATTCGCGCCCGGTGCCGTCGCAGACGATGTACGACGGCCACAATTACTACCCCACCAACAAGTGGGTTTTGTTTGGACACCACTTCGCGGCGATCTCGGGTGCGGGGCCGTTGATCGGCCCGGTGCTCGCGGCGCAGTTTGGTTTTCTGCCGGGTTTATTGTGGCTTGTCATCGGCGTTTGTATCGGTGGCGCAGTGCACGACTTCATGATCATGGCCGGGAGTGTGCGTCGCAAAGGCAAGTCGCTTGCGGAGATGGCGCGCACCGAAATCAGTCCTTTATCAGGACTCGTCGCGGGTGTGGCGATTCTTTTTATCGTCGTTATTGCGCTCGCCGGTCTCGGTCTCGTCGTTGTGAATGCGCTCGCCGAATCACCGTGGGGAACTTTCACCGTTGGCTTCACGATCCCGCTCGCGCTCTTGATGGGCCTCTACATGTACCGCTTCCGCAAAGGCAAGATTGCCGAAGCGAGCATTATCGGAATCGTCGGTTTGCTGTTCGCCGTTTATCTCGGCGGCCGCATTGCTGATTCATCGTTCGCACAAGCGTTCACACTCTCGCGCAACAGCCTAATCGTGATTATGGCAGCCTACGGCTTCATCGCATCGGTGTTGCCGGTGTGGATGCTGCTCTGCCCGCGCGATTATCTATCGTCGTATTTGAAGATCGGCACGATTGCGTTTCTGATCATCGGCGTCATTCTGGTGCACCCGAATCTGAACATGCCCGCGTTCACGCCGTTCACGGCCGGTGGCGGACCGGTGATTCCGGGCAAGCTCTATCCGTTTGTCTTTATCACGATTGCGTGCGGCGCGATTTCCGGTTTTCACGCGCTGATCTCTTCCGGCACGACGCCGAAGATGATCGCGAAAGAATCTGACACGCGCATGATTGGCTACGGCAGCATGTTGATGGAGGGCATCGTCGGAATTGTCGCGCTGATTGCCGCCACGTCGCTGTTTCCGGGCGACTATTTCGCCATCAACACCGCTCAGAAAACTGACGAGCAAAAAGCAGCATACGTCCGCATGGTCGATTCGCACACTGCCGAGGGCTTCAATCTCCAGCCTAAGGAAATGGACCGGCTCGAACAGGAGTCGGGCGAGAAAAATCTGCGCGGTCGAACCGGCGGTGCTGTCACACTCGCACTCGGCATCGCAAAGATTTTCGACGGCATTCCCGGGCTCAGCGGTTTCATGAAGTACTGGTACCACTTCGCGATCATGTTCGAAGCGCTCTTCATCCTCACGACGATCGATACCGGCACGCGTGTCGCGCGATTTCTGGTTGGGGAGTTTGGCGGGCGTTTCTATAAAAAACTCGAGGAGCCTAACTGGCTGCCGGGATCTGTCGTGACGTCCGCGCTCGTGGTGGCATCGTGGGCGGCCTTTATCTGGTCGGGTTCAATTTCGACAATCTGGCCGATGTTTGGCATCGCGAATCAATTACTCGCCGCCGTGGCTTTGTGCGTCGCAACGACAATTGTGATCAACTCGGGCAAAGCACGTTATGCATGGGTCACAATCGTGCCGTTATCATTTGTCAGCACGACGACGCTGGTCGCCGGATTCAAGTCAATAACCGATATTTTCTGGCCTTTGACACAAAAGCCGGAGACTTCGATTCAGGGTCTTATCAATACCAGCCTCACCGCAATCATCATGCTTGCCGCCGTAATCATCATGATCGACTCGATTCGGCGCTGGCTGGGGACAAGACGGCATCCACAGATTACACAGATTCAAGAGGCGGTCTCTTGATTTGAGCGCCTCTTTGGAGTGCGGCGGCCTGGCGCCGCTTTGTTCCGATCTGGCGTGATCGAAGG
>DASWUM010000125.1:0-146576 GCA_036401595.1 Pyrinomonadaceae bacterium
CCCGCCCCTGCGACGAACTCCTGCGCTCTACGTCTCTAACGACGCCAACAATTCTGTTAGCCCTTCCGGTAACGGCGACTCGAACTTCACCCACTCACCTGTCTTCGGATGCGTGAACCCGAGCTTCTCGGCGTGCAGAAACTGGCGGTTGAGGCTGCGGACGCGCGCGCGGAGACGTGGCTCCTGGATGGTATTGTCGCGGCCGCCGCCGTAAGTCTCGTCACCTACGACCGGATGTTTCAACCACGCGAGATGGACCCTGATCTGATGCGTTCGTCCAGTTTTTAACTCAACGTCGAGGAGTGTGAAACGATCGAAAGCACGTCGCACACGGAACAGCGTCAACGCATTGCGACCACCACGCACGACGGCCATGCGCGTACGGTTGGAAGGATCACGTGCCAACGGTTGATCGATCTTCCCGGAATTTGAAACCACACGCCCATGAACCAGCGCCACATACGACTTAAACACTGTCCGATCGCGAAACTGATCTGACAAATTCTCCAGCGCGCTTTCAGTCTTTGCAACGACGAGCAATCCGGAAGTATCACGATCGAGTCGATGCACAAGACCGGGGCGCACGCCTGTTCCGCCACCGGGAAGCTGTTGAAAATGATATGCGAGTGCGTTAGCGAGTGTGCCGGAAGGCATGCCTGCCGCCGGGTGGACCACAAGCCCCGCCGGTTTGTTTACGACGACGAGCGTGTCGTCTTCGTAAACAATCTCGATGGGAATGTTCTCGGGAACGAAAGTGTCTGTGGGTGGAGCGATCAGTTCTACTTCAACTTCGTCATTCTCCCGAAGCTTGTACGACGGTTTTGAGCTCTTGCCGTTTACGAGAACATCTTCGTTCTCGATCAGGCGTTGCAAACGCGCTCGACTCCAGCCCTCGATTTGTGAGGCGAGATATGCGTCGAGACGAATGCCGACAAGGTCTGGTCCAATATTAAAACTGAGTGTTTCCACATTAGCCGTTGCGGCGTTCGAAATCTTTCATGAACGACACCAGCGCCTCGACACCCGAACGCGGAAACGCGTTGTAAATCGACGCCCTGATTCCGCCAACCGATCGATGTCCCTTCAAGCCGTCGAGTCCCTGCGCCGTTGCCTCGCTGACAAACTTCTTATCGAGCTCCTCGGCCGGAAGTCGAAACGTCACGTTCATCGTCGAACGGCAATCAACATCGGCATGACCGCGATAGAAATCTGTCGCATCGATGGCGTCGTAAAGTATCTTGGCCTTCTGTTCGTTCAACTCTTCCATGCCGGCGAGGCCACCCTGGTCCACGAGCCATTTGCAAACGAGATCCATGATGTAAATGCCCCACGTATTCGGCGTGTTGTAAAGCGACTTGTTTTCGACGTGGATGCGATAGTCGAGCATGGTGGCGAGGTTCTCGGGAATGCGTTGCAGCAAGTCGTCGCGCAGGATTACGAGCGTCACGCCGCTTGGTCCCATGTTCTTCTGCGCGCCCGCGTAGATGAATGCGTATTTATTGATATCGAGCTCGCGCGACAGAATGTCAGACGATGAATCACAGACGAGTGGAACATCGCCCACGTTTGGTTCTCGTTTCCACTGGACGCCTTCGATCGTTTCATTACTCGTGAAGTGAACGTACGCCGCATGTGGACTCAAGCTCATCTCATCACGCGACGGGCAGCGCGTGAAGCCGCCGTCTGCCATCGTCGCGGCAACGTTCACGCTACCGACCTTCTTCGCTTCCTTGAGCGCCTTCTTGCCCCAGCTTCCGGTCAATATGTAATCCGCACTGCCATCAGCCGGCAAGAAGTTCATCGGCACCATGGAAAACTGCAAACTCGCGCCGCCCTGCAGAAAAAGAATGTGATAATTGCCTGGAATTCCGAGAAGCTTGCGCAGGTTTGCTTCAGTTCGACCAATAATCTCGTCAAACGTTTTGGACCGGTGACTAATCTCCATCACCGACATGCCAACGCCCGGAAGACTGAGCATGTCGCGTTGAGCTTCTTCCAAAACAGGAACAGGCAACACCGCCGGCCCCGCACTAAAATTAAATATTCGTTCGGTCATCTGTTAATCCCACCATCCCAGAAAAAATCCGTCCCCAATCCGCGTTCATCCGCGTCACTCGAAGCGCGGACGCAAAGCTTTGCCAGCCACCTTGGTCACCAGCGAACGCGGCACGAATCGTTCCGCCTCAACGGTGATCCAGTTGGTCCAGCCTGAAACGACCACACACTTTTTCCGCGCGAGGCCGCGCAGTGCGGCGTCGACAACTTCTTCTGGCGTTTGAACCGTACGCATCGGCGGCCGATCGATCTTTGAAGCTTCGAAGAAACCTGTTTCAGTCACGCCCGGACACAACGCCATCACGTGCACGCCATGCAGCCGGTTTTCATCCCATAGTGCCTCGGAAAACGAGAGTACAAACGCTTTCGTCGCCGCATACGTAGCCATGTACGGCACACCCTGAAAGCCGGCTGTCGATGCCACGTTAATGATCGTGCCGCGTTTTCGCTCGCGCATCGGCGGCAGAAAGTGATGTGTCAGATCTACGAGTGCTCGAATGTTGAGTTGGATGATATCGAGCTCTTGAGTGAGATCGAGTTTGGCGAAGTCGCCCATCGATCCGAAGCCGGCGTTGTTGATGAGCGTGTCGATCTCGAGCTCCCGCTTCTGAGTCTCTGCAAACAACTGTGCCGCTGCGTCAGGTTGTTGCAGATCGAGTACGACATACTGCGCGCGAATGCTGGTTTGCCGACCCAGCTCGCTGCACAACGCGATGAGCTTGTCTTCCGAGCGCGCCACGAGGAGTACGTTGCGGCCGCGCGCGGCGAGCTTGCGGGCAAATGCGGCCCCGATGCCGGACGATGCTCCAGTGATGAGGGTTGTGTTCATTAAGATCTAACTGGTCTTACAGGCCATTCAGCTCAGCTCAAGCAAATCGAGCTCAATGATATCCGGATTGTTTGCCTGAAGCTTGTTGAGGCTTTCTTTTGTCGGCGCATTATCCAGGTTGATGCGAGCCACGGCTGCGGCCGCGCCCTCGAATACGATGTTCTCCATTTCCTGAACGTTGATCTGCTCAGCCTTGATCGCGTCGAGCACACCGGCAAGTACGCCGGGCCGATCGAGATGACGGACCACGAGCCTGTGCGTCGCCGGTGTTTGGCGCGCCAGGTTTACCACATTCGGCACCTTACCGGTTTCTTTAAACTCTTTGACGATGCGCACTGTTTCAGTGGCAATCGCTTCCTGCGCTTGATCCGTCGAGGCGCCGACGTGGTGCGTGCCGTAAAGTCCGTCTTCTTTGACGATCTCGTCGTGAAATTCACCGGCGCTGCTGGTTGGCTCGACGGCGTAAACGTCCAAACCCGCGCGAATGCCGCTGTTCCGCATGGCCGCGACGAGTGCCGGCTGATCGACAACTTCACCGCGTGCAGTGTTGATGAAGTAAGCGCCTTCCTTCATGGCGTTGAAAATGTCAGCGTCGACGAAGTTTCGTGTTTCCGAGTTCAACGCGAGGTGAACACTGACGATGTCTGAAGCGGCGGCGACCTCTTTAGGCGATGCTTTCAACTCAACACCGAGCGCCGCTGCTCGATCGGCATTCAAACTTCGACTCCACGCAACTACCGGCATTCCAAACGCGCGTGCTCGCGGAATCATCTCCTGACCGATCTTGCCGACGCCGATCAATCCGAGCGTCCGGCCAAACAGTCCACGAGCTTTCGAAAACTCTTTCTTGTTCCACTCGCCACGTCGCAGAGCGATAACGTTGTCGGCGATGCGACGATCGAGTGCGAGGATGAGTGCAAACGCGAGCTCGGCAACGGCGATCGAGTTTTTGCCGGGGCAGTTCGAAACGTAGATCCCGCGCTTCGAAGCGGCAGGCACGTCGATTGTGTTGAAGCCTGCTCCGGCGCGCACGACGAGCTTCACTGATCCAGCGTCGAGCATTGGCTCAGTTACTTTCGTGCCTCTGACCACCAGGACGTCAGGCGCTTCGTTTCGAATCGCCTCGATAAGCGCGTCGTCTTTCAGATCGGGTTGATAAGAAATCTCGCAGCCGAGCGACTGCAAACCATCCCGGCCTGACTGTTCGAATTTGTCCGCTATCAGAACTCGCATAATTAAATAGTGTGAATCAACAAACCGTCTCGCAACTTCGGTTCGAACCAGGTTGATTTTGGCGGCATGATCTCGTTTGCATCCGAGACCATCAGCAACTCGCTGACTGTCGTCGGAAAAAGTGAGAACGCAACCGCCGCTTTGCCTTCGTCAACCAGACGTTCGAGCTCTTTGGTACCACGCAGCCCGCCGATGAAGTCTATGCGCTTGTCGGTGCGAACGTCTTTTATACCCAAGATCGGATCGAGCAGTCTGTCCTGAAGAATACTCACGTCAAGCGCGGCAACAGTTCCACTGGGTAGCGTGGTGGCCGGCGAGAGCTGTAAGCCATACCACTTGCCGTCGAGATACATGCTCCAGTTTCCGCGTTCGGGTGGCTCTGGACCCGCGTTCTCAGCAATTGTGAATTGCTCCTTGATTGAGTCGAGAAACTGTTCCTGCGTGAGACCGTTGAGATCCTTGACCGTGCGGTTGTAAGCAAGTATCTGCATTTGCGAATCGGGAAAGATCACGGTCAGAAAATAGTTGTAGTCTTCTTTACCGGTGTGCGCGAAGCTTTGCTCTTTCAGCTCGGCGCGGGCACGGCTCGCACTCGCGGCACGATGATGACCGTCCGCGATGTAGAGCAGCGGTACCGATTCAAAACTCTTCACCAGCGAGTCGGTATCGCTCAGACGCCAGATCGTGTGTTGCACGCCGTCAGCGGCAGTGAGGTCGTACAACGGAGCCGCGTTGATTGCAGCGGAGACTTGTTCGTCGATATCGGCGCGATGTCTGTAAGTGAGAAAAACTGGTCCTGTTTGCGCTTTCAACATGAGCATGTGACGCGTGCGATCGTCTTCCTTGTCCCGCCGCGTGCGCTCGTGTTTGCGGATCGTGCTGTTGTCGTATTCATCAACCCAGCAGCAGGCGACGATTCCAAACTGCTCGTGTGTCCCCATGATCAGACGGTAGAGATAAAGACTGGGCTCACTCTCCTTTTCCATCGGACACTCGGCGATCAGCTTCTCGAAGTTCTCGACTGCTTTGCGATAGACGGCGTCGCTGTGGATATCGGTACCCGCCGGCAGGTCGATTTCGGGACGCGAAACGTGCAGAAAGCTGAGCGGATTGCCGTGGGCCAGCGCGCGGGCTTCGTCAGTGTTCACCACGTCGTAAGGAACGCTTGCCACTGCCTCTGCGTGGTCCACTTGCGGACGCAAAGCACGAAAAGGACGAATAACCGCCACAGATCCTCCTATTGACTCAATGCGAATTGATAATGGCTTATGGAATTCAAGACTAATGCAGCATTCCAAGATTTACAAGTAAGCGGTTAGAATCGGCAGTGATGAGAAAGTTTGCGCGAGTGATTAGGGGGATGGGCCGCAAGGTCGTAACGAAGCCGGGTGAGGCGTGGCTACTGCTGCGGATGGCGTGGTGGGTGACTGTTCTCTCAGCGACGGCGCGCTTTTACTCGTTGCCTCGCGCGTTGCGGCTCGTTGCCGGAACCACGCCCAAACAGCCGATCCACGCAAAGACTCAGGACGAACTGGCCCGCGCGATCGACCTGCTGCTCTCGGCCGACGTCTTAATGTTCACGCCCATCTGCTGGAAACGCGCCGCCGTGCTCCATCGCTATCTATTGCGCAACGGAATCCCGACACGGATCATTTTTGGAGTGCGAAACGAGGCCGGCGATAAGGTCGACGGTCACGCCTGGCTCGAAGCCAACGGACAGCCCATTCTCGAAAAGACGCCACCCGAATACGTAGTGACCTACAGCTTTCCTTAGCCACAAAAAGCCACAGATTGTGCCTTTTTGTGGCTAAACTTTATGGCAGCGCTTCCACGTTCAGGAAGAAACGGAAATTGCCTGTTTGCTGAATGCCGAGCAGGAACCGGATGTTGATCGATGCACCGTTTGCCAACGGTGTGCCTAAGGTGATCGTCGTCGCTCCGTAAGTCGAGTTGAACGCGCCGCCGTTTGGTTGTGACGGTGGTTGCTCGAGTGTTGTCCCTTGAATTGTGATCGAACAAGGCGCGGGGTTCGGCGAACACGTGCTAGCATCATTCACTCCCGAAACAACAACGGAGCCTGACGTCCGTGTTCGCAGATCGGCAAAGCCTGACGGTGCAGGGAAGGTGTTGATATCGATGACCCTGAAGCGCAGTCTTGTGACCGGCGCACCGGTGTTATTCACAACCCGCCGGCGAATGTCGAGCGTACCGAACGTCGAATTGTTTGGCGGATCCGAAGTGAAATCCCTGACTCGATTCGGCGGCAACGACGCTGCCTGCGAAGCATCGACCACGAGCGTAGTTGTCTGCGCGTTGCGATCGAGCGGAGACGCGAGGTTCTCAGGTCCGGGAGCACCAAGCCGCTGACCCGCGCCTGCCGACGTGCCATTCGTGTCCACGAAGACAAAATCCGCAGCGTTGTTGTCAGAGTCTTTCGGCAGACCACCGCTTCCTGGTGAGCAGCCCATTGCTGTGCCAAATACACCTCCGCTGAACGGGCAAAAGCTGCGGTAAAACGAATAGTCAATCGAGAATGGAGTAAGTGCCGGATATCCCGTGCCTTCCTTGTAAAGTGGAAGGGCCTCCGATGTTGATCCAACCGCGTCAATTCGATTCGCGAGGGTGAAATCAGGTTGATTCGATGACGCAAACAACGCGATTCCGATATTGTCAGGAATGTCGGCAGTGTAGGTTGCGTCGCCTGCTGCACTAGATCCGAGTGAGTAGGCCACGCCATTAACGCCGAGAAAGTGGCCGCGAGCAGGAATTACAGTCCCGTTCGGAATAATGAAGCGGAGTGAGCCAGCGGAAGCTACCAACGCGTATCCTGATGAACCGTCGGCAGTAGTAACCGTCAGTGGTGAGCTATTCGGATTGTAAATCTCAACAAACTCGTCGTTCGCGCCGCTTGGTCCACGCAGACGAAACTCACTGATCAGCAGATCGCCGGCGCCAGCAGGCGCTGTCAACATGGCCCACCATGTGCCCCACCGTGAATCGTTGGTGCCCTGTCCGGTTGTGCCGACTCGGAGCCGTGCATATTCCTGAATGGTCCACAGGTCGCGATCGTTAACCGGATCCACGACTGTGTGACTGTAATCACCCCAACGGTTGCGCGTGCCGCCGAAAGTTTTTGAATAGTAGTCTTCCCCTTCTTTGTAGATGACGGGGTCGCGCATTGTACCGGCAGCATCGCTTCCCAGGCGGAAGGCGTAGCCCGCGTCGGCATAATCGTCTGACTGAAACTCCGAAAAACCGAGCAGCACGTCGTTGTTCTTGTTGACGCTCAGACTGGCGTAAGCGTAGTTCTTACCGCCGTTGATAAGCGTTGCGGTTGCGTCCTCAACTCGACCGCCATCTGCGAATGTTCCATTGCTATTCAGGGCGGTCCACTGGGCGACAAAGCGCGAGTTATTGGTTATGCCGCCAGTCGGTAAAGCGATGGTTTGCGGGTAGTAGATCTTTCCGTTACGGAAGACGACGTTCGAACGAACGAAAGCATCGCCGACGTCAATACGCCGGATCGTCGCGGGACACGTCTGCGTGGGTGCGCCGACTCCGGGCACACACTGCTGCGGCAAACTGTCGCCGCCCGGTTGTGTCCAACCACCGCCGGGACGTGTTCGGTTAGCTGGGTCTACGTTGAAAACTGGCGCGGCCGGAGTGCCGGTGATCGTGTGGAGTCTGTAGGTTGCGCCGGCACTGCTGATGTGCGTTGGAATGTACAGAGTTGCTTCGGTGGCCGAAAACGTCGTGGCCGGATGCATACAGAAACCGCCAATCGCGGCTGTAGCGCCGGTGAATATTGTGGCGTTCGCCGTTCCGGTTCGAGCAGTGGGATAGTCGATCACGAGAGCGCGGCCGTCGGTGAATGCGAGCGTATTGATCGTGAAATTATTCCACGCCACCACCAGCCAATTCTTGTTGAAACCAAGCATTGGGAAGTCGGCCCAGCCGCCCGCTGCATTACAACCGGGGGAACCCGGGGCGCAGCCGACGATAAAGCGAAACAACGTGAACGTGCCTTGCGGATCGGATGTGTCTGAAACGCCGACGATGACTGACGAATTCGCGGTCTGCGCACCTGCGGTCGCGGCCAGGATCCAACGATTGTTGTAAGGATCGTAAAGTGCGCGCGGGTCGAAGACTCCGGTTGCGCCGGTCGAAGAAAAAAACGATGTGATTCCGACCAGACTCAAAACGCTTCCGGTGGCTTTGTCTTGAACCACGAGGTTGTTGTTAACGAACGAAATTATTTTATCGAGCCCTACGGCGCCCATCGTGTCGGGCGGAATCGTAAACGTGCCCGACGGACCACCACCAACGGCTTCGTCGATCGCGCCCTGAAAATTCTGTGACGGCGCCGGTGACGGGACCAGTGGTGAAGGCACGTCCGCCGCGCTCAATTGCTGATTGAGATTTGTCGCGGGCGGAGCCGGAGTGTTGACCTCGTTGATCGTTCCCGGAACCGGCATCGTTTGAAGAGCCGGCGCCTGAATGGTTTGTTTGGCTGTTTTCTGATTAGCGGATTTCGACGAGGAGCTTGAGGCGGCGAGTTCGCGCACGTTCACCACCGACTTCGATACCACTTGTATCGACTTCGATTGAATCTGCGCTGTCTCTCCCTGCGCAGACTGGTCAGCAAGTATTTTTGGTTTTTGAGCGTTAACCAACTGGATTGACAACGCCAGACAGACCGCGACAAAGCCGAGCTTACTCAACCTCATTTATTCCTCCGAGTTCATCCACAGATTACACAGATTATGGCGCGATCACGCCAGCACCTTTTGTGCATTTTCCTGTTTGCAGATTTATTGCGCCGAACAAGAGTGGTTTGCTTTCACCTTCATCTTCTTCCGACTCGACGACGTCAGTGCCGGCCGCACGAGCTTTTCGTTTCTCACGTGCTTCGCGTTCTTCACGGGCGCGCTCGCGTTCTCGTTCACGCTCACTGTTGCTTTCGACACGCTTGCGCGCATGCGCAGTAAGTAGCAGTGCGGCCCGCCCATCCACTGGCCCATACTCGACCGCAGGATTTTCGAAGTTGCCGATGCACGATTTCATGAGACGCAATGCTCGCGCGCGCGGGATAGTGTTTTGGATCTCGGTGGTCTGGCCCAGAGACTTCGCAATGCTGTGTGTATCGACACGTTTTGCGCCCTCGGTGTAATAGCCGATCGAGTCGTTCAAAACTGCCTGGTATTGATTTACTGAAAACTGCCAGGCGACGCGGCGATCAGACGGTTTATCGATTACGTTCAGAAGTTTGAAGTGCGTGTTGAAGTACGGTTCGGAAATGCCTGTGTCGATGATTGCCTTCCGCGATCCATCGACGAGTGTTTGTTCGGAGTCTGTCAGCTTCCGTTGGGGTTGTTCTTGACTGAAGACGATAAGCGTTAATGCAAACAACAAAGCGCTCGCTACTAAACCCCTCGACATCTTCATGGAAACTTTTGTGATTCTTGTGGCTACAAAAAAGGGAGAGGTGTTTGTCACCTCTCCCTTAATCCATGCTCTCGCTGGATTGGTTAGGGCAACGCTTCGACGTTGATGAAGAACTTAAAGCTTCCTGTTTGCTGAATACCAAGCAGGAATCTCACATCAAGCGAAGCACCGTTAGCGATTGGAGTCGCCAGCGTTACCGTTCCGGACGACATCGACGAATTGAAACCACCGCCGTTTGGCTGTGACGGAGGTTGTTCAAGCGTCGTTCCCTGAACGGTGACGTTGCTCGTACCGCTGCCGCAAGGCGGACGGTCAACTGTGACCACCACTGCCGTAGAAGTTCGTGGTCGCAAGTCGGCAATTCCGCTCGGCGCCGGGAAGGTTGTGATATCGATGACGCGCCATCGCAGGCGGGTCACGTTGCCTCCCGTGTTGTTAGTAACCGTTCTGCGAATATCCAGCGTACCGAACGTGGAATTGTTCGCTGGATCCGAAGTGAAGTCGCGCACGCGATTCGGTGGCGATGCTGGCGCAACGCAGATATCGAGCAGGTCGACTGCGAAGGACGCATTCCGCTGAATCGGTGAGCTGAGATTTTCTGGTCCGGGAGCGCCAAGGCGCTGGCCGGCGCCGGCCGATGTGCCGTTTGTGTCGACAAAGATGAAGTCGGCGGCGTTGTTGTTGGTATCTTTTGGTGTGCTGATCGTGCACGCGCCAAAAGTGGTAATCGAACCTGATTTACCGCAGTTGTCACGATAGAACGAGTAATCGATCGAGAACGGCGTCAGCGCGGGATAACCCGTTCCTTCTTTGTAGAGTGTATTCGCTTCCGACGTCGAACCAACTGCGTCGAGCCGGTTTGCCAGCGTGAAGTCTACCGCAACACTCGTGTTGAAGATTGCGATACCAGCATTATCGGGAATGTCCGTAGTGTAGGTGGCATCTCCAGTCGCGGTGGTCCCGTTACCAGCCGGATAAGAAGCGAGGCTGTAGCCAACACTATTCACACAAAGATAATGACCCCTGTTCGGAATAACCGTGCCGTTTGGAATAACGCAACGCGCCACTCCATTCGAAGCAGCCACTGCATAACCGGTACCGCCGCCAGCGACGGTATGATCGGCTCCGCTATTGTTGTAAAGCTCAATAAACTCGTCGTTCGCGCCATTTGGGCCGCGAACACGAAATTCAGAAATGATCAGTTGTGCCGCCGCGATCTGATACAGACCCAGGACCGTAACGATCAGGCCAGCGAACACAAACGAACGCCGAAATGACTTAGACATGCCTGTAATCTCCTTTAAAGGTGGGCCCACGATGTTCAGTGTGGCAGAAAACCGTACCATGCTTTTTTGAGGCCAGTCAACGATTTTTAACGTTGACCCACAATTGTAAATCTATCATTTTCATGGCGGTTTTTGCTGTTACCGGGCTTTTTATGGCCCAAAACGCCGCGGTCCAACTACGACTCATGGTAGAGCCTCGATGTTGATAAAGAACCGAAAATAACCGGTCTGCTGAACGCCAAGCAGAAAGTTGACGTCGACTGAAGAGTTAGGGGCCAGGGGGCTTGGTAGAGTCAATGTCGAATTTAATCCGCCACCCAACGGCTGTCCCGCCTGCGTCGAAACGCCGTCGAGAGTCACACCTCGCAAATCGATGAGACCATCCGAAGTACAAGGGTCGACTTGCGTTGAGTCAGTGGAATTCAGCGCCCTCAGATCGGCGACGCCCTGTGGCGAGGGAAGGGTAGTAATGTCGATGATCCGGAAGCGCAGTTGAGTGATGTCGTTCTGAGTGTTGTTGGTGAACTTGCGACGTATCGAAAGTGTTCCAAAGGTCGCGTTGTTTGAAGGATCGGAAGCGAAGTTGCGGACGCGGTTCGGGGACGTACTCGCGCCAGTACAGGGCGCGATTAACGACGTCACAAAGTTGGTGTTCTGTTGGGTCGGACTCGAAAGATTCTCGGCACCCGGCGCGCCCAATTGTTGGCCATCGAGGCCGGTCGGGTCAGTCACGACAAAGACCAGATCGGCTGCATTATCGTTTGTATCTTTAGGTCGACCAGCCGGTCGCAAATCGCGATAGAGAGAATAGGCAAGACCTTCGACACCGCGCACAGGCGCATAGCCAATGCCTTCCTTGTAAATTGTGTCGGCTTCAGCCGAGGAACCGACGGCGTCGAGGCGGTTCGCCAGACTGTAACTGGCGTCGCCTGTCGCATTGTTGAAGAGTGCGAGACCGGCGTTTTCATTGATGCCTGCGTCGTACGTCGCATCGGGTGTAATCAGCAGTGAATTACCGGCGTGTGCGCAAAGGTAGTGACCTTCGGCCGGGATCAGCGTGCCGTTCGGAACGACGCAGCGAGTGACTCCATCCGAAGCCGCGATGCCCAGGCCACTTGAATCGTCTGCTGATTGGACCGTCAGACGCGCGCCCGAAGCATTATAGAGCTCGATAAACTCATCGTCGGCACCTGCCGGACCGCTCAGCCGGAATTCACTAATCAGCAACTGCCCGCTTGTTGTAGAGGGAATATTGGTGGTGATGTTCAACGACCAGCCGCGAGCGATTGAACCGCCGTTGCCGTCAGTGTCGTCAGTGACGAAAAGATTCCAGGTGCCGCTGACCTGGTCTGCTGTCAGTCCATTGAAGACGCTCGCGAACGTCGCGGTTCCAACGCTCCCAGGCTCGTTGTATGGACCACCCTGAGCAGGAACAGGAAATTCGTCTCCGGTTGTATCGGCATTGAATGGCCGGTAGGTCGTGCCGTCGACGATGGGGCCGGAATCGGGCAGCACCGATTCGCCACTGTCGGCAATCGTTACCGAAACATTCTCGACCGCGTTTGTCCCACCTACATCAGACCAGAACTGAAAAGCTTGCCCACTTGGACCGATGAGCAGCATGTCGAGATCGTCGGGTGACGAGTGGCTCAGACTATTGAGCGTCACAGAAATTTGAGTAACCACTCCGTTCAGCCCAATCACGTCGATGTCGGAAGAGTACGGAACCGCCGGTTCGGGCTCGGTCCCGGCGTTAACGTCGCTGATTTCGATCGCCCCGGAATTAGAGAACGTCGATGTCGTGGCAGCATTGGTTCTCGGTGCGACCTTTGCGCCTTTCAGAGTCTTCGGCTTGGCCGGAATGGTGGCGACGCCGATCACCAGCACCATCAACGCAGAGACAACGACACGCAGCAAAGATCTCTGACAAGACCTAAGCATCTATTCTTCTCCTAATCGGGGGAAACGGGCGAATGTTTGTGGGCGATGTTATTTAATCGTGGGCGATGTCCGAATGGTTAAAGCAAAGCAAACCTACCACGCGCTTCTTATAGCGTCAATTAAATTCTGTCACTCTGATCCGCGTTAATCCGTGCTTTAAAGATCCGTCTAATCCGTGGTCCCCAGTCGATGAAGATCAAATACATCGCAAGCTGATGCGGGAAGAAGATGTTCATCACGAACAACGTCGAAAGATGAAAGACCACTCCGATGCCTAAGATCCACCACCGAACCCGCTGCCAAAAAATCGCAAGTGGAAACAGCAACTCCCAGATGAGTACAAAAACAACCGCGATCGGCAGATACTGCTTGACCTGCGGCAGCCAGAAGGCGATTCGGAAACTCGTGTCGTGCAGATTGTCGAGTGAATGAAAGATCGCAAGCGCCGGCAGATTGTCAGGGCTCAGATATCTCATTCCCGCCACGCGCAGTTTGATCAACGCAGAACTGAAATAGACCCACGCCAGCAACGACTGCATCAGCAGGATCGGATATGCATACGCAAACAAGGGCCGCTCTTTCGTTGTTTTCCTGATCCGGCTGTCGATCGAGAACGCATCCCCGCACGGCGTGAACGCCAGCACCACCATAAAGTAAATGACGATCATTTCGTCGTGATTGAAGTGTCCAAAACTACGCAGCAGTCCCTGGTAAAAGATCACAAGCACGAGCGACGTCTTGGTTGTGATCACCGTGCCTAGCCCGATCGTGCTCAATGTCAGCGACAGCAACATCACGATCTGTAAGATCAAAATTCCTGACGGCGTTTGTAGTCGATCGTAAAAGCTCCACGGCAGGAGTTTCATCACGCCCGTGGGTCGAAGAATTGTCGGTGGCAACGCGCCGAGCGCCGAAAAGGAAGTAAAGAGAGTCGAAATCAGGAATGTGCCGTGCACAATCGCACGCACAACACCAAGGGCAAACGGGCTGCGGGGAACGACGCGATCGAGAATGCTGTTTATAGTTCCTGGCGCCACGATGTTACGAATTTGTCGTAATCGGAATAGCTGCCGCCGTCCCAGCGATACATGTCGAGGCTAATAGCCTTGAGGCGGCGTGGCGACGATGGCGGTTGTCCCTTGTTGTAAAGCTCGCCCCACACTTTGAGAAGATCCGGAATGCGCGCGCCCGGCGGCAGATTCTCGATGCCGCCGTAGCGGCGCAGCATCTCTTCGTTTGCCGGATGAATGGAATTGAGTTTGAAGCTTTGATTGTCGATGGTCGCGTTGACCATGGTCCAGGTGCGACTGTAAAGGGCGCTGGTGAGTGTAATCGGAGGTATATCGACCGTCTCGCCCGAGAATGTCTCGCCGCGCAGGATGCAGTAGCTGCGACCACGTTCCAGATCGCCGCCTGCCATCATCACATTCCATGCGGCTACCGGATACAAATTGCGAACGTAACGAAATGCCCAGAGCAGGGGCACGAAGAGAGCGAGCGTCAGAATCGCATACTTTAGCGCGAGGAGACGTTCACTTTGCGGTAAGTAGCTTGTAAGTTTGGAAGTTATCAACGATGCGTTCCACGCTAACCTGAGCTTTGTCGAGGGCGACTTCGTAGCTGGAAGTGATGTCGGCCGCGATCTCGCCCGTCGTTTTGCCTCTTTCAAGGCCCTTCCAAACGATCATCGCGGTTTCGTTCAGTTGATAATATTTCTTAGTGTTCAGATCTACGAGTATGCCTTCACCGCCCTCGAAATCTGTAACGACGACGTGTTTGCCCGGACTCAGGTTAGTTGTACTCATGTCATCCACCCAATTCATTAGTTCGTTCTAAACGTTTCTGCTCGAGAAGTTCGTAAGGCTCGGTCGCCCACTTTGCGGCCGCGTCTCGCACCGCATCGGAGGCAAGCTGTTGTTTCACGTGCACGTCAGCCACGAACACACGCGAACCCGAAGCTTCTTTTGAATACCTCTGACTTGCCCGCTCGATTGATTCCAGTTCTTCCGTCGAGAAGCCGACCTTAAAAAAACTCAGCACGCTTGATATTACAGGTACTGAGAGTTGTTTGTAATTAAGCAACATGCCGTTATCGTTCGCAAGACCATGCGCGGTGGAAAAGAGACTGCCGATCGTCCTCGCACACAGCTCTTCCAGTGGCATCGCAGCAACTTCCTCCGGCGACGTGCTCGTGATCGAGGCCAGCACACGCCGATCGTTATCAAGCAGCCACGGCGGAACGTCTTTGAGATTCGAGACGATTGTTTCCACCGGATCTCGGTAAAGAAAGATCCATGGCACAGCGGGCCAGATCCGTCTGACGTGTTCTATTTGTGCAAAACTGCAACAGGCAAACTTAATGAAGAGATGCTCCTCGTCGCCGTTGCGACGCTGTGCAAGAGCGTTTACGACGCCGCGCAGAAAAACTGAATATAGAGATGTTTTGACGTCGCCGGCATCGGTGATGAACCTGGCGACGAGCTTATCGATCGCGTTTGCTTCCGAAAGGACGATGGAGTTGTTGATAGCGCGGCAAGCGTTGGCGACGAGCGTTGAGCCGCAGCGCGAGGAGTGGAAGATGAATCCGGTGGGCTGAACGCTGTCGAGTTCCTTCTCGAGTTGCAGCAGAGCATCGAACTCCGTGAACAATTCACGGCGATTGCCGTCTGCTTTCGCGCGATCGACTGTTTGTTGAAAGAACGGCTCAGACAAACTGACGCCGGACATGTCCATCCACTGCAAACCCGGCTGCCCATCGACGACGACAGCGTCAACAGGCAAAAAACCTTTGAGGCTTTGATCCGCGTTCATCCGCGTTCATCCGCGGCCAAATTAGATCCATGCCACGGAATTTTCCCGAAGCTCTGCAGGCAAAACAGACAAGGCGAACCGGTGTAAATGTCGGGCGTTAGGTTTTCACTGCGGAGCGCTGCCAGTGCCTCGCTTCGCTTTTGCAATTGCATCGCAGCGAGCGCCGCAAACTTCTCATAAGCTACGGCAAACGACTCGACATTCAAATCCGCAACCACATCGCCTTCGTCCGCAGCACCACGAAAACCCGACAAATTACAGCAAAGCGACAGCCGCCCGCGGAAATCGATATTCATACTCACTGCTGCAAGCGGAGCACACGGCGGTCGCGTTTCGTCGATGTTGTAGTAACCAACATCGATCCCAATATTCATCTTGAAGATCCGCGCCAGGATCGCGATCTCCTGTTCGACCGCGCGTTGTTCGTCAAGCGTTAGCGCTGAGGCATCCGCGACCGCATCTGAAGTCGGCATCACGTGTGCGAAATGCAGCGAAGCAGCGCCCATGCGTGCAGCAAAGATCGCGATCTGCTCGAGTTGCTCCACCAGATCGCGACGGATCACGATCTTGATTCCAAATGGAAGCTTCGACATGTAGCAACGAGTAAACGCACGCACCAATCGATCAAACGATCCCTTGCCACGCCAGCGATCGTGATCTTCACGCGTCACTCCGTCGAGACTGAACGCAACGTGCGATACAGCTTTGCGATTCGCCTGCAGCGCGGGCCACACGCGTTCGAAGTGCCAACCGTTGGTAACAAAACTGACGGTTAGGCCCGCCTCACGAATGGCTTGTAATGTTTCCTCGAATTGCGGATGAAGCGTCGGTTCGCCGCCGGTGAAATTAATGCGCGTCACATTCGTCGCGGTGCGCGCTTCGTCGATCACGCGTCGCAGCAACTCGAGTGGAAAGAACTCCGCGTGCGATGTGTAGAGATTCTCGTCAGAACGAAAACAATAACTACAGTGCAGGTTGCAGATGTTGGCGAGCTCCACGCTCAAACGTCGTGGCCCATAACTACCATCAAAAGAGATCTCTGTGTCCATCAGTTCTACTTGGACGGGGTCAGTACCGCCCGCGGTAGCGGGTGGGTCAGCGATCAGCACATGATATCGCTATAGATTTTGGATTCCGCTGGCCGACCCATCCGCTACCGCGGACGGTACTGACCCCGTCCAAGTACGACGTTCCCTAACAAATCCGCCGCGAAACCTGCGGTCAGTAAATCGCGACCGGCGGCCAGATCGAAACCGTTCGCCTGTCGCGCGAGCGCCGAAAGCACTTCCAGATTAGCACTCGCGATCGAGGTATCGTAAGTTGCCCACGGACACGCTCTGATCAAGCGCATCATCGTTTCAGTTTGAGTCAGCTTGTCCAGCCGGGATTTTGCCTCGTGATTGAGACTTGTAAAGAGTACTACTCCGGGCAATACGTGCGGTGCTCGTTGTGCGCCAAACACCGTGTCAGGCTCAAAGCAGTGTTTGAAAGACCCGCCTTCCGTGCCCGTGCTCATCGCGAAAAAACTGCGAAAGCCGCGCGCTTCAACGGCGCCATCGACAAGACTGAGCAGCAGTTCATCATCCGAAAGGTACGACCATCCAGCCGTTGCGAGTTGCACCGCCAACGTCGACTTACCACCGCCCGAGCGACCAACAATCAACACACCTTTGCCGTCGCTTGGATCGACAACGCCTGCGCTATGAAGATCAAACAACCCAAAACGCCGCAGACCGGCGCAAACTGCAAACGACGTCGCGCGCGCCAGCATCGGATCTCCCGCCGCCGGCAGCTCGCGTAGCGAAACATCGATTGCGATCGGACTACCGTGTTGTAGATGGATCAGTGACCTGCCGAGCGCCAGATAAAAATCTGCGCCGTCCGTGTAGCAAACGCCACCTTCAGCAACTTCAAAGTGGTCCAGGTCACTACGAATTTCCTGTGGCGTTTCGCCGCAGTGAAAACTAATCCGAATGTCGGGCGATCGATGAGGATCTGGTACGGGAGTAAGTTGCCATCCGGCAAAGAGCTCTACGATCAGACTTCGTAGTTCACGATCGTTGCTCTCAACAAATAGCAACCGACCGGCGACCGAGTAGAAAGCCTGGGGCGCCGGCCGGTCAAAGACCTGAAAAACTTCCATGCAACCGGAAATTCTATTTCTTAGTTGGTCGCGCCACTGGTCGCCGACTGAAAGAATGTAGTTGCTTCAAGAACATCAACAGGAACAGAGATTGTCGGTTCGACAAAAGCTTTCTTGATCTCGCGCTCCCCACTTACACTCTGCAAACCAGCGATTTCTTCGTTGATAATCTCGTTTTGCTTAGCCAAGGTTTAGCCGCCTCCTCGAGTCATTGATTGTAAATATATTGACTTGATCGATTCATGGCAACATAAAAGTGGGCCAAGTGTCGATTCAAGCTATCGATCATACTTCAGGTTTTCACTGAGCTACTTTTGGCGGCTCAGCAAGAACTATCCGCAAAGCTCGTTTTTCGGCTCGTGTAAGATCGGCTCGTTGATAGAGCCGAATATGGGGGGACAGTTGCCGAACTACATCTTCAACAGGGAGTTTTGAGATTTCGGTATCAATTTCCGCCAGGTTCTGATTCTGAATATCAACCGGAACACCAATCTCTTCGCCAATCTTCAACAACACTAAAGCCAACGGCTGCTTTTTAGCTTTAACAGACAGCAGCTTATTTTCGTAGACGATGCGCAAAGGCTGTTCATCGAGTTTCTTCTTCGCCTCGTCAGATTCCGGTGCGACGCCGTCTTCAGTGTTACCTTCGATCAGCATCGATTGATTCGATCCATTTACCACCGCGGTCGTTGGTGGCTCGGCCTGATCCGCATCGTATAAGAAAACGCCGAGCGGTTTTGGCGGCGTGCCGGAACCAGTATCGATCTCGTAATCAACATAAACTAACGGCGACAACAACTGGAGCGCAGGTTCGAGTGTGAGCTCGCTAAACTCGACCGTCAGCAACTCGTTCTGTCGTTGAATTCCGAGAAAAATCGGCACCTTTAGTTTCTTCGAAAGCTCCTGCGCTACGTCAGAGACTTTGGCTTTCTCGGCCTTCAATGAAATGTTCAGGATCGGACGAGTCTTGACCGTAAGCACGTACGGAAGCTTCGCTCCTGCTTTCGCTTCCGTTGTCTTGCCGTCTTTCGCGGCCTGCTTCGTCACGTCTGTTTCGGGAGCAGGTTTCTGTGCAACTGACAGCGTGAATGCGGCAAAACACACCACAGTGATCAAGCTGATGCGCTTCGCAGAGTGATAGAAAACTGTGCGTTTCAAACTCGTAATGCCTTTGTCCGTAGCGTAGTGAAGCGGGTCCGCTGGGGCGACTGACCTCGCCATCGATGAACTTGGAAACTAACACGTTTAAAAAAACACGTCAAATTTTAGTATCGAACATACCGCGTTTCAGTATGCGGAATGGGCGGGCGAGGTAGTACGCAAAACTCAAACTCTCCGGAAGAGAACGAGCGCTGAGATCGCTGTCGGTGGGTCGCAGCATGTAAAGAATGTAGCGAGCGCGAGCGCCAAGAGTTTTTCGCACACCGATGTTGTACCTGAAGATCTCGCTCGAGGTAGCAGGCACGTGTGTGGTGCCGTTAAAGAGATGTTCGACCACGCTGTCTGCAAGTAACGACAAGCGCGGATCTGACGCGCAGCGTTGCTCGACTTCGTCGGGCAGTGGCGCTTCCAAAAGCGTGCCGGCGAGATACAAGCCAAGAAGGAACATGCGATCGCTGTCAGCGTGGGCGGCTCGTTTCAATAGTGTGGGCCAGTCGAAACTGTGTCGGGCAAGTAATTCTGCGATATCGCAAATCCAGCCGAGACGCTCCCAAAGATGACGCGAACCATGCACGCAGAGTGAGAAGAGAAGGTCCTCGGCCGAAAGGGTTTTTACTTGCGTGCCGTTCAGATCGACATCGATCGTGTGCTCCCAGAGCTGATCTGAATCGACGGTTGAAGCAAAGAGATGCGGAGCGACTTCCCAGTGCAGTTCGACGATCAAACGACGATCGTCGCGTGAAAACTGAATGTTGTGTTGCGTGCGAAGCAAAACTTCCTGCTGGTTGACTGAAAGCGACTTGGACGGGGTGTAGCCTTCCGCTAGCAGTATCTCGCGCGCCTTGAGGACGTCAGACTTTTTGACGATGACATCGAGATCGACAAACCGACGCAGCGCTATATTGCCGTAAGCGAACAGCGCCAACACTGGGCCTTTATACGGAATCGCATCGATACCGGAGTCAGCAAAGCGCGCGATCAAGCGGCAGAGCTCGGCAGTTAGAATCGTATTGCGTGCGACGTTTTCCTGGTAGTGCTTCTTGAGAGTGTTGAGGTGTTCGACGGGCACGAGATCGGACGCATGCCGATCCAGTTGACGATAGACCAGCGGCACTACTGAATGACGGCGCGCGAGCAGAAACAGATACTCCCAATCAATCTCTGTCCCTGCAATTTCTCGTACTCGCTCCGCGATCTGCTCACTCGCAGCGGTGCGCGCACAACAAAGCAGTAATTCGTCTTCTGCCCTTTTGTGCCTTTTTGTGGCCCTATTCATTCACTTTCAAGACTGCCAGAAACGCTTCCTGCGGGATCTCCACGCGGCCGACTTTCTTCATCCGCTTCTTGCCCTCTTTCTGTTTCTCGAGCAGCTTCCGTTTGCGCGTGATGTCGCCGCCGTAACACTTGGCAATAACGTTCTTCCCGAGAGCCTTGACCGTCTCACGCGCGATCACCTTGTTTCCAATCGCCGCCTGAATCGGCACTTCAAACAGTTGCCGCGGGATCAACTGCTTCATTTTTTCCGCCAGGACGCGTCCCTTCTGTTGCGCAGTGCTGCGATGAAGGATCAACGACAACGCATCAACCGGCTCGCCCGCCACGAGGACGTCGAGCTTCACGAGATCACTCTCCCAATATCCGGCGAGGTTGTAGTCGAGCGACGCATAGCCGCGCGAAACTGATTTGAGTCGATCGTAAAAGTCGAGCACGATCTCGTTGAGCGGCAATTCGTAAGTGAGCATCACGCGATTCGAAGTGATGTACTCAAAACCTTTTTGCAGCCCGCGCTTTTCTTCGAGGAGCGGAAGAATACCGCCGAGGTGTTCGTCGGGCGTCAGGATGACGGCGCGTATCACGGGCTCTTCGATCTTCGCGATGCGGCCCGGATCGGGCATCTTCGCCGGCGAATCGATCTCGACTGTCTGCCCATCGGTAGTAGTGACAACATAACGGACGCCCGGGGCAGTCGTGATCAGGTCGAGATTAAACTCGCGTTCCAAACGTTCCTGCACAATCTCCATGTGCAGCAAGCCGAGAAAACCACATCGAAATCCGAATCCCAGCGCCGTCGACGATTCAGGCTCGTAAAAGAACGACGCGTCGTTTAGTCGCAGCTTGTCGAGTGCGTCGCGCAACTCTTCATATTGAGCGGCGTCGATCGGATACAAACCCGCGAACACCATCGGCTTGATTTCCTGATAACCGGGAAAAGGTTCTTTCGTGGGCCGTGCGGCTTCAGTGACGGTGTCGCCGATTTGCACGTCTGCGACAGCCTTGATCGATGCAGTCAGGAAACCTACTTCGCCGACGCTCAATTCGTTGATCGGCGTCGGGGTGGGACGATTTACGCCGAGAGTTTCAACCTGGTAATCGCGGCCCACGTTGAAGAAGCGAATCTTCATTCCCGGACGAATCGTGCCGTCGATAACACGAAACAGCACGATCACGCCGCGATACGAGTCGTACCACGAATCGAAAATGAGCGCTTTGAGCGGCGCATTCGGATCGCCTTTCGGCGCTGGAACGTCGCGCACGATCGCTTCGAGCACGTCGGCCACGCCTTCGCCGGTTTTGGCGCTCGTGAGAATCGCGTTATGAGTTTCGAGTCCGATGAAGTGTTCGATCTGCTCGATCGCTTTCTCAGGTTCGGCGCCGGGCAGATCGATCTTGTTGATGACCGGAATCAGTTCGAGATTGTTTTCGATCGCGAGATACGTGTTCGCGAGGGTTTGTGCTTCGACGCCTTGCGAAGCATCGACGATCAACAAGGCGCCTTCACACGCCGAGAGTGAGCGCGAGACTTCGTAAGAGAAATCGACGTGTCCCGGCGTGTCGATCAAATTCAGCACGTACTTCTGGCCGTCGAGCGCTTTGTAATCGAGCCTGACCGCGTGCGCCTTGATCGTGATGCCGCGTTCGCGCTCGAGGTCCATGTTGTCGAGCACCTGGTTTTCCATCTCGCGTTCTGACAGAGCTCCGGTGAGTTCGAGCAGGCGGTCGGCGAGGGTCGACTTGCCGTGATCGATGTGCGCGATGATCGAGAAATTGCGAATGCGAGATGGATCCATCTTGTTACTAATTTCTTTATTGAGGGAAATGTTCGTTAACGTAGGCCCGCGCTTTTTCGGGCGAATTTATCGTGCCGAGGAAATCAGTGTTTCTTATGACCCAACCGACGTGCTCAGAAACAAATTCCTGATAGTTGGAACCGGGGGTGAAGTCTTCGTCCATCACTCCGATTTTGACTGAGACGCGGCGGATTAACTCCTGGTCGCCAGTTTGGATTGCGGCTTGATAAAGCTTGTGCTTGTCGTCGTCAGACAATGACGAGACTGAAGTAGACGACGAGTTGGTGTTTGAATTCGACGAGTTGTCGTTATCGTTGGTGTTGGCGTTGTTATTCGCGTTGGCCGAGAAATCGGAATTGTCGTTCGAATTGGAATTGCGGTTCGTACTGACGTTGAAATTGTAGTCACGAGTCGAACGAGGCGAGCGATACGCGAAGAAGTAGATCAAGCAGCCCGCGATAGCCACCACAATCAAACCCAGACAGCCTGCACCACCACAACCGAGAGCAATCTTCTGATTTCGATTCATCTATTTGCCTCTCTGAACAGATTAGCCACAAAAAAGCACAAAAAGCACAAAAAGGGAAAAGCAGAAAGGCATTTTATTTCTTTTTGTGCTTTATGTGCCTTTTTGGTGGCTATAGATCGAATTCGTTGATGAGGCGGTGGAGATAGGAGCGACTGATGCCCAGCTTCTTCGCGGCGGCAACTTTGTTTCCCTCTGACTGTAGAGCGCTCACAATCATCTTGCGCTTCACTGCCTCCACTGCACCTTCCAAAGTGCTTTCGTCGCCCGGCGGCGTTCCCGGAAGCACACGCAACATCTTTTCGGGAACGTATTCGAGTCCAAGCGTCGATGTGCCACTCAGCACCACCAGCCGCTCGATCAGGTTTTCAAGCTCGCGCACGTTACCCGGCCAATTGTATTCCAGCAAAATTTCGACGAGGGCCGGCTCAAGTTCCGGTGTCGGCTGACCGTACTTTTGCGCCGACTTCGCCGCGAAGTGTGCGGCCAGAATCGGAATGTCGTCGGGACGTTCGCGCAAGGGCGGCAAAACCAACGGCACCACGTTGAGCCGGAAGAAGAGATCCTGTCGAAATCGTGATTGCGCTACTTCTTTCTCGAGGTCGCGATTCGTGGCTGCGATCAGACGGATGTTGACTGTCAGTGTCTTTGTTCCACCGACGCGTTCAAACTCGCGCTCCTGCAACACGCGCAACAGCTTTACCTGCACGGCTGCGCTAAGGTCTCCGATCTCGTCGAGGAAGAGCGTGCCGCCATCGGCCAGCTCGAAACGACCTTTGTGTGTTTGTATGGCCGACGTGAAGGCGCCTTTCTCGTGACCAAATAGCTCCGACTCGATCAACGCTTCGGGAAGTGCCGCACAGCTCACTGCCACAAATGGTCCATCGGCTCGCGGACTCTCCTGATGAATTGCGCGTGCAAGCATTTCTTTGCCCGTTCCGTTCTCACCCGTCAACAAAACCGTGGCACTTGTCGCAGCCACTGACCGCCCCTGCTTCAAAACTCGCTCGAGCGCCTGGCTGGTTCCCATCAGGTGCGTAAAGCCCGGCGGTCGTGAGAGTTCGTCACGCAATCGGCGATTCTCGATCTCGAGATTGCGCATGCGTGCAGCCTGGTTCACGATGTGTAACAACTCCGCGGGATCGAGCGGCTTTTCAAAGAATCCGTAGGCGCCACGCTTCACCGCTTCCAACGCCGCCCGTTTCGCATTGCTGCCCGTAATCACAACCACCTGAAGCGGCGGATCCTGCGCGCGCGCCACGTCGATCAACGCCAAGCCTTCCGCGATGTCGTCAACGTTCGGCGGCAAATGCAGATCGCTGACGACCACATCAACCTCTTGATCGTTGAGGAACGCACACGCTTCGTCGCGGGATGACGCTTGCAGCACCTTGTAGTCGGAAGTCAGCGCCCAGTAGAGACCACTGCGCACCGTGTCGTCGTCGTCGACAACCAGAACGGTGCCTTTGAGCTGGGATTGATTGGTCATCTCTCGAAACGGTTTCTCCGCACACGTGTGCGCAAATGACTAAACCTGGGCAAAACTTGCAGAGGAACGGGCGTAACGGGTAAGCCTTGCGCAAGGGTCGAGCCGCGTCGAGCCGCGCCCTTCTCTATATTTAGCTACGCCGGTCGTGTGGAATCGATGGTAGCACGACGCGAAATGTCGTACCAGCGCCTTCGACTGAGTCGACTTCGATCAAACCGCCGCTCGCCTTGATTACTTCGCGACAAGTGTACAGCCCAAGGCCGATGCCGGTTTTTTTGGTGGTTGAGAACGGGCGGAACAGGCGTGTGTCGATAAATAAGCGGCTCATTCCGCGTCCGGTGTCGCTGATGGAAAAGGTCGGCGCGCCAGTCTCAGTTTCGCCGGCTTCAACGGTGAGAGTACCGCCGCGGTCGGTCATTGCTTCGAGCGCGTTGAGCACGAGGTTTTCAATTACTTCTTCAACTCGGACCGGGTCGGCGAGTGCGTGCAAACTCGGCGGCAGACGCGTGACGATTGTGTGTTTGCCGCGCGACGGCTCAGCCGTCATGGCGAGCACTCGTTGAATGATGGGAATGAGATCGATGTCTCTGGGTCGTTTGTGTTCGCCGCTCAAGCTGGTCAATGGTCGCGAGAGCCGCGCCACGAGCGCTTTCAGTTTATCCGTTGCACTCGTGAGTCCTTTCAACGCGTCCGCTCGAAACTGAGGATTGTCGAAGTGACGCTCCATGTTTCCGACGGTCAACGAAAGACCCTCGATCGCGTTTTTCAAATCGTGTGTGAGCATCGCCGAGATGCGAATAAACGACTCAAACTGTCGCGATTCTTCTTCGCGTGCGATTTGCGCGCGCAGTCGCTCGGTGACGACGTTGATATTGTCGGCCAGTCCGCGCGCGTCGTCGCTCGACTGCAAGATGATGCGACGGTCCAACTCACCTTTAGCGATCGCAGAAACGTCTTCGGTCACGCGCGCGATTCCTTTCGACCGCCGGCGCACGTGGCTTTCGAGGACGAAGGCGGCGACCGCAGCGGCCAGAAGTGCCAACACGAAGCCGATGACTCCCCATTTTCTCGCGGCAGACAGGAGTGCAGCTTGATTGCGAGCGATCGCAACAGTTGCGTTCAATCGCGGCAACGGTGCGTATGCGACCTGGTAACTCACGCCCGAGGGGGAACGATAGTGATCGACGCCGCTTTGATTCGCGGTCATTTCATTCGCGATCGAGTTGAAGCCGGGTAGCGCCTGATTGATGGGATACGATTCGAGCGATCGATCGGAGTGATAAAGGGTGTTTCCCGCGCGATCGAGTACGACAACCATCGATCGCTGACTTGATTTTGCTTGCAGCCCACGTGAAGCGTTTGAAAACACTGACGCCAGTTCGGCTTCCGCGACGGCCGCGCCGATAACGACCGTGCCTTTCTCGTCGTGGATCGGGACGGAGTATTGCAGAGTCGCCGATGGACCGTGGAGCTGTTCGAAACAAACGTTTCCCTGTTGCGTCCAAACATGTTCGTCCGGCTGCGGTGCGACGGGATGATTGAAGCCACGCCCGTACGCCCATTCACCATTAGCGAGCTGGCTCCAGAGTGCATTCTTCGATTGGTCGAAGATGGTGAGCTCATGAAGAGAGCCAGCGAGCTTTGGTAGTGAGTTCAGGAGCGGAAGTGGTGGCTGCGGTGTGCCGGTCGCTTGTTCGAGATCGAGCCGGTTGATTACGTTGCGCGCCGCCGGAGCAATCGCCAGTTGCAGCATGCTCTTCTGATTCTCATCAAGCAGTTCGTCGACCGCGACGGAAAAAGCGTTGAGATCGTTCTGAGCGATCGTGCCGACACTGCTGTCGACCGTCCTCGTGCCGTTCCAATAGTTGAGCTCCGCCAACAGGACGAGCGGGATGGCGCAGAGGAGAAAATAGGTGAGAAACGATTTAGGGCGCATATCGGGTCCTGTCGGACCTAGACTCTTTTTCTGCCAAACTCGTTCAGCAGCGGTGCCAGCGTTTCGATAATCTGATCGTGGGACACGCCGTTACTGGCGACCAGACCGTTGCGGTTTTGCACGTCCGGAACGTTGTAATTCAGAGGATAACCGAAAAGATCGCTGATGCGCCCGCCCGCCTCAGTCAAAATAACTTCGGGCGCGCACGTGTCCCACTGCTTTGTGCGTGGTGACAGGTGAATGTAAACGTCGCATTGCCGTTCGACGAGCAAACCAATCTTGATCCCGACTGATCCGCGTTGCACTTCACTCTGGAATCCGAGACTTTGCACGACCTTATTCATGCGCGGACTGCGGTGCGATCGACTCGCAGCGAGACGCATTGCCGAGAGTGCTTTCGTCTCGGAAACGGTCGCTTTCTCCGGCTTGAACTGCGGTCGCTCGATCCAGGTTCCTGCGCCGCGCACCGCACGATACAACACACCGCTCAGCGGTTGATACACGACGCCCAGAACGCAGCGACCATCTTCCGCGAGTCCGATTTGAACGGCAAAATCGCCGTTACCGTCGATGAATCCATTCGTTCCGTCAAGCGGATCGACCATCCAGACACGCGACTTTGCAAGCCGTCGTTCGGTATCGATCGATTCTTCTGCGAGGATTCCGTCGTCGGGAAACTCACGCTTCAATCCGGTAACGATCAGATCGTTCGCGATCGTGTCAGCCTGCGTGACCGGCTCGACGTCATCGTCGTAATTCTTTTGTTTGATGTTGAGCGGACCTTCGTACTGTTCGAGAATGGCGGCGCCGGCGGTACGTGCGAGCTCGCAGGCGACGCGTAGTTCGTGGTCCAACAATTCGGGTTTTGAGGTCATTTATAAAGATTTCTCCCGCAACGGCGCAACGGCGCAACGAAGAAGTCATTCGTTGTGCCTTTACGTTGTGCCGTTGCGCCGTTGCGTGAGATCTTCCGCAGCCTCTCGCACCGCAGCGATAGTTTGATCGATATCGTTCTTCGTAGTACGGAAGTTTGTGATGCAGGCGCGTAGCGCGAAATGCCCGTTCACCGTGGCGTTCGACAGATACGCGCGGCCGCCTTTCTGCACACGCTCCATGATGCCTTCGTTAAGCTTATCCAACTCGGCCTCGCCCGGACGCTCGCGTGGAATGTAACGGAAGCAACAGATGCTCAATTCCACCGGCGCCAGCAACTCGAAGTCTTCCGCCTTTGCAACTACTTCACCAAGATACTCCGCGAGCGAGATGTCGTCGCCGATCGCTTCCGCGATGCGACGGCTGCCGTAGTATTGCAACGTCAGCCAAACCTTGAGCGCGCGAAAACGCCGGGACAGCTCAACGCCGTAATCCCAGAAAGCGAAAGCCTCTTCGTCAACGTAGCCGTGTGTCTTGATGTAGTCGGCTTCTTCGGTGCTGAACGTTGCTTTCGCAGCCGCATCGTCGCGGAAGAGAAGACAACCGGCATCGACCGGAACGTAAAGCCACTTATGCGGATCGAGCGAAACTGAATCCGCTCGTTCCAACCCGGCGAAGAGATGCGTCTTGCGTTCGTCGAGAACGCCGGGAGCGCCATACGCGCCGTCCACGTGAAACCAGAGGTCGAACTCGGCCGCGACGGCGGCAATTTCGGAAAGTGGATCGACAACGCCCGTGTTAACCGTCCCGGCGCTGCCGACGATGCAAAATGGTCGCAAACCTTCGCTGCGGTCGGCTTCAATCTTTTCACGCAGCAGATCGACACGCATGCGCTGTCGCTCGTCGCACGGAATCTCACGCACGTAGTCGCGTCCGAAACCAAGAATGTCAGCCGCTTTCGCGATCGACATGTGAACTTCCGAAGAGGCGTAGACGGTCATGGGCGAACCGGAGTTCCAGAGTCCACGCCGCGATGTTTCCGCGCCTGATTTGCGACGATTGGCAACGAGCAATGCGATCATGTTTGCCATCGAGCCGCCGCTCGTCAGCAAACCTTTGGCCTCGCGATCGTAGTTGATCAACGAGCCGAGCCAGCGCACTACCATTCGTTCAAGCTCGGTGCCTGCCGCGCCGGAACGCCAGCAGGTGATATTTGCGTTGAGCGCCGAGGCAATCAGATCGCCGTACGCGCCAATCGGAGTGGAAGGCGAAGCTACGTAACCAAAGAACCGCGGATGACCGTTATGCCGGTTGAGATCCATGATCGTGCGACACTCGTCGAGCAGTTGTGCGAGTGGCAAGCCTTCGGTCGAGAGTTCCGCAACGATCGAGTCGATCGTTTTTCCGGCGTGGTTTTCAGCGCGAACGGGACGCTCCGAGATCGTCGTCACATACTCGAATACGAGCCTGGTCGCTTCAGACGAGATCTTCTGAAGATCTTCCTCGCTGACATCGAGGGAGGATTGCGTTCGCAGTGGCATTGTGAGCACAAACTAACATAAGGCTCTTCGTGTTACCATTCGCTCAATATGTCAAACAATTGCGCCTCAACTGAGGGCACGATCCGTTACACCGAAACGTTTGCCGATCGCGCCGCTAAGGGCCACTTCCGCGGACAACAGCACTTCGTACTTTCATCGATCGGTATCGGCACCTATCTCGGCAATCCTGACGAAGAGACTGACACCAACTACACCAACGCCGTCGTTCGTGCCGTTCAGCTCGGCGCGAACGTTATCGACACCGCTGCGAATTATCGTTTCCAGAGAAGTGAACGCTCGATTGGCCAAGCGCTAAAGATCCTCGCAAACGAACACGGCATTCAGCGTGACGAACTGGTGATCTGCACCAAGGGTGGTTATCTGCCATTCGACGGCGCGCCGCCGCGAAACGTCCGTGAATACATCGATGAGACTTTCGTTAAGCCGGGCATTGCTTCGTTTGAAGACATCGTCGGCGGTATGCATTGCATGACGCCGTCATACCTGCAAAGTCAGATCGATCAGTCACTGCGAAACATGGAGATCGAGTGTATCGACGTCTATTACATTCATAATCCGGAGTCGCAACTGGAATATGTTTCGGAGCCGGAGTTTTATGACCGACTGAAGCGCGCGTTCGAGCGTCTCGAAGAGAATCGCAGCCAGGGCAAGCTCGCGTATTATGGAGTCGCAACTTGGAACGGCTTTCGCACGGCAGCAGAATCAAGTGGGCATCATTCGCTCGTGCGAATGGAGCAGATCGCGCACGAAATTGGCGGAAAGACGAACGGTTTTCGTTTCATTCAACTACCTTTCAATCTGGCGATGCCTGAAGCCCTCTCGCTCGCAAACGAGAAACTCGGCGGCGAACCGACGACGGTGCTCGAAGCAGCATTCAGTTTGGGAATCACTGTCATGGTGAGTGCCTCGATGTTGCAGGGCCGGGTTGCGAGAGGACTTCCCGATGCCGTAAAGCAACCACTCGGCTCGCTGGAAACCGATGCTCAAACCGCGATTCAGTTTGTACGCTCAACGCCGGGAGTCAGCACCGCTCTGGTTGGTATGAGCAACGTCGAGCACGTTGAAGAAAACTTGTCGCTAATAGATAAGGAGCCCGCCGGACCCGAGGCTTTTGCAGCGTTATGGCAATGACTGCGACGCGATACAAAACGTTTTCAGAGTTCTGGCCGTTTTACCTGTCGGAACACAGCAAGCCTGCGACGCGTCTGCTTCATTTGATAGGAACGACGGCGGGCCTCGCGCTGCTGATTTATCTGATTGCGACCGGAAGGTGGTGGCTGTTCTTTCTCGGTTTTGTTCCGGGTTACGGCTGCGCGTGGCTCGCGCACTTTCTCATCGAGAAGAACAGGCCGGCGACGTTTCAGTATCCGCTCTGGTCGTTCATGGGTGATTACAAGATGATTGCCTTGATGCTCACCGGCCGGATGGATCAGGAAATAGAACGGCTTTCCAGATAGAGTGCACTCTTCATTAAATGCGTGGTAACGACTAATGCGCGGAAACGTGCCCATTCCGGAAATTCCCCACGGCGAGGATCTGTGGCTCATCGTTCTCGTCACATCTGTAAGAGAACGACGCACGCAGCAGGGCCGGCTTTTCTACGACGCCTCTGCGCGTAATGCCACCGGCTCGATCGCGCTGAAGATCTGGGGCGAGATCATCGACACTCAAAAAGAGTTGAAGCCGGGACTCTGGGGCATCACCGGTAAACTCGAGAGCTTCCAGGATCGCTCGCAATTCGTCGTCGCCGAATATCGTCCGATCACACTCGAACAATATCGCGAACACCAAAACGCCGAGCCACAACTCCCGCGCGCCTACACTTTCGACATCGAAACACTCACCCTCCCCGATTTCCGTGAGCGCGTCGGACCACAACTCGAACGCTCGATGCGACTCGGCAACATGCGCGTCGAACAACAGCAGCGTTATCTCGAAGACATCGCTGCGGAAGAGGAGCGTTGTTACGCGCTCGGTGCACTAAGTGCCGCTTCGGGCCGCGTGCTCTCAATCGCTCTTCACGTCGGTGCGATTCCTGGTTTGGAGTTTCCGGGTCTCGGTCCGGAAGGCGGGGAACACGTTTTTGGTATCGACAAATACGGCTCTGAAGAAGACGAAAAGGAAGCGCTTCAGAACTTTCTAACGTTCATGAAGGACTTCGATCCGGATTGCGATGAGCTTGTTGGGCACAACATCATCGGGTTCGATCTGCCATTTGTGTTTCAGCGCTGCCTCGCACACTCGCTCAAGGCGCGACCGTTTGTAAATCTCAGTGACTACAACGTGCGTGGTGTGTTCGACACGATGCATCGCTGGTGGCTCGGCGCGAGACGTCACGTCAGTCTTGACGATGTTGCGTGGGCGCTTGGCATCGAGTCGAGCAAGACTGCTGAGGTCGAAGGCAGCAAAGTATTCGATCTTTACCAGGCCGGCCGTCTCGATCTGATTCGCGAGTACAACCTCAACGACGTACGCGTCACGCGCAAAGTCTACGAACGCATGGTAGCGAGCTTCGGAAGATAGCCACAAAAGTCCACAAAATCACATAAATTAGATTGGGCATGAGCGCCCAGATTTAGTGAGCGCCTGGGATTCAACGTACATATATTGTGTTTTTTGTGCCTTTTTGTGGCTAGTTGAGTGTAGAATGCGGCCATGGAATTTGTCTTCCCCGTGTCGATGCTGGGCATCGGTCTGGTCGTCGGCACAGTCTCCCTCTGGCTTATCACCAGAACGAAGCTTAAATACGAGTTTGAACGCGGCCGGGCTCAAGGTGAGACCGAGCGCGCGCGGCTTGAAACTCGTCTCGAAGAAGAACGAAAGGCGAGCCAGGAAAAACTAACTTTGCTGAACAGCGCCGAAGCAAGACTGGCGGACGCGTTCAAAGCGCTATCCGCCGACGCCTTGCGCAGTAACAACCAGTCGTTTCTGGATCTCGCGAAACAAAACCTCGAAACGTTTCAGCAAACTGCGAAGAGTGACCTCGAGCGACGCCAGAGCGCGATCGGCGACCTGATCAAGCCACTCAAAGAATCGCTCGAAAAAGTCGACGGTAAGATCGGCGAGCTCGAAAAGAATCGCGTCGGCGCGTACACGGAATTGCGCGAGCAGGTGAAGCATCTCGCAACCTCGCATTCACAGCTTCAGTCAGAGACGGGAAACCTCGTCAAAGCGTTGCGCGCGCCGCATGTTCGTGGTCGCTGGGGAGAGATTCAGTTGCGACGCGTCGTCGAGTTGGCCGGCATGCTTCAGTATTGCGACTTCACCGAACAGGAAACGGTTGCGACTGAAGATAGTCGCATTCGTCCCGACATGATCGTGCGTCTGCCGGGCAATCGCACGATTGTCGTCGATTCGAAAGTTCCCTTCGACGCGTTTTACGAATCGATCTCGACGACGGACGAAGAAGTGCGCGCAGCGAGGTTGAAGGATCACGCGCGACTCGTGAGAACTCACATTACGGCACTTAGCCGGAAGTCTTATTGGGAAACTGTGCAACCGACGCCCGAGTTTGTGCTCCTGTTTCTTCCCGGCGAGACGTTTTATAGTGCGGCACTGGAAAACGATCCGAAACTGATCGAAGATGGCGTCAGCCAGGGGGTCATCATCGCGACTCCGACGACGCTGATCGCGTTGTTGAAAGCGGTGTCGTACGGTTGGCGTCAGGAGCAAATGGCTGATAACGCGCAGGAAGTGAGCAACCTGGCGAAGACGCTCTACGATCGACTGCGCGTGTTTACCAACCATTTCGACGACATCGGCAGAAACCTCGATCGCGCACTCGAATCTTACAATCGAGGCGTGCGTTCGCTTGAATCACGCGTGCTGGTGACGGCGCGACGATTCAAAGAGCGCGGCGCGATTGCCGGTGATGAAATCGAAATACTCGAGCCCATCGACAAGGCAGCCCGGCCGCTCAGCCGTGACGACGGCGGACTGTTTCCCGAAGAAGAGATGCCGTTGCTTAAGGCCCGATCGGCCAAGGCGCAACGCTAAAGAGGGGCCACGGATTTCACGGATTTATGATCGGATTTCTATCCGTGTAATCTGTGGCTAAATATGCTTTTGAACGAGATCTGGTTAGGGCCTCTACTCAACGACAATCGCGCGCAACTCATCGAGCGCTGCGCTAAGTTTGTAGCCAATAATCAAAGCGACGCGTTCATCTACCTCGCGTCGTCGTATCCGCTCCTCGAACAAGTCACACAAAAACTGCTCGACGGCGATCGCAATCGCGGCGTTTGGGGTGAGCTGCCTGTCTACCTGTTTCGTGGACTCGTCCGGCGCGTTCTCTATTCGGCTGTCGATGGGGATGGCCACGGACTGCCGCCTCGCATTCCAATCGATCGTGATGAGTTGCCGTTAAAGCGCAGCTTGGTTTCACAACTGCTGCTGCAGTTGCTCGCGACGAATCAGTTGAAAGCATTTGCGCCACTCGCGATGCGCGAAGGCTGTGTGAACAGTATCTCGACGCTGCTCGGCGAGATTCAGCGTGCGGCGCGAACGCCGGCCGAGCTCGCAGACATCCTCGCGGCGCGTGCGCGCGATATCGAAAAAGGAACAAGCGAGCCGCGCGGCGTTACCCAACTCGATTTCGACAAAGAGATCTCTTTGATCTACTCGAATTACGCCGAGCTGTTGAATCAGAACCTGTTTACCGAAGAAGACGCGGAGCAATTGCGCGCGCTTTGGGTTTTGCGCGGCATGATCGACGAGAAGTTCGTGCGCGTGCCGTGGCTGGCGAATGTGCAACTGCTCGTGATCGACGGCTTTTTCGACTTCACACCAGTGCAGGGCGAGATCCTGCGCAACCTGATTCCGCAGTTGCCGCAGACGATCGTCAATCTCAATCACGACGACAGCAATCCCGAGATCTTCGCGCCGTTTCAGGAAACGATCGGCCAACTCGAAAGCATTGCGAAGTTTGACACGGTTTACGCGCGCGACTACACGGCGACCAGCGGCGTGTTGGCGACTCTGCGTGAAAACCTCTTCAATCCGCTGAGATCTTCAGACGAAGTTTCAGACGATCCGGAGTCGCTCGTCCGTGAGATTCGTTATCTCGAATGCGGCGATCGCGACACGGAGATTCGCACCATTGCGCGCGAAGTAAAGCGCCTCGTGCTGACTGAGAATTACGATCTCTCGGAGATCGCGCTGGTGGTTCGTCAACGCGCGACGTATGGGCCGACGATCACGCGCGTGATGCTTGAAGAATCGCTGCCGTGCAACCTGGAGTTGCGTGTCGACGCTGGCGACGTCCCCGCAAATCGCGCCGCACTAAAACTTCTCACACTCCTCGAAGGACTTTCTGCGGACGAAACTCAGACGACGCGAATCGCTGAAGTTGCGGATTTGATCAAGTCGGAATACTTCCGGCTCAGCGACGCTGAGACGAGTGTGCTCTCGTCGCGCTTCGACGAGCGACACATGGATCTGTTACGGGCCGACTTGCCGAAACTTACACCCGAAACAGTTACGCGTCTGAAGAATCGTCATCGCATCGGTTTCTGGGATGCTGATTCGCTCGAGAATGCGTTTGCGTATGTCGGCAGCGATCTGAACGTGAACGCCTGGCTGGCGCGTGCGTTCAAGTTGTACACCGACCTTCCCGGCGCGATCGCGACGAAAGAGATCCTGAACATCGATGCCGGCGCACACGATCGCGACAGTGACATCGCCGACAACGTCGAGAACGCTGAAACCGCGAAGCTCGAAGAGAAAGGTGTCGAGAAGAAACGCCGGCCGTCGCGCGATATTCATCCGGCGGCGCTGGCTTGGACGGCGCTCGTGGTCCAACGCTTTGCCGAGTTGTTGCACGCGGTGCCACGTGAAGGAAAACCTACGGAGCTGCGCACCGAGCTGATGCGGCTTCTTGATCGCCTGGGATATCGCGACCAAATAGCCGAACCGGCAAAACAAGCCACCGACGAACAGCAACTGCCGCAAGTGATGCTTAACTTCAACGCGCTGGAAGCGTTGCGGCGCGCGTTTATTGCAGCGATCAAGAGCATCGAACTGGCCGGAAAATCATCGACAGTGAGGCTGCCGGCGTTTCTTCAGGAAGTCCGCCGCTCGCTTACTTCGCAGTCGCAAATCTTTGGCGCGCCGGATCGAAACGGACTGCGCGTGCTCGAAGCAACGGACGTGCGTGGTCTGCGTATTCGTGCCGTGTTCATTGCCGGTTTGACTGAGGGTGGTTTTCCGCTGAGCGCCTCGCGCGATTGGATCTATCCACACGAAGAACGCGATCGACTCAAGGAATACGGCTTGACGCTCGAAGACATCTCGCCTAACACACTCCTGAAAGAAGAGCACTACTTCTACCAGGTCGCGTGTCGTGCCACTGAGCGTTTGTATCTCACACGCCCGTTGATGCTTGGCGACGATTCGGAAACAGTCGCTTCTTATTACATCGACGAGTTGCGACGCGCGATCGCACCGTTGCGAATCGAAACCGAGATCGTTCGTCGCGACTACGACGGAAAGAACCTCGACGACGCTTCGACGACCACGGAAATGAAAGTCGGTCTGGTGCGCCAGCAGGAGCGGCATTTGCATCGTGGCGCAAAGGGAAGTTTGTTGCCGCAATCGCGGATCACCCGTCTGTTGACGCTCGCGCGCAACGACGGTTTTCTCAGTGAAGCGGCGCTCAGACGCATCGAGATCGAGCGCGAGCGTGCCGGACCTCACTTTGGTCGCTACGACGGCGAGATCACCGATCCGGATCTCCTTCATCTCGTCAAACTAAAATTCGGCTCCGACTTTATTCATAGCGCGAGCGGTCTGAGCGTCTACGGCAACTGTCCATATCGTTTTTTCGCGCAAAGAGTGTTGCGTCTCGAACCACGCGGCGAAGCAGCGCTCGACTTGCAGGCGATTGATGCGGGAAAACTGCTGCACGATATTTTGCGTCGCTTCTTTGAGCGTCATCGGCGCGAGGCGCTGCACAAATTGGATAGCAGGAAGTTGCAAAAGGAGTTGGCGACGATTGCCGACGACGTGTTTGACGAACACGAACGCATCGTGCCGCCACTCAACAAACAGATCTGGAAAATCGATCGCGAGATTCGGAAGATCCTTCTGGACCAGGTGCTTTTGTATGAGTTGGAGATTCAGCAGGCGGCCGAAGCGGAGGAAGTGCTGCCGGCATACTTCGAAGTCGCATTCGGCGGCATGAAATCCGCCGCCAAGGATCCGGATTCGAAAGAAGAACCTCTCGAGCTGACGCGCGAAACGTTTGTCGGCGAAGAGACGATCAAGATCAGCGGGCAGATCGATCGCGTCGACGTCGCGCGGGACAATACGCTCGTCGCCTACGATTACAAGTTGTCTACCGGCGCGAGTCGCGGTGACATCATTTCCGGACGGAGCCTCCAGCTTCCAATCTATCTCGAAGCACTTGAGAAATTGATCCTGCCCGATCAGCCGATCGCGGGCGGCGGTTACTACGTGATTCGCGGCGCGCAGGACCGGCGCAACAAAGGTCTCTACCGCGCGAGCCAGTTGGACTACCTGCGCCTGCGTGCGAAGAATTCGATTTTTACCGATGAAGACTGGCAACGAATTCGGACGCAGGTGATCGCACGCATCTGGGAGTTTTTGGAAGGAATGCGTGCGGGGCGGTTCGTTGTCGATCCCTCTGAACGCCTGAAGACGTGTCGCTTTTGTGATTACGCAGCCGTCTGTCGCTACGACCGAGATCGAATCGAGAGGAAAAAGAAATCCGTTTAATCCGTGGCTAAGATACTTCTACCAGCACAAGCCGCAGCCGCATACGAGATCGACAAGCACGTCTCGGTGACGGCGGGGCCGGGGTCTGGAAAGACCACCGTCTTGGTGGAGCGCTACGTCCATATTCTCAGGGAACACAATCTCGCTATTGATCAAATTGTAGCGATTACATTTACCAACCGCGCTGCGAACGAGATGCACGAGCGCCTGCGTGGTGAGCTCAATCAAATGCTGCGTATCGCGAACGAAGAAGAGCGTCGTCGCTGGTTAAACTACAAACGGACGCTCGATGGCGCGGTAATTACGACGATTCACGGCTTCTGCGCGCGTCTGTTGCGCGAGTTTCCGATCGAAGCTCGTGTCGATCCTCAGTTTCTTTTACTCGACGAACATCGCGCGGCGATGATGCTCGAATTGATCGTCGAAGAAGTGCTTTCCGAGTTCATCAGTGGCGGCCACATCGAGATCTCGCGTTTGACGTTGGGCGTTGGTCGCAGTCGTCTAGCCGCGGCTCTGGCCCAACTCTATCGCGAGACACGCGGTAAGGGGTTGAGTCTCGAAGAACTCGCGCTTGCGACCGCGCGTGTACACGCGACCGAAGAGGATCATGCGAGCGCTCTCGACGAACTTGACCAAACGATGGACGCGTTCCTGGGTCTACAAATCAGAACCCCCGGAACACGTAAGAAGCTCTGGGATCTTGGGGACAAATGGCCCGAGGTACGCGAATTCTTGTCGTCAATTCCGGTGCACGAAACGCTCGGCGAATACTGTCGAGGCGTTGAAGCATTTCGGCGCTACCGGTTGTCCGCGACATCGACTGTCGCCGATCACGTAAAGGCGCTCGATACGTTGATCTGGGGTACTGACCTTCAGGGACGGGTGCCGCAGGTGTGTCTCGACTTATTTGCCCGTCAATACGCGCTCGAGATGATCAATCTGCTGCTGCGTGTCGATCAGCGACTCAACGAAGAGAAACAAAAGCTCGCTGCGCTCGACTTTGACGATCTCGAGCTGCGAACCCTCGCGCTTCTCGAACGTCCTGAGGTGATCGCGCGCACGTCTGAGCGTTATCGCTTCTTTCTGGTCGACGAGTTTCAGGATACGAACGCCGTGCAGCGCGTGTTGCTCGAACGTCTCGCGCTCGCGAAAGGCCGCCGTCCAGCAAACCTCTTCATCGTGGGCGATCGCAAGCAGTCGATTTACGGATTTCGTGGCGCAGACGTCGACGTATTTCGTGAGATGACGAAGATCCTGCTCGATGCTGGTGGCGTCGAGAGACCTTTGCAGTTGAACTTCCGCAGCCAGCCGCCGGTGATCGCGTTCTTCAATCATCTCTTCGCGCGTCTGTTCGAGGTGCCGATTGACGTGCCCGCGAGCGAATACAAAAACTTGGACCAGCTCGGTTACGTCGCGCATGAAAAGAGCGAAGCGAAACGCGAGTTGCGTGATTCCGGTCCGCTCGTCGAGCTACTCGTCACGACGAAGCCGTCGCTCGCAGACGATCCACGCGCCGAACAAGACTCACGCGTGCTCGATGCGCAGCAGCTTGCGAGAAGAATGCTCTCGTTGACGCAAGGACCAAACCCGGTTAAGTACGGCGACATCGCGTTGTTGTTTCGCGCAATGACTCAGGTGTCGATTTATGAGTCGGTCTTCCGGCGCGCAAACATCCCGTATCAAACCGTGCTGGGCCGTGGTTTTTACGAGCGCGAAGAGATCACGGATCTCATCCAGCTCCTGCGATTTCTCGACAACAAGACTGATGAGCTTGCGCTTGCCGCTGTGCTTCGTTCGCCGTTGTGCGGAGTCTCCGACAACGCGTTGCTGGCGCTGCGGTGCGCGCCACTGCTGAGCGAGGTTGAGACGACCGATCCGACGCGCGGCTTCTCAGCGACGCGTCCGCTTTACACAGCACTGCGACATCACGAGGAGATCGCATTTATCAGTGCTGATGAGCATGAGCTGCTCGATCGCGCAGCGAAGTTGATCGGCGAACTCGTCGCGCGCCGGCATCATTATCCGATTCAGGATCTGCTGCGGTTTGCCGTCACAGAGTCGGAGTTCTTGACTGTTGTTGCGGCGAATTTTGATGGCGCTCAACGTCTCGCTAACGTCGAGCGTTTGTTCACGCTCGCGGCTCGCTTCGAGAGTTCGGGAACACACTTGATTCGCGACTTCGTGCGTTACGTGCAGGAGTTTGAGGCGATTGGCAGTCGTGAAAGTGAAGGACAGATCGATCAGGCCGCGGACGCGGTGCGATTGATGACGATTCACCAGGCAAAGGGTCTGGAGTTTCCGGTCGTCGTCATCCCGGATCTGCAACGACTCTCACGTATTACCTCTGACAACTGGTTTTTACTCGATCGCCACCAGGGTCTGACATTGAAGGTGCCTGACGGCCGCGGAAATCTCGTCGCCGGCTGTACGTTCTCGAGTTTCGAGCAACGACACGCATGGCGCGAACAGTTTGAAAGCATGCGTTTGCTTTACGTCGCAGCGTCGCGTGCGGAAGATCGCCTGATCCTTTCGGGCGTGACGGAAGACATCGCGAACATGAGCACGAAGAACGATTCGTGGCTCAAATGGATCTGGCAATCACTCGAGCTTGGCGAGCGCCGCGCCAGCGACGTGATCGACCTCGCAGACGATGTTCAGTTGCAACTGACGATGAACCTCGGCGACGAACCGGAAGCGTTTGAACCTGAACCTGACGCGCCGCCGCAAACGAGCATGTACTCGGCTGACTCGTTGACTGAGGCCTTCCCGCTTGTGAAATCGCTCAGTCCGCAAAGTAGCCACGCAATTCATCGCTTCAGTGTCACGCAGTTGATCAACTACCAGCGTTGTCCACGGCAGTATTATTTCGATCGCGTCCTGCAATTGCCGGCGGCGGACCAGATGGCGGTGTGGAACAACGCCGAAGCGCCCGAGCCGCCCGCGAATCTCACCGCAACGTTGAAAGGCTCTGTGATCCACCGCTTCTGCGAACGCTACACGTCAGACCAGAGCGCGGACGAGTGTTTGCGCACAAGTTTTGACGAAGTGTTGCGTCTGCGGCAGGCACAACTCGCCGATCGCTTCGTAGAGATCGATCGCGAAAGGGCCATCAGAGCATTGATGCCACTCGCCAGGAATTACCTCGCGAGCGACGTCTTCAAACGCGTCGAGGCCGCACCAAAGATCGAGGAGCATTATTCGCCGCGACCGGCCGGCGAGGATGGTCTCTGGAGTGAACTCAGCTTCCGTTTGCGACGCCGTTTGGGCGTTCTCAACGGAATCATCGACAAACTCTTGATCACCCACTCCGCGAACGGCGAGGCCGAGATCGAGATCATCGACTTCAAAACGAACCGGATCTATTACGACAAATCCGAAACACCGCCCGAGCCGCTCCAACGCCGGATTCGTCCTCCGAAAGAGGGACAATTCGCGTTCGACTTTGAAGCCACGCCGCCGCCGAAGCCCGTCAATCGTCATCCGTCGCTCGCAGAAGCGTTGAAAACTGCCGCTGAAGATTATCAACTGCAAATGCAGGCATACGCGCTCGCCGTTCGCGAGTTATTGCCCTCACTCTCGACGGCAAAGATTCGCGTCACGCTGCACTTTCTCGATCCAAACGTCGAGGTTCACCTCGCTGATGAGTTGCTCGAACGTGCTCGTTGCGAGCAGGCCATCGACGAAGGAATGCAGCGCACGATCTTCTCGTCCGACCCCGCAAACTTTCCTGTCAAAACCGCGCCCCACTGCCGCATGTGCAACTTCCTCACCGTGTGCACCGCCGGCAAGGAGTGGGTCCGCGAAAACTGGTCCACAGATTTCGCAGATTAAACAGATTCTTGTCTGGTTTTGTGTAATCTGTGTAATCTGTGGACTATGATCACAATTAAAGCCTTCGACGGTGGTGAGTTCGATGCTTACCTTGCCTTACCCGCGAGTGGTTATGGACCAGGTATCGTCGTGCTCCAGGAGATATTTGGCGTCAACAGTTTCATGCGTAGTGTTGCTGACTGGTATGCGTCGCGCGGGTTTGTCGCATTGTGTCCGGATCTTTTCTGGCGTCTCGAGCGTGGAGTTGAGCTGACGGAAGCCGACCGTCCTAAAGCCTTTCAGCTTTACAAGGAACTCGACGAAGCGAAGGCCGTGGAAGATTCGGCCGCGGCGCTCGAGTTTCTGCGCAAGCATCCGTCGTGTAGTGGACGTGCCGGGGCAGTTGGGTTTTGTCTCGGCGGCAATCTCGCGTATCTGCTTTCAGTGCGTTTCAAACCTGATTGTGCGGTCGGGTATTACGGCGTCAGTATCGAAAAGAGTTTGAGCGAAGCCGGGGGCCTGAGTAGTCCACTGCTCTTGCACATCGCCGGTGCCGATCAGTTTTGCCCACCCGAAGCGCAGGCGCAGATCCACGCCACGCTCGATGCTAATCCGCTCGTGACGATTCACGATTACCCCGAACAAGGTCATGCGTTTGGACGCGTCGGCGGCGATCATTATGACGCTGTCGCCGCGGAGCTTGCGCATCTTCGCAGTCTCGAATTCTTCGTCATGAATCTCGCCGGCGCAGGCATCGCTTCAGCGCAACAAACATTGTCGGAACGCTGGGACGAGCACGTGAAGTATGAGTTTGCGACGCGTAACACCGACGACACGCTCGAAACGATGGTGGTCGATTCTTACGTGAACCACGTGCCGGTGCTGACCGGCGGCGTGGGCCATGACGAGCTGCGTGAGTTCTACTCGAAGCGTTTCATTCCCCAAATGCCGCCTGATACGGCGATGACGCCCGTGTCGCGCACGATCGGCGTCGATCGCGTTGTCGATGAGATGGTTTTTGAGTTTACCCACACGATCAAGATGGATTGGATGTTGCCGGGGGTTGAGCCGACCGGCAAACACGTGAAGGTCGCGCTGGTCGTGATCGTTCACTTTCGTGACGGCAAGCTGGCGCACGAACACATCTACTGGGATCAGGCGTCAGTACTTGCGCAGCTCGGATTGATCGATGGAAGCAAGTTGCCGGTAGCTGGTGTCGAGAGTGCTGAAAAGGTGTTGAATCCAAAGTTGGCGTCCAATGAGTTGATGAATCGTTGACAGGATTAACAAGATGAAACCTACCTCCCGCCTGCGACGCGACCTGGGCACGCTCGAATCGTACGCCGCACTCATCGGCATACTTATCGGCGCGGGCATCTTTCAGGTCACGAGCCAGGCGTGGGCGCTGACTGGTCCAAGCGTCATTCTCGGCTACATCGTCCTGACGCCAGCGATTCTCGCCACCTCGATCCCGTACGCCGCGTATCTTTCAACTCCGCTCGGACGCGAACCGGGCGGTGAGTATCTGCACATCTCGCGCACGTTGAACGGCTATCGTCTCGCCTACGTCGGCGCTTGGCTCAAAATCATTTCGTATATCGGCGCGGGCGCGTATCTCGCAAACGCGATGGCCGGTTACGTGATCGCTCTCAGCGGCAATCGCATCGACGCGCAACGTTACCGCCTGCCCCTCGCGCTGCTTGCCCTCGTTGTCTTCTACTTGATCCACGTCGTCGGCATTCGTTGGTTTGGACGCTTCCAGGTGACGTTTTCGGCGTTGAAGTGTTTGGCGTTGCTGGTGCTGATCGTGCCGGGATTGTTTGTGCTGAACAAAGCGAACTACACGCCGTTCTTTACGCACGGGCCGAGTGGTTTTGGCGCGAGTTTGCTGCCGCTGTTTTTTGCGTACGCCGGCTTTGAGTCGATCGCGCAAACGGCGGGTGAAGTGAAAGACAGTACGAAACGTTTACCGAAGATTTTGTTGAAAGGCATCACGATTACGGCGCTGATCTACGTGTTTACATCTGTCGTTTCGTTTGGCGTTTTGCCGGGCGGACGCTTGCAGGCGAGCAACGCGCCGATGGCCGAAGTCGCATCGATCTATTTACCAAGCGGCGCGGCGATATTTGTCACGATCGGCGCGATTGCTGCAATTATGACTGCGCTCAACGGCACGATCTTCGTACCTTCGCGTCTCGCAATCATGTTTGTGGAAGACAGACTTGCGCCCGCGTGGCTCGGCTTTATCAACAAGGAAACAGCAACTCCGATACGAGCATTAACTCTGACACTCATTTGTTGTGCGGCTTTGCTAATCAGCGGACAGCTTGCACTCGCGTTGAATGTTGCAGTTTTTGCCCTCGTCGTGCTTTATTTCATTCACAGCTTAGTATTCCTGTTCCTCCCCCGACTGAATCCGCCCCTTGCGAGCGAGATTTCGATCAGTCTGCCGCGTCGAGTGCAGCAGGCGGCAGCCGTCGTCTCGGTACTGTCGATGGGTTTGATGATTCTGATTCAGTTGCGTCAGGATGTGGGAGTTTTGCGGACGCAGACGTTGGCGCAACGCATCAGCGGGCAGGCGTTAACAAGCATTGAACTGCTCGTCGTTTGGGGTGTGATCGGAGCGGTGCTGTATCAACTCGCTCGCATGCAACGAGCGAATCAGACGGCGAAAGCGCATGGAGATTGAAGGCAAACGAGTAATCGTAACGGGAGTGAGCCGTTTTACAGGATTACAGGATTTAACAAGATGCTGATTCTTGTAAATCATGGAAATCCTGTTAATCCGGTCTACTAACAATGATCGAACACAGGCACCGTAACGAATTTCCAACCCTGGCTTCAGGCATTCATCTGCTCAGCCACAGCCTCGGCCCGGTGCCGCGCGCCGCACGCGACTCGATGCTCGCGTTCATCGACGCCTGGGAACATCACACGAGCGAAGACGCGTGGGCCACAAGCTGGTGGGAACTGTCGCAACGTGTTGGCGATCGCATCGCGCGCATTCTCGGCGGTGTGCCCGGTTCGGTCCAAATCCAGCCAAACGCTTCAATCGCACTCGCTACAGCCGCTTCGTGCTTTGATTTCAAAAGCGGCGTTCGCAAGAAAGTCATAACTACTGCACTCGACTTCCCGTCGATGGAATATTTCTGGGACGGTCAAAAACAAATCGGCGCGGAAATCGAAGTAGTACCATCAAGCGACGGAATTTCAGTGCCGCTTGAGAGAATTCTCGATGCTATTGATAACGAAACATGCCTGCTGGCGTTGTCGCATACGTCTTACCGCAGCTCGTATCGTGTCGATGCGCCGGCCATCGTCGAACACGCGCACGCGAAAGGCGCGCTCGTGCTTTTGGACGTTTACCAGTCTGCCGGAGTAATGCAACTAAACGCTGTGGACTGGAACGTCGACTTTCTAATCGGCGGTACGATTAAATGGCTGTGCGGTGGTCCATCGTGCGGTTATCTTTATGTGCGCCCTGATTTGCAACGAGATCTGCGCCCGCGGCTGACAGGCTGGGTCGCACACGATTCGCCCTTCGACTTCGCGCACGCACCGATGCGATACGCGAAATCAGTGCGGCGCTTCGCACAGGGAACGCCGAGTATTCCAGCACTCTACTCAGCTATTCCGGGTCTCGAGATTCTCGAAGCCGTCGGTCTTGCCGAAATTACCGCGGAATCACAACGCCGCACGCAGTTGATGATCGATTTTGCGTCAGCGCGAGGCTGGACCATCAACACACCGCTAAATAAAGATCAGCGCGGCGGTTCGGTAATGATCGGCGTCGAGAGCGCCGCGACGATGGTTGAGCGTTTAGCGGAGCAGAAAGTCTTCGTCGATAGCCGCCCGAGTGCCGGCCTCCGGATATCGCCGCATTTCTTCAACACTGACGAAGAGATCGAGGAAGCCTTGAACATTCTCGCAGGCTTGATGGAGCGATGAGTAACAACGCTGCTATAAACACGCAAGCGCCTGACTTCACTTTGAAGGATGGCAACGGTCAGGACTGGCGCCTGTCCGATCACCGCGGCAAAGTAGTGGTGCTGCTCTTTTATCCGGGCGACGAGACGCCGGTGTGTACGCGGCAGATGTGTTCGCTGCGCGATCGCTGGGACGACTACCTCGCGACTGGCGCTGAAGTTGTCGGCATTTCTTCCGACTCGATCGAGTCGCACAAGAATTTTGCGGCACATCACGAGCTGCCGCTGCGACTGCTGTCAGATTCTGATGGCGCTGTTTCACGTCTTTATAATGCGCGGTCGTTGATCCCCGGACGCGTCGCACGTGCAGTATTTGTAATCGATGCGAAAGGAATTCTGCGCTACAGCGACGTACGCCCCATCGGCTTATTCAAGCCGAAGGACGATGCTAATATTGCAGCCATTCGCGCAGCACAGAAGGATGCGTAGGTCCAATCGGACCTGTTTCAAGGAGGCTTAGATGGCAGACACAATCAAATGCACACATTGCGGAGAAAAGCGTCCGGCGCTCGGATTCGCGCCGTTTCCCAACGCGCTTGGGCAACGCATCGCCGCTGAGATTTGCCAACCATGTTGGAGTGGTTGGCTGCAAAAGCAGACCCAGATCATCAATCACTACGGCCTGGATCTCACTAGTCCCGACGCCCAGAATTTCCTTTTCGACAACATCAAGGGCTATCTGTTCGGCGACGTACCAAAGACTGCTGAAATCGACACAACAAAAGAAGGAACTGTTAAGTGGTAAGAACTCTCCTCCGATTCTAATGGCCCACCGTTTGCTAACACCTGCACCGGACGTATGTTTTCCGAACTATTTTGTCTGTTCAGTGCAAGGAGGAATTCGCAAAGATGAGACGCAGAATCGAGGGGCTCCTGCTCTTGGGAGCACTGGTAGTTTTGATAGCCGGATGTGATAACACCGCAAATGAGAATCGCGCGGTGGTAAACGCAAATGCCAACACCGCTGCTAACGCCAACATACCCGCTACTTCCACGCCGGTAACGACGGCCAACAACAATCGCAAAGCGCCAACACGCGAAGAGTACGAAAGAGACAAGGAACGTTACTCGCGCGAAGCGAAAGAATCGGGCCGCACAGTCGGTACCGGTTTGAACGACGGTTGGCTCTGGGTGAAAACGCGCTTCGATCTCGCAGCCGCAGATGATCTGCGCGACTCGACGATCAATGTCGACGTTGATAAAGCTGTCGTGACGCTGACTGGTACGGTGGCGAGTGCAGCTCAGAAAGCTCGTGCCGAAACGGTTGCGAAGAGTGTTGAAGGCGTAACCGGAGTTAAGAACATGTTGAAGGTGCAAACCGCCAACGCCAACGCAAACAAGAAGTAGATTGGGACGCGGATGAACGCGGAAAAAATCCGGATTTTATCCGCGTTCATCTGTGTTCCGCACTTCCCTCACACACCATTCTTAAGCTAAGCTCTCGGTCTCTTACCTCAAACGAAGTTTTGTTACAAACCTGAATAATGGGGATTTGGTTACCTATGCCAAAAGTCCGTTCGCGTCTTATTGTCGCGTCAACCCTGCTCCTTCTCTTTGCCGGCGCGAGTAAAGCTCAACGCAGCGCCATCGACACTTACGCGATCACGAATGCGCGCATCGTCACGGTCTCAGGACCGGTGATTGACCGCGGCACCGTCGTGATTCGTAATGGTCTGATCGCTGCTGCTGGTGCAAATGTCACGGCTCCGTCTGATGCTCGCGTTATCGACGGCACTGGGTTGACCGTGTATCCGGGCCTGATCGATTCCTATACCAACCTCGCATTACCCGAAGCAGCGCCTTCGCCTTCGCCGGGTGGTGGCGGTGGTGGCGGCGGATTCTTTCTCATCCAACAGCAACAGCGGCCTGCGGGTGGTCCGAACTCGACGCAGCCGGTTGGATTGCAGCCGGAAGTGATGGTTGAAGATGTGATCCGTCCGGGCGGCGCCGAGATTGAGTCGGCGCGCAACATCGGAATCACAGCGGCGCTCACATCGCCGCGCTCCGGCATCTGGATGGGCCAGTCGGCGTTGATCAATCTTTCGGGCGAAACTCCGCAGCAGATGATCGTGCGTTCGCCTGTCGCCATGCATGTTGGGTTCACGCCGCTGCGTGGCGGTGGCTATCCGGGATCGCTGCTTGGCGTGTTCTCAACCTTGCGTCAGATGATGCTCGACGCACAGCGTTATCGAGATTCGCTCGAGATCTACGAACGTTCGCCGCGTGGAACCCGACGTCCCGAGACAGATCGATCGCTGGCGGCGTTGATTCCGGTCATTGACGGGCGCATGCCGGTAGTAATGTTGGCCAACAGCGAACGCGAGATCTCGCGCGCGTTGGATCTCGGTGCGGAGTTCAAACTCAAGTTGATCATTGCCGGTGGACGCGAAGCCGATCAAGTTGCCGATCGTCTCGCAAAGCAGAATGTGCCCGTATTGCTTTCGCTGAATTTGCCGCGACGCACGACGGCGGCGTTGCCGGAAGCTGATCCCGAGCCGCTGCGTGTGCTGCGTGAGCGTGTCGAAGCACAGCAGACGGCCGGGAAGCTCGCGAAGGCGGGTGTTCGCTTTGCGTTTCAGTCAGGTTCCATGACGAACATCTCGGATCTACTCGGCAACACGAGAATCACGATTGAGAACGGTCTTCAGACGGCCGATGCGGTGCGTGCGTTCACGATTTGGCCCGCGGAGATTCTCGGCGTTCAGAATCAACTCGGTTCGATTGAGGTTGGAAAGATCGCGAATTTGACGGTGACGCGTGGCGATCTGTTTGACCGCAACGGTCGCGTTACGAACGTGTTCATCGACGGTCGTCCGGTCGATATCCGACCGCCCGCGGGTGGTGGTGGTTTCGGTTCCGGCCGGAATAGCTTGAGTGGAACGTGGACGGTTAACGTCAGCCTGGAGGGCCAGGGTGACAAGTCCATCACGTTGAGCCTGCAACAGGAAGGCGATCGTTTGAGTGGATCGATCTCTGGTCCACTCGGCGCGGGAGAGATTTCGAATGCGTCGGTAAGCATGGGAGACGTGCGGTTCACCGCGTCGGTGAACGTCGAAGGACAAACGAAGGAAGCGACATTTAGCGGCCGTCTCGCGAATAACGAAATCCGCGGCAACGTCACAATCGTCGGCTCATCGCCGGGCACATTTACAGCAACGAGGTCAGGACAGCCAAATTAGTTTTTCTCACGCAACGGCGCCACGGCGCCACGTTTTCCGTTGCGCCGTCGCGCCGTTGCGGGGGAAATCTTCTGTTAGGAGCAACATGAAACGATTCATCGCAAAACTCCTTTTTATTGCAATCGTCAGCACGATACCTTTGAACGCGTCGCGTGCGCAGCGTCCATCCGCGCCGGAGACACTCATTCGCAACGCGACAGTACTCACCGTCACGCACGGCACGTTGCAAAACACCGACGTGCTCATGCGCAACGGCAAGATCGCTGCTATCGGCAAGAACCTGAGCGCTCCGAACGCGCGCGTCGTCGACGGCACCGGCAAGTACGTCATGCCCGGTATCATCGACTGCCATTCACACTCGATGCTCGACACGATCAACGAAGGCACGCTCGCCGTCACCTCAATGGTGCGAACACAGGACGTGCTGAATACGACCGACGTCGATCTCTATCGTGAGCTCGCAGGTGGCGTGACGACGTTGAACCTGCTGCACGGTTCGGCGAACCCGATTGGCGGACTGAACACAGTCGTGAAGATCAAATACGGGCGTCCGGCCAGCGAGTTTTTGTTTCCGGGAGCGATGCCGGGGATCAAGTTCGCACTCGGCGAAAACGTGAAGCGTTCGAGCCAACCGAATCAGCCAGGCGTAACACGGCGTTATCCAAACACGCGCATGGGCGTGGAAGAAGTGATTCGCGATGCGTTCACGCGCGCTCGGGATTACAAGCGCACCTGGGACGAATACCGCGAAGCCGCGAAGAAAGATAAGAACCTGATCCCGCCACGTCGCGATCTGCAACTCGAACCGCTCGTCGAGATTCTCGAAGGCAAGCGCTACGTTCACGCGCACTGCTATATCGCAAGTGAGATCCTGATGCTGATAAACATCGCGGACGAGTTTGGTTTCAAGATCAAAACTTTCCAGCACGTGCTCGAGGGTTACAAAGTCGCGAAAGAGATCGCAGCGCACGGCGCCGGCGCGTCGATGTTTGCCGATTCCTGGGCGTACAAGATCGAAGCTTACGACGCGATTCCTTACAACGCCGCGATCATGACGCGTGCGGGTGTCGTCGTCTCGATGAATTCCGACTCCGATGAAAGAGCGCGGCGGTTGAATATCGAAGCTGCGAAGGCGATGCATTGGGGCGATCTGACGGAAGAGCAGGCGTTGAAACTCGTGACTCTCAATCCCGCGATTCAGCTCGGGATTCAGGCTCGTGTTGGGTCGATCGAGGTCGGCAAGGATGCAGACCTGGCGATCTGGAACGGTCATCCGTTCAGTGTCTATTCGCGAGTCGATACCACGTTCATCGATGGCGAAGTTTTCTTCGATCGCGAACAGGATCTCGCGCGCCGTCCGGAACTCGCGAAGGAACGCGCTGCTCTTGAGCAAGCCGAGCCGAATCGTCCGCGCACGCAGGGAGCGTCGCCGCAAACTCCGCGCCGCCGCCCAAGCAAACACGAGGATGATGATGTTGAAGTCGAAAAGCCGTAATCCGCGTTTATCTGTGGCTAAAAATGGAGAGTTTATGATCAGGACGTTACTTGTATTAGTGATTTGTGCGACTTCGTTGTTCGCACAGCAAATCGGCAATCCCACAGCCCAGGAAGGCGTCATGCCGCCGCGAGGTACGATCGCGATTCGCAACGCGAGGATCGTCACTGTTACCGGCCCGGATATCGAGCGCGGCACGATCGTCATTCGTGACGGAAAGATCGAAGCTGTCGGCGCGAACGTTTCTGTTCCTGCCGGTGCGCAGACAATCGACGGCAGCGGTTTGTCGGTTTATCCGGGAATGATCGACGCAGGCACGAACATGGGCCTCGTCGAAGTTCCACAGGGCGCGAACGGCACGGTCGACCTGTCCGAAGTCGGCGAATTGAATCCAAACGCAAAGGCGATCATCGCCGTTAACCCGCACAGCGCTCACATCGCCGTGACTCGCGTTGAAGGAATAACCAACACGTTGACAGCCCCGACCGGCGGCCTGATTTCCGGCCAGGCAGCGCTGATCAATCTGCTCGGTACGGTGCCGAAAGAGATGGCAGTCGTGCCGCAAGTCGCTCTCGTCATCAACTATCCACGCATCGGCGGTGGTGGTGGCGGCTTTGGCGGTTTTCAACAACAGCCGACAAACCTTGCCGAAACGTTGACGCAAAACGAGCGTCAGGTCGATCAGATTCGCAAGATGTTGCGTGATGCCGAAGCATACGGACGCGCTCAGGATGCTTACGCGAAAGACAAATCGTTGCCCCGTCCGGATCGCAACGTCGTGCTCGAACCGCTCGTTCCGTACGTTCGCGGCGAACAGCCTGTGATTTTTCGTGCGGATCGCGAAGCCGAAATTCGTGGCGCGCTACGCTTCGCAGAGGAGATGAAGTTGAAGCCGATCATTCTCGGCGGCAACGACGCCGGCAAAGTCGTCAATCTTCTTAAAGAGAAAAATGTTCCCGTAATTCTGACGGGCATCTTCTCTCTGCCATCGCGTGAAGACGACAATTACGACTCACTTTATGAAAACGCAGCGAAACTTCAGCAGGCTGGCGTGCGTTTCTGCATATCCAGTGGCGATGCCGGTCCGGAAGTGCGAAATCTGGCGCAATACGCGGGAATGGCTTCGGCTTTCGGGCTGTCAAAGGCCGATGCAGTGAAGGCAGTCACACTGTATCCTGCGCAAATATTGAATGTGGCGGATCGTTTGGGGTCGATTGAGGTCGGCAAGATGGCTAATTTGGTCGTGACCGACGGTGATTTACTCGAAATTCGTACCCACATCCGATATTTGTTAATAGATGGCCGCTCGGTGGTGTTAACCAGTAGGCACACAGAACTGAACGACGCATTCAAAAATCGGAAGTGATCCGTATTATCCGCGGTTCTAAGGAGGATTCCCCTTGTTTACTAAGAGTCTCTTAGCCCTCGTTGGCATTGTTGTCTTTTCCACTACCTCAGTTTTCTCCCAAACAAAACTTCTTCGATTCCCCGATATTCGGGGTGATCGCGTTGTTTTCACTTACGGCGGTGACCTTTGGACGGCGCCCTCGAGCGGCGGTTCCGCAGCCCGTTTGACTTCGCATTCCGGTATCGAAGTGTTTGGGAAATTTTCCCCTGACGGCAAGTGGGTTGCGTTTACTGGTCAGTACGACGGCGACGAGCAGGTCTACGTCGTCCCGACTTCCGGCGGCGATCCGAAACAGTTGACGTTCTATCCGGCACGCGGACCGCTCGCGCCGCGCTGGGGCTGGGACAATCAGGTGTTTGGCTGGACGAAAGACAGCAAGCGCATCATCTTTCGGTCGCTCAGAGATTCGTGGTCGCTTCCGATCGCGCGACTTTACTCCGTTTCAGTTGACGGCGGACCTGCGACTGCGTTTCCGATGCCGACCGCGGGTTCAGGTGACTTGTCGCCAAACAACGACGAGATTGTTTACTCGCCACAGTCGCGCGACTTCCGTTCCGAAAAACGATACGGCGGCGGCCAGGCAAATCAACTTTTCATTTTCAATCTGAGCAGCAATGCCGCGAAGCGGATCACGGAAGGTCCGAGACCGACGCGCGACGCGATGTGGATTGGCGACACCATCTACTTCAATTCGGATCGCGACGGGCACTTTAATCTTTACGCCTACAACGTACCGAGTGGGCGAACAACGCAAGTCACGACGAGCCGATCGTGGGACGTACGCTGGCCGAGTTCAGACAACGAGGGCCAGATCGTTTACGAAATGAACGGCGAGCTTCAGGTGATGGATGCCCGCAGCAAGAAGAGCACGCCGATTTCGATCAATGTTCCTAACGAAGGTAATTGGAGCCGGCCGAGTCGCGTGTCGGCGGCGAATTTGATCGAGAACGTTGGCCTCAGTCCGAAGGGCGAGCGCGCATTGTTTGCAGCTCGCGGCGATATCTTCACCGCCCCGGTCGAAAAGGGCCCAACGCGAAACCTGACTGATTCTTCCGGCGCGCACGACAAGTGGCCAGCCTGGTCGCCTGATGGTTCGCAGATCGCGTTTATTTCCGACAAGAGCGGCGAAGAAGAGCTTTACCTGATTCCGCAGGACGGTTCGAAACCTGCCGAGCAGATCACGAAGGGTGGCACGGCGATGCGGTACGCGCCCGATTGGGCGCCCGACGGCAAGCGAATCTCGTTTAGCGACAAGGACGGAAAGCTCTACGTTCTCACGCTCGCGGATCGCAAGGTTGTTGAAATTGCGGACTCATCCCGTGGCCAGATTCGTGACTACGCATGGTCGCCGCGCGGAAACTTCATCGCATTCACGATGCCGAATCAGAATCAGTTTCAGTCAGTTTATGTTTGGAGTGCGAATGACGGTCAAGTCAGACGCGTCACCGATGATTATTTCAACTCCTACAATCCCGCGTGGGATCCGTCTGGCAACTATCTCTACTTCCTGAGTGACAGAGAATTTGCGCCACAGCTTTCGAACATCGAGTTTAACTTCGCAACCAATCGTCCGACTTACATCTACGCGATGGCGTTGCGCAAAGACGTCAAGCATCCGTTTCCGCCGGAAAGCGATGAGGTAACGGTTGCTAAGACGGATGATGGGCCGAAACCAGCAGGGCCCTCTGCCGAAAAGCCGCCTGAGAAACCAGCCGAAGGCGCTCCTGCTGCTGAACCCAAGCCTGCAGAACCCAAGCCTGACGCAGCACCAAAACCACCGGCAGCGCTGAACATCGATTTCGATGGCATTACCAATCGCGTTGCGCGTGTTCCGGTCGGTGCTGACAACTACTTCGGCTTGTCAGCCAAAACAGGACATCTACTTTACGTGATTGGTGGCGCGGGTTATTACGGCCGTCAGGGCGATCGCACGCCTTCGTTGAAGATCTATTCAATCAAGGATCGCAAGGAAACGAACCTCGTCGACGACATTCGCGGCTACACGCTTTCTGACGACGGTTCGAAGGTGCTGGTCGCTCAGGGACCGGGTTACAACCTCTACGACGCAACGCCGCTGGGCGAGAGATCGCGCAAGGCAGTTGCGACTAACGGACTGTTTGTAGATCGAGTGCCAACGGAAGAGTGGAACCAGATCTTCGACGAAGTTTGGCGTCGTTATCGCGATTGGTTCTACGTATCGAACATGCACGGCTACGACTGGCAGGCGCTCCGCGAGCAGTACAGGCCGTTGCTCAAGTATGTGGCCCATCGTTCGGATCTGAACTACGTGATCAGCGAAATGATCGCTGAGCTCACAGTCCAACACGCTTATATCGACGGCGGTGATTTCCAGGCACCACCTCGCCCGCGTTCCGGTTTACCGGGTGCGCGTTTCGAGCTGGACCAGCAGGCCGGTCGCTATCGCATCGCGAAGATCTTCGGCGGCGACAATTCGGAAGACATTTACCGATCGCCGTTAACTGAAGTTGGCGTGAATGCGAGTGTTGGCGATTACGTCCTCGCAATTGACGGCGAAGAGTTGAAAGCGACGGACGATCCTTACCGGATGCTGCGTAACAAGGCCGACAACCCGGTGCAGCTCACGATTAACAAGACGCCGTCGATGCAGGGCGCGCGAACCGTTTCATATCGTCCGATTACCGACGAGCAGAACCTGATCTATCTCGATTGGGTCGATCACAATCGTGAGAAGGTGAGCAAGGCGACGAATGGGCGTGTTGGTTACCTGCATGTTCCAGACATGGGTGCGAATGGAATTCGCGAGTTTATCAAGTGGTACTACCCACAACTCAAGAAGGAAGCGTTGATCGTCGACGTGCGTGCAAATGGTGGTGGCAACGTGTCGCGCATGTTGATCGAGCGTTTGCGACGAAAAGTTCTCGCACTCAATTATTCGCGGACGAACGACGATGCCAGCACTTATCCCGACGGCGTCTTCATTGGACCAATGGTGGCGTTGCTTGACGAGAATTCAGCGTCAGACGGCGATATCTTTCCGGCGATGTTCCGCGAAGCAGGACTTGGACCATTGATTGGCAAACGTTCGTGGGGCGGTGTGGTTGGCATCACGAACCGCGGACAGTTGATCGATGGTGGTCAAGTGAACGTGCCTGAGTCTGGCTTAGCGAGTAAGACGGGCGAGTGGATTATCGAAGGTTACGGTGTGGATCCGGATATCGAAGTCGACAACGATCCGCAGTCAGTGATCGCCGGCAAAGATCCACAACTCGAACGCGCGATTTCGGAAGTGATGACGAAGCTGAAGAACCCTGTGAAGCTTCCACCGAAACCCGCGCCGCCCGTGAAGACGATCAATAATCGTTCAACGTCGAAGGCGACTGAGCAGGGTAATAACTAATCAGTTTGCTTCACAAAGATGACAGGATTTGCAGGATTAATCTTGCAAATCCTGTTAATCTTTTAAATCCTGTCTAAACAATATCTGCGAATAGTTCGTCGACTGAGACTTCAAACCCCTCAAGCACGCGCGATTTAGCTACGTGCCCGGATGAGTATTTGATGGACTTCCATACCAGCATCTCGCCTTTTTTACTCGCGAAACGAACGTCGATGATCTTGTTCCAGGGATCCACGAGCCATAACTCAGGAACGCCGAGCGCTAGATATGTATCGGCTTTGATGGTGGAATCGTAAACCGATGTTAGTCGTGAAAGAACTTCAAAGACGATCTCAGCCGACGTGCGTTGTGCTCCTGTTTTTTGCAGCGACTCTCTTGAGACATACATAAAATCAGGCTCAAGATAAGTTGAGCCTTCAGCTTGGCTGCAAATGGGCTCAGGAGGAAAATAGACATCGCCAGCCACATTGTTTGTGATTATGAATACGATGAGCCATCTGTTTAGACATGACACGATCTTGCCATGTGGAGGATCTGGGCGAGGGACTAAAAAAAGAAAACCTCCGATAAGGTTGTAATGCGCGCCATCTTCACGTTCGGGTAATGCCCAGAATTCCTCCAAAGTGTACCGTCGCAGCAGTGGCGAGAAAATGATTTCGGGTGTTTCCATCGTGAAGCCCCCAACCTGTACTCGCAACAGCGTATATTCTTATTCCTTAATAATCAATTTGTCTTGTGGCAACATCGCCTTCTGACCCTTGTGCTGCCAGCAACGAACTGGTCCATGAACACGTCGCGAGCAGGGCGTTCCTTTCTTCGTTCGCGCGCCGCATTGATATGTTTGTTCTGCAGTGATCGGAGGCTGAGTTGGCGGTTCACCTTGCTGCGCAACAGTGGCAGTGCGTTGTATCACTAGAGGTGCTGGTTCACGCCGCCAGCCACGGCCGATCAGTATCCCTAGTAACAAAACGCCAGCCGCCACACTCACTCGTTGCAGCAAATGCGTTCGCCGAAATGTCGGCGAACACTTGTCACAGAACCGGCGGCTGGTCCACACACGCCAGCGCAGACGCACAATCCTCTCGCCACATTCGGAACAGAAATTTGGCCGGTAGTTCGTGAGGAACGACAAAGTCCACGCATTATAGGTGATCTCTTTCAAGCAACCGAATCCATTGCTCCCGCGTCCGAAATCAGCGCGTTTGAAAAACTATCCGGCGGCGGGCATACTTTGCTGGCCGATTTACCATGGATCACCAGAAATACTTCGAGAAAATCCTGTTTTTCGCATTCCTGGCGGTCGTCTCTGTGATTCCGGTCCGTGCCCAGGAACCAGACGACGTCATCAGGACTGAAACGTCCCTCGTGCAGCTAAACATCGGCGTCGTCGATAAACAGGGCCGCGCGATCACCTCGTTAACAAGAAACGATTTCGCGATTTACGAAGACGGCGTCAAGCAGTCGATCCAGCACTTCGAACCGGTTGAGGCGCCGTTCAGTCTGGTGCTGATGCTCGACATGTCGGGCTCGACTGTAAACTTTCGTCAGCAGTTGAAACTCGCGAGCCAGCGATTCCTCGACGCGCTCGCGCCCGAAGATCGCGTTGCGGTCATTCAGTTCAACAAAGACGTTAAATCGTTAAGCGGCTTTTCGACCGATCGTCGCAAGACCGCATACGCGATCGAGATCGCGAGCGGCGCCGGTGAAACCCATTTTTACGAAGCGCTGAAATACTCGCTGAAAGAGTTGGAGAAGGAAGGTCAACGCCGCAAAGCGATCGTCGTGCTGACGGACGGCCTCGACACTCGTCTTCGCAACACCGATCGCGCCACGCTGTCGAAAGCACAAACGGACGAAGAAGCGTTGGCCGCGATCCAGCCGCATACGAGTACCGATCTGAATTCGGTGTTGAACTCGGCCGATCGACTGGGCGTCACGATTTATCCGTTGGCATTGCCTTCGGGCGATCCGAAACGACTGCCTTTGCAAACGCCAAACATCGTCGGAATCTATGCGGCCGCACGGGCACGTTTGCAATCGCTTGCCGACCGCACCGGCGGACGTTTGAACGAGATCAACCGGTTGGAATACATGGCCCAGCTTTACCGTGAAGTCGCCGCGAGCTTACGCACACTTTACACCGTCGCCTACCAGGCAAAAGGCGACCGCCTGCGTGGAAAATGGCATGAAATAAAGGTGGAAGTGGCGAATACGGACCTGACAGCCCGCACCAAACCGGGCTATTACGCGCGCTGAACGAGCGGATTTTACATATTTGCGCGCAGCATTTACTATTACACCCTTCGCACCCGTAGCTCAGTTGGATAGAGTACCTGACTACGAATCAGGGGGTCGCATGTTCGAATCATGCCGGGTGCACCATCTTTCCTTTTATTATCTGTTTTCCTTGTTGCTCAATAAATCGAAGCCTCCCGCGTCGTTGTATCTCAGTGATTTCAATGCCCGCAAGTGCCTTGATCTTCTCAGCTTCAGCATGGGCCTTGCGCACAATTTGGCGCGAACGCCACGACGTTCCTATTGCCTCTGAAATCCTTTCAATTAAAACGGTTGCGGGTTTAGTCAGTCCTTCAAGGCTAACTAAACCCCCGCTGGTCGGATCGGTAGCGTCCGCCACTTAGTTTGCTCGTTACCTGCGAGTCGGCGGATTAGAGTTGTTATCGATTTTTTCAAAATTAAACCTGTGCCAAATGTCTGGCCACTCCTTTTTCAACTTATCTTTTCCTTTTTCATTAATCAGCCACAAATTAAACTCGTCAAAGTATTCATAGCCGCAGTTAGTCGTTAGATACGTTTGTATAAACTCGAACAACTGTTCATAAACTCCAAAATCTAACTTGGAATAGAATTCCAGTTGTTCTATTGGCTCTGCTTTACCCGCTCTGTAACTAAATTCTACATAGGCCGTCAATCCCTTGGATTCGATTTCGTGAACTAAATCCTTTGCATGCATCCACAGAAAGATAATTTTTGGTCTCAAAAAAACATCCCTTTGTTGAATCAGAAACTCTCGGTATTTGATGGCTTGCGCGAAGTAACAGGCAGTCTGGAAACTTAGTTTCGGTTCATCGGGCTTTTGTTCATTTGGTTTAAGCAGCTCTGGAACGTTTGTATCCAAACCGGATCTAGACTCATCAATGAACTGATACATTCTGATTGATTCATGTTTCACTCGGACAGGCGGAAAGTTGCGAAAGAACTTCATGTAAGTTTCACGAACGTGAAGGACTTCGAAAACAGACTCGCCGATCAAAATCTGGTTTCCATCGGCCATTGCCATGATGCGCTGGGCCATATTGATACCGCGTCCTGCTATATTTTGATTGTTGTTAATATCAGTTACTAAGTTGTCAATGTTTGCGTTCAGACCTATGCGTACTTTAAATCTGCGCGTCTCATCATCAATTGTCCGATTGTATTCTTCTAAGCTTCGAACGATGTCCGACGCAATAAGCATATGAACATCATATGGTTCTTCAATATTTAATAGCGCAACACAAATCCCGTCACCAGTCGGCAGTAAAATCCTGCGATTCTCGGCAATGTTATTAACAGTCAACGAACGTTTCACTATTTCGTTTAGCGAATGAACAATGTCAGTTTGTGCTTCGACACTGCGGCCATGGCTGAAGCTGACAACATCCAAGAATATGTATTTTGCAGGGATTGTTCTTGCACTACGTCGTATGCCGTCATCGTGAAGTTGATCAAATGTCATACGGTGGGATGGAACGCCTTCAGTGGGATTGGATTAAACCCAACGCACTTTAGCACTGGGTGTGGCTACGTTCAATAGTGCTTTACGAATTCTAGAATCTACATCTCAAGCGATGACCGCAGATGTTATCACGTCGTTTACCAAGAACAGACCTGCTGTAATGGATCTACTCGTCAGCGCAACTACCTACGCGTCGGAAGTCTGCACGGCAGGTCCGCCTTCTAAGTGACTTAGCTTCAGCTCGCAGTCTGGTCGTTTATATCGCCTAACCATCCTTATAACTTGTGATGATCGAGAGCAATCCAGTGTGGTATATAGACCATCGTTCTCGCATCCTCATATCGGAGGCTCGCATGTCGCGTCCACCAGCACAATCAGACCGATCGAAAGGAGCGTCTTGTGACTAAGAATGAAGTTGCCTGGCTGTTAATCAGACTTGCTGGGATATGGCTGCTGTGGCAGGCAGTTGAAGGGACAGTCACTCTGATTAGCTCTTACCTAGTCTTCATTGAAAACGAGCAAATACTTCAAAGATCTGCCGGGGTGTTCTGGCAGATGGGTTTGAGTGTAGCGCTTCATCTGGCTCTGGGCGTGTTTTGCCTGAGCGCCGGCGGCAATATTTTGTTTCATATTGTCACCCGCGAAGACGAAGATGCTAAGGGAGGCCCAGCTTCAATTTTGAAATAGCGATACGCAAAATAACGAGAGACTAAATGGCTGATCCCAGGAAGGACTTCATCAAGGCCGCGAAGGCTGGCGATGTGGCAAAGCTTCGGGCTTTGCTCGCGAGCGACGAAAGCCTGCTCAACGCGCGCGATGCAGACGGATCTACCGCGTTGCACTGCGCAACGTGGAAAGGGCATCTTGAGGCCGTCGCATACTTGCTTGACGCTGGCATCGATGTGCACGTGCACAACACCAATGACCACTGGGGCACGACTGCGCTGCACGCGGCCGCGCACGCGAATCACGCTGCGATCATCCAGGTTCTGATCGACGCAGGCGCCGATGTCAACGCCACAGACCTTCAAGGCCGGACGCCGTTGAACCATACAGAGTTCCACAAGGCAAAGGCGGCGGCCAAGATACTCGCTGCGCGTGGTGCGGTGTGATTTTTCGAGCCTATTGATCACCTATCGTTTGCCGGAACCTTCTTGATTCGAACGGTTTCTAAATGGGCATGCGAAAAGTTATTCGAGCGTTAACCTCGGCTGTCGTAACCTTCACCATAGGAATTTTGGTTACAGTGGTTTGGTGGCATTCATTTCCGAGAAGGGTCTCACTCTGTACGCTGGCGCGTAATCCTGAAGCATATGATGGAAAGTTCGTACGAGTTGAAGCCCTGGGCGACGTAATTTCGTCACCATTAAGCGAGAATCGCATCATCATCGGTGAGCCCGAGTGTGCTGAGTTTAATGCCTGGGCCAGCATTCAATTGGATTGCTCGCTCAGACTAGACCCTAAAGTCGACGAGTTCGTTAATTCCACCAAACCCGAAATTAGACGGGCCACGATGGTAGTGGAAGGGCAGTTCGATCAATGGGCCAGTTTGGGTTGCTTCTCACCAAGATTTGGCATCAAAGTCGCGAGCGTCAGATTGGTTTCTTCTGTTACGACAGAGCCGTTACCCGAGAAACAGTACCAGCGCAAACGACTGTTTTCGCCGACAACGCTCTTGTTATCGAGGTTCTCTGAAAGATCGTTGACTCGCGTGCGCTGCTGATGCCTGTCGTTCGGTGCCTTCGCTTCATGTTGCGCTAAAGAAAAGTGGAATCGAAAATCCAATCTCCAAATAACCGCGGTTGTCTTTTCTGTCCGAACCATGAGTTGGGCTGGCACTACATTGATGTTGGTCAAGGTCGCCCATTGATTCTGCTTCACGGCATCGGGATGTCGCATGTTGCGTGGAAGATGGTCCTCCCTCAGCTTGCTAAAGAGCGACGTGTCTTAGCATTTGACACTGCCGGCTTCGGGAGTACCCCACTGCTCAAGGACGTTCAGCCGACGCCAGCCAATCTTGTGGCTTCGTTAGCCGAAACGCTCAGCAAGATTGACGAACAGATACACGTTAGCGAAGAGTTTGACTATGTGGACGTTGTGGGAAACTCTTTGGGCGGGTTCATGGCGCTGGAAGCAGCCAAGCTGGGAAAACTGGCGCGCTTTCGGGTCAACTCTGTCGTTGCCCTCTCACCAGCAGGCTTATGGCGGAAGCGTTTCCCGTTTCGTTCCGAGATAGTTCTTCAAGTCACGCGCGTGGGCGTCGGCCTCTTACCGAGTCTGACCCGCGCTCTGATGCGCCAGGAACTCACGCGCAAACTGCTGATGGCTATCCCCGCATCACGCGAAGTGCCGGAAGCAGACGCCATTGAATTGCTCCAAATATTTCGCTCTGCTCCGATGTTTGCATCGAACGCAGCGTTAAAAGAATTTCGCAAAAGTATGAAAGCCCCTTTTAGTGGCGGCAAGTCGATCTCCAAGAGCATTCGAGTCACGATCGTTTTTGGAAAGCGTGATTTACTACTCCCGCCGAGCGCTCGCCTGCGCCACGAAATCCCCGAAGGTGAGAATGTGATCTGGCGAGAGACTCAGGAGCGCTGGGCGCATGTACCGATGTGGGATGATCCTGAGGGCGTAGCGAAGTTAATCCTTGAAGGAACCGCATGAGCGTCCACCGACAGTGGTAGCTGGCTAGGTGCCTTAATCGAAAGGATGATGCAAAATGCCGTACATAATTCAGCTACTAGGAGGTCACGATGGCGAAGGTTACCGGAATAGGCGGCGTCTTCTTCAAGAGCACGGGTGATAACAAGTCTCTGGCAGCGTGGTATCAGAAGCACCTGGGATTGGACCTATCAGACTTTGGCGGCGCTATACTTAGATGGCCGGACGACAAGGCCGAGGACAAGGGCCTCACCGTATGGCATGTTGCTGGTAAAGACAGCAAATGGTTCAGCCCAAGCGACTCGTCTTTCATGATCAACTATCGTGTCGATAACCTCGATGAGTTGATCGCACAACTGCGCACAGACGGTGTGGAAATCGTGAGTGGCCCTGAGTCGCACGAGAACGGAAAGTTCGCATGGATCATGGACCCTGATGGAAACAAGGTCGAACTTTGGGAGCCGATGCTCTGGGACGACAAGAACAAGACAGGCTGAGTCGTTTCGAGTCGTGACACGAGATGAGCCACGAAGTTTACCTGGTTCTCGATCCGCAGTTTGCTGACGACCTTTGGAGTTTGTCGCGCGGCGCGCATGTCTGGATCATCAAGACGGCGGAAAACGAGGCTGCTGCCAGGGCTGTCTGGGACCGCGAGACTGAGCGGCATTCGCCGTTGCGCGGTGTGACAATCTTCGACAGCTCAGGTGAAGCCTATGACGACTTCTACCGCATCCTCCCGACAATCGAGGATCACCACGATGAGTACTCCGCGCCGGAACCGTGGAATGCGATTCACGTCATCGGCTTGTCCGGAAATATTCGACGCGATCGAATCGCTGACGCGTTGGGTGTCGACGATTTTGAGGTAGTCAAAGAAGGTGAAGGGTTCGCAATCAAGCGAACTGCCAAAGTAGAAAAGGTTCAATTGTAGGGGCGGCTCTCTGTGGCCGCCCCTTGTGTGGAATCTAACGTAGGGCGGCCACGGAGGGCCGCCCCTACAGTAGTTACGATCAGGCGTGGTAAATCTTTTCTTCGACTAAGGCGACGGCGCGGCCGATCTCGCCGGTGACGACGGGGTCGCGGTTTTCGAGGATGGCGGTGGTGAAATCCTCGATTAGTGGTTGATGGATGTTCTTTGCATTCGGATGTGTTTCGATCCGCTCGCCCTCGGCGGTTGAGATTCGAATTGTTCCCTCGTTGAGAACGGGTATGTGGATCGAACCCTGCGAACAGAAGAGACTGAATGTGTCCTGCGGTTCACGGGCTGCGTGGGTGACGGTCAAGACGCCGCAAGTGCCGCGTTCGAATTGCAAGATGGCAGTGGCGGTGTCTTCAACTCCACGATCGAAGAAGGTGTTGGATAGAGATGATTTAATGTCGCGTACGTCGCCGAAGATGTCGAGCAACACTTCGATCCGGTGACAGCCAAAATCAAACATTGGCCCACCGCCCGAGAGACGCTTGTTTATCAACCATGCACGCGGATCGGATGGCGAAGGATCGAACCACTCGAAGGCGTTGATCTGTGCCACCACCGGAACACCAAGCTCGCCTGAATCGATCAACTCTTTTACACGCCGCACAGCCGGATAAAAATGCCGGTAGTAAGCCACGCCGAGCTTCACGTTGTTGTCGCGACACGCCGCGATCATCCGATCGCATTCGGCGACGTTGAGCGCCATCGGCTTCTCACACAAAACGTGTTTGCCTCTTTCAGCCGCAGCGATTGTTTGTTCGGCGTGCAGGTGCACGGGCGTCGCGACGTAGATGGCATCGATCTCATAGTCCATCAGGAAGTCGTGCCAATCTGCAGACCACCGGCGAGCGCCGAATTCGCGTGCGAATGATTCCGCCAGCTCTGCCCGCGCTCGACTGACCGTGATCAGCTCACTTTGCTCGGAGTCACGCAAAGCAGGCGCGACGCGCTTGCGCGAGATGTCGCCACAACCGATCAGTCCCCATCTGACTTTCACAAAAACTTCTCCCAATCAGAAACAATCGCACGCAGTTCGCTTTCTTCTTCCGGTTTGACACCGACAAGTGGCGGTCGCACTGGTCCACCATTCAGCCCAACCATGTCCATCATCGCCTTCATCGTCGACACTTCATACCCGCGACGACGTGCGCGAATTGCATAAAGCGGAATGACGCAACGGTCGAGCAGTTCAGCCAACACTTCATGCTGTCCGCTCTCAGCTAATTCGTGCAACTTCAGTGAAAGCCGCGGCGCGACGGTCGCGATGCTGGAAGTAAACGTTCGAATTCCGGTGCTGTAGTACGCAGCCACGAGGTCGTCGCCCGCGCCGCCAATCCAGTGCAAACGATCGCCGACGTGATTCATGATCGACTGGAGCCGCCGGATGTCGCCGTGACCATCCTTCCATCCGATCAAATTCGGAATCGTGGTCAAACGTTCCACCATCGAAGGACCGATTATCCAATCACGGCTGTAGATCAACACACCGAACTTCGTTGCGGCAGCAATTGATCGGTAATACTCAATCAATCCTTCTTCATCTGCCTGCGGATAGTAAGGCGGAAAGATGAGGATGCCATCGGCGCCGGACTTCTCGGCGGCCTGGGCCATCTCGATACCCATTCTTTGATTGAACCCAACGCCCGCAATGACAGGCACGCGATCCTCAACTGCCAGCGCCGTCAGTTCGACCACGCGCGTGTATTCGGCGGGCGTGAGCGAATACATCTCGCCAGTGCCGCCCGCAACCACGAGCGCGCAGATCGGGTGCTCGATCAACTTCGAAATGTTGTGATGCAAACCGGGAAGATCGAGTGATAGATCTTCTTTGAACGGCGTGATCGGAAACGCAATCACACCGTAGAGTTTGTCGCGCAGCGTGGTTGGATTCATGCCCACAGATTACACAGAATATGAAGATTAGTAGAGCAGAATCTGCATAATCTGTGGCTGGTCTCATCTTGATTTGACAGCACTCTCAATTGCGATTAATTTATCGCCTGCTCCATCCCGGCAAAGTTAATCACCTCCCAGCTCAGAGTCGTATCAATCGACTTCCCCCGTGCGCCTCTAAGTTAGAGGTTTGCGTAAAAGGAGACCCATCCAATGAAACGTGAGTTTATGAATCGCCGTCTGGCGATCACACTCGTTGTCTTACCTCTTTTGTTTGCAAGTGGGTCCGTCGCCCTCGCGCAACGAAACCCGGATAAGGAATTGTCTTTGAAAAAGTTGATGTCAATACCTGGCAAGCTGGTGGGCGAAGCGAAGTCTGCACAACCTACCGGAGCGCTGAAGTTGACCGGCTATCGCATTGAGGAAGTGCAGTTGCCGAGCAATCAAACCGTGCAACTAAATGGTCAGCAGACTGTTGTCGATAAAGCGTGGCGAGTCACTGTGCACGGTGGCCCATTTCCTGTGCGCGCCATGCCGGCCACGATCTGGATTGACGATCAGATTGCCGGCATTGGCGTCGAGAACGAAACACTCTCGCAGATCACCGCCATCACATTCGATAGCTCTCTGATACGCGACGGAAGCGTGATCTCGGTGTCTTACGGCGAGGACAAGGATGCGCGCGTAAGAGTTTCTCCGCGACTCCAACTGAAGCGTGAAGGAGGAAACCAATGAAAACCAATCGCATCCTCGCATTCTCAATCTCGTTCTTATTTATCTTTACTCTCGCAATCGACACGGCAATCGCTCAAGTGTCGGATCCCGGAACACCTGGTCCATTGGCTGTGACTCGCGAAGAGTACAATTTTGGAGATACTGCGTTTCAACCGAGTGATTTTCCCGGACCGGTTGAGTTACGCGCTTCAATTCACTATCCAACTGTTTTGGCTGGACCTTACCCGGTGATCGTGTTGCTGCACGGTCGTCATGCGACGTGCTTCAAGGGTGGCAGTCAATTACTACAGTGGCCCTGCACTACGAACGGAAGCCAGCCGATCCCGAGTTTTCAGGGATACGACTACGTGGCTGAGTCGCTCGCCAGTAACGGTTACGTGGTGGTTTCCGTCAGCGCCAACGGTGTCAACGCCGTCGACAATCTCGTCTTCGATCTCGGCGCGCTCGCGCGGGCAGAGTTGATGCAGAAACATCTCGATATATTGAAGGGCTTCAATACTACCGGCGGCGCGCCTTTCGGAAATAAGTTCATCGGCAAATTTGATCTCACCCGCGTCGGAACGATGGGCCATTCGCGCGGTGGTGAAGGAGTGGTGCGTCATTACGTGCTGAATAACGATCTCGGCTCGCCGTACGGCATCAAAGCTGTCTTTCCGCTTGCGCCGGTCGACTTCAATCGCTTTGTCGTGAACAACGCCGCGCTCAACGTGCTGTTGCCATACTGCGACGGCGATGTGAGCGATCTGCAAGGCGTGCACTTCTTCGACGACGCGCGCTACAACGTTCCGGCCGACACCGCTCCGAAGCACTATGAGCTCGTGATGGGCGCGAATCACAATTTTTACAACACGATCTGGTCGCCTTCGAGTCCGTTCCCGGGCGCTGCAAACGATTGGCTGGCCTTTGTGCCCGGCGGTCACTCCGACAATCATTGCGGCAACGGCAAGTCCAGCCAGCGTTTGACCGAAGCGCAGCAACGCGGCACCGGCCTCGCTTATATGAGCGCATTCTTCCGCGCGTATGTTGGCGGCGAAACACAGTTCCTGCCAATTCTGACCGGCGATGCTCCGCCGCCGCCTTCGGCTCAAACAAACAATCTGTTTGTGTCGTATCACGCGCCTGCCAACCGGCGACTCGACGTAAACAGGTTACTGACCGACACCAATCTCACCGTCAACACTGTCGGTGGTGCAGCAACCCAAACGGGGTTGACGCCGTACGAACTTTGCGGCGGAGACTCACCACAGCCGCAACGCTGTCTTCCGAATCAAGCGAACGCGCGACAGCCGCATACGACGCCCAGCGCGCGCTCACCTTTGCGCGGTTTGAGTCAACTCATTACGGGTTGGAACAATTTCACGGGCAATTACACAAACAACATACCGGCGGCGCTGGGTAACGTCTCCAATTTTCAGGCGATCCAGTTTCGCGTCAGCGTGAACTTTGCTGACGTGCGGAATCTCGAGGGTCTCGCTCAGGACTTTCGAGTCGTGTTGACGGATGCTGCGGGCAATTGGACATCGGTGCGCGTCAGCGATGTTTCGTCGGCGTTGTTCTTCCCGCCGGGCGAAGTTGGACCAGTGCCGAAGGTTGTGCTGAATACGGTGCGCGTGCCGCTGAGTGCGTTCACGGGAGTCAATCTCAACAACGTCCGATCGGTGCAGTTCACTTTCAACGAGCGACTGCAAGGGGGAGTTTTGATCACCGACGTCGCATTCGCTTCAGCACCTTAATAACAAAATATTAGCCACGGATTCACACGGATGGATCCGGATCGGATTTTAAATCCGTGTCATCCGTGGCTAACTCTTCTTGACGAATTTGAATCGACTTTAGAATTTCATTCCGCCTGGACCACTCACCAAAAACTTAAGTTCTACAGTGCTGCACTCTTAACACCTCATCACTGCACTTGGAATAGTCATTGCTTTAGATCATTCACGACCCAATGGGGGACGGACGGCGGCAATCGACGGATCATCGTCGGTATTCGCTACGTGTTTTAGGTTTATTAGCCACGGATGACACGGATGAAGGACGGATTTGATTCGTTCTTCATCCGTGTTCATCTGTGGCTATAATGAGCCTGAAATGCAGTACACCGAGTGCAGACCACAACCCCCGCTCAGTAGTTTTGTGGAATGTTTCTGGATGCTGGAGAGCGAGGTGCCGTCGTCGCAGCCGGAGCGGATTCTTCCGGACGGCTGTGTGGAGTTGATACTTAACTTCGGCGCCCGCTTCTCGCAGCACGATGAGGGCCAGCTCAAGCTGCAACCGCGAAGTTTTCTCGTGGGGCAGATGACTGGCCCGATTCTCATCTCGCCGACCGGGCCGGTGCAGTTGCTTGGAATCCGTTTTCATCCCGGCGGTACGTTGCCCTTCCTGCGTTTGCCTCTGCACGAGATCACGGATCAGGTCGTGGACCTTGGCGGTCTTTCGAGTAAACTCGAACGCGACCTCCTTAGCGCGACGTCGCAATCACCATCGCTGCCGGAAAAGCTCACGGCCATCGAAGCGTTTCTCACCAATCAACTCCTAAACGCAAAAGAAAACTCGTGGCTCATGATGCTCGCTGCGCGAATCGTCGACTCGAACGGTCTCGTCTCTGTCGATCAACTGGCGAGCGATGCGGGTATCAGCAGTCGACAGCTGGAACGACGCTTCCTGCGTGAAGTCGGACTCGGTCCAAAACTGCTCGGTCGCATCATTCGCTTTCAGCAGGTCTTTCGGGCCGTCGAGCAGTGCAACTCGGCTTGGGCCGAGATCGCGATTGAGTGTGGTTACTACGATCAGGCGCACTTGATTCGCGACTTCAATCAGTTTGCGCGGCAAACACCCGCGGTGTTGTTCTCGAAACAGAGTGCGTTTACAGAGTGGTTCACCCGCAAGGCAAGGACGTCGGATTTTTACAATACGAGTTCTTGAACTCTGAGTAGGATCGCGCCTCAAGGAGACTACAAATGTTTATTGCGATGATATTCCTCTTAGTGACCAGCGTCACAACGCCGACGCTTGCCGACATCTCTTGGATCTCTGGTGACTGGCAGACTGCGTCGGGTGGAAGAGCTCAGATCGAGGAACACTGGACGCAAGCAGCGGGCGCCACGATGATGGGAATGAGTCGCACGGTTGCGGGCGAGAAGACCGTCGAGTTTGAGTATTTGCGCATCGAGCAACGTGCGGACGGAATCTATTACGTGGCCCATCCCAAAGCTCGCTGCCCAGGCACCGATTTCAAACTCACCCGCGCCTCCGCCACCGAAGCCGTCTTCGAAAACCCGCAACACGATTTTCCGAAAAGGGTTATTTACCGCAAGACCGAGGACGGGCTCACCGCCAGCATCGATGCCGGTGAGGGCACCAAATCAATGTCGTTCGCTTATCGCCGAGTAAAACCTTAGACACGGATAACGCGGATCTAAACACCGAGGATTGCCTTCGCGATCGTGAAATAAATAATCAACCCCGTCGCATCAACGAGCGTCGTAATGAGCGGCGCCGATAACACCGCCGGATCGACACCCACACGCTGCGCCGCAATCGGAATGAGCGCGCCGACAGTTGTCGACCACACACAGATCGCAAACATCGTCACCGAAACAGTCAGCGCAAGCTCCATCGGCGCCTGCCAGAGCAGCGCTTGCCCAAACGCAATCGGCGCCACCATCAACCCAACCAGCATCCCCGTCGTCGCTTCACGCATCGCGACGCGCCGTGCATGACGCACACCAACTTCGCCGAGCGCGAGACTGCGTATCACCGTCATCACCGTCTGTGCACCCGCATTGCCGCCCGTACCAATCAAGAGCGGAATAAAAAACGCGAGCGCCACCACCGCCGCCAGTTCATTCTCAAACCGGTGCAACACCGCACTCGTTAGCGTGCCCGCAACAAACAAGAGCAGCAGCCATCCAATCCGTTTCCGCACCACGCGGAAAATCGGATTGTCGAAATATGGCTTATCCATCGCGCCCGGCTCGACAGCCGCCATGCGCAACAAGTCTTCAGTCTGCTCTTCAATCAACACGTCGATCACGTCGTCGACAGTCACAAACCCGACGACGCTGCCATCCTGTTCGACCACCGGCACGGCCAGCAAGTTGTACTTTCCGATCTTCTGCGCCACCAGTTCCTGATCGTCGAGCACGTTCACGGTTATCGGTTTACGACGGCAAATCTTGAGTAACGGCCGATCGAGCTCGGCCATGACGAGATCGCGCAACGAAACAGCGCCAATCAACCGATCCGTTTCCGGATCCATGAGGTAACACGCGTAGATCGATTCTTTCTCGCGAGCCACGGCGCGAATGTGTTTGAGCGCATCGCCGACAGTCATCTTCGGATCGAGACGCACAAACTCCGTCGTCATGATGCCACCCGCCGTGTGGTCCGGATACTGCAAAAGATCTTCGACCTCGGCGCGCACTTCGGGACTGAACTTCGGCATCATTCGATGCCGTTCGTGAATCCCCATCTTCTGAATGATGTCGGTGCGTTCGTCAGCGGAGAGACCTTCGAGGATCGCAGCCACACGAGCAGGTTCGAGTTGTTCGAGAATCGCCGCACGCCGCCGCATCGTCGGCTGATCGCAGAGCTCGATGCAGCGCGGTAGGGGCAGCATCGAAACGATCGCCGCAGCTTCGGCGAGATTTAGTTGATTGAGTAACTCCGCCAGATCTTCAGGCGGCAGGTCGGAGACTTCAGATCCAATGCCGACGAAACTTTCATCCAGCCGAAGCTGAATGCGTTCCAGTAGCTGCTGCAGATCCTTAGTGGTCGGCATGGGGGCATCTGACTAAATTTGTGAAATCTGTAGTTAAAAATCTGTGTAATCTGTGGTTCAGACCTGAGTGCTGATCGTTTCTTCCGAACTGGGATTTAACTCAGCCTGCGCCGCCGCGAGGCGCGCCACCGGAACTCTGAACGGCGAACAACTCACGTAGTCGAGCCCGATCTCATTACAAAACGCGATTGACTGCGGATCGCCGCCGTGTTCGCCGCAGATCCCGACTTTCAAGTCCGGCTTTACGCCGCGGCCGCGCTCTGTGCCCATTCGTACAAGTTGGCCCACGCCATCGCGATCGAGCACCTGGAATGGATCGTCGCGAACGATCTTGCGCTCGATGTAGTTCGGCAGAAAGCGACTCGAGTCGTCGCGACTCAGACCAAAAGTAGTTTGCGTGAGGTCGTTAGTTCCAAACGAGAAAAACTGCGCATGCTTCGCTATTCGATCCGCCATGAGGGCAGCGCGCGGCAACTCGATCATGGTTCCAACCATGTACTCGATCGTCATGCCGTGTTCGCCCATCACTTGTCGTGCGACTTCGTGAATGAGCTCCGACTGTTGCCGCAGCTCTTCACTGAGAGACACCAGCGGCACCATGATCTCGAGCTCGACCTTCTTCCGTTCACCCTGCACTTCGCAGGCAGCCTCGAAGATCGCGCGACACTGCATGCGCGTGACTTCGGGAAAGAGGAGACCAAGACGACAACCACGAAAACCGAGCATCGGATTGGCTTCGCGAATGCGATTGACCTGTCGCAAAAGGGCGCGTTTGTGATCGATCTCGTCGAGTATGTGGTCCATGTCGCTCAACGTGCCCGCTGCCTTCAAATTCATCTTCAACTCGGCGAGCTCAGCGCCCAGCTCTTCAGCGTTTGGCAGGAACTCGTGTAACGGCGGATCGAGTAGACGAATCGTAACGGGCAGTCCGGTCATCTCGCGAAAGATGCCGATAAAATCGCCGCGCTGGAGTGGCAACAGTTTTTCGAGCGCCTTCTCGCGTGCGCCGACGCCTTCGGCAAGAATCATCTCGCGCATCGCAGCGAGTCGCTTGTCGCCGAAGAACATGTGCTCCGTTCGACAGAGTCCGATTCCTTCAGCGCCGAACTGTCGCGCCGTTTTGGCGTCGAGCGGTGTGTCGGCATTTGCTCTGACGCGTAGCCGTCGGAACTGATCGGCCCACGTCATGAGTTTGTAAAAATCGTTTCCGAGCGTTGGTTGAATCGTCGGCACCTGGCCGAGAAACACGCGTCCAGTTGAACCATCGACTGTGATCCACTCGCCTTTGGTGACGACGGTGCCCTCAACAGTGAACTGCTGTTGGCTGTAGTCAATGTTTAATGCCTGTGCGCCGCTGACGCAGGTCTTGCCCATGCCACGCGCGACGACGGCGGCGTGACTCGTCATACCACCCCGCGCGGTAACGATCGCCTGAGCCGCAACCATGCCGTGAAAGTCATCAGGACTGGTTTCCTGTCGTACGAGCACGACCTGCATGCCGTCGCGTGCCATCTCTTCGGCTTCGTCGGGACTGAAAACAACCTGACCCTGCGCCGCGCCGGGACTGGCCGGCAGACCAGTTGCCAACACCGGCGCGCTTGTTTTTGGATCGACGGTGGGATGGAGTAGCTGATCGAGCTGTTCGGGAGTAACACGTTTGACGGCGGTCGCCTTGTCGATCAGTTTTTCGTAAACCATCTCGACTGCGATACGCACCGCAGCGGCGCCACTTCGTTTGCCCGTGCGCGTTTGCAACATCCAGAGTTTGCGGCGCTCGATGGTGAACTCGCAGTCCTGCATGTCCCCGTAATGCTTTTCGAGCAACTCCGCGATAGACGCAAACTGATCGTAAACTTCCGGCAATTCTTTTCGCAGTTGATTGATCGGATTGGGCGTGCGAATACCGGCGACAACGTCTTCGCCCTGCGCATTCAAGAGATACTCGCCGTAGAGTTCCTTCTTGCCGTTCGATGGGTCGCGTGTGAAAGCGACGCCGGTGCCGCTGCCGGCCCCCATGTTTCCAAAAACCATCGCCTGCACATTCACTGCCGTGCCGAGCGTGTCGGGAATGCGATTGATGCGCCGGTAGTCGATCGCTCGACGGCCCATCCAGGAGTTGAACACGGCGGCGATGGCGACGCGGAGCTGTTCGTAGGGATCTTCCGGAATCGCAGATTGTTCGGTCATGATGATCTGCTTTTCCGCGGCGATGATGTCGCGCAGATGATCTGCTTTGAGATCGGTGTCACGTCCACCTTGTGTCTGCGCTTTGTACCGATCGAGCACGCGCTCAAATTTCTCATGGGCCACACCCATGACGATCTCACCAAACAATCCAGCAAACCGGCGGTACGCATCAAGAGCAAAACGCAGATCGCCCGTTTGTTCCGCCAAGCCCTGCACTGTTTCTTCATTCAAACCGAGGTTCAGCACCGTATCCATCATGCCCGGCATCGAGAATGCCGCGCCCGAGCGCACCGAAACCAGGAGTGGATTCTTCGGATCGCCAAAACGCTTGCCGACCTTCTCCTCGATCTTCTTCAGGCCTTCTTTAACCTGTTCCCACATGCCGTCGGGGAAATTCTTGTCGTTGTCGAAGAAGGCATTGCAGGCTTCGGTCGTGACGACTAGTCCCGGCGGGACAGGCAGTCCGGCGCGAGTCATTTCGCACAGTCCTGCGCCCTTGCCGCCGAGCAGGGTTTTGTCGTCACCGGGTCCCTCCTCGAAGAGGTAGACCCATTTATGCGTTGTGGTTTCAGTTGTTTGTGGGGTTTCTTCAGTGGCAGTGCTCATGACTGCAAATTATCGCATTTCACTCTCTGAGGGAAGTAGCCACGGATGACACGGATTTAAAATCCGGATTTTTACCCGTGTCATCTGTGGGTAAATTGACTGAAGGATTGCGCTATCGTAGTTGTAAGAGGACCGTCTCTTGAATAACGCCGAAAATCGAATGTCGTGACTGGGGCGACTCCGAGGCTCGACGACGTCAGGAATATCTCATCCGCATCAGTCAAATCGTTCATCTCGTAAATCCCTTCGAGCAGCGGGATGAAATGTTTGTTTGCGATATCGATGACGCAGTCGCGTGTGATACCGGCGAGCGCTCCGGCGCTCAATCCCGGCGTGTGCAGGGTGCCATTCTTTGCCCAAAACAAGTTAGACGTCGTTGCCGACACGATCTCACCACGTTCGTTCAACACGACGGCCTCATCGAAATCGCGGCTTTGCGCCTCTTCCCACGCAAGCACGTGGTCGAGATAGTTCAAGCTCTTGATGCCCGTCAGCGGTGAGACTGTATTCGCTCTGTAAGGCGACACGGCAAGCGACAACCCGGTTTGCGGAACCTTCTGTGTTTCGCCGGTCATGATCAGCAGGTCGGTCTTCTTCGCGCCGGGTACTTTCGTCTTCCAGATATCGCGCCCATGCCGCGCGAGCAGTATCACGCGCGCGCGACCTTCTTTCACCTGGTTGACGGCGATCAACTTTTGCAATGCTTCGCCGACGTTCTTCTCGGTGCAGCCGCTGTGATCTATATCGAGTTTTTTGGCGTGCGTGGCGAGACGTTGCCAGTGTTTGGACCAGAGAAACGGTTGTGAATTGTAAATCGCGAGAGTGGTGAATACGCCGCGCCCGTAGAGCATGGCCGACGAGACCGGCGCCACGCGCGCTTTCGTCGCCTCAACCATGGATTTGTTGAGGTAGATGACGGGATGCATTCGTCCCCGCTGGGAATTTTCAAACGCCTACTACTTCAGCCTGTAGCTTGCCGGATAGTGCGCCTCTCCAGGCTGCTTCAAGTTCAGAAATTTCTGCCGATACCGCTTCGCTTCCGTTTACGCCGATCGTCAAACGTGTTCCGCCAACGCGTCCGAGTATTGTGAAGGGAACATTGTTGCGTTCGGCGATTTCCTGCAATGCGGTTGCTTCGCTTGCATTGAAGCTGACGATAATTCGCGACGGCGATTCGCTGAAAAGCTGTGTGGTTGGACCAAACTTTCCTTCGAGGTCTACTTCGGCGCCAATTGCATCACGTCCCAGCGATGAGAAACACGACTCCGCCAACGCGACCGCGAGTCCACCATCGGAACAGTCGTGCGCGGAAAGGAGCAGCCCAGCTTCAGCAGCCGCTAGACAAGCTTTCTGCACGGCTACTTCGCGGTCAAGATCGAGTGAGGGGACTTTTCCTGATCCGACGATGTCTGCTGTCGAAACTCCGGCAATGCTTACGGCAAACTCGCTCGTAGACAGATCGTCCTGCGTAGTACCGAGCAGTGCGATCACGTCGCCCTCATTTTTGAAGCCCGGTACGATCGCCCGGCGCACATCTTCAATTAGCCCGACCATACCGATTACGGGTGTCGGCAGAATGCCGCGTCCTTCAGTCTCGTTGTAGAACGAGACGTTGCCAGAAACGACAGGCGTTTCGAAGGCGCGACAGGCTTCGGCCATGCCGTCGATTGTTTCCGAGAACGACCACATCACTTCCGGCCGTTCCGGTGACGCAAAATTCAAACAGTTTGTGATCGCAATCGGGCGCGCTCCGACACACACAACATTGCGCGCAGCTTCAGCGACGACCAGCTTCGCGCCTTCGCGAGGATTTGCGGCGCAATAACGTCCGTTGCCGTCGAGTGTCATCGCGAGCGCTCGCCGTGTTTCTTTGATTCGCACCATGGCGGCGTCAGCGCCGGGAAGAATCGCAGTGTTAGTGCGGACCATGTGATCGTACTGGCGATAGACCCAATTCTTAGACGCGATGTTGCCGGACGACAGCAATCGCAAGAGATCTAAACTCAAATCCGTGCTTTCGATCGGTGCAATCCGTGGTTCCTGCCTAGCTGGGACCGACATCGGTCGCTCGTATTTCGGAGCTTCGTCGGTGAGTGCTTCGACCGGAATGTCCGCGACCATTTCGCCGTTGTGAACAACCTGCATGCGGCGCGTATCACGCACGCGTCCGATGACGACTGCATCAAGATCCCACTTGCGAAAGATGTCGACCACTTCGCGTTCGCGGCCCGAATGGGCGACGATCAACATGCGCTCCTGAGACTCTGACAGCAGCATCTCGTACGCCGTCATGTTCTGTTCGCGCTGCGGCACAAGTGACAGATCCAATTCGATTCCCGTTCCCGCGCGCGCCGCCATTTCACAGGATGACGAAGTCAAACCTGCGGCGCCCATGTCCTGAATTCCAGCGACTGCTCCGCTCCGCATAGCCTCGAGACACGCTTCCAACAAAAGCTTCTCGAGAAATGGATCGCCGACCTGAACTGTCGGACGTTTCTCCAGCGCTTCTTCGTCAAACTCGGCTGAGGCCATCGTCGCGCCGTGGATTCCGTCGCGTCCGGTTTTCGCGCCGACATAAAGCACCGGATTGCCGATGCCCGTCGCTTTTCCAAAGAAGATCTGATCGTGACGAACAAGCCCGAGCGCAAATGCGTTGACCAGCGGATTGAACGCGTAAGCATCGTCAAATGCGACCTCGCCGCCGACGGTTGCGACTCCAAACGCATTTCCGTAATGCGCGATACCGGCGACGACACCAGCCAGCAGCGAGCGATTGCGACGACCATGCTGCGGATTATCGAGCGAACCAAAGCGCAGGCTGTTCATCGATGCAACCGGCCGCGCGCCCATCGTAAAGATGTCGCGAAGAATTCCGCCGACGCCTGTTGCAGCGCCCTGAAATGGTTCGATGAACGAAGGATGATTGTGCGACTCGATCTTGAATGCCGCGCACCAGCCGTCGCCGAGATCGACAACGCCCGCGTTCTCACCCGGCGGCACGATCACGCGTGGGCCAGTCGTCGGCAAACGTTTCAGGTGAATACGCGACGACTTATACGAGCAGTGTTCGGACCACATGACCGAGAAGATTCCGAGCTCGGCGAAACTCGGTTCGCGACCAAGCAGTTCCGTTATTCGCTCGTATTCTTGCTGTGTGAGGTTGTGGGCGGAGATAACTTCGGGAGTGATCATTTGCCAATTTTGAATTTAGCCGCGGATCATCCGCGGCTAATATTGTTACTGTCCATCGCCTTTTTTAGAAACAACTTTTTCGATCGCCGCGCGGAGTTCGGCGGTGTTCACGCGTCCGATGTGCCTGTAAACAACTTCGCCTTTCTCATTGAAGAGAAAAGTTGCCGGTAGATCTCCCTGCCAACGCTTATCCACGAGATTGATCGCCGGCTCCGGGTCCGGGACATTCAACAGATACGCCGGCATCGTCGCCTTCATCGAGTCGAGAAACTGCGGCACCCCAGTTTTGATCTCTTCGAAATCGTCGAGCGAAACCGTTACAAACTCGAGCGAACGCGGCCGGAAGTCCTTATCGATCTTCACGAGATCGGGAAACTCATCACGACACGGATCGCAGAACGTGGCCCAGAAGTTAACGAGCAACGGCCCTCCGCGTTGTTGCGTGATCAACCCTTTCAGCGCGTCAGTATCGATCGGCGAAACCACCGCGACCGGTTTACGCGGTTTCGCGTCGCCGGCCTTTTTCTGGGCCGACGCCGCGAGACTCGCGAGACTCACTGCCAGAATACACAACGTGATCGGAACGATCGTTTTTGTAAAACGCATTGCTTACGCTCTCTTAATGCTGCAACCGAACGCCTTCGCTTCTGTCTTTTCGATCGCTTTACCGGCGAGGGCTGCGTCCAAAGCATTACGCAGATCGCTGGCCTCGACTTGCGCGGCGTTGCGAGAGTTGTCGATGCGGCCGTGATAGAGAAGCTTGTTGTTCATGTCGATGAAGTAGGCTTCCGGTGTCACTGAAGCGCCGAATCGATCGGCAATCTTGTTGCCTGGATCTTTCAGGATCGGGAACGAGAGTTTGTGCTCTGTCGCGTGAGCTTTTACTGCGGCGGCATCTTCAGCGACGTTCGAATTGATACCGATGACGGCGATGCCTTTGGCTTTGTAGTCCTCGGCGAGTTTCTCCATGCGCTCGTTGTACGCATTGGAAACCGGACACTGCACCGCAATGAACAGCAGCACGGTGCCGTTTTTTCCAGCCAGCGACTTCAACGAGCGGTCCTTGTTATCAACGTCGGGAAGCGTAAAGTCTTCGATCGTGGATCCAATTGCGGGTGGCGCGGGCACTTCACCTTCAGCGCGTGCACCAACGGCAAAAACGGCGCCGGCAATCACGAAAAGCGCCGCCAACAGGATCGACAAATTCCTCGTCTTCATCTACTAAAATCTCCTTTAACGCTGCTAGGTTATGGAATCAAAGCTTACACAGATAAGAGCGATAACGCAATTTGAAGGAATCAGTGTAATCTGTGCAATCTGTGGATGAAGCAACCGAAATAATAGAGCAGGCATTGCCGGTGCCCGTCAGGATGGATGCGGATGAACGGTACACCGGTCGCGGCATCACGGTAGCATTTCTCGATTCCGGTTTTTATGCCCACACAGACCTGACTGAACCAGTCAATCGCATCGTCGCCTACCACAATATTTTTGAACCTAAAGACGATGTGTCAGCGCTGGAGACTGCCGACGTGGCGAGCTGGCACGGCATGATGACGTCCGTCGTCGCCGCCGGAAACGGCCACCTGTCTGAGGGTTTCTATCGCAGCATCGCGCCCGAGGCGAAAGTCGTACTCATCAAGATTGGAAAGACTGGACGCATTCCCGAAAGCAATATCGAAATCGGGCTGCGTTGGGTTTTTGAGAACAAAGACAAATACGGGATTCGCATCGTCAACATCTCGGCGGGCGGCGACTTCGAGCAGTCGTATTTAACGAATCCGCTTTGTCAGCTTGTCGAAGAGGTCGTGAAATCGGGTTTGACGGTCGTTTGCGCGGTTGGAAATGCAGGACTCGCGCCGGGTCATCCGGTCCTGCCGCCTGCGAGTGCGCCGTCGTCAATTGCCGTGGGCGGTCTCGACGATCAGAACTCGCTCGATCGCGCGCGACGCGGCATGTATCGCTCATCGTATGGCCCGACGGTCGACGGACTGCAAAAGCCGGAAGTGATCGCGCCGGGTATCTGGGTGGCTGGTCCCATCCTGCCTCACACGCCGACTGCCGATGAGGCGAGACTCTACGCCGAGCTGGATGACGCCGCTGACGACGATTTGCGGGACATCATTCTCGCCAATGAAGCCGTCGACAAAGACATTTATGCAGCCCGCGATTTGTCGGTGTCGCTCCTGCGACAGCTAATCACGATCAAGCTGCGCGAAGGCAACGTAATCAACCAGCATTACAAGTTTGTCGACGGTACTTCATTCGCCGCGCCGATCGTCTCGTCGATTGCGGCGTGTATGCTTGAAGCAAATCCGAAACTGACGCCGCAACAGGTGAAGCGTATTTTGATGGAGACGGCTGAACGGGTTGAGGGAGTGGAAGTGGATCGACAGGGCTGGGGTGTGGTGGTGCCCAGAAAGGCCGTTCAGGCGGCACTGCGCTTGCGCACCTAATCCGCGTGTGCAACAATTCGCGGCACCTACAAAAACCTACCGCACAAAGATTGGAGAGTGTTTGAGTTTGTATGTCTGAGAATGAAACCGCAATAAGCGAGGCCGCGGCCGAAGCAGCGACACCCGCGCCGCCAGCGAGCAACGAAGAGATTACGTATCATGCAGTGGAGAAAGATGGAGTAGTCACGGCCATTTGGGAAATGCAGGGTCGCAAGCACCTGCGCACAATCGATCCACGCTCACGCCAGGGACAGGACATCCTTCGTCTTTACACCACCGAGCATCACGACGAGATCGTATAAGTAGTTAGCCACAGATAACACGAATAAAAATCCGACGATAATCCGTGTTATCTGTGGCTAGACTAAGTTTCGTGGTTCACCGCTTACAAATCCTTCCAGGTTATCAATCAACTGATCCGCTAGTGTCTGCATAGCCTGACGGCTGGCCCATGCGTTGTGTGGAGTCACGATCAGGTTTGGCAGATCGACGTCGAGTAATGGATTTCCGTCACGAGGTGGTTCGTTTCTGAGAACGTCGATGCCGGCGCCGGCGAGGCGGCCGCTCTGCAACGCATCGAGCAGGGCGTGATCGTCGATCAACCCGCCGCGAGCTGTATTGATCAGGATGGCGCCCGGTTTCATCTGCTGAAGCTCATTGGCACCGATCAGATTTCTGGTCTCGTCTGTCAGTGGACAGTGCAACGAGATCACATCGCTCGATCGAAGCACCTCAAGGAAAGAAACTCGATCGGCGCGAACATCAGTGGAGTTCTTCCGTTCAGCCACGATCACTTCCATTCCGATTGCGCGTCCGAGTTGGGCCATCGAGCGGCCGAGCGTTCCGAAGCCAACGATTCCTAACGTCGTTCCTTTCAGATCTCCAATCGGATGATCGAGCAGACAAAACTGTCGCGCTTCGTGCCAGCGTCCTGCTTTCACGTCGTTTCGATAAGCGATCAGATTACGACGCAGCGCGAGCATCAGCGTAAGCGCATGCTCGGGAAGCGAATTGACCGCGTACCCGCGCGTGTTGCAGACCGCGATGTCGTGACTTCGGCAATACGCGAGATCGACGTTATCAACGCCGGTCGCGGCGACCGCAATGAGTCTCAGTTCGGGTAACTGCGACAGCGCGTCCGCGCGAAGCTGAAGCTTGTTGCAGATCGCGATGTTCGCCTGATCCAGACGCTCAACGACCTGGTCCAACGCCGTTTCTCCAAACTCGATCCACTCATGCTCAAAGGACGGCTTGCGAAACGGAACGTTGAAAGTATTTCGCTCAAGAAATACAATTTTTCGTTTCATAACCATTATTTCGACGATCGAACAAGCCTCGATTCCTTCACCGGATTGGATTCGATCCGAAGATTTGAAGCTTCTTCGGTTAGTTTCCCTTCAGAAGCCTGTCGTCCGTTCTTCAGCCGAAAACGTAATCTGTGCCCCAGCATACACTTATTGGTTTTCAGCGGTCTCGTTGGTCAACTGGAATATCGGTTGCTTGTTCAAAGTCCGCACGTTTACCTCAGAACCAGGGCTCAGGCGAGCCCAATCACTTCCGGGTCCATCACCCGACAGCCGCGCAAAGGAGGACAACTTATGAAGAACGCTACCAGACTCTTTCTTCTATTCGCATCTCTGCTGATGTTGTTTGTCGTTCCAGTATGTGGTCAAACTTCCGGATCGATTTCCGGAGAGGTTAAGGACGAAAAGCAAGCAGTTGTTACCAATGCGACGGTGACAGTGCGAAACGTTAAGACAAACGATGTGCGCACCACGTCGACTGACGGCGAAGGTCGCTATCGTTTTACCGGCATGCCGGTGGGCGATTACGAAGTTACTGTCGAATCGACCGGCTTCGCGAAATACGTTCAGTCGGGAATCAGCCTCGTGTTGAATCAGGCTGCGACTGTCGACGTCTCGTTGAAACCCGGCGGTGTGACGGAAGTAGTAAACGTAGTTGAGAACGCTTCGATTCTCAACACAACAACTACTGAAGTCGGAACACGCTTCGACACGCGCCGTCTATCCGAATTGCCAATCGCCACGAATCGCAACGTTTACAACGTGGCGCTATCTGCTGCAGGTGTCAGCCAGTTGCAATCCAACCAGTCTGGTTTCACCAACGGTATCAACTATTCGTCAAATGGCGGTCGCTTGCGATCGAACAACTTCCTGCTCGATGGTCAGGACAACAACGATTTCGGTGTCGGTGGTGGTGTGGTCCAGCTAAACAATCCGGATCTGATTCAGGAAGTAAGACTGGTAACGAACCAGTTCAGCGCTGAATACGGACGCAACAGCAGTTCTGTTTTCAACGCGATCACCAAGAGTGGTTCAAACGCGTATCACGGTTCCGCATTCTGGTTTCACAACGACAATCACCTGAATGCCTGCAGCAATCTCAACAAGGCCGGTGGTTTCTGCAACAAGGCCTCCGCCAATAAAGCTAACCAGATTGCGCCGTTTCGAATCGAGAACCAGACAGGATTTACCGTCGGTGGTCCGCTGCACCTGCCCCGCTTTGGTGAAGGTGGTCCAGCCATCATTAACGGTAAAGACCGCACGTTCTTCTTCTTCGCACTGCAGCGCTGGTGGGATCGACGTTTAGGCCAGGGCGTCACGATTCAAGGCGTGCCGACTGAAGCCGGTCGACAGATTCTCCAGGCCCAGGCCGGAAATCGGGCGCAGGTTCAAGCGCTTCTCGCTTTCCTGCCGCCCGCTCAGGCTCCGAATGGACAGTCGAGGCCGTTCACCATCAGCGGAACCACTTTCCAGGTTCCACTCGGATCGCTGACCGGATCGAGCTCGTTTGTCTTCAACGATTGGCAACAGTCAATTCGCATCGATCACCGGTTGAGCGACAAGCACATGCTCAACGGCCGTTACATTTATCAGGATCAGGACACGGTCGGCGCGGGCCAATCAACGCCGTCCGGTTACGAGTCGTCAAACGTGTCGCGCAACCAGGGCGTGAATATTTCCCTAAACAGTATTCTCAGCTCGAGGATGGTCAACGAACTCCGGTTGGCATTCCTGCGTGCCGCGAGTGCGACGGTGGCTTCCGATTTGAAAGCCGAGGCAATTCCATCGATCCAGATCACTGACCTCGGAATGACCGGACTTAACGCCGGCGCTACGCGCACGGCGATCGGTCTGGCAGCGAATCTTCCCCAAACGTCATTCCGCAACACTTTCCAGATCCAGGACAACCTGTCGTACACAAACGGTAACCACGGCTGGAAGTTTGGTGTTGATATTCATCGCAGCCAACTGCATCAACTATTCAAACCGACGACGCGTGGTCACCTCGTCTACGCGGATCTGAATAACTTCGTGAACGATCTCGCGAACGTTCAGATCAATCGCGATCTTCCGGGCGTCGCACGCGTGCTCCATCTCGACTGGCACGACTTCTACGTGTATGGACAGGACGAGTGGAAGGTCAAACCGAACTTTACCTTGACGCTGGGAATGCGTTACGAAAACGCCGGGCAGCCGATTCAGGATTTGCTGGATTTCAACGATCCGGTGTTTGCGGCTGCCGGTGGTGATCCACGCTATCGCGTGACGCCGATTCCGGGTCGTGATTCAGATAATTTTGAACCGCGGCTTGGATTCAACTGGAACCCGCGAGGCAGCGACAAGGGGCTCATGAGTTGGATCACCGGCGGTGACAAGCTGGTCATTCGCGGTGGCTACACGCGCACGCACGACTACGCTTACACCAACATCGCTCTGAACATCTGGAGTTCTTTCCCGTTCGTAGCGGCGTTCAACCTAACCAACGTTGCCAACGCTTTTGCGACGTTCAAGACGCTGCCGGTAAACCCGGCGATCTTCACGCGCACACAAGTCACGCCGGATTTCCACTCACCGGTTTACGACTCATTCAGCTTTGAGTTGCAACGCGAAGTCACACGCGATTTGGTCTTCCGTGTTGGCTATGTTGGTTCGAAAGGCTCGGGGCTGTTTGAAAGTATTGACGGCAATCCGGTGCGCTTCCGAAACAATCCGCCAACGGCCGGCGATCCAGCCGTTCGAACCGATCCGAACACTGGTCCGATCCGTCTGCGTGCCAATTCCGGCTCGTCGATCTATCACTCGATGCAGGCCAGCATGGAGAAGCGATTGAGTCGCGGTGTCAGTGCCGGCATCCATTTCACGTGGAGCTCTTTCATCGACACGATGTCGGAGATCTTCAACAACTCGAACTCAGAAATCGCGCTCGCACAGGATCCTTACAATCGGCGGCTCGACAGAGGAAGGTCATCGTACGATCGTCCGCTTCGTCTCGCCGGTAACTTTGTTTACGAGTTGCCGTTCTACCGCGAACAGAAGGGACTTTCCGGACACGTCCTCGGTGGCTGGCAGCTTAACTCAAACTTCAACTTCCAGAGCGGTGCGCCGTTTTCACCTTTGAATCCGAGTGACATCTCCGGAACGTTGGGCGGTCTCGCTTCAGCGATCGGAATTGCGACTCGACCGAATGTGGCCACGACTCTCAATCTTTCCAACATGACTGTCGAGGAGATGTTCGCACTTCGCGGAACGGTGAACGCATCCGGAAATGCATTGTTCAGGGCATTGGTTGCGGGTCAACGTGTCGGCGATGCGGGCCGCAATTCGCTTCGAGCCGATGGACTCAACAACGTGGATTTCGGCTTGTTGAAGAACACGAGAATTGGTGAGAATCAGCGTCTCCAGATTCGTGCTGATTTCTTCAACTTCACCAACACTCGCGACTTCGGAACACCGAATTCAGTTGTGACTGCTCCAGGCTTCCTGCGGCAGTGGGATACTGATGGCGGTAACCGTCGCATTATCGTCGGCATCCGCTACGTGTTTTAGGTCACGGATGAACGCGGATGAAGGACGGATCCGTTCTTCATCCGCGTAGATCTGTGGCTATAATGAGCTTGCGATGAGAACCGCTGTGGCTATCTCGATGCTGCTGGTTTGCGCAGGTGTCGTTTGCGCACAGGAGCCCAGTGTCGAAGTCGTCAAATCAAGTTGGAGCAAGGAGCGAATCGGCTGGGAACGCGATCCGTTCGGTGGTCCGATTGAAAACTTCGACGAAACCCGAGCGCGGCAGCGCAACGAGCGCAGAATCGAAGACGCCAAACGCGGCAACTCTGCCGAGGTCGACAAGATCAGACGAGAAGCAAAGGCCGACGCCGCAAACATCGCCGCCAAACACAAAGAGACTCCTTCGCGCTACGTGTTTGTTTATAAGACGACGATCAAGAACGGCAGCCCGAAATCTATAAAGTCAATCGACTGGGACTACATCTTTCTCGAACGTGGCACCGAAACAGAGATCGGGCGCCAGCAGTTTACGAGTGAAGAGAAAATCGCGTCCGGAAAAACTAAAGAGCTGATCGTCACGATTACCAAGCCACCAACGCAAACGATCAGTCTTACCGCACTCAACAAGAACGAGCGCGAATCACTCGACGGACGCGTGATCGTCGTGCGCATCGACTACGCAGACGGAACAAGCTGGCAACGACAGTAGAGATGATCAGGCGCTCATCACCCGAAGAAGCGGCAACGCTGACCACAATCGCACTCGAGGCGAAGCGTCATTGGGGTTATCCCGAAGCCTGGATCAAACATTGGGAATCGGACCTCACCATTTCATCCGATTTCATTCGCGACAATCATGTTTATGTGGCCGAACAGAATGGCGAGATACGTGGTTTCTACGCGCTCTGCGTCGCAGACAACAAGGCCGAGCTCGAACATATGTGGGTGACGCCAGCGCTCATCGGCACAGGCGTCGGCAAGGAATTGTTTCTCGACGCGATGGAGCGTGCTGCGCAGCTCGATCTCCGTTCTGTTGAGATCACAGCGGATCCGAATGCCGCAGGCTTTTACCAACGCATGGGCGCCACGCAGATTGGTGAAACCGATTCCGTTGTTGATGGCCACACGCGCAAGTTGCCACGCCTCAAGATCGAACCTTAGTTTTAGCCACAAAAAGGCACACAAGTCACAAAATGAATTGTGACCTGTGTGCCTTTTTGTGTCGCTGTTTACTGATCGGGGCGGTCTGGTCTGCCCGGAGCCGTGCGAGGTGAGTCGGACTTCGGTGATTCCGACTTAGGTGACTCAGAGCGCGCAGGCGGATCGGGCCGCGATGGGGGATCCGAACGCGGCGGTGGATCTGAACGCGGTGGTGGTTCAGAACGCTGCGGTGGATCAGAGCGCGGCGATTCAGAGCGTGATGGGCGCGGTTCTGAGCGAGGTTCTGGTCTAGGTTCGGGCCGAGGTTCTGGTCGCGGCGGCGGTTCCGGACGCGGAGACTCGGTGCGTTCGGGACGTGGCTCTGGCCGAGGTTCCGGACGTGGTGTGTCTGTGCGCTCGGGTCGAGGTGACTCGGTTCGTTCAGGCCGTGATGGACGTTCCGGACGAGGCTCCGAGGGTTGTTCGCCACGACGATCGGGGCGTCGTTCAGGTCGCTCGCCGCCACCACCATCCTCCGGATGAGGTTCAAAGCGTGGTCGTGGTCGCGGTGTATCTGTTCGCTCAGGCTTGGGTTTCGGTTCTGCTGGTGCAGTTGCCGGCTGTTCAGTGCTTGGTTCAGGAGTATTAGTCGGGTCAGGAACGTTGCGGGGTGGACGCTCAGTCCCTTCCGGGTTCCGCCTGCCACCGCCGTCAGGAAAATTCCCTCGCCCCCCACGATCCGGCCTTTCCGGGCGCGGCTCGTTTGTGTTCGGTGCCGCAGGCTCAGGACGAGCTACTGCGCCAGTTGGCTGCGTTTCCGTTCGCGGAGTTCCGGCTGTGTTAGGTCGTGACCCCGATTCTGGTCTTGGTTCTCGTCCGCGAAAGACACGCGCACGTCTCAACCGTTCATCGAGTTCCGTGCCGGGTGTACGCTCGGCAGCGCCAGTCGGACGATCCGGAATATCGCGAATCGGATTTCTACGACCCGGACGATCGCCGTTGTCGCCATCGCGTCCACGGCCGCCCGGATTATTCTCGGCGACACCATTGCGACGCGGAAGATCTCCCGTTGTCGGATCGCGATCGATCACGCGACGTGCGGTCGTTTCCTCAACGCTGCGTCCGCGACGCCCAGGGTGACCGAATTCTCCGCGTGGCAAACGCGTTACACCACGCCATGGTCCATCGTCATGCCGATCTCTTCGTCCATCGCGTCCGCCGTATCCAGGCCGATCGCGACGATTATCACGACCATCATGACGATCGCGATGATAGTGACGCGAATGCGGATCTCTCTGGTAGTACGACAGCGGATACCAGCAAATGTCGTTACCGAACGAAACGTCGAACACAAACGCAACGAGTGCGGGACGCCACCAACTGCGATGGCGCGTGTAAATCGTGCGTGGACACCAGGCCCAATAACCGTTGTGAAACACCCAGCGGCCGTAGTGATAAGGCGCCCAACCCCACGGTTCATAGCCAACCCAAGTCCAGCCGTAAGGCGGACACCACGACCAATAACCGTAACGATACGGCGCCCAGTCGCTGAACGTGCTGATCGTCGTCGGATGTGGCCGCCATATCCAGCCAAAATCGTCGGTGTAATTCCAATCGCCATAAGTGCCGAGATCCTCGGCGCCCCAAACGTATTCGTCGTAGTATTTGACGTCGTACTTGAGACGTTGAGCCAGAAACTGCTCACGCTCGCGAACCCAATCGTCAATCACATCGCCCGAGAGGGCGATGGAGAACTCCCAGTCGCCCATGTTCTCGCCGGCGACGACGAGCTCAGCCGAGCGGCCGTCGCGCAGAACAAACCCGGACGTGTCGGAATAAATTCGGGCACTGCCGCCATCGCGCACGGTCAACCGGACGCGTCCATCATTGGGTACGTCGATCCGGTATGAGCCTTCTTTCTCCGCAGCCATCGTGGTGCGCGGCGCGTCGATCTCGAAGTATTCCTTTTTACGGTCGAATTTTGCGAGACGAACGGTGGCGGTACCTTCGACGACACTCAGCGCGATTCCTTCGTCGCGCAAAGTGACGATGCGCAGGGTCGAATTGGCGGCGAGGCGGACAAAGTTGCGCGCGTCGATCTGAATCTCGAGACGGCTATCTTTGTCGGTAGCGACCGTGTCGCCCTCGACGAGAGGATAATTCAAACGCGCCGTCTCCCAATCCTGGTTGCCGTTGCGTTTGAGGTTAACTTCGCCGCCGATCAGGCTGATGCGGGCGACGCGTGCTTTTACATCGTAGTCGTCGTCGGCATCATCGTCATCGTCGGCGCGGGCGGTGAATGTTATCGAGAAGAGCGTGAGAAGAGCGGCGCAAAAGATAAGGCTGGTTTTTAGTCGGGAGACTTGCATTGTTATGCTCCTTCTTGGACTGAAGTGCGGCGCTGCCGAAACGCGCGGCAAAGTGCATGCCCGTGCTCGTCCTTTAAAGAGAGCATTGAGGGATTTGAGATTTCTCAAAGCGGATTTGAGGGTTAACGCGTCACGTGTTTGGCGATTTAGAGAGTTCAATTTTTGCGCCCCGTTGGGCGCGTGGTCCAGTATTAAGATTCGGTGAGCATGACGCTGCCTGAGACAGTGCACGACGGGACACGATATGGTGCGAGTCGCTGATAAAACCCGTTTCGATGTGATCGTTATCGGCGCCGGCATCAACGGCGCGGGGATCGCTCGTGACGCGGCGATGCGCGGGTTGAAAGTGTTGTTGATCGATAAGGGCGAGCCGGGCGCCGGCACGACCAGCGCTTCAACGCGACTCATTCACGGCGGGCTGCGCTATCTCGAACATTTCGAGTTTGGACTGGTGCGTGAATCGTTGCGTGAGCGCGAGATTCTGTTGCGGATCGCCCCGGATTTCGTCAAGCCACTGCCGATCGCGATCCCGATTTATAAACACGGCAAACGCGGACGGTTAACAATTCGCGCCGGGATGATTCTTTACGACTTGCTTTCGTGGGGTAAATCGTTGCCGAGCCATCAAATGCTATCGCGAGCGGAGACACTGGACCGATGGCCGGGACTAAATCCGGAAGGTTTGGTGGGGGCGGCGCTTTATTACGACGCGCAGGTCGAGTTTCCGGAGCGGCTTGTGGAGGCGAACGTGCAATCGGCGTGTGAATTCGGTGCAGAAGTCTTCACACACGCGCGTGTTACTCGTTTTGCGGTTGAAGACGGGAAGATTTCCGGCGTCGGATATGTTCTCGAAGATGGCCGGGAACAGTTTGCCGAAAGCCCGGTTGTGATCAATGCCGCCGGACCGTGGATCGACTTCGTGCTCGAGCGAGCGCCGGTCGAGAGTCCGAAGCTGATTGGAGGAACGAAGGGCAGTCACCTTGTCGTGCCTCCATTTCCGAGCGCGCCTTCAAATGCGATTTATCTCGAGGCACGCAGCGACGGGCGGCCCATCTTTATAATTCCGTGGAACAAGCTTTACCTGATTGGAACTACGGACGTTCGTTTTGAAGGTAACCCTGATGAGGTTCGGTGTGAAGAATGGGAAATTGACTACCTGCTTTCCGAGACGAATCTTGCCTTTCCGAACGCCGGCGTCACGCGCGCTAACATTCTCTACACTTATTCCGGCGTGCGACCGCTGCCTGTCACGAACGACAAAGACGAACAGAATATTACGCGGAGACACTTTATCCGCGAACACCCGCGGCTTCCCAACCTGCTCTCGATCGTCGGCGGAAAACTGACGACATATCGCAGTTTGTCTGAAGAATGCGTTGATTTGATCTTTCGTAAACTCGGAAAGAATCCTGCACCGTGCAGGACTGCCACAGAGATTTTAGCCACAGATTTTACGGATAAAATCCGGATTTAATCCGTGTTATCCGTGGCTAAATTCTTCACACGATTTAAAGAATCGCGGGCAAATTGTTTCTGCAGCATCCTTGCAAGAGGAGCGCTGAGCCGCACGAGCGGATGTTGTGGCCGCGAAAACGCGAAGATGTCGTACCAGACTGAATCGTCCGGTAGCCACTCGATCAGGAAACGCTCCTCACCGCGTTCGACGTGATCCGGAAGAGTTCCGTACGCAAACCCAAAGCGTCGATCTTCATCAATCGTGTAAACCACGCGCGACGCATTCAACGACCAGGTCCCAAAAGCTCTCGCCTTAACCGCTACCATCGCGCCGACTTCAATCGGCACACCGCGCGGCACGATCGTCACCCAACCAAGATCAAATTGGCGCCAGTTCTTCAGCGCTTCAACACCACGCTTGTAAGCCGCTTCGCCTGTCCCTAATTGAATGCGATTATGATCGACCTTGTAGCCAGACGGTGGAGTTGTGTTCGTCGCGCCAACCTCTGCGTACGTAAACGGCAAACTGCGCTGACTCGCGATGAACCGATCAACATCCTCGGCACTCGGTTCCGTAATCCTGAACATCTACGACTTGCTCCGAGCCCGCGGATGATGACGGTCATACGCCGATCGCAAATGCAGATCGGTGATGTGCGTGTAAATCTGCGTCGTCGAAATATCGCTGTGCCCAAGCAGCGCCTGAACCGATCGCGAATCAGCCCCATGTTGCAGCAGATGCGTCGCGAAGCTGTGCCGCAAAGTGTGCGGCGAAACATTCTTGATTCCAGCCTTCTCCGCATGATGCTTGATCATGGACCACGCAAGCTGTCGCGTGAACTGTCGCCCACGATGCAGGAAAACATACGGCGACGACTGTTTTCCATAACCCGCTTTTACAGCCGCGTACTGCTGCAACCAGTGAATCGCGCTCTTGCCGAGCGGAACGCGTCTCTCTTTATTTCCTTTTCCGTGACACACAACGAGACCCGCCAGCAGATCGATGTCCGCCAGTTTCAATACGACGAGCTCTGAGACGCGCAAGCCCGAGGCATACATTATTTCGAGCACCGCACGATCGCGTATTCCTTCTTCAGTTGAAACATCGGGTGCGGCAAGCAGGCGATTGATCTCGTCTTCGGTGAGAAACCTTGGCAAGTAACTGAAGCGCTGCGGTGTGTCGAGATCTTCGGCCGGATGCGTCTTGATGTGACCGTCGAGCATTAGAAACTTGAAGAATCCGCGCGTCGCACTGACCGCTCGCGCAATCGACGTCGGCGCTAGACCTTCGCGTGACAGACTCGCGATCCATTTGCGCAAGTCGGCACGCGTGAGTTCGGAAATATGTTTGCTGTTCTTGTTGGCCCAGGCTTGCAGTCGATCCAGGTCGCGTCGATAACTCTCGAGAGAAAGACGTGCGAGGCCTTTTTCAACCTGGAGATAGGTTAGGAATTCTTTTGGGAAGTCTCGCTCCACAGATTCTCAGATTAACACTAAATCCGAGCAATCTGTGGATTATTCATATCGCAGACACTCGATGGGATCGAGCTTTGAAGCTTTCCGCGCGGGCCACACGCCGAAGATCAATCCAACACCAATCGACACAGTGAGCCCTGTGATCACGGCCCACGAGGGAATCGAAGCCGGCATGCTTGGAAACAGGAAAATCAGTAACTGACTGATGCCGATGGCCAGCACCACGCCGAGCGCACCGCCAAGAAACGTCAACATCATCGCTTCGAACAGAAACTGTCTCACGATATCGCGACGCCGCGCGCCAATCGCTTTGCGAACACCAATTTCTTTCGTACGCTCCGTCACACTCACGAGCATGATATTCATCACGCCGATACCGCCAACCAGCAACCCCAAACTCGAGATTGCAATCGCGATCAACCCGACCATCGCCGTGATACTGTCAAACTGTTCGATAAACTTATCCGCCGTCTTGATGTCGAAGTTATTCGGATCGCCAAACTTCACATGCCGTCGTCGTCGCAAGATTTCTTCCGACTGCGTCAGTGCTTCCTGAACCAGTCCTGTCTTGCCGCGGATTACCAGTAACAAATAACCTTTTGCAGGCGCAACTTTCTGCGCCGTGCGAAACGGGATGTAAACCGCATTGTCTTCTTCGTTCTCGCCGAAGAATCCAGCCTTGCGCTTCTCAAGAACGCCGATGACCTCGAAGTTGTAGCCACCCATTCGCACCTGAGCGCCGGCGATGTTGTTGTAACCCGGAAAGAGCGCGTCCGCCGCGTTTACGCCAATCACCATCACGTTCGAACGCTGCTGATCGTCCGATTCAGTGATGAAGCGGCCTTCGCGGAGCGAGATGTTCGTGATGTCGGCGTAGTTTGCTGATACTCCTGATGTATTACCCCAACGATAGTTGCGGCCCTGGAACGTGACGTTATCGTCAAAAGGTCCGCCGCCATAGCCGACGTTTGGAGCGACATGCGCAACGTCGTCCACGGCCGGAGCCTGCGCTTTGATCGTTTCGGCGTCGGCGACTGTCAGCGGTTTGCGCAGTCGTTCGGAGCGATCTTCACTCGTGCGCGGACCAGTTGAAAGATGGAACGCATAGATGTTGTTCGTTCCATACTCTTCGATGATCGCCACGATACTCTGCCGCATGCCGGTCAAGAGCGAAGCGATCGAGATAGCAGTCATCACTCCGATCACGATTCCGAGCACAGTCAGAAAACTGCGGAACTTGTGACCGCGCACGCTGTCGAGCGCCATCTTCAGCGTTTCGCGCAAGACACCTTTTGGCATTTGTAACTTCATCGCACTCGCCTTACGCCTTCGTCAGCGCCAGGATCGGATCCAACCGCGCCGCTTTGAACGCCGGATAAATGCCCGCGATCATTCCGACAATCGTCGAGACTCCCAACGCCAGAATGATGTAGCCGACCGTGATCGTCATCGTGATCGATGCCAGCATGGTGATTGCAGTCGTGATTCCCCATGAGATCAACAATCCGATTACACCGCCGAGGGCGCAAAGAATTCCCGACTCGATTAAGAACTGCATCAGTATCTGGCGTCGCGTTGCGCCGACTGCTTTTCGCAGCCCCACTTCAAAAGTTCTTTCGGTGACGCTCACAAGCATGATGTTCATCACCACGATGCCGCCGACCACGAGCGTAATCAAAGTGATCGGAATCACAACCTTCGCGATGGTGCCGGTAAACTCGTCGATCTGATTGTTCAGGTCTTCAACGTTCACGAGACCGAAATCGTCTTCTTCGTTGCCATTGAGCCGGTGCTTGATCCGCATCGCGACGCGCGCGTCTTCAATGGCCGAGCGAAAATTCTCGCGCGAGCGGCTTGAGCCGTGAATCTGGAGACCGTTACGGCCGAAGATTTGGAGGTGTGTAGTTACCGGAATGTAGATGTGACGATCGAACGAATCGCCAAAGAACGAGCCGCGTTTTTCCTCAACACCGATGACCCGCATCGGCAAACCACGAACTTTGAGCGTTTTGCCTATCGCGTCCTGGTTCGGGAAAAACTTTTCCTTTATATCGGCGCCAAGCACCACGACCAGCGCCGAGCGCTGCACGTCGTCATTTGAAATAAACCGGCCATATTCAATCGTCTTGTCTTCGATATCGACCATATTTGCCGAATGACCGAAGACCTGCGCGCCTGGAAACTCGATTCCGTCCTGCTTCAGATCCGTTCCGCTTCCGGTCCCAGCGCCGACTTCAGCACAAGACGGACAATGATCCCGAACCCACTCGTAGTCGTCCCAGTTGAGCCGCTTGTTGCGTCGATTACGCCGCTCAAACTCGTCGTCGTCCATGTGGCCGGAGAAGGCCATGCGGGCGATCATGAAGTGGTTACTGCCGAGTACTTTGGTGATTCGTTCGACGACGTAGGTATTGAGACCGCTGATCGAGGCGCCGACTGTGACCACTGAAGAAACGCCGATGATTATCCCGATGAGTGTTAGAAAAGCGCGCAGTTTGTGGGCAAAAATCGACTGTAGCGCGATCTTCAGGGCATCGGAGTAAAAAGACAGAATGGCTCTCATAACAGTGGATTTGGGGCGCTATACGCGCCTTCCGTCCGGGAAGTTCAATTGTTAGCCGCGGATTCACGCGGATAAACGCAGATCTGCGTTCATCCGCGGCTTACAAGTTGAAGACGTTTTAAGAGGCTGGGGTATTAACAGGTTGTTTGATGCTGAACTTTTCAGCCCAGCGGACACGACCCGTAATCTGCATGACCACGAAGAGCGTCAACACGGAACCAATCGTGATGGCGAGCCCGGTGAAGCCCTTGAGGAAAAACGCGTAGGAGAACATGACGAGGTAGATAAACTGAGCGAGCGCCGCCTCTCGACTCGCGAACCGCATCCCCACGACCAGCCGCAGATAACTCACGACGAGAAACACAGACACCACGGACGAGATGGCAAAAGCAGCGTGAATCGATACGTGATCGACGAGATACGCAAGCAGCAGATGGAAAGAGAAAAACGCGGCAGCGAGGAAAAAGTAGTTCATCGGGTGAAGATCGATGCCGCGCATTGTTGTAATGATCAGCATGAGGAAGAAAAAGAAGAAGAGTGATACTGGGGCAAAAAAGCTGATTTTCCCGGCGAGTGGTCCCGGCTGCAATTTCTCCGGCATGACCATCGCGATTTGATAACCAGAAACCAAACTTCTGTACGACCAATTGAGATCCCAGCCGCTACCCGTCTCGGTCTTTTCAGACGGAGATAGTGTGTTGTCCGGGAAATCAATGTCTTTGAAGTTTGTCTTCATGCGCAGGCTGAAATTATTCACCTGCTCTACGTCGGCACTCCCAAAACTGTAACGCCACTCGTTGAGTCCCTGGGAACTGTAGCTGACGGCAAGCTGGGCAGTCTTACCGGCGGCGACATTGAATGCGGTCGTGGCAGCGTTTTCGTGATTCTCCAAAGGGACGGCATTTCCATCCACCGTAAAAATTAAATTGTCGTAAATAGCCTGTGCGGTTGGAAAATGCAGCCGGAAATTGATTCTCTGTTCTTTGTCACTTGTGTTTCGAAAACCGTAGACGCCTGAAAAAGCGACTTTATAGGTGCTGTACCAGAGCAGACCTTTTTGCCGGTGCTGTAGATCGAGATTGACGTCGATGTTGCTGCTCTCCAACGGCAGGTAAGTATCGACTTTCTCCTTTTCGGTCTTCACGATCTTCTTTCCGTTTTCAAGCGACTCCAGTTTTTTTGAAACCTCGGTAGTGAACCATGCGATCGGTGGCGCCTGATTTTGTGCTGTACCCCACGTTGATGCCACACGGTTTGAAGAGGCCGCGCCGGAATCGTACGTTCGCTGGAAAATTGTTCCGCCCAGAATGGCCCAAGCCACTGAGGTGCAGATAAATATGAACACGATGGCAGCGATTCTCTTCGTCATCTCTCTACTCCTTGAATGTCAAATTGTTCAGACATAGATTCAAGGATTCTCAGGCTCGTCGCGTGGACGGACAATGTGGTGAGCCACAGAAACGGCCTGTGCAGAACTACATGTTACGCATCTGTTTGATAAGCGACTCCATGTGACTTAAGTAGTTTTCGAGTGCGCTACGTCCCCCCGCAGTCAGTTTGTATTCAGTCTTTGGCAGTCGTCCCTCGAAGTACTTCGAGCACGAGATGTAGCCGGCCTCTTCGAGTTTGCGCGCGTGAACGCTGAGATTGCCGTCAGTGGTATTCATCAGGTGTTTCAGCTCGCTGAAAGTCAGAGACTCGTTCGCGGCCAGTGCGCTGATGATTCCGAGACGCAGGCGTTCATGAATGATGCGGTCCAGATTCGGCGCGGCACTCTTTTGCTTTGTACCAACCGCACGTGTTTCCACTGCCGCATCGTGTTTTTGTTCCTGTTTTGCTGTTGACTGCTTAGCCACCGTATCTCCTCACAATAATTGCTCCAAAGAACAGATGAAGTCCGCCAAAACCGACGGCCATGAACCAGTTGGTCCAAACCGGCGGACTGAAGAGTGCGAGTGCACCCAGGGCCATAAAACAAAGGCCCATTACCGGCACGGCCCTCACTGAAAACATACCGCCGGTGATCACTCCGGTCCCATAAAGCAGGAGCCACATGCCTGGGATCGTTGTGAACTGTCCGGCGCGGGCGAGGACGAGAGTCAAAAGACCGCCGGCGATAACCGACGGCGCGAGACTGAAGAGGGCTTTACGTCCTGATCCTGAGAACAGGGAGGTTTGCGTGGCGCGGGCTTTACGGTCCATGGACCAGCCGGCAATCAGGGACGATATGAAGCCTTCAGCGAGCCACGTGTAAACCCAGAGTTTGAAACTTGGTTGCCGAGCGGCGATGACGCTAGCGGCGAGGGCCGTAACGCCGATGGCCATTTCACCGCGACCGGAGATGCCGGTGAAAGGCGTGGCGCGCTCCATGGTTTCGCGGATATAGCGAAGATTGTCCATGGCGCGATCGGAGACAAACCGGACAGGTTCCATGGCGGCAAGATTAACGCCGCTCAAGTAGTCATGTCAAGTACTTTATGCAGTAAAGAGCAGCCATGGATGACACGGATAAAGATCCGGCTTTGTAATCCGTATTATCCGTGGCTAAGGGCTGCGGAGATCAGATCGGCTTGTTCCTTTTGGTGAATGCTGTAAGACCCTGTGGCTGGGCTCGCTGAGGCGCTGCGTCCCACATACTGTGGATTTTCGAGGCGATTCTGAACAAACGTCCAGCCGCCCATGTTCTGCGGTTCTTCCTGCGCCCAGACGAGCTCATTTGCGTTCGGATAGCTCGCGAGTATTTCGTGCAGACTGGTGGCCGGGAAAGGATAGAACTGTTCGAGGCGAACGATCGCGACGTTTCGATTCTCAGTCTTGTTTCGTGCTTCCGCGAGATCGTAATAGACCTTGCCACTGCACAGCACGACTCGCGTCACTGCATTGCGATCGGTGATCCCCGCGTCGTCAATAATTGGCCGGAAGCGGCCCGATGATAGCTCGTCGATGCTTGACGTTGCGGCCGGGAGACGAAGCAGACTCTTCGGCGTCATCACGATTAGCGGGCGCTCCATGCCGGGCCGAACCTGTCGTCGCAGCAGATGAAAGTACTGCGCCGGCGTCGTCGGATAACAAACCTGCAAATTGTTTTCCGCACAGAGTTGCAGGTAACGCTCGAGTCGCGCGCTTGAGTGTTCCGGTCCTTGTCCTTCGTAGCCGTGCGGCAGGAGCATCGCCAGTCGTGAAGTTTGTTTCCACTTGTCTTCCGAAGCGGCGATGTACTGATCGATGATCGTCTGCGCGCCGTTTCCGAAATCACCAAACTGCGCTTCCCACAACACGAGTGCGTCTTGCGCAACGACCGTGTAACCGTATTCAAATCCCAGCACGCCCTCTTCCGACAGCGAGCTGTCGTAAACATCAAAACGCGCGTTAGGATTTGTCTCCGAACGAAGCTCGGCTAACGGCACCCAGTTCTGCCCAGTTTGTGTATCGTAGAGAACAGCATGACGCTGGCTGAACGTGCCGCGTCCTGAATCCTGTCCACTTAAACGCACGCGCTTGCCTTCGAGCACGAGCGAGCCGAAAGCGATCGCTTCGGCGAAGGCCCAATCGAGCGGCAGGCTGCCGTCGCCCATCTTCGCGCGGCGCGCGAGTTGGCCCACCATCTTTGGATTGACGTGAAAACCTTCGGGCACCACCGCAATCTTGTGCGCGAGACTCTTGATCGTTTCGGCGGCAACGCCGGTTGGAACTACCTCAGAGCCGTCGAGCTCTTCCACCTGAGCTTGAGGTTGTTTCGGTTCCTCGGCGACTTCTCGCTTTGCGTTTGCGAGCGCAGTTTCATAACCGCGCACACGCTCCGCGATCAGATTGTTGAGCTCTTCCTCGGTGATTACACCTTCCTTGATCAGCCGCTTCGCGTAGACAGTGCGCACACCCGGATGTGCTTTGACGCGCGCGTACATGAGCGGTTGCGTGTAGCTTGGCTCGTCGGTTTCGTTGTGACCGAGTCTGCGGAAACCGATCACATCGAGCACGACGTCTTTGTTGTACTCCTGTCGATATTCGAGAGCGATTTGAAGCACGCGATAGGCAGCTTCAGGGTCGTCGCCGTTGATGTGGAAGATCGGTAACTGCGTCATGCGTGCGACGTCCGTTGAGTAGATCGTGGAACGTCCGGCTTCAGGAGAAGTCGTGAAACCAATCTGGTTGTTGATGATGATGTGGATCGTGCCGCCGGTGCGATAACCCTTCAACCCGGCAAGATTCAAGGTTTCCATCACGATACCCTGACCGGCAAAAGCCGCGTCGCCGTGTAGCAGCACCGGCAGAGCGAGGTCGATAACCTGTTCGCGACTTGCCCCACGCTGGCCCATCATTTCGTCCTGTGTGGCTCGCACCATTCCTTCGACGACGGGATCGACGGCTTCGAGATGGCTCGGATTCGGCGAGAGTGACAGGTGCACCTTGCGACCGTCTGATAGAACCCGCTCACCCTTTGCGCCCTGGTGATACTTCACGTCGCCCTCGTCGGCGGGAAACTCCGGATGCACCGAGCCCTCGAACGCCGCGAATATTCGTTCGCAAAGACCACCAATCACGTTCGCGAGCACATTCAAACGACCGCGATGAGCCATGCCGAAAGTGATTGCATCCACTCCGCGAGCAGCCGCACCGTCGATCAATTGATCAAGCAACGGGATGATTGTTTCGCAGCCTTCGAGTGAAAAGCGCTTTTGTCCGAGAAACTTCGTGTGCAGAAAACGCTCAAATTGTTCCGCCGAGATTAGCTTCCAGAGCAGGCGTTTCTTCACCTCAACCGGAATCGGTTGGGGCTGAACAAACTCGCGGCGGATCCGTTCGCGAATCCACTGCTTTTCTTCTTTGCTCTGAATGTGCCGGTATTCGACCCCCACCTTGCCGCAGTACGCACGTTGCAGGATGTCGAGAATGTCTCGCAGCGTGGCGCTCTCGCGATTGGCGAGTCCGTCGGTGATGAACACGCGATCCAGATCCCAAATCGTCAGTCCGTAGTTCTCGATGTCCAGCTCGGGGTGATAAAGAATCGGGAGTGCGTGTAGCGGATCGGTGTCGGCGATCAAGTGGCCCCGTACACGATACGCATTGATCAGCTCGATCACGCGAGCTTCTTTGAGTGTTTGTTCGCGAACCCGATCTTCGGGCAGGAAGAATGGATTGCGATCGAGACTCCAACGCATCGGAGCATGTGGAATCCCGAGGTTCAGGAAAATGTTTTTGTAGAAATCGTGCTTGCCGATTATTAGCTCGTGCACGCGCGCAAGAAACCCGCCCGACTCAGCGCCCTGGATGATGCGATGATCGTAGGTGCTGCTGATCGCGATTGCCTTGCTGATGCCGAGTTGCGAAAGCGCTTCCGGCGCCATCGCCTGATACTCGGCGGGGTACTCAATCGCACCAGTGGCGATGATCACTGACTGGCCTTCCATCAATCGTGGAATCGAGGCGACGGTGCCGAGCGTTCCGGGATTTGTCAATGAAATCGTCGTGCCCTGGAAGTCCGGGATTTGCAGTTTGCCTTCGCGAGCTCGTTTGACGACGTCGTCGTAAGCAGTCAGGAATTCAGCAAAGCTGAGACTGTTTGCATTCTTGATGTTGGGAACGAGGAGTGTGCGCGTGCCGTCTTTCTTCGTCAGATCGATCGCGACTCCAAGATTGACACTCTTTCGTTTCAGACGCGTCGAGGTGCCATCGACTTTCGCGTAGCCGTCGTTGAGTTGTGGAAACTCTTCGAGGGCGCGCAGGACCGCGAACGCGATCAAATGCGTGTATGAAGCTTTGCCGCCATCTTTCTCCGCGAGATGTTGGTTGATGATCCGGCGATTTTCGTCCAGCAGCTTTACCGGGATTCGTCGTTCGGAAGTCGCCGTCGGCACGTGGAGACTGCTCTCCATGTTCTCGACGATCTTGAGTGCCGGACCACGGATCGGAAGTGCTTCGGCGTCTGCCGGAGGTGCTGGTGCCGGAGCTGGTTTTGGCTCTGGCGCGCGAACGGGAGCCTGAGCTGGAGCTGCTGCGACGGCTGCCTGGGTGCCGTTACCGTCGCCGTTGCCGTCGAGTTCGCTGAAATACGAGCGCCACGATTCGTCTACGAGCTCGGGGTTACTGCGGAAGCGCTCGAGAAGCCCTTCGACGTAGGTGGCGTTTGCGCCGAATTCCTCGGCAATAACCTGGGATAAATCGGGTTTGTTTTGCTGACTCAATCTGAATACCTCGGTACGAAAAGACTAGCCACAAAGGGGACAAAGCGCAAATGATCAAATGATCATTTTGTAGCTTTTGGACCTTTTGAGGCTCACTTTTCTATCAAGAAGAGAAATTCGCGATTTGGCTCCTCGGCTTCGCGTACCCATTCGTGCGTCCAGCGCATTCCGCCCATCACGTTTCGTTTGTAATCGACTTCTACAACCTCAAGCAGTTTGCCCGAACTGCTGATCACGTCGTTCAACTCCGCGGCTGTCGCTCGACCGCCGGAACTGTAGGACAGAATGATGTGTCTCGCCCTTGTTTCCTTAAGCAACCGCTCGATCGCTTCGACGACGATGAGACGGCCGTCGCCATTTTTTCTGAACTCCTCAAACACCGAGGCGCTCAATGTGTCGCTGGTGTCGGCACGTCTGTTTGCCTTGCCGAAAAGCGCGGGTTTGTCAAAGAGGCAGATGGAAGTCCAGAGGTGATAGTACGAAGCGTAGCGTACACGGGAAGGCGGCATCTTTTCGTTGTTCGAACCGTACGGGGGGTCGTAATAGGCGAGGTTGGCTTTGATAACTGAGGCGATATCAAAAATATTTCTTTGATAAATTTCATGGTCGCGTGTTTTGGGCGTCAGTTTCGGAACGCGCAACGTCATCTCGCGATAAGAACGAGGAGACCACTGGCTCAGGTATGAGGCATAGTGGCCAATCGTGCTGTCGACCTCGTCCATCGCAAGGATGAGACTCGTCAGCGCCACCGCTTTCTCAATTCCGTCTAAATTCAGTCGCTCGATCTCTTCACGAATCGCGTCGAGCTTGAGGGTGTTGTGTCTTTGCCAGGGTTTCTTCGAACCGTTCTTCGCGTCGCCGCCGTAATGCTCCGTAAACCAGCCGTGATGTCCCTTGAGCGCATTTAGATCGTCAATCAGCTCCTGGTAGTGCTCGCGTGGAAACGGACTGAGCAGATAACACTCACCGAACACCCTGGACCAAACCGCTACGTCGTTCGCAATGACGCGATAACCCGCTTCGGCAAACGCCTGCGACACGCGCGTCGTGCCAGAGAAACCATCGAAAACAGTTTCCGGATTTACTTTTTGTGCGAGCTCAAGAATGTGAGGCAGCAGCTTCAGTTTCGATCCAGCGTACTTGATTCCTTCGGTTTGGGGAGCGGTCATTGTTCGGCGTGTCTCGAAATTATTTCGTGCGGATGATATCGTAGCGCGTACGTCAGTACCCACATAACACAATGGAACAAGCAAACGAATCGCCCACGAAACTCAGGACAATTGTAGTCTTTTCGATGCTCTTTGCCGTCCTCGGCGCAGTCGTCGTCTTTGCTTATTTCACGACGTTCTCGCGTCCGGTGACGACGGTGATTCTCGTCCGGCACGCCGAGAAGCTGATCGAGCCAAATAACCAGGATCCCGATCTGTCTCCAGAAGGTTTCGAACGAGCGCAGGAGATCGCGCGCGTGTTTGGCGAGGCGGGAATCAATGCGATCTACGCGACGCAATACAAGCGCACGCAGCAGACCGTCAAGCCCCTCTCCGACCGCACCGGCGTGCCGGTCAAGCTGCTCCAGTCGAATCAGACGGATGAGCTCGTCAACCAGCTACAAACTACCAATCGCGGTCAAACCGTTTTCATTGCGGGTCACAACAACACCGTTCCAGCAATTGTTTCGGCACTCAGTGGCCAGACCTATCCAAATATTCCCGAAAGCGAATTCGACAACCTCTACATCGTGACGATCTACCGCTTCGGAAAAGCAAAAGTTGTGAAGCTGAAGTATGGCAAAGCGAACACGCAGGGCGTTGGCACTGGAACCATGGTTCCGATGAATAAATAACCTTTCAAGTCATCCACCGATTACGCAGATATGGTTATGAAGAAGAGCAAAACTCCAACCAGGAAGACAAATGTCGACCGGCGCAACTTCGTAAAACTACTGCCGGCGGTTGGCGTCGCCGGATTAACAGCGGCGAAGCTGCCTCTCGACGTGCTGGCCCAAACACCGTCGCCCACCCCGTCTCCGAGTTTGTCTCCGAGTCCTTCGCCCACGCCGCCGCTGCGCATCACCAAAGAGATGATGCAGGCGACCGAGAAGCTGATCGGCATCGAGCTCACCGACGCGCAGGAAGCGATGGCGCTCGGCGGAGTCAATCGCAATCTCGACGCATACGAAGCGAACCGAAAAGTCGACGTACCGCTCGACACCGAGCCGGCGATCGCATTCCATCCGGCACGTGCAAAGAAAAAACTCTATGGACCAAAGACGAGGTTCCGTTTTGGCCGCGTGGAGTTGCCGCAGTTCAAAACGGTTGACGAACTCGCTTTCGCCACCGTTCCACAACTTGCCGAACTGCTTCGTACGCGGCGGATCACGTCGACTGAGCTGACAAAGATGTATCTCGCGCGGCTGAAGAGGTATGGGGAAAAGCTACTCTGCGTTGTCACTCTCACTGAAGACCTCGCGCTGAAGCAGGCCGCCGCGGCTGACGCGGAAATCAAGCGTGGAAAATATCGTGGCCCGTTGCATGGCATACCGTGGGGTGCAAAAGATCTCTTCGCCACCAAAGGAATCAAGACGACTTGGGGCGCCGAGCCTTATCGCGATCAGGTGATCGATTACGATTCCACGGTTGTGGAACGCTTGAACGACGCGGGTGCGGTGCTCGTCGCGAAGTTGTCGATGGGCGCGCTTGCGCAAGGTGCGAGGTGGTTTGCCGGAGTGACACGCAATCCGTGGCAGCCTGATGAAGCGCAAACCGGTTCGAGTGGCTCGTCGGCTGGTCCAGCGGCGGCGACCGCGGGCGGACTGGTTGGATTTTCAATCGGTACTGAGACGCTGGGCTCGATTGTTTCGCCGTCGTCGAGATGTGGCGTGACGGGTCTTCGCCCGACGTACGGGCGAGTCAGCCGTTATGGCGCGATGGGGTTGAGTTGGACCATGGACAAGATCGGTCCGATATGTCGCGGCGTCGAGGATTGTGCAGCGGTGTTGAATGCGATCTACGGTCCGGATGATAAGGACATCACCGTCGGCGATGCGCCTTTTAATTGGAATCCGAATACAAACATCAGCACGCTTCGCATTGGTTATCTCAAGACCGAGTTTGACGGGCCAACGACTCCGCCGCAGAACGAGCAGCAGCGCGCTCAGGCCGAGCAGCGTCGGGTACTCTACAAGACCGCGCTCGAAGTGCTTGAAAAAGCGGGCGCAAAATTGACGCCGATCGAGTTGCCGAAATTCTCAGCCGGATCGTTGCGGTTCATTTTGTCAGCAGAAGCGGCGGCGGCGTTTGACGACATCACGCGCGATGGGCGTGTGAATCAGTTGTCGGGACAGGCTCCGTTCGACTGGCCCAACACGTTCCGCACATCGCGCTTCATTCCTGCGGTTGAGTATCTGCGCGCGCAACGTGCGCGGACGCTGCTCATGCATGAGATGGAGCGGTTGATGTCGCAGTGGGACGTGTTTGTTAGTCCGGCGCCGGGAAGCGCGAGTTTGCTGGTTACGAATTTGACCGGGCATCCGACGGTCGTGTTGCCGTGCGGGTTTGTGAACGAGTTGCCGATCGCGATGATGTTTACGGGTGGCGTGTACGACGAAGTTTCGCCGTTGCGAGTTGCACTGGCGTACGAGCGCGCGACGAAGTGGCATACGATGCACCCGAAGCTCGCGGATTAACGCGGATCGATTGCACGGATTGGGAGCTTGATGATGAAGGTCGTGCCGTGACCGAGTCTGCTGTTAACTGTCACTGAGCCGCCGGCTGATTCGATCGCGGTTTTGACCACGTCGAGGCCGACGCCGCGGCCCGAGATCGCTGAGACTTCGGACGCGGTGGAGAAGCCGGGAGCGAAGATTTGTCCGATCGTATCGGGAGCAATTCCGCGTCCATCGTCTGCGACCTTGAGCGTGAGTTCGTCCTCACTTAGAACCGCTTCGATTGTGATCTTGCCTGAGCGTTCGATGCCGTGATCGACGGCGTTTCGGACGAGATGCATCAACGGATCTGCGATCGTACTGCACAGAGACTCGTCTAGTGTCAGGTCTTCGCCACACAACTCAAAATCGATCGTCTTTCCGAGCGTCGTTGCAGCCGATTTTCCAGCACGCATTGCTCGTTGCAGCACAGTCGCCAATGTGAGCGGCTCGCTGTGGCGCAGTTCTTTTATGGTGACGTTGTCGAATTCGGAAAGCGCCGATCCATACTGTGCATAAACGATGCTGAAATTGATCTTGTTACTTTCGGCTTTGGGGGTTATCGAAATCAGCTCGCCGGTGCCGCTCAAAGTCTCTTTCAATTGCTGAAAACGCTGATCGAAATCCGCGACGTCAAAGCTCGTCTGAACCAGATAAAGATTCGCGCCCTCATTGACTGCCTGGGAAAGCGCGTGCCGCTCTTCTGCCTTTAACGAATTCCAGATTTCCGCCGGAACGATGGGCAGGCTTTCGGAAATTGCTCCCGACTTTTCCTTTAGCTGTGCCAGCACTTGCTCATCGAGGCTTAGGCTGCCGGTGCGAAGCGCATGAAGCACATTCTCCAACTCGTGTGCCGCCCCGCTTAAATCATCGAGGCCGTCGGCGGCAGCCGCGGCTTTGAGATTGTGTGTGCGACGAAAGAGTGAGTCGAGAGCTTTGCGCGTCGTCGGACCATCTGCGGGAGTGGAACGGAGATCGTCGAGCGCAGCGGTTATCTGTTTGAGCTGGTCTTCGAGCGTTGACAAGTTTCTTCACTCATCTTCGCCGGCGGGCGTACTCGGTTCCGAGTCTTCAACCTCGGGCTGGACGTTTTTCTGCGGTTGTTGTTCGTCGAGGTCGCGTTTTATTGCGTCAAGAATACCGTTGATGAACTGAGTGGCTTCGTAAGTCGAGAAGCGTCGCGCGATTTCGAGTGCTTCGTTGATCGCGACGGTGCGTGGTGTGGGTTCGTAAAGAAACTCGTAAACCGCAAGGCGCAGGATGTTGCGATCGACGACGGCCATGCGTGAGATACGCCAGTGTTCGGCGCGTGAGCGTATGCGTTCGTCGAGCAGCTCGAGGTTTGAGAGTGTTTGCAAAGCGAGGCGGGTAGCGAAATCTCGAGCGGTTTCGTCGAGGTCCGACTCACCAAGCTCAGCCCAGTAGCTTCGGACCACATCATCCGCAGACATTTCGGCAACATCAGCCGCAAAGAGCATTTGCAAGGCACATTCACGTGCCTTACGTCGCGAACCCATAAAGTATTACCAGCCACAAAGACGCACAAAAGGATCGATTAACTATATTGCGCCTTTTTGTGGCCTCACTCAAAAGCTTCCTTGTAAAGATTTACCAACTCAACCGCCGTCATGGCGGCTTCAAAACCCTTGTTCCCCAGTTTCACGCCTGCACGATCGAGTGCTTGATCCACTGTATCGGCGGTCACGATTCCGAATACAACCGGCACGCCGGTGGTCAACCCTGCGTGCGAAATGCCGCGCGCCACTTCGGCAGCGATGTAGTCGAAGTGTGGAGTTTGACCGCGAATGATCGTGCCGAGACAGATGATTGCATCAAACTTACGCGACTGACCGAGCCTTAGCGCCAGCAACGGAATTTCAAAAGAGCCAGGCACTCGATACAAACTGACGTTGTCGTCCTGCGCACCTAGTCGCTTGAGACCGTCGAGTGCACCTTCTATCAGTCGTGCCGAGATCAATTCGTTCCAGCGGCTGGCCACGATGGCAAAACGAAACGCATCCGCGTTAAGACGTCCTTCATGCACCTTAGGCTGCAACCGATTCGACTCCGCGAGCTGAATAGTTACTACGTTTGGCAGTATAGGAGATGCTTCGAAGCGCATCAAGTTTGTGAATTCTGTCGTTCTTGTTTGAGTTCCATTCCGTGGAGTCGTTCACTTATTTCGCCAGTGTCCCGTTTGATTCTGAGCATCACATCTTGTAGATAATTGTGTTGCTGTCCAACCTCGCGTACCGAAGTCCTGATTTCACACTTTGCCACAAGCAGATCTTCTTGAAGGCGCTGCAGAGTCAAGAGGATTAAATCAAGCTTATTCGGATCGCTGTCAGAAAACTCCTTTACCGTGTCGTCGCTCATGCCATCTCCCTTCAGAGAGTGACATTACCACGCTATGAATCTTTCGGGAAGCAGGCGAATTTGGCTATTTTTTGTCGAAAATGGCTATTTAAGCCGACGAACCTTAAATCAGGTTCATCGGCGTCGGGTTTTTCGGATCCTTGGTGTAGTCGTAGAAGCCGCGGCCGGATTTGCGACCGTAAAGACCCGCGAGCACCATGCGCTTCAATAGTGGCGGCGGTGCGAAACGCTTCTCACGAAACTCATTGAACATGATCTCGGCAATGTAGTAAGTCGTGTCGAGACCGACAAAGTCTCCGAGCGTGAACGGTCCCATCGGATAACCGCAGCCGAGCTTCATCGCGTTATCAATATCAACGATCGAGCCAACACCTTCTTCCAGGGCACGAATCGAATCGAGCATGTAAGGCACGAGCAAGCGGTTGACGATGAAACCGGTCTTATCCCCGGCACGCACCGGAACCTTCCCGAGCTTCCTGCCAAACTCCACCGCGTGCTCGTACACCGCTTCGTCCGTCAAAATCGTCTTCACCACCTCAACCAGCTTCATCAACGGCACGGGATTGAAAAAGTGCATGCCGATGAATCGCTGCTGCCGTTCGGGCGAGGTGGCAGTCATCATCTCGGTGATCGACAACGATGATGTGTTTGACGCAAAGATCGTTTCAGGCTTGCAGAGCTCGTCCAGCTTGCGATAGGTGCTGCGCTTCTCGTCGAGGTTCTCGATGATCGCTTCGATGATGATGTCGCAATCCGCTAGTTTGTCGAATGAAGTGGTGCCTGATAAGCGACCGCGAATTTCTGTCTGCTGTTCTGAAGTGATTGTTCCTTTTTCCGCAAACTTCGCCAACGACTTCTCGATGCCGCCAAATCCTTTTGCGATCAGATCGTCTGAAACTTCCTTCACAACGGTCTCAAATCCTGCCGTCGCTGCCACCTGCGCAATACCCGCTCCCATGAGTCCGCATCCTAAAACTCCGACTTTCCTGATTTCCATTTCTCTCTCCTGAAAAGTTTTATATGTGAATTGTTCTTACGACTTAGTCGCATAAGCTTTGATAGCTTCTTTCAGCCACTCATTGTAGTCTTTGCGCCACGCCTCGAGATCGTCCATCAGCTTCTGGTCCAATACCGGCGGTCGTCCCGCTGAGTTCTCAGGCGGTGGGCTTGCCTCAGCCGCCGCGGCAGCAAGTTGCGCAAGAATAGCCACCAGACGAGTTCTCAGCTCCGCTGCACGCGCATCGGGCACGGGAGCCTGCATTGCCTGGTCTGTTACCGCCGCAAGATCGGTCAAGTCGTTCTTATGAATAACTGCGGCCACTTTTTCCTGCAGCTTGTTCATCGCACCAACATAGGCAGGGAAGGCCCGGCTGTTTCCATTCTGGTTTTGGCTGACAATCACGAGCTGCGGGCGGCCGAAGTTCCGTACGACTTTGTAAGCTCCCAAAGCAATTAACGCCAACGAAAGCACCTGCAAGGCTCGCCACGCCGTGGTAATACCGGCTCGTACACCCGGACGCCGGAAATCTACAAAAACTGCGAGTGCTGCACCCGCAAACAATCCGCCGAGATGCGCAGCATTACCAATAAAGCTGCGGCCTACAAACCCGATGAACAAGTTGATGAAGATGATCGGCAGCAACCCCGTTCCAAAAACCCGCTTGAATCCTTCCGGAAGTTCGTGGCGATACTTGATACCGAATACAAAAAGAACTCCAACCAACCCAAATAGCGCACCCGACGCTCCGGCGGCTGGCCCGTCCGCACTTCTGAAGATAAAAGATCCGAAATAACCTTCCCCCAGCGAAGGACGAAGCGTTAGGTAAGTTGCAATCGATCCGGCAATCCCGCAGGCGACCCAGAAGACCACAAACTTCGCCGAGCCATAGAGCTTCTCGACGAATGGTCCCAGTATCAACAAGCTGAACATGTTCATCATGAGGTGTATCACCTCAACATGAACAAACATCGGCGTGATTAGCCGCCACCACTGATTGTTCGGTGCATTGATTAAATAGTTGACTTGCGCTCCAAATACGAGCAGCACCGGTTCCGGAAAGGGTACCAGGAGAGCCCTGAAGGTGAGCCCGCTCATTCCCCACATCAACATGAACACGAACAGGTTTGCTACCAGTAGCGCGATCGTGAACTTGTACGGACGATTCAGAACTGCGCGAGCGAAGCGGACCGTTTCTTTGTCCTGAGGAGGATATTGTGCAGGAGCAGGCGCGGGCGAAGCCTGAGCCGTAGTTGAAGCTCCGCAGACACTGCAGTGGAGTTGACCGGCGCCGACAATTGCTCCGCAACTACGGCACATTGTTGGCCGGCCGGGATTAGCTTGGTTGGATTGGCTTTCTGACAAGGAACAGAAGACTAACAAGCGTGATGCTTCGCACGCAAAGCATCACGCCGTTGGCAACTCTTATCGGGCTGAACTTTCAGCCCATCTTATCCAGCAAATTCACAAGGTCGTCGGCGTGTTCCTCTTCCATTGCGAGAATGCCTTCCATCATCCGTCTCGACGTCGGATCGTCGTTACCGAAGTAAGCGATCATTTCGCGATAACTATCGATCGCGATGCGTTCGGCAACGAGGTCTTCTTTGATCATGTCAATCAGCGTAGCGCCTTCCTGGTATTCTGCGTGACTACGCGTCAAAAGACCTTCCGGGTTGAAATTCGGCTCGCCTTTGAGCTGCACGATGCGTTGGGCAAGCTGATCGGCATGACCCTGCTCCTCGATTGAGTGCTGTAAAAACTCCGCCGCCACGCTTTCGGCGTTAATTCCACTCGCCATGAAGTGATGGCGACGATACCTGAGTACGCAGACGATCTCAGTCGCCAACGCCTCGTTCAGAAGTTTGACTACGGTTTCACGATCGGCGCTGTATCCTTCGGTGACAGCACCATTCTCGATGTGTTGTCGGGCGCGATCGCGCAAAGTTTTGATATCAGTGAGAAATGGTTTATCTGCCACTGGGCCTCACTCCTTGAATTATGAATTTAGGGGAGCACGGATCTTAACCGATTGTTCGACGGATTGCCACGGACGATCCTTAATTCATCCGTGTTAATCAGCGGTTAACTTCCCCTGCACCTTCACGTCAGTTGGCGCACTCGCATCGTTTGTCACTTCAACCGGCACCTGCCAGACAAGTGTCTTGATGCGGCATGTGCCCGTGTTGTCTTCACGACAGTAGAACAAAGTGACCTGGGCGTGAACGGTCGCTGGCCCAACTTCACCGGCATTGAACGGCACACGCAACGGCAGCTTCAGATCCTTCGACGCACGCGCGGCCACTTTTTCGTCAACAGCTAAACTCTTGCCGTCTACTGAGACTTTGTACCGCTGTGGCGCAAGCGGATTCAGATGGTAGCCCTCCGGAAGTTCGACATCGATCTGGAGCGCGCCATTCGCGCCGGTCCGAATTTTCTGCGCCGCGACCTTGACCTCTTCGACGTTTGGACCAACCGCGGTCTCGAGCGCCTGCATGTTCTTTTCCGGAGGTGTAAGACCGTTCAGACGAAGTGTTGATACCTTTTTTGTTTTCAGATCGATGACGCGGATGGCGTGGTTGTTCGTGTCGGCGACGTACAGATTGCCGTTCGCGAGTGCCAGTCCGCCCGGTTCATAAAACGAGGGCGACGCGCCGTCAGCTTGTCCGGGCTTGCCTGTTCCCAGGAAAGTCTTCACCCGTTCAAATTTTGGATCGAGCTCTTTGATCTTGTGGTTGTAAGTGTCGGCAATCAGAATTTTGTCGCCGTAACTCGCGAGACCGAGTGGATGTTGCAAGCGAACTTCGTCGGCGTGTCCGTCGACGTCGCCAAACTCGAACAGATCGCCGCCGACGAGAGTTCTTACTTTGCCGTCTTTAATATCGATCGCACGAATGATGTTGGATTCACTGTCGGCGACGTAGAGATTCTTGCCGTCGTTTGCGAGTCCAGAAGGCTGTGCAAAACCGGATTCTCGAAGTGAGCCATCGAGTCGCGCTTCACGACCGCTGCCGGCGAAAGTTGAGACCTCGTTTTTATCCAGATCGAGTTGCCAGATCTGATGTGGCCCGGCCATCGCGATATAGAGCACGCGACCGACGAGTTGCAGATCCCATGGTGAGCTCAGCGCGACGGAATGCGCTGGTCCAGTTTTGAAGTATTCGTGTGTTTGTTGACCGGTGCCGGCAATCGTTTCCACGTTGCGTGTTTTCAGATCGACGCGACGGATCAGATGGTTTTCAGTGTCGGCCACGTAAAGACTGTCGCCGTCCAGCGCCATGCCTTGCGGGCGGTAGAACGTCGCTTTATCGAACGCGCCGTCAACAGCGCCCGCTTCGCCGGTGCCGATAGTTTCCACGAGCGTGCCGTCCAGTTTCGCAACGACGATCCGGTTGTGGTTTGAATCGGCGATGAACAGACGATCGGTTTTGGCATCAGCGAGAATCTTGCCCGGAAATGCGAGCGGCAACTCGCCGACTTTGGCCCGTTCGAGAACGAGTTTGAGAGGTTCTTCGTTTAGCTCTCCTTTACGGCGAAACTCCTCGGCTATTTTCGCGATTGCTTGATCGATGACGTCGTAATTACCTTCGCCCGAAACGCCGCCGACGATGTATCCGGCCGGATCGATCAGCACCTGCGTGGGCCAGGCGCGGACGGCATAGCTTTGCCAGACCGCGTACTCCGAGTCGTTATAAACGGGATGTTCGATCTCGTAACGAAGAATGATGCGCCGGATGTTTTCCGTCTCTTTTTCGTTTTGAAACTTCGCGGAGTGAATGCCGATCACGACCAGCTCTTTCGCGTACTTCGATTCGAGCTTCTTCAGATCCGGAATGATGTGAATGCAGTTGATGCAACCGTAGGTCCAGAAATCGAGCAGAACAATCTTGCCCTTCAAGGCCGCGATTGAGAGCGGTTTGTCAGTATTGAGCCAACCGCGCCCACCGCTGATTTCCGGTGCGTGAACCTTCGGTCTTTCCTGAGCGGACATAGAGATCCCCTGAGCCATCAAGAGTAGGACAAGTATTAGATTCGCAGGTTTCATGAATTGCTTATTGTACCATCCGCAGATTCCACAGATGAATTTGCGCAATCTGTGGGCACGATTTGTTTGTCGGTTGTCGTCGTTGTAACCTTACACCTCGTGAACAAGCAGGCCTTCACAACGCTCGAATATCAGCATCTGCGGGAGCTGATCAAACGTAACGCGCAGACCGAAGCCGGACAGCGGCGCGTCGATGCACTTGCACCGCTCGACAACGTTGCTGAGCTTCGACGCGAGCTCGCAGTACTCGCGGAATGTGTGATGCTGCGGACGCGCGGTGTGAAATGGTACTTCAGCGGTTTGACGGATCCGACCGAGGCGATTGGTCGGCTTCGCGTCGAAGGTGCGAGCCTCGATCCGTTGGCAATACTTCAGACAGCGAAGCTTTGCGACCAGGCGATGTCAACGCGATCCTCGATTCTGGCGGAACGCGAGAATGCGCCGGTGCTGTGGCAACTCGTCCAGGATCTGCCCCGCGATCTCAACACGCTTGTCGCGCGTGTCACGAACAAGATTCTTCCGAACGGCGAGCTCGACGATCGCGCGAGCCCGGAGCTGGCCGCGATTCGACACGACATCACCTCGCTGCGCTCGCGCATCACGCGCTCACTCGAAGGACTGATGCGCAGGTCTGCCGAAGCTATTCAGGATGAGCTCGTCACGATCCGCAACGATCGCTTCGTCATTCCGGTAAAAACCGATCATCGCGGACGTATTCAGGGCGTTGCACACGGTTACTCTTCATCAGGCGCCACCGCTTTTGTCGAGCCACTCGAGACGATCGAGGCTAACAACGAATTACAGAGCCTTCATGAGAGTGAAGCTCGCGAGATTGCAAAAATTCTTTATGGCTTGTCGGAAGAACTGCGGGCGCAACTGCCGGGTATCGAGATGGCCGCGCAGGCCGTCGCCGAGCTCGACTTCATCAACGCGCGCGCGGTCTTTCATCAGAATTTCAACTGCGTGATTCCGGAGATTCAGGCTGAGGTCGCCGGTTTTGGAAGTGGCGAGTTGGAACTGGTCGAAGCGCGGCATCCGTTACTTGAAGAAAACTTGCGCGCGTCTGGCGGATCAGTGGTGCCGGTTTCGTTTGCTCTGAATGACGACAAGAACGCGATGGTCATTTCCGGTGCAAACGCCGGCGGCAAGACAGTCGTGTTGAAGACGACAGGGTTGCTCGCGCTGATGGCGCTTTCCGGAATTTCCGTGCCTGCGCGATCGGCGCGCTTTCCGTTTTACGCATCGGTGCTGGCCGATATCGGAGATCATCAGTCGCTCGCGGCGAATCTGTCGACGTTCACGTCGCACGTTGCAAACATCGCACGCATGCTCGAACTGTGTGAAGCGCCCGCGCTCGTGCTGCTTGACGAAGTAGGCACCGGAACGGATCCCGAAGAAGGTTCTGCGCTCGGAGTTGCGGTAGTCGATCACTTCCGCAGAGATTGTGGTGCGCACGTCATCGCCACGACGCATTACAGTGGACTCAAAATGTACGCCGGCAACGAAGAAGGTGTAGTGAATGCAAGCGTCGAGTTTGACGAGAAGACTCTGCGTCCGACGTACAGACTGCTCGTCGGCGTCGCCGGTGCATCGTCTGGTCTTGAGATCGCGCGCAGGTTTGGTGTCCCTGCTCCGATCGTCGACGACGCGATGAGATCTGTTAAAGATTCGTCGCTCCAAGCGTCTGAGTATTTGCGACGAATCAAGCGAGAGGCAGAAGACGCCGAGGCGTTGCGAGTCGCGCTGGAGGAAGAGCGCACAGCAGTTGCAGAGAAGTTCGCCGCGCTCGACAAAGAGGCGGCGAAACAGGAGCGCGAGCGGAAAGCAGCGTTTGATCAATCGGTTCAGCGCACGATTGGAGAAATTGAGAGGCAGTCGCGCGAGTTGGTCGCGAAGATCCAGGATCGCACCGAACGAATCAGACTCGAACGCGAGTCTCAGCGTCAGATAGCTGAGATGAAACGCACGGCAGAACGTGGCGTTCGCATCGTACGCGAATCGCAGCCGGTTCAAACAGAGCCCGTGCGAGTTGTCGAAGAGGTGCCGGAATACGTGATTGCGGCGCCGCGCGATCTTGTTGTGGGCGACAAGGTGAAGCTGCGCTCATTCGGCTCGGTTGGCATTGTGGACCAGATCAAAGATGGCATGGCGGAAGTAAGAGTGAAGTCATTGCGGTTCAGAGAAAAACTTGAAAACCTCGAATTGATGGAAGCGACGGCTCCGAAACCGCAGCAGGGAAAACTGGAAAAACTTAGACGCTCGGCAGAAACCGAGACTCATGTCGGTGCGGCGGAAGATAAAGCGCAATCGGAATTGAACGTCATTGGTCAAACGACTGATGAAGCGGTCGATGCGGTAGACAAGTTTCTCGACGAAGCCTCGCTGGCGAGTCTGAGCAAAGTACGCATCATTCACGGCCACGGCACCGGCGCCTTGCGTCGCGCGATCGGTGCTTTACTGGACGGTCACCCCCACGTCTCCCGTTTCCTACCAGCCCCACCCGATCAGGGCGGCGCTGGTGCAACAGTAGTTGAGTTGAGACAATAAATCAGCCACGGATTCACACGGATTTTTCACCGATAATGCGTTACCCCCAGACATTCATCGACGATCTCAAACGACAGGCAGAAATCGTCCGGGTCATTCAGGACTACGTGCAGCTCAAGAAGAAGGGCGCGAACTGGATGGCGTGTTGCCCGTTTCATAAAGAAAAGACGCCCTCATTCTCGGTCAGCCCGGCGAAAGAGATTTTCTACTGTTTTGGCTGCCACAAAGGCGGCTCGGTTTTCAATTTCGTGATGGAAATCGAGCGCGTCCCTTTTCCGGAAGCAATCAAGATCGTTGCCGACAAAGTCGGAATGCCGCTTCCCAAGATGGAGGACGACGGCCGCTTCGAAGCTCGACGTCAAGAATCCGATCTCATCATTCAACTCAACTCGTGGGCGCTCGAATTTTGGCAACAACAACTCGAATCGGGTACCGAAGCTCGCATCGCGCGTGAATATTTGAAAGAGCGCGGCATCACCGAAGAAACACAAAAAACTTTTCGACTCGGCTATGGACCAGACAGTTGGGACGCACTCTCAAATTATTTGCGAAACAAAGGTGCCACCCAGGAACATATAGATCGCAGTGGCCTGGTCGCAAAAAAGGAGGACACTAATCGTTCTTACGATCGCTTTCGCGGTCGATTGATGTTTCCGGTACTCGATGTGCAGGGTCGGCCCATCGCATTTGGCGGCCGAACGCTCAAAGGTGAGGACGCGAAATACATCAACTCACCCGAGACGGCTGCTTATGTAAAAGGTCGAAATCTGTTTGGTCTGAGTCTGACTCGTGACGAAATTCGCCGGCAGGGTTTCGCGATTTTAGTGGAAGGATTTTTGGATCTGATCGTGCCTTATCAGTTCGGAGTGCGTAACGTTGTCGCGAGTTTGGGAACGGCGTTGACATCGGATCAAGCAAAGCTTCTAAACAGGTTTGCGCGCAAAGTTGTAGTCAACTATGATGGCGACCGCGCCGGCGTGCAGGCAGCGAAAAAGGCGATCGAAATTCTCCTCGCCGAAGATTTCGAAGTGAAAGTGCTGGTGCTTCCCGACGATGCAGATCCGGATGAGTACATTCGCAAATTTGGCGTTACGGAATATCAACAGCAAAGGGCGCAGGCACAACCACACATACAATTCGTAATCGAAAGCGCTTTACGCGACCGTAACCTTCACCGGCCCGCGGAAAAGGCTGAAGCCGTCGATGAAGTTCTTCCCTACATTCGAGCCGTCAACAGCCGCATTCAGAAGCGCGAGTATTTTGATATGGCGATGGATTCGCTCGGGATTGATCGTGAGAACGTAAACACATCAACCTGGCGACGCGAGCTGTGGCAGATGGTCAGGGACAACCGGAATCTTCGTCCCACCAGTGTTCAGTCGTTGACAAGACGCACGCAAGCGACCGCCGCAGAACAGCGCTTGCTTGGTCTACTTTTTGCAGACGCGAATTTGCGACGAGAGGCCCTCTCAATGCTGCACGAAGAAGATTACGAAGACCTGGCCACGGCGCCACTCTTCAAAGCCTTGTTTGAGCTCGAACGCGAGGGCGCCGAAATTGATTTTGACAACCTGAACGGCAAGATCGAGGGCGACGAGTTTGCCGCCACCATGATTCCGATGGTGCTGATGAACTCCTCTCTGCACGGTTCGAACGAGCATTACGTGGCGCAGGAATGTGTTTCCACGTTCAGATTGATGAAAGTCGAACAACGGATCGAAGAGTTGAGAAGAGAGTTAGTCGTGGCCGAGCGCGAACAGGATTTTGACCGTCTCTCGAAGCTTTCGGCCGAGCAGATTCAGCTCTCAGCGCAGCGTCAGGCGATGTTGCAGCCACAAAGTTAAAGCAGCCGCGCATGTCAGGTAAGAACTCGGAGCTATAACCGTGAGTAGTATGGAAGACAAGGATCGCGACGACGTAATGGAGCGACTGCTCGAACTGGGCGGCGACAAGAAGTACCTGACGTTCGACGATCTCAACCGCGAGTTGCCGGACAATGTCGTTTCTCCCGACGACATTGAAGATGTGCTCCAGAAACTCGAAGGCTCAAACATTCCCGTCGCCGATTCCGACGAGCGACTGCTGGAACAAGCCGCAGCGACAGTCGCCGACGAAGACGAAGACGCTCTCGACGAAGACATCGAGCTCGACCTCTCAGCCGGTGCTTTAGAAAAGACAAACGATCCCGTTCGACTTTACCTGCGCGAAATGGGCGTGGTCCCACTGCTCACGCGTGAGGGTGAAGTCGCAATTGCGAAACGCATCGAGCGTGGCCAGCTCAAAACTCACAAAGCGATCGCGCGTTCGCCGATTGCCGTTCGTGAAGTACTGAGGATTGGCGAGGATCTGGAAAACGGCCGCATAAACATTCGCGACACGGTTACTTTCTCCGAGCAGGCCGAACTCACCGGCGACGAAGATAAAGCCGAAGAGTATCGCTCCTGGACCATCGAAGGAATTCAGAACATTGATAAGAACTGCAACCTCGGTTTGAAGGAGTTTGAAAAACTCAAGGTCGAAGCCAAACTCACACACGGCAAGAAGGGTAAAAAGTTAACTCGTCTGAAAAGACGAGTGGCGCGAACTCGACTCGAAATCGCGCAGGAAATCGGCCGTTTGAATCTGACTGAACGAGCGCGACAGCGTTTGATTAATTCGATTCGCGCGGTGCAGAAATCGGTGCGCGAAGCGGAGCGCGAAATTGACAGTGCCAACGAGAAGTTGAGCCGCAAGCGCGTCAAGCCCGAAGAAGAAAAAGATCTGCGACGTCGCATTCTGCAGTCTCGCAAAAAGTTGTTGCAGATCGAGCTGGACGATCTGGTCAGTCCGGTCGAGATCAAGCGATCGCTTCAGTCGATCGTGATCGGCGAGCAACAAACCGGTCAGGCGAAGCGGGAATTAGTTGAAGCGAATTTGCGGCTAGTGGTTTCGATCGCGAAGAAGTACACGAATCGCGGTTTGCAGTTTCTGGATCTGATCCAGGAAGGCAACATCGGTTTGATGAAGGCGGTCGACAAGTTTGAGTGGCGGCGTGGTTATAAGTTTTCCACTTATGCGACGTGGTGGATTCGGCAGGCGATCACACGGGCGATTGCGGATCAGGCGCGCACGATTCGTATTCCAGTGCACATGATCGAGACGATCAACAAGTTGATTCGAACGTCTCGTTCGCTTGTGCAAGAACTGGGCCGCGAGCCGACGAGTGAAGAGATCGCAAGGAAGATGGACATCCCGGTGTCTAAAGTTCGCAAAGTTTTGAAGATTGCTCAGGAGCCGATCTCTCTGGAGACTCCGATCGGCGAGGAAGAAGATTCGCATCTCGGCGATTTTATTGAAGACAAGTCGATCCTGAATCCGGCCGATGCAGTGGTTGCTTCGAACCTGCGCGAGATCACGGATGAGGTTTTAGCGACGCTCACACCGCGCGAAGAGAAAGTGATCAAGATGAGGTTTGGGCTTGGGACAACCGGCTCAGAACACACACTCGAAGAAGTCGGTCAGCACTTTGCAGTAACCCGCGAACGTATCCGCCAGATCGAAGCGAAAGCTCTGCGCAAGCTGCGCCATCCCTCACGCTCTCGAAAACTCAAAGCGTTCCTCGACGGCGGCGCCCCGAGATAGTCCACAGATTACACAGATTTTTATCTAAACGAGAGGAAGGCAGTGCTCTTTACGGTGTGATCGAATTCGTAGTTGTACGTGTACCCCGGAAACTCGATCGGCTGGACGTACTGAACTCTAACCTCAATTCGATTATCACGCAGGACGGGCGTGTAGGTCGCATTCGCTGGGACCTCATAATCGGGAGCGTTCTTCATCAACTGTTCCGCCACCCACGACGGCTTATAGCCCTGTGACCCTGCCACATCGCAATAGTGTTGCATCAAGTCCTTGTACACATTCGCATGATAGGCCACCGGAACGTAAAGGTATCCGGCATAGGCGCATGATCCCAGGATCGCCATCACGATCAAAAACTTGAGGCTCGCACTACCTCGTTCACCTGATCTCTGTTTTTGCATTAGTGGAAACTCTCTTTCTGTCTTTCCAATGCCCGTAATCCAGCTCGCAGCGAAAGACGCAAGGATTTCGCACTGATAAGCCGGCCTTCAACGATCTTCGGCCGGCCTATCCCTTCGAGCAACACCCAATTGATTTGACCAGCCACGCTCTTTTTGTCGTGCTTGAGCGCGCGCATGATCGCGCCTGTATCGAGATTGTCTGCGCGTGGAAGTGGTCCGCAAAGACTGACCGCATCGCGCAGAGTTTTAAGTTCACCGGAGTCGATGAGACCCAGGTTTCGCGAAAGCTCTCCGGCAACTAACATTCCATAACCAACAGCTTCACCATGACGAAAGTGACGATAGTTGGTGATCGTCTCCAACGCGTGTGCGGTTGTGTGTCCAAAGTTCAACACGCGCCGCGATTTTACGTCGGTGCGAGTGGTTGATTCGCGCTCATCATTCGCGACGATCGAAGCTTTGAAACCACACTGCGCCGCGATCAGATTTTCAAACTCCGCCGAACGAAGTAGCTCAGTGCTGACCGGCTTTTGCAGACAATTCACCGTCAACTCAAAAAGCGATGAATCGGAGATGAGGGCTTGTTTGACCATTTCACAAAAACCTGAGACGAGTTCGCGCGGTGGTAAAGACGTAAGTGTTTCGGTATCGATGAACACCGACGAGGGTTGATGAAAAGATCCAACGAGGTTCTTCCCGGTCGGAAGATTGATTCCGGTTTTGCCGCCAACGGACGAATCGATCTGCGACAAAAGCGTGGTGGGCACCTGGACCAGCGGCAGTCCGCGTAGGTAAATCGCCGCACTGAAACCCGCCAGATCGCCGACAACGCCACCGCCTAGCGCCATTACCAGATCGTCTCTTTCAAAGCGGTTTTCACTAAGAAATGCGACTGCTTTCTCGAGTGTCGTGAACGATTTGTAACGCTCACCCTCTGGCATCAGCCACTCGAGCGTCTTGAATCCGGCTGTCTTCAAAGAACGTTTGACATCCCGGCCGTAGAGATCGAAGACTCGCGGGTTCGAGATGATTCCAACTCGCCGAGGTGCTCGTAGCGGCAGCAATTTTCCGAGATCCCGCCTGATACCGCTGCCGATATTGATTTCACTGCGTCGAGCCGTTTGTGTTAGTGAGATTTCCAGCCGGTGCATACAGAGGCTGGATTCTAGCAGAAGTTCTTTAGCGCTTATGTGCCTCTTTGTGGCTGGAACTACCTTGCGGCTATAAAGCGAATGGGCGCGACATACGTGGGAGTGCGTCGCGCCCATCCATATTCGTGGTTACTGTCCTCACCCCAGCAACCACTTGAGACGGAGGATCCACCAACCGTCTCTCTTGCCCCACAATATACATCGCAACGGCTGTGCCGTGCAAGAATCTTTTTATTTGAAGACAAAGGTGTTGTGTTTACTTGGGAAACCCATAAACAGCCATTTTATGGGCGTTCTGAGGCTACTTTCACCGTGTAGATTTTTCTCGGGTAGTCGTGTAGAAATTTCACGAGACGGCTAATTGGCCAGCCCGATCTCACGCTCGATCGCCCCGGCGATTCGGCCCGCGTACTCCTCGATCTGGTGCTGGTTCTCGCCCTCAATCATCACTCTGGCCAGCTTCTCGGTCCCGGAGTACCGGAGCAGCAGTCGACCTTTCTGCGAAAGCAGTTCCTCGACCTCCTTCACAGCCGTCTGAACCGAGGCCAACTCAGCAAACGGGACTTTCTCACGCACCTTCACATTCACGAGAATCTGCGGATACTGCTTGAACCCGACAGTCATTTCGGCCAAAGTTTTTCGCGATTCGCGTTGCGCCCGCAGCAGACAGAGCGCCGTGATCATCCCATCCCCGGCAAGACTCAGCTCGGGCATGATGATGTGACCCGACTGTTCACCGCCGAGACTTGCTCTCAGCTCCAGGAGCTTCTCGAGCACGTATTTGTCGCCGACGTCGGTGCGTACGAGTCGGATGCCGACTGAACGCAGTGCGATTTCGAGACCGATGTTACTCATCACAGTCGCGACGACGGTGTTGTCGTGCAGTTTTCCATGCGACTGAAGGGACGTAGCGAGGGCCCACAGCGTCGCATCGCCGTCGACGAAATTCCCGTTGTTGTCGATGAAGAGGGCCCGGTCCGCGTCGCCGTCAAAGGCGACACCCAGATCGGCACGTGCGTCGACTACTCTTTGACGGAGCGAATCGATATGAAGCGAGCCACAATCGCGGTTGATGTTTTGACCATCCGGAGCGGCGTTGATTGCCGCGACTTTCGCGCCGAGGCGCGCGAATAAAACTGGAGCGAGGGCAGAGCTGGCGCCATTGGCACAGTCGACAACCATCGACAGACCTTCAAGATTGAGTTCGCTTCCGATTTCGTCTGCGAGAAACGAGACGTACTCCTGCCGCAGTTTCTCCTGGAGTTCTGGCGACGATGGCGATGGACCAGTTTGAGCTGACGACGGAAGTTCTTTTCCAGCGAAGATGTCGGCTTCAATCATTCGCTCGACTGAATCGTCCATCTTTTCACCGGAAGGCGAGAAGATTTTGATGCCGTTGTCCTGGTAGGGATTGTGCGATGCGCTGATGACAACACCCGCCGAGGCGCGGTGTTTGCGGGTTAAGAAAGCAACGCCTGGCGTTGTGATCACACCGGCGGAAAGACATTCGACCCCGGCCTTGTTCGCTCCATCGATCAGCGCCAGTTCGATCGCTTCGCCTGATTCGCGAGTGTCGCGTCCGATGATGATTTGCGGTTCGGTTTCGCGTTCGGCGAGGTGCGCAGCAAGTGAAAATCCGATTGCCGTAACAGTCGGTGAGTCGAGCGGAAACTTACCCGCTTCACCTCGAATACCATCAGTACCAAAAAGAGTTTTCATGTTTGGGAAACTTACCTAAGAGTCAACGACCGTACTTGGATCGGGTCAGTACAGGGAGCGGTAGCGACCTGGTCAAACCACGGGACTCGAAACCGTTACGATATCGCATGCCGATCACTGACCAGGTCGCTACCGCTCCCTGTACTGACCCGATCCAAGTACGATTGTGTGCTCACCTTACCGGAGCAAACTTCGAAGTGTGGACAGATTTCAGAATCACTTTTCCCTTCAAGGCGTCCGGGAGATCGAGCCGAGGCTCGAGATTGTCGCCAGTTAAAACGATCCTCAATTCTTCCGGTTTTATCGCATCAAGAAGACTGGCCACACCAAGGAGGGTAACAGATGTCGTCGCTGGTTGGACTCGCTCGCCACTCTCGGTAGTCACCGGAACGCCGGAAAAGTTTTTCTCAATTCGCCGCTCGCCGATCTCGACCACAACACTCACCATCGGCTCCAGCAGGTCGAGTTTCGGATCCGAAACATCAAGCGCCACGTTCTTAGCCGTGAAACTCTCTTTGTGCCCAGCGAGCCAGACGCTTTCGGTCGCGACTTTCTGAAGTGCATTTACGCGACTTGCCGGCCCTCGCACGGTCACGCTGCTCTTGTTCGCGTAGGCAGAATAAACCTCAAGTCCATCGTCAGGTTTGCCTTCGAGCTTCGGCTCAACCACAACCTGCCGGTCCACGATCTCTTCGAGCCGAATCGGAATCGCGCTGGGTTGGAAGCCGTCAACTTTAATACCCTGCGGCAGTGTTATCTGTGCTTTGTCGGCGAGTCGCAAAACGCGTTCGCCGGCGCGCTGGTCGCTGATGTCGACTGTAGCGACGAGATCGAGTGACGTCAGATCGTCGAGCTTGCTACGACTGCCAGTGAGCATTACGTCGACAGTGCGCGGTGGATCGTTACTTATTTCGAGAGCCTGCGGTCTGATGAAGTTTAATTGAACGTTGACGTGCGCGGTGACGGGTTGATTCTGTCCCGTCACGAGCATCCAGAGAACGATCGCTATCGCCAGCGACAGCAGTTTCAGACTCCAGTCGTCGACAAAGATTCGACGCAGCAACTTCTGCGTGCGATTCGGCGCGGGCGGTCGCGGCTCGGGAGTGATGGTCTCGTCTTCGTCCTGAAACGGCATATTAATTAACCGAAGCGATCTCCTCGGCATCGCTTTCTGATTCTGAATGCTTCTGTTCTTTTTTCGGCACTGCTTCCAACGCGTCGAAGATTGCGCCGCGCAGCTTCGTCGCGTCGAGCCCACGCCTGATTTCGCCTCGCTGCACAAACGAAATCAGACCGGTTTCTTCCGAGACGACGACGGCGACCGCGTCAGTATCCTCGGTAACACCAATCGCCGCGCGATGTCGCGTGCCGAGATCTCTCGAGAGTCTTGGATTCAACGTTAACGGCAGAAAGCACGAGGCAGCGGCGATGCGGTGTCGCCGGACAACCACAGCGCCATCGTGAAGCGGACTTGCAGTGTTGAAAATACTCACTAACAAGTCGTAACTGAGCTCGGCATCGAGCTGCACGCCGCCGTCAGTGACGTTTTTCAAACCCACATTTCGGGCGATGACGATCAGCGCGCCGGTTTTGGTCGAAGCAAGCGTGGTCGCAGCAAGAATGATCTCGTCGTAGATACCCTCGCCGAATTGTCCTCGATGCCGTGAGAACGGCACACGAAAGCGATTGCCAAAGGTAATTAAAGCCTGTCGAATTTCAGACTGGAACAGAACGATGATCGCGATACCGATGTACAGCAGTAAGTTACTGAGCATAAACTCCAGCGTCGCGAGATCTTGTTTGACGGAAAGCCAGTAGAGAAAAACGAGGAAACCGATTCCGGCGGCCATTGGCGCGGCGCGAGTACCGCGCAGGAGCTTTAAGACTGCATACACGAGCAAGAAGACGAAGACGATGTCCGCGACGTTGCGCGGCTCAATCATCCGTCTTAAATACTCGGTGTATGGCAGTAGCAGTAACATTTCTCGCGAGTTTGTCTGTTATCCGTGTTCATCCGTGAAATCCGTGCAAAAACTTCAACCGATGTGTTTTGCAACGGCTCGATGTTCATTAACCTGATCGTCCCGCGCGGCTTCGAGAAAAATCATTTCCACTTTCGGCTCGGCGCTTTTGATTCGCTGTTCAATCTCTTCGATCGACTTCACAATATCGTCAGTTCGCAGTTCAGGTCGTAGCTTCACATGCGAATTGATCAAGATCCGTTTAGGCGCCAGGTGCATGGTCAAAAGTTCTACCACGCGTTCGACGTTCTCGTGACTTTCGATGGCCTGCTTGATCGCTTCCACTACTTTCGGATTTGCTGCTTCACCCAGCAACAGGCCGCGCGATGTACGCGCGAGGACAAAAGCGACGATGGCCAGCACGATGCCAATACAGATCGACGCCAGCCCATCCCAATATGCTCCGGCGGCGCCGCCGACCTGATAGTCAGTCAGCACCAGTCCCGTAGCGGCGATCACGATTCCTATCAGCGCGGCTGAGTCTTCAAAGAGCACTGTCTTCGCCGTCGGATCTTTCGACTCGCGCAGATACTCGCCAAACGTCAGACCTTCGTGATGCGCCTCTTTAACTTCCTGGTAGATGGCCAGGGCGATCGATCCACTCTCCAATACAAAGGAGATGGCGAGCACTCCATAGGCCCAACCAAGATTCGTTGGTGCGTGTGGATGCGCGAGTTTTTCAATGCCCTCGTAGATCGCGTACGTCGCACCAACGCCAAAAATGAAAATAGCTGCTATGAAAGACCAGAAGAACCGTTCCTTCCCGTAACCGAATGGATGCTTGTCGGAGGCCGGTCGTTTGTAGAACCGCAAACCAAGTAATAGAAAGACCTGGTTTGTGGTATCGGCGACCGAGTGGAGCGCCTCAGCCATCATGCCGGAGGAGCCCGTGATCAGGGCAGCTACCAGCTTCAGTACCGCGATCAATCCGTTGGCAAAGAGCGCGCCGATTACGGCCAGCATACGACGAGTCCTTCAATGCACGAGAGTGACAATTCTGACTATCCACAGATTACACAGATCACACAGATTCTGTAAAACAGTCTATGTAATTTGTGAATAGTTTATGAACGTTTCTTTTTGATTTTTCCGCTTTGAAGAAAACCGACAAGTTCGCCCGTTCGTCCTACGACCGCGACCGAACCAATTCCGTTCCTTTTCATCAACTCCTGAGCGTAGTCGAGGGTTGCGTTTGGTTCGACAAAGAAACGCGGGGCGATCGGGCGCATCACGTCGCGTGCTTTGGTGAGGTGCCACCGTTCGCGTGGCAGTCCCTTGAGATCTTCGAGCGACAACATCCCATGCAACCGCTGGTTCTGGGCGACGGGAAACGCAACCTGCCGGTGCATCGGCAGGACGGAATTGATCAGGTTGCTGATCAGCAGATCCGGTTCGATTGAAAACGGGGCCGACATCGCTTCGCTGACAATGTTTCGCACTTGGCCGCGAACATGTTTCACCACGCTGTAAGCGGCGTCGAAAAGAAAGACGCCAACCAGCACGGACCAGAACCCCATGAAGTAGGATCTAAAATTCGGAGCAATGGCCATGTAGACGCCGAAGATGATCAGAATCGCGGCGATCAGCATGCCGCAAATTCCTGCGAGTCGCGTGGCTTCTTTGATGTCGCCGGTGCGGCGCCACAGAATCGCACGCAGCACGCGGCCACCGTCGAGTGGATAACCCGGAAAGAGATTGAAGATCGCGAGCAGCAGATTCCCGGCGCACAGGAGCAACAGCACGCCGCCGGCGATCGTGTAACCCGTCATCATCGCCGGCAGCATCAGCACAAAACTGATTGCGGCAAAGAGGAAGCTCGCCGCTGGACCAGCAACAGCGATGCGAAACTCTGCGCGCGGACTGTCCGGTTCGTTGCGAAGCCGTGCGAGTCCGCCAAATGGATGCAGGACGATCTCTTCGATCTCGATTCCCTCGGCACGGCCCATCAACGCGTGCGACAGCTCGTGACCCAGCACGGAGAGAAACAGACCAACGGTTGTAATGACGGCCAGTCCCCACGCTGCTGCGACACTGACCGGAAGCAGTTTGTACGACCCGACCCACATACCGCCGCGACTGAGGTTCACCGCGATCAGCCAGACGCTGAAAAAGAAGACCACGAACCAGCGATAGTCGAAGCGCACCGGAATCCCGAAGATGTGCGCCACCGTTATTTGTCGCTTAGAAAAATCTACGACGTTCATTCAGTAAGACCAGATCTTATTAATCTCGAAAAAAATCTTGGTAAATCCTGACTAGCTTAGGTCTCAAATGCGGTCGCTTCAGTGTCAATCAGCGGGTGGGGTTCGGTCCGCGCTACGCGGCGAAGTAAAAGGGGCTCGTCATAGAGTTGGGCTAAACCACGAACGATCGCGAAGCGGGGATCTTCAGCAACCATCACGTTGAGATCGAGCTCTTTGTTCAGATAGCTCGGCAGTCCTTCCAGTTCCGCTCCGCCGCCAGTCAGAATCAATCCGCGATCGAAAATGTCTCCGGCGACTTCCGGCGACAGATCTCCCAGCAACGTGCGTACTTCTTCAGCAATACGACGAATGATCGGCAACGTGATCGTGTAAACCTCACCGGCCGAGATGTCGACTGCGCCGGGACTTCCTGTTTGCACGTCGCGGCCACGCACGTTGATCTTCTTGTCGGGATCGGCGGGCTCGATCGCAGAGCTCAGTTCGAGTTTCAGTCGTTCGGCTGTTTGTACGCCGATGCTGAGTCCATGATGACGACGCAAACGGTCCATGATGGCTACATCGATATCGGAACTGCCCATTCGTTCAGCGCGCGACGCAATAATCGACCCGTTTACGATCGCGGCGACGTTTGTCGTTCCGCCCCCGATGTCTACGACAGCCGCAGCCTTTTCATCGCTGATCGGAACGCCGGCGCCGATTGCCGCCGCTTGCCCTTCTTCGATCATGTACACGCGACTGATGCGCGCCTCTTCGGCAGCCGCGAGTAAAGCTCGTTGCTCGACCTGGGTCACTTCCGAGAGCACGCTCATAATCGCGCGACGGCTGAAGTGTGACGTGCCACTGCGTGCTGCTTTGACGAAGTGGTCCAGCATCGTTCGCGTGCGCTCGAAATCTGCGACGACGCCATCGACGAGCGGAGCGATCACGGAAACGTCGCGTGCTTCGCGACCCTGCATCTTGTGAGCTTCTGAGCCCACCGCGATGACTTCGCCCGTGGCCTTGTTAACAGCCACGACGGACGGCTCGTCGACGACAATTCCACGACCCCGCACGGCAATGATCGTGCTTGCCGAGCCCATGTCGATTGCCATCGAATCCGAGACAAGATTCTTGAGGGCGTTGAGGCCGAGGAGGGTTTTAGTTTTCCCGATGAACGACATAAAAAACGCTCAAAACGAACCGCTTGCTCGCTGCCAGTCAACCTCCCAAAGATTCACAGGTTGTTGGCGATTCTTAACCATGATGGCCTCGCGGGGCTTCAATTTGTAACGGCTGTGCGCCGCCTGGGCGGTCGCATCGCTGATCAGAATCTCGCCGCCACGTGCATTAGACTCCAATCGCGACGAAGTGTTCACAGCATCTCCGATCGCCGTGTATTCCGAGCGCCGTTCCGAGCCGATATAGCCGACGACCACCTCGCCCGTATGTAGCCCCATGCCGACGCCGATTTCCGGAATTCCCTCATCGCGCAACTCGCGATTGATTCCCAAAAGGCGGCGTTGCATCGCCACTGCGGCATTCAAAGCGTTGGATGCATCATCGGGCGTCGCCGTGGGCGCGCCAAAGAGGGCCATTAGACCATCGCCGAGATATTTGTCGAGCGTCCCACCGTGCGCGAAGATGATGTCAGTCATGGCAGAGAAGTAACGATTGAGCAAGCTGACGATCTTCTCCGGCGGCGCATGTTCTGAGATGCGCGTGAAGCCGCGAATATCGGCGAACAGGATCGTAATTGTTTGACTGACACCGCCGAGCTTGAACGACTCGGGGTTCTCGAGCATCTGCTTCACTACATACTCGGGCAAGAACCGGCTGTAATTGGCCCGTGCGACTTCTTCACGCGCGAGACGTTCGTGTGCGCGCGCGTTCTCGACCGCGATCGCAGTCTGAGCCGCAACGGCACTAATCAGCTCCAGGTCGTCCGGCTTAAACGCCGCAAACGGATCGAGCCGGTCGGCATACAACGCCCCATGAACTCGCGTCTCAGCAACCAGCGGTGCACAGATTGTCGAGCGCACACCCTGCGACACGATCGAATCCACGCCAGCAAACTGTTCATCGGAAGCTGCGTCCTGCGACAGCAGCGCGACGCGTTCCTTCATCACTTTGCGCGTGATCGTGCGACCGATCGAAAGCTTCCGTGCATGAGCCTCGAGCTTGTTGTCACGTGCGCGCATCGCAATCGGCGTCAGGTTCGCGTCTTCGCGCCCGTCCTCGGCGATCAGCGCCACGACACGGTCTGCCGGAGTCGATCGGAAAATAATATCCGTGGCCTTTTCAAAAATCGCGTTGAGATCGAAGACGGAGCCGAGCGTCTTGCTCATCTCGTACAGTGCGCTAAGGATGTTAGCTTTACGTTGCAGAGTTTCGAGAACTTTGTCACGTTGCGGAGACGTTGTCACTTCGTCTTTAGAACGAAGCACGGTCGACATCACGTCGTTTGCAGAGATGAGCAACTGCGTATGGCCCAGCGGCTTGTCGTCGTAGCGAACGTCAGTGGTTCGTTCCTCTACAGGCTGCTCAAAGCGCAATGTGCTCGCGCCGATCGTGACGCGATCGCCGTTCTTGAGCTGTTGATCGAAGCGTGGCTCACCGTTGATAAAGACTTTGTTGGCGCTGCGCCGGAGCTGGCCATTGATTACCGCTCCATCGACGATGGTAAAGGTGCCGTTCTCTAACTGATTGATGTGTGCGTGATAGCGAGAGGCACGCGGATCATCCAGAACGACCGTATTGTCGGGCGCCCGACCAATCGTGCAGGCGACGTTTGGCAGGAAACTAAACTGCCATTGTCGCCCGCTGGCGTCGGTGATCTTTAGATGAGCCATGGAGGGCGATCCTAACAGTAGAAGTAAAGGCTGACAACAGTAGTATCCTCAGTGGGGTATCCACAGATTACACCGATTATTTGATTGAATCTGTGTAATCTGTGGATTATGATGCGGCCCACAGCGCCCACCATACTCAAAAGGAGTAAACCGGAATGCGTTTCTCCGCTCGATATCTATTTGCGGTCCTACTGACGACGCTGAGTCTCCCGACTCTGCTGGCGGCCCAGTCTACGACTCAACAATCCGGCAAAGCGCCTCGAGGCACAGTCTCGGGTCGAGTTACGATCAAGGAAAAAGGTGTCGCCGGAGTGATGGTGGGATTGCGAAAGACTGAGGTGATGCCGTTCGAGCCTCTACAAAAAGCGAGTACCGATCCGGACGGTTTCTACCGCATCACCAACGTCGCGCCGGGAAATTACGAAGTTGTCACTTCCGCGCCGGCTTACGTGGCGGCGGATAAGAAAGACCCAAGAAGCAGACAGATCCTGGTTGGTGACGATGAGAACGTCGAAGGCGTCAATTTCGCGCTCGTCCGCGGCGGAGTTATCACCGGTCGAGTCACCGATGCTGACTCGCGTCCCGTGATTCAACAGCAAGTCAACATTTATCAGGAGAATCCTTTTACGCCGACGCCGCAACAACCGCAGCGTCAACTCTTCCCAGTCGCAACGGCGCAAACGGACGATCGCGGTATCTATCGCGTCTATGGACTCGCGGCCGGCAAATACAAAGTCGCTTCCGGTCGAGGCGAAGACACTTTTACAGGGAACAGTACCGGGCGGTTCATTTACAAGCAGATCTTTCACCCGGACGTGAGCGAGCAGGAGAAAGCCAAGGTGATCGACGTCAGTGAAGGAAGCGAAGCAACTGACGTTGATATTGCGCTTGGTCGTGCGTTACAGACTTTTACAGCAGCAGGAAAGGTTGTCGATGAAAAAGGATTACCCATACCCAGGCAAAGGTTTACCTTTCAGCGCACATCTGGTCAGCGTGCCGAATTTGTAAACCTGGTTGCACTATCCAACACACAGGGCGACTTCGTCGTGGAGGGACTGATTCCAGGTAAATATGGGATCTATTTATTTCCAAACGACAACACAAACAACCTGCGCGCCGAGACGCTGAATTTCGAAATCATCGATCAGGACATCAGTGGAGTCGTTGTCAAGCTCACGAAAGGCGCCAGTGTTACCGGAGTTGTCGTAGTTGAGAGTGAAGACAAAGCGGTGCTCGCGCAGCTCAGCGAAATGCAGATCCGGGGCTTTATCGTGGCACAAGGTGGAGGCATGGTCTCATCGTCGTCATCGTCGCCAATCGGACCGGACGGAAGCTTTCGCCTGGGAGGGTTGGGGCCTGGTTCAGTGAACCTCAATGTCGCGAGTGTGAATCGCCCCTTTCCGCCCAAAGGGTTCAGCATGGTGCGGATCGAACGGGATGGCGTCGTTTCGAATCGCGGGATTGAAATCAAAGAAGGCGAACAACTGACTGGTGTTCGCGTGGTGATGTCGTACGGGAACGCAAGTATTCGCGGGGTTATCACAGTTGATGATGGCCCATGGCCTCCCGGAGCAAGAGCGTCAGTTCGACTGGGAAAACCAGGTGAGACAACTCCGACTTTTAATCTTCGTTCGCCGGTGGTTGATGAGCGAGGCCGGTTCTTGTTCGAAGGCGTACCAGCAGGCACTTACGAGTTGATAACAATAGTGAGTTTGGGTAGTGAACCGAGATCTCCGGGTCGTATGGACAAACGAGTCGTCAACATTCAAGAAGGATCGACACAGGACATCACGATCGCTGTTGCGAAGCCTGACACACCGCCGAGGCCATGAGCTGCCATGATTCATAATCGATCCATGCTTGCTTTGCTGGTGCTGGCCCTATGTGTTGTCGCGCAGGCGCAAGAACGTCTGGCTGAACGCAAGACGGACCAACCGGCGACGGGCAGTATCGACGGCAAGGTCGTGAATGAAAGTGGGCAGCCACTGGCGGGTGCGATTGTGTTTCTGAGGATGGTCAACTCCATCATTCAAAATCGTTCCACCACGACTGACATCGATGGAAATTTTCGAGTGAATGGTCTCGAAACGGGGCTTTATATGATAGCGGCCCAGGCACCAGCGTACACCGCTCTTCCTGGCGATCCGGAAGCACCGAAATTCTATCGTCTCGGAGATTCAGCGCGCGTGGAGATGGTCCGAGGAGGAGCCATCACGGGCACCGTGAACAACTCCATGGGCGAACCAGTGATTGCCGTTCGTGTGCGCGCGACGATGGTTCGCGACGCAAACGGAAAGGCAATCAAGTCGCTGGGATTCTCAGGCTTCGAGCAACCGACAGACGATCGCGGTATCTACAGAATCTACGGACTCGCACCCGGAACCTATGTGGTCAGCGCCGGCGGAGGCAATTTCATTAGTAATTTCAACCCGTACGAGTCAGACGTCCCGACGTTTGCACCGTCGTCAACACGTGACACTGCCGCCGAGGTAAACGTAACGGCCGGCGATGACGTTGCCGTCGATATTCGTTATCGCGGTGAACCGGGTCACAGCATTAGTGGATCGGTAAAACTCGGAAACACGAGCAACGTTTCATTATTCCTGGCTAAGGCTGGTAGCAACAACTCCTTTGCTAATGCGATTCAAATACCCTCGATGCGGGGTTTTATTTTCAATGGGCTCAGCGACGGCGATTATGATCTAGTGGCGCAGGAGTCGATGACGAATCCAGCGACGTTTTCACTTGTGATGGCTATTTCGGATCCGAAACGAATCACGGTCAGAGGCGCAGACGTCACCGGCATTGAAGTGATAACAAAACCGCTGGGATCGATTAGTGGGAAGGTGTTGCTCGAGCCAATCAAAGTTCCCGCGTGTGAAGGGAAACGACCGCCGCTGTTGGCAGAGATGGTGGTACGGAGTCGGCGTCCTGAGAAAGAATTGGAGACAGACCCATTCGCATTTCGATTTTCTGCCAATACAGGTTCTCCAGATGCCGGCGGCGCATTTAGTCTGCGGAACATGCCGGCCGGTCGATATCAATTCGAGCCGCGCTTTTATGCGCGTTACTGGTATCTGCAATCGATCGCGATTAACAGTCCGGGTCCAAAGGCACAACGAATCGATGCAGCTTCTAATTGGACTACACTGAAATCCGGCGAACAGCTGGCGAATCTCACAATCACACTTGCCGAAGGCGCCGCATCGATTCGCGGAGTAGTGCCGGTCAAGGAAGGCGAGACACTGCCAACCGGTATGGTCGTTTACCTCATTCCAAATGATAAAGACAAAGTGGAAGACGTCTTACGTTACTTTGTTACCGACGTCGGAGCCGACGGCACCTTCACATTCAACTCGATCCCACCGGGACGATACTTTACGCTCATGCAAACAAACGTCGAGACTCAAATCGCGACGTTAGGCAGACTTCGCCAGCCTGAAGCCGCCTCCGAACGAACCAAACTTCGCCGCCTTGCGGAAACAAAGAAATCCGAGCTTGAACTGAAGCCCTGCCAGAACCTCGCCGACTACCAACTCAAATAGTAAGGCCCCACAAAAAGCACAAATCCAAACAGTCGGTTTTTGTCCTTTTGTGCCTTTTTGTGGCTCGCTCTCGGAACCTTGACCAGCCGCAAGATAGCTTGCTAGACTCAAGCTACTTACCAATTAGGGCTCCGACGCAAACTGCGTCCTCGGAAATTCCCCAAGACCCGCGCGTGCGGCGCAGTCTGATATTTTCAAATTCGATGGAGGTGCATGGTGGGCTTCAAAGTCGGCCAGAAAGTCGTTTACCCGAATCATGGAATCGGGACCATCGAGCAAGTAGAACAGAAGCAAATAGGTACTCAGCTCCTTCCTTTCTATACGCTTCGTCTTGCTGCTAATAACTCAGTGGTCTTAGTTCCCGTATCCAATGCTTCAGAAGTTGGCCTGCGCGCCCCAATCTCGTCGGGTGAGTGTGACATGCTCTTCAAAGCACTAGCAGATGATTTTTCCTCCCCCGCTAATGATTGGAAGGATCGCTTCAAGGAATTCTCAGAAAAAATGCGCACCGGCGACATCTTCGAGGTAGCCGACGTGCTCAAGCACTTAACTTATCTGAGCAATCTAAAACCACTGTCTTTCCGCGAACAACGAATGCTCGAACGCGCTCGTTATCTCGTAATTTCGGAATTGGCAGCAGTATGTCGCCAGCCTGAGTGCAACATTGAACCTCGCGTCGATCAGGCGCTCGTTCGTGCCCACTCGAAGCACGACCGGCGTCCAGTCCGCGCCCGTGCCGCCGGTGCGTCCATAGGACACTAACCACAGATTTTTACTGATTCAATACGGATCTGCGCCGATTTGTATTTTCCGTGGAGATCTGTGTCCGCCCCTCCTCCGTGCTATGATTTCCACCCCACATGAGTTCTGCCACCGCGATTACCATAAAACTGCTTGCGGTTCTGTTACTGGTCGCAGCTAACGGCTTTTTTGTGGCTGCGGAATTTGCGCTGGTTGGCGTGCGCTCCTCGCGAATTGAAACTCTTGCCAGCCAGGGAAGTCGTTCAGCCAAGCGGTTGATGCAGCTCTTGCAGAACCTCAATGCGTACCTGTCTGCCTGTCAGTTGGGAATCACTCTCGCTTCGCTCGCTTTGGGTTGGATTGGTGAACCAGCACTCGCTCGTCTCCTGGAAGGACCGCTTTCCGTTTTACCGGAAAGCTGGCGCCACGTGGTCGCCTTTGCTATCGGTTTCGCGATTATCACTTCACTGCATATTGTTCTCGGAGAACAGGCGCCGAAATTGGTAGGACTGGCGCGGGCAGAAAGAGTGGCGCTCGCAGTGGCGTTGCCGATGCAACTCTTCTATCGCGTCGCCAGTTGGCCTATTCGTGCACTCGACTGGGCCAGTGCGCGCACCGTTAAACTCGTGGGAATTCAGGCCAGTGCCGAACACGCGTCGACATACACCGAAGATGAGTTGCGCCGGCTGGTGGATATTTCACGCGAGAGTGGCCACCTGCGAGCCGAAGAGCGACGTTTGATTCATCGCGTGTTTGAGTTTTCTGACACGGTTGTGCGCGAAGCGATGGTGCCGCGCACGGAGATGGCGGCAATCTCGAACACCTGCAATCTCGAACAGATTACGAAGGCCTTTGAACAACATCGATATTCACGTCTGCCCGTGTATCGCGAATCGTTCGACGACGTGTGTGGTTTCATTCACAGCAAAGACGTGATGCCGTATTTGCTCCATCCCGGTAAATTCAAGATCGAAGATGTGCTGCAACCGCCGATGTACGTTGTCGACACGGCGCGGCTCGAGCACGTGCTCCGCCAGATGCAGAAGGCAAAGATGCATTTTGGATTCGTGGTCGACGAGCATGGCGGACTCGAAGGCATCATCACGCTCGAAGACCTGCTCGAGGAGATCGTTGGCGAGATCTCTGACGAGCACGATGAAGAAGTAAACGAACAGATCACGCAGATCGACGAGAAGACATTTCAATTGGCTGGCGGACTGGCGGTGCGCGATCTAAACCGGCGGCTGAAACTTGCGGTGCCCGAGTCGGAGTCGTACACGACCATTGGCGGGTTCCTGATGACGGAAGCGGGGCACGTTCTCAAGCCCGGTGAACAGGTACAACACGACGGGCTGCTATTCAGCGTCGAGCGCGTCGAGAAGCGCCGCGTGATGCGCGTCAAACTGGAAATTCAACAAACTGACGGAGAAGGGGAGACAAAGGATGAGCTGGATCGAGCACGTTCTGGCACGGGAAATACTGGACTCGCGAGGTAATCCGACTGTAGAAGCGGAAGTGATCTTGGCCGATGGTGTGATAGGACGTGCATCAGTACCTTCAGGCGCTTCAACCGGCGAACACGAAGCGGTTGAACTTCGCGATGGCGACAAAAAGCGTTACGGCGGCAAGGGTGTTCTCAAAGCAGTTAAGAATGTCAACGACGTGATCGCTCCGGCTTTGCAGGGATTCGATGCCCTGGATCAGGCCGAAGTCGATCGAGCCCTCATCGACTTAGACGGCACTCCAAACAAATCGAAGCTCGGCGCCAATGCATTGCTGGCCGTATCTATGGCGACGGCTCGCGCGGCTGCGGCGCAGTTGGAACTACCACTCTACCGGTATCTTGGTGGTCCAAATGCACGAACGTTGCCGGTGCCGATGATGAACATCGTCAACGGCGGTGCACACGCGGACAACAATGTCGACTTTCAGGAGTTCATGGTTGTTCCCTGTGGCGCGGCGACGTTCAGCGAGGCGTTGCGCGTTGGTGCGGAAATCTTTCATCAACTTAAGTCCGTTTTGAAGAGCAAAGGCTATGCGACGAGTGTTGGCGACGAAGGTGGCTTCGCACCAAATCTGAAGTCGAATGAAGAAGCGGTCGAAACGATTCTCGAATCGATTGTGAAGGCGGGCTACAAACCGGGCACTGACTGTTTACTAGCGCTCGATCCGGCGGCGAGTGAGTTTTACGACGGTAAGAAATACGTCTTCAAAAAGAGTGACAAGAGAAAACTCAGCAGTGCCGAGATGGTTGCTTACTGGAAGAGCTGGTGCGATCAGTATCCGATTATCTCGATCGAAGACGGCATGGCAGAGAACGATTGGACCGGATGGAAACTGCTGACGGACGAAATTGGCAGCAGAGTGCAACTGGTCGGTGACGATCTGTTTGTGACCAACACGAAGTTTCTTCAGAAAGGAATCGATCTCGGAGTTGCGAATTCGATTCTGATTAAGGTCAATCAAATCGGAACCCTCACGGAGACGCTGGATTGTATTGAGCTGGCCCAACGAAACCGGCGCACGACGATCATCTCGCACCGTTCCGGTGAGACTGAAGATCCATTTATCGCCGATCTCGCCGTTGCTACTAACGCGGGTCAAATCAAAACCGGCTCATTGTCGCGCACAGATCGCACCGCAAAATACAATCAACTGTTGCGCATCGAAGAAGACCTGCGCGGCGCCGCCCGTTATCCCGGCCGTAAAGCGTTCTTTCAATCCGTAAAATCCGTGGCTAAAAATGCCTAAGAAACGAGGGCCGCTGGCCCTGATCATTATCGACGGCTGGGGCTACTCTGCGGTGCGTGAGGGCAACGCGATCGCGCTCGCAGGTACGCCTTTCTACGACGAGCTTTCCGAAAAATATCCCAGCACCCTTCTCGAAGCACACGGGTCGCGCGTGGGTTTGCCTGCCGGCGTGATGGGAAACTCCGAAGTCGGACACCTGAACATCGGCTCAGGTCGCGTGATCCGCATGGATGTGTCCCTCGTCGATCACGAGATCGAAACCGGCGCCTTTTTCAAAAACAAAGTGCTGACGGCGGCAATGGACGGTGCGAAGACGCGTGGCAAGGCGCTTCATTTGATGGGGCTTATGTCCGACGGCCAGGTCCACTCGTCTCTCACGCACCTTTATGCGCTGCTGGAGATGGCGAAAGATCACGGCCTCGATCGTGTGTACGTGCATTGCTTTTTGGATGGACGAGACACGCCGCCGTCGTCGGGCGGTCATTACATCGCCACGCTGCAAAGAAAGCTGAGCGAGATCGGCTGTGGCGAGATCGCGACCGTTGTCGGTCGCTACTACGCGATGGACCGTGACAAGCGTTGGGAGCGAACGCAACGTGCTTACGATCTGTTGACGAAGGCAATTGGTGAACGAGCAACAGATCCGCTCGCGGCGATCGAGCAGTCGTATGAGCGTGGCGTGACGGACGAGTTTGTCGAGCCGATCGCAATTGTTCGCAACGACGGTTCGCCGGTCGCGACGATCAAGGACGACGACTCGGTCATCTTCTTCAACTTCCGTCCCGATCGGGCACGGCAGTTAACGAGAGCGTTGGCGATAGCGGATTTCAACGAGTTTGAGATTACGGAGCGTCCGCGCGTTCACTTTGTCTGCTTCACGATGTACGACCACACGTTCGATCTTCCGGTGGCGTTTCCGCCGCGACGTCATCGCAACGTACTCGCGGAAGTTTGGGGCGATCTCAAAGTGCGCAACTACCGCATGGCCGAAACCGAGAAATACGCGCACGTGACCTATTTCTTCAACGGCGGCGTCGAAAAGGAATATCCGTGTGAGCAGCGTTTACTCGTGCCGTCGCCAAAGATTGCGACCTACGATCTCCAGCCTGAGATGTCGGCGTTCAAGGTGACTGACAAAGTGCTGCGTGGAATCGATGAAGGTGAGACGGACGTTTTCGTTATCAACTTTGCGAATCCAGACATGGTGGGCCACACGGGCAAGTTGGATAAGACGATCGAGGCGTGTCAGTACGTCGATACGTGTCTCGGTTGGATCACAAAGCGAATTCGCGAAACGCGTGGCATCACCTTGATCACTGCGGATCACGGGAACGCCGAACAGATGATCGATCCGATAACCGGCAGTCCGCACACTGCACACACGACGAATCCGGTGCCATTTCACTTGATCGATGAAGAGTCGATCGGAATGAAGCTGCGCAGCGGTGGCGCACTCGAAGACGTCGCTCCCACACTGCTCGGTCTGCGCGATCTGAAAAAACCATCCGACATGACGGGAAGAGATCTAAGAGAAATTTGATCCGTGTTCGATCCGCGTAACATTCTCGTCATCGATTTTGGGCAGCTAGGCGACGTGGTGATGAGCCTGCCTGCGTTGCGGGCGATCCGGAGCCGTTTTCCACACGCACAGATAACTGTGGCTGTCGGGAAGCCGGGCAAGGAGTTGCTGAGTCTTTCGGGTTACGCGAATGAAATCATCGAAGTCGATCGCGTCGGACTCCGCGATGGCCCAACACTGATTTCGATCGGAAAGGTGGCGAAGTTTGTCTCGCAGGTTCGCAAAGCAAAGTACGACTTTGTCATCGACCTGCACAGCTACTACGAGACGAACCTGCTCGGATTCCTTTCCGGCGCGCCGCACCGGCTTTACTCGCGTCGCCAAAACCGCTCGCTTGATTTCCTTTCCAATTTCAAACCACGGCCGGCGAAAGAACCGACTGAAGCTCATCTTGTCGATCGCTACCTCGAGCTGCTGAAACCGCTCGGTATTCAAAATCCACCGCGAACTCCGGTCCTGAAGACCAGCGCCACTGACGACGCAGCAGTCGAAGCGCTGCTGAAGAAAGAGAAGGCGCACTCGGGCGAGTTGCTTGTCGGACTCTTTCCGGGTGCGGGACATGCCGGTCGGATTTGGCCGGTGGAGAGATTTGCAGAAGTTGCGGACCACCTGATTCGAAACGACCGCGTGCGAGTCATCGTTTTCGCAGGTCCCGAGGAGCGGGCGATGGTCCCGCAAATGAAGACGATATTTCCTGCGACGACAATCTTTTTCGACCGGCTGACGATTCCCCAGCTAGCTTCGGCCCAGGCGCGGCTCACGCTTTTGATATCCAATGACACCGGCCCGGTGCACGTTGCGGCAGCAGTCGGAACCCCGGTAATCGTCCTTTTCGACCGGCCTGATCCGCACAGCTACACCCCGATCGGCGAACACCACCGGATAATTTTCAGCCCTTCCGTCGCAAAAATTTCGGTTGCTGAAGTTTACCGAACCGCCCACGAACTCCTCGCGACGAGCCGTACAGACCAACTGTTTCAAGCCGAACATCGATAAAACCAACCACAAAAAGGGCCAAAAAGCACTCAAGGTCACTTCCCTAAATCCTTTCGTGCCATTTTGTGGCAAAGAGATCTAGACAAACGTCGTTTAACTTCGTTAGTATGGGTTGGGCCCTTGGGCGTCCTGACGGAAGTAGAGTGTGACCTGCCCGCCCTCACTAATCTTTCCAAATTTGGCCTGCCTCAGCGAATTATGGAGAAAAACAATGTCTAGAATGCTTAACCGATTTTGCTTAGTTACGCTTTGCCTGATGGTCTTGAGCGCCGCGGCAAGTGCTCAATCACCTCTGGCTAAAGCCGGAAACGCCCCAGCCGTAAGTCCAGCGGTTGAAAGCGATAGATCCCGAGATGGATTGACTGGCCCTGTGCGACGTGTGCGAACCGAAATTGCGAAACTTTTGACCGCAGATGGACGACAGAATGAGGCCAAACACACGCTCGTGGAGGTCGTCGCCTACGACATCAAGGGCAACAAGATCGAGAATCAGTATTTCCCGATTGCAGGCGCTACCCTGACCGGCAAGGAAGTCTACAAGTACGACGAAAAGGGAAACATCAGCGAGATGACCATGCTCAATCCGGATGGAACGTTGGCGAGCAAGGAAATCTACAAGTATGAATTCGACTTCGCCGGAAACTGGAACAAGATGACGACCTCAGTGGCCGTCGTCGATTCTCGCGGTGTAACTTTCGAACCAACCGAAGTGACGTATCGCTCGATCATGTATTACCTCGATGAGAACATGGTGCGAATGGTCACGCCTGGCGCTGCCACAACCCCCCAGCCTGTCGCTCCCCCGGTTACGACTCCCGTCAACAAGCCGGCGACTGAAACCAAACCGGTTGCGAATAACAAGCGTGATGGGAAGAAAGCGGCCGCCGTTCCAGAGTTGCCGTCGGCATCAGCTTCAGCCAACAAACTCGCGTCTGGTCCAGTCGATTTGAAAATCCAGGCCGTTAACTCGAGCCAGCAGGTTCCGCTAGTGGACCTCGGTTCCGAACCGCCACCGAGCCCAGCGCCAAAGCCGATTCTCAAGCCGGTTTCCGGCGGCGTTCTCAATGGCACCGCATTGAACCTCCCGCCACCGACCTATCCGGACGCTGCGAAGCGGATGAGAACACAGGGTGTAGTTACAGTGGATGTGATCCTTGACGAGTCCGGCAAAGTCGTTGCTGCGAATGCGTCGAGTGGTCCACCGATTTTGCGAGAGGCGGCAGTTCAAGCAGCCCTCAAGGCCAGGTTCTCCCCCACAAAGCTTTCCGGTCAACCGGTGAAGGTGTCGGGCGTGATTAACTACAAGTTTGCGCTGGTTCCGTAACCTACCTCGATGGCGCGCCGATCAATCGGCGCGCCATCCTCTTCCCTCTTTTCCAACCTACTGTTTCTCCTAGAAGGGACTTGTTCTCATGGCATTAACTGGACACCTCAGCGACCTTTCACTTTCCGAACTGATTGAGTTTTTTTGTAATCAACGAAAGAGTGGCCGTCTTAAAGTTTTGTATCCGCAGGGTGCCGGATATTTTTTTCTACAAGCGGGCTCGGTAGTTGATGCACGCATCGGCGTGTTGCATGGCATCGATGCTGTTTACTATGCGCTGACGCTTCCGAATGCTGAGTTTGAATTTAGCGTAGACGTGGAAGCCAGCAGTCGCACGATCAATCAGCCATGGACGCAGGTTGTGCTCGAAGGATTGAGGCGTTTGGATGAGAACATCGCGCCGGGTGTCGCGTTTCCGACGGAATACGTTCACGATCCGGACGAACTCACGGGCAGGCAGGCTGAGGTCGAGGTTAGTTCTGAGACGGAGAAATCATTTCCGCCGGCGTTTCTTTCTTTTGGAAAAGAATCTGGAAATAGCCGGAAGCCACTGTTTGTCGGAGGAGCAATTGCGGTCGCGGTCCTCGCGAGCGTGGCTGTGATTGGCGTCCCGGCAGGTTGGTATAAGAGTAAGCAAGCCGCCGCAGCCCCGACCGAGACTGTGAGTCAGGCGCCGGTTCCGGCAAGCAGCCAGACAGAATCTCCGGCACAACCGCAGCCTTCAAATACAGAATCCGAACCAGCTACTGAAGATCCCGCGGCACTCGCAGCACGACGCCAACGTGAAAAGGAACGCAAAGCTCGAGAAGCCGCGAAGAACGCCGAGAGCCCAACGGCAGTTGCCCCGGCTCCCGCAGCCGACACCGCGAAGCCCGGAGCAAAGCGAGTTGTGGTTACGGTTACTTATGACGAGTCGGGACGCGTGACGCAGGCATCAGGTGGTGATGCGAATGCGTTGAGAATTGCGCGCCAGAAGCGCTTCCCACCGGGTAAAGCCGGATCGGCGACCGTTTCGATTCCGATCAACTAAGAATATTTAGCCACAGATAACACGGATAAAATCCGGATTTATATCCGTTTCATCCGCTGTTAACTAATCCAACGGTACCGAGCACGACAAGTAGTCCGCGCTTCAATCCCAGATCTCTTTCACGTGGGTCATACCATTCGTCAAGACTATGAGACGAGCCTGAGGTTCCGCCGGCTCCGAGTGTGATCGCTGGTATGCCGAGTGAGATGGGAAGATTCGAATCGGTCGACGATTGATCCAGTCGAGGTGCGACGCCCAAAGATCTCGTTGCTTCGAGTGCAAGCTCCACGAGCGGTGAATCAGCTCGCGTTTCTCCAGTTGGTCTTTCACCGATCAGATCGACTTTGAGATTGAGCAGTGGATCACCGGCGCGTCTCGTCGAATTCTCTTCATCAACCGCCTCCCGCATCGCACGACGAAAGAAAGCATCCAATCGCTGCAACTCTCTCTCTGCAGTAGATCGCAGATCGACTTCCATACTCACACCACTCGGAATCGAGTTGACGCTCGTCCCACCTTCAATCCGTCCGACATTGAATGTCGTGCGAGGATCTTTCGGAGCCGGATACCCCGCCAGTCTCGAGATCGCGCGACCGATCGCGTGCACCGGATTCGGTAAACCGAAGTCGCCCCACGAATGTCCGCCTGGTCCACTAATCTCAACCCGATAACGATGCGATCCCAGCGCGCGATTCGTAATGCGATCGAGTCCTGGTCCATCAAAACTCAAAAACGCCTCGATCTGCGAAGCCCATCGATTCTTTGTGAACAGGTGTCGCACGCCGCGCAAGTTGCCTTCACCTTCTTCACCCACCGTTCCGACGAACAATATCGAACCTTCGATTGATATCTGCTCTTTTTGAATCGCGTGGGCAAACGCAATCAGCGCCGCGAGTCCACAACCATCGTCCGCAATTCCTGGCGCGAACAATTTGTTCTCACGCTTGCTAACGGTGAAGTCAGTGCCTTTGGCGAAGACCGTGTCGAGATGGGCGCTCACGACGAGCAAAGGCGATAGTGAAGAACCTCGCAGCAGTCCAAGGCAGTTTCCCTCGTCATCGATCTCGACTTCAGTTAACCCAAGATCTCGAAACTTCCGGCTGAGATACTCCGCACGCTCTTGTTCTGCAAACGGGCTCGCCGGAACCGAACAGATCCGGATGTGTTCCTCGGTTATTGCGTCTGCGTTTGTTTCGAAGAAACGAAGTGCCCTCGTCACGTGAGGCGACGAGATGAGTTCAGCCACGGGTTTATACGGATAAAGACGGATCACAACAGACTCATTATCTCGCTCTCTTCAAGTACACCACTCGCCGCTTTGGCGTGCTCGTAGATCCGATTCACGCGACTCTCGTTCGGCTCGAGGCCGCGCTTTTCGAGCCAGTAGATGACGTTGGATTTTCCACTCATCGGACCAATCTCAATCACCTGCTCGAGGCCAAACCATCCCGCCGGAACGCCCGAGTAAACGATGTCGGCCAGCCGCTGATCGCCTTTTCTGTAGCTTTTGATCACCGCCGCAGCGTGAACCCCGGTCGCAGTGCGAAATGCGTCGCGGCCAAACACCGGATAGTTCGCCGGCACATTCCAACAACAAGCGCGTGCGGCAGTCTGGCAGTACTCGCCGAGACGCGACAGATCGTTATCGATCCAGCCGAGCAGTTTCAGATTCACGAGCAACTGGTCGAGCGGAGTGTTTCCGACGCGTTCACCCATTCCGAGTGCTGAGCCGTGCACCTGATCTGCACCGGCATCGATTGCTGCGAGTGAGTTGATGACGCCGAGACCACGATCCTGGTGGCCATGCCAGTCGAGACGGATGTTGCCGCCCTGTTCCTCGATAATGTTCTTTACGAATCGCACAACTGCGTGCGCCCCGTCGGGTGTTGAATGTCCCACCGTGTCGCAAACACAAACTGCTTTCGCACCGCAGCGAATGGCAGTCGTGTAGAGTGCGTGAATCGTTTCCGGTTTGGCACGTGTCGTGTCTTCCGTGACGTACATCACCGGAAGTCCCTGGCTCACGGCAAAGGACACTGCTTCCTCGGTCATTTGCAGCAACTTTTCGAGCGTCCAGTCTTCGGCGAAGAAGCGAACCGAAGAAGAGCCGATGAATGTGCAAGCCTCGATCGGAATGCCGGCGCGTTGCGAGATTTCGACAATCGGGACGATGTCGTTGCGATGTGTGCGCGCGGCGCAATTCGGTCTGATCTTGAGTTTCTTGTCGGCGATCTCGCGCGCTAATCGTTCGACTCCGGCGGCGTGTGTCCCACCGGCGCCGGGCAAACCGATGTCAGCAGTATCGATTTGCAGCGCTTCCATCAAGTGCAGGAGTTCGAGCTTCTGCTCGACCGCCGGCTCCGAAACTGAAGGCGACTGCAGACCGTCGCGCAGGGTTTCGTCGTCGATGCTGATGTGGCGATTAGGCGCCGCGAGAGACGGTTCAACTGTATTCCAATCGTAAACTAACTCATCGATCGTCACTCAAAAGCACCTCCGCAAGCTCGCATTGCTCGTCGATTATTTTACTCGGATTACAGCAACCACAGAATTGAATGTCAAGATGAGCGTTCTTGCCATCGTCCTGCTTCTGAGCTAGTTTTATGCGGGCATCACTGGCCCAGCGGCTACACAACACGTCTTATCGATCCCATCTCTGAGGAACGGCTAAAAGTTGACCACGACTAAGGAACCATTTGATGCGTTGCTTGAATGGCTCGATCCTGATCGCGATAAGGCAGGTCAACGCTATGAGGTTATCCGTGCGGGATTGATCCGTATATTCGTGGCCAAGGGCTTGAGCGACGCCGAGCACTACACCGACGAAGCTATCGATCGAGTGATCAAAAAACTGCCCGAGATCCGAGCCGGATACATCGGCGATCCGGCGCGTTATTTTCACGGTGTAGCTCGAAACATTGTTTTGGAATCCGGACGGCGGCGGGAAGTCGCCACGGATGTGCTGCCACAACGCGCGGCGCCCGAGCCGCCGCCGCGAAGCGATACCTCAGAATGTTTGTCGAAGTGTCTGCAACTCTTACCGCGCGACAAGCAGGAATTGATTCTTGACTATCATCTTTACCATGGACGTGAAAAGGTGGTGCATCACCAGCAAATGGCGAGCGAGCTCTCGATCACCGAAGGCGCGTTGCGAACGCGCGCCCATCATCTGCGTGTAAACCTCGAAAAATGCGTTAATGAATGTGTTGGATATCAGGGCAAGAACAAAAGCGCGGTTGAAAGTCATAGTAATTAGCGGCAAGTGGGAGGAGTGTCCACCATCACAAAAGAACAGGAAAACGAAGTACGGCAATATCTGTTCGGCCAACTGAATGAGGCAGACGAAGAGAGTCTTGAGCTTCGATTGCTGACTGAGCCGTCGTTTTTGGAGGAATTCGATACGGTAGTTGACGAAGTGACCGATCAGTACGTCCGTAACGAACTGTCAGGTGATGAGCGCAAGGGATTTGAGACTAGTTATCTAAGCACTGCTGAAGGACAGCAGAAGTTAAGGTTTGCGTCTGAGTTACTCGATCGAGCTGAGACTGAGCGTCGTGTTTCCCCGGTTGTCACTAAGCCGGGTTTTTTTGATTGGGTAGGTGGATTCTGGCAGAGCCAATCGATGCGACTTGCGGCTACCGCAGCGGCAGCGGTGATCATCGCGGGTGGAATTTTTCTGATTTATAAGTCGATCAGTTCCGGGCCGGTACATTATGCGGTGGTCAACTTGTCGATCAGCACCGCGAACCGTGCGGAAGGTGCTGTTCCTGCCAAGGTCAAGTATGAGTCACTTCAGGCTGGAGTCGAGGCGAAGCTAACGATTCCTGAATCCGAACGAGGTGCTACGGATTATCGAGTTAAGCTCGTCGGTGGTGACAGATCAGAGCACGATCTTGCGATCGCAGAACACAACGATCAGACGGTGACAGTTAAAATTCCGGTGTCGCTTTTACGCCGCGGAAGCTATGCCCTTCAAATCTTCCACACCGACCGTCGAATCTCCGGCAGCTATTTATTCGATATTGAATAGAAACGCAGATGAACGCGGATCCGCGCCGATCTGCGTTTATCCGCGTCGAACTTGCCTTCGCTTAAAGCCCCAGGCGATTCCGAGGAGAAGCATTAGGAGCAGAGCAGCGCCGACGGCGTTCTGAACAGATCGGGGAGCGCCGGTGGGTTCGGGCAGTCGGATCGGTTCCTTGAACTCTCCCTGGAGTATGAAGCCGGCCCAGAAGTGTGGCGACTTCCATTGCGGACTCTCTCGCAGCGCATTCTGCGCCGTGCGTAAAGCCTCCGCCGGCCGCATACCTTTTTGCAGCATGTTTGCATAGAAGTGCTTCATCAATTCCGCAGTCGCTTCATCGTCGACTTTCCACAAACTCGCAACCACACTCGAAGCTCCGGCATACATGAATCCGCGCGTCAACCCGATCAATCCTTCGCCTCTGACGTCCTTTCCCAATCCCGTACGACACGCACTCAGCACCACGAGATCGACCGGAGCATGAAGACGATATACATCCTGCATCGTGATAAACCCGTTCTGCGATCGGCCCGTCGTGTCGACCATAGAGAGAAAGAATCCGGAACGTTCCGGTCGCTTCGGATCGAGCACTCCGTGCGTCGCGAAATGCAGAATCGAGTACTGCGACAGATCAAGGCTATCGAGCATTTGTCGTGACGCAGTGAAGCCCCTCGCAACCAGCGACTTCGGTCCGGCGATCTCGGTAAGATTTGCCAGCTCATGTTTGGTGAAGAGCAACGGCTGGATACTATTTGGATCAAACTTGTCTGCTTCGAGTTCGATATCGCGAGATACCTGGTTCTTCACCGCCAGTACCTCGCCGGCGCTCGAGTCTCTAAACTGCGCGTAGTTTGAAGCGAACACCGGATCGCCAAACGCCGCGAGAATCTTCGTCGCGTGCCGGCGTTGTTGTTTCTCCTGGCGCAACTGTCCGAGAGTCGAAGCTGATGGCGCATTAATAACTTCGTACTTCGCAACCAGCGGCTCATTGTCAGCCTGAGGATTTGGTAACAACTGAAATGGAATGTAATTGAGTGCGCCATCGGCAACGATGATCACTCTTGAGACAGTCAGTTGGTCGGCCACAGGACGCAAAATCATTTCTGCCAGGTCGGCGGTAGCTTTGCTGAGATGGACGTTACTCTCAGTGTCAGGCTCATTCGAAACGTTCTCGTAAACGCCTCTCACTGCGGCTGTGATCACGTCAGCCTTGGGTAACTCAAAAACTTTGACACCATTGCGAGTGATGGCCCATACGTAACTCGCCTTCGGTCCTAAAAAATATTCAAGCAGGACGGTCTGATCGTCTTGAACGACAAGATCTTGAATCTGCTGAAGAGAATAGGTCGGTGGTTCCTCGATCTTGTCGTAATCGGGATTCAAGTCGCGCAGCTTCGCAGTGATACGCTTGTGCTTCTCTCGCAAGCTCGTTAACTCACGCTGAAGAGTGTCCAGTTCCGCTTTAGTGTAATTCGTAGCGAGCAGAGAGACAGTTTGGTCCACGGTAGTACGGATCGCCTGGCGAAGACTCTTTTCTTGTTGTGCAAGTTGCGGATCCACTCCAACCAGAACGGTAGTCTGCGTATCGCGCAATAACTCCGTCAGTGAACGAGCTCTTCCAAGTTCACTCGCCTCAAACGCCAGTACTTCCGCCTGTTCTGATCGCTGCGACTTGTTTTTACGCATGAGGCACTCGATGTAAGCCTCGTAACGTTCGTGAACCTGGGCTGAGAACGAGGCTGCGAAAAGACGCGTGGATAAATCACGCCGGACGTTTTCCGTTTGTTCGATCGAGTCTCTCAAATAACCTTCTGCCATTTCGTAGTTACCGGTACCCAATTCCAACCGTCCAAGTGCAAACCTGACTGAGGAATCATCAATTTGATTCGCTAGCTTGCGAAATATGCCCGACGCTTCGAGATAACTCGTGCGGGCTTTACTGATCAATCCCTGCTGCTCGTAGATTCGACCAGTTAAAGCCTCGACTTTCGCGGCTTCTTGTAGACGTAGGTTTTTTTTGTAGAGGGGGAGAATCGGTTGCAGATGTTGCAGTGCCACGTCGTATTGGCCCAGAGCCAGATAAACCTGTCCCAGATACTCATGACACTCAGCGATATAAAGCGGATTGGGTTCAGGCCAACGTTCAAAGTTTCCGAGCGCCTGTTCTAAATGCATTAACGCCGCGGAATGGTTTCCCAAAAGGAAGTAGGTATAACCGATGAGCATGAGCATGCGATCGGAACCGGTTTGGTGATGCGCTTGCTGAAAATAAGTTTGCGCTCGCTGAAACTGAACTAAAGCGCTCTCCGGCAATCCGCTTTCATTAAAAAGTGCGGCCAGCCCGCTGGAGATTCGGGCCATGTTTTCAGGCTCACCTTCGTCGGCAAGCAAACTCAGAGCTTGAGTGAAGTAGGAAACGCCATGAAGCCACTCTCCCGTTCGGACATCAACGTAACCAAGCGAAGTGAGAAGTTGGGTTTGTTTTTGAAGGTCAGACCGTTGGATCCAAATCTGGAGGGCCTGATCGTAAAGCTGCGCCGCGTCGGTCATGGCGCTCTGAGCAAAAGAGTAGTCACCGATTTGCTCGTAAGCCGCCGCCATGCCCTCGAGGTTATTTACCGATTGGAACAGCGCCAGGGCGTCGTGCGCGGTACGTGCCGCGAGCGCGGTATTCTCATCCTCATGTTGGGTTTTGCTAAGTTCGAGAAGTTCATAAGCACGCTGGTTTGCATCCGCCGTTGAAGGATTAGCTCGAATCGCAGGCGCACAACACCCACTCCACCACAACGCGCACATCAGCAGCAGAGTGAGTGTTGCCCTAATCATAGAAACGCGGATGTATTCTCCCCGGGGGTTAAAAGTCTCCAATTAGTGAACCGCTTAAAGGCATCTGTTGAGCTTTTCTCCTGCGCTCCTCTTTACCCCGTGTATCGCGGGGAAAATTCTTAACCGAGGGACATTTGCAATCGTTGCCCATCTTGTCCCAGGGATCCGTTTTCTGGAGGGCAAAGCCACCCAGCGGGCCTTCACCGCTGTAGATAAGGTTCCCGATGTCTTCTTGTAGTATCTGTTCTTTGGTCGGAACGGGAACTGACAGCAATAGTCCCTTTTTCTCTAATCGTTTCTGCAGAAAACCGACTTCGACTGACTTCGTTTTGCGTTGAGTGACCCTAAAATACGCGTCAAGAAATTCTAACCATGAGTTTTGGTGGAACGCCTTGTCTGGCCTAAATTCCGTGGAGATCCTGTACTCCCGGTACTGCTCTATTATCCCACTGTCTTCCGAAGGACGAGACCACGGATAATAGATAGACAAGCCATGTGCATACTGGTAAGCAGGACCAACAAAATCACACGCCGTGACAACTGTCGGTGTCGTGGAGATCCTGCCGGAAGATTTTCCACCAGGCACGTCGGGCTTAGCGAGTATTTTTAATATCTCGACACAGGCATCTCTAATATTGCTGAGTGGTGCCTTTACTTCACCGCCGCTCTCCTCGATGCGCTCACATCGATCCACGATGGAGGCGCAGAAGTCATAGAGATCGATATACATCTCATCGAAGAAACTTTGCGCCTTCCAATGGGAATACAGGATGACATAGGTGCTCGCCGCGTCATTCTTGGAGTCATCACCACCTGGCGATAACGCTGTGATCATCGCCGACGAGAGGTTCGCCAACTTGTCATTCAGATCGGATACTCTCCTGAGATCGCATAACGTCGACTGGTAAGAGTAACCAGCCAAAAGATAGTCCGCGCTGTTGTGGATACAGTAGTAAAAGATGTCTCCCATCAGTTCCCGGATATCGTTCATCTTTCGATCCACCTCTTTAAAGATGCGAACAAGGATCTCACGGTAGGGCCAACTTCCCACAAACGAGGGTCCCTGAGATGCGAGCATGTAGTTTGCAGTGCCCTGTAGCTCGTAGGCCACTTCCAGGGAACTCACCGAACAACTGTTGAAACCAATCAACTCAAACGTGGCCCCTTTAATGTCGAGCTTCTGCTTGAATTCCAACAGCAACTCACCCATTTTCTTAAGCGTGATGGACCGCTCTTTGGCATGCTCGTCGTACAGGAAAATATCGTTACCGACTACCACCCCGTGTCCGACGATAAAGAGCATGTAATGCCTGGCCGGATATTTTGACTGGCACAAGTTAAGGAAGCTTTGCAGAGATTCGAACGGGCTCGGCTCGTCATGAGTACCATTTGTTTTGTGAGGACCGCCATTTTCGGTTGTGGTGGGAGATGCAGCGGCGGATTCGACGTGATGACTCTCGGTGCCGTTCGTTTGAATGTCATCGAGGCTCGGAGCAACGTAGTGTTTCCCGTGGTTTTCGAGCATCACCCGGTCCAGTACAGTTCGAATCTCCTCATCGTTGCGGTCGACTTCTTTTCCCCACAGCTTGTCTTCGATCAGGTTGCGCACAAATGAGTCTTCCTTGTCGAACCCGATTTTTGATTGGTCAGGAAATTTCAGTTTGTTAATGAGATTGACGTCGAAGATATGCGTGGGCGTACCTTCAGCATATGGATCGAACTGTGCGACGACATTTACATCGTGATGAAATCCGGCGGCTTTCAGCGCCTTGAGCTGGGACACAATACTAATTACAAGTGGATTATCGCTGGCCATGTAAAACATCAGCGTCCATTCTTTGGTATCCATCGTTAGATCCTCCTAAGGATTTTGGGGGTCAAATAGTCATAGGGAAGTCTCTTCGAGGCTTCGAAGGCTGGGCTCCCTAAGGGCGCTAACAGGTTTAGTCGTACAGAAAAAACCGAGGATGCTCTGGGCAATAGAGCGCGAATCAGAGGTCCGACAGGCTATTCCTATGTTGTCGCCCTGTCAATACTTCTTCGAAGCCTTCAATCCTTAATGACGAACGAAGAGCAAAATATGTCTTAAGCGCATCGAGAAGCCGGTTTTGACGGAGTGGGCGGGCTGTGTTATAGCGTCTCACGCAATTCAGCTAGCATTTACTTCCCGACGGCAGGAATCGACCGAGTAACTGTGGCAGTCAAGACAATCGCCCTGGGGTCTGACCGTGCGGCCAAAATCATGGCCGTACGCGCCAGTATCGCGCGTGTTGCCACCGTCGATCCGGATTGGGCCAATGCGAACGTTGTCGCACGACGTGTCGAAACCAACGTTCCGTCAATGCCGCTAACCGACTGGCAACTCATGCAGGGCGCGCGCGAACGAGCGCTTGCGGCGCGCGACGTGTTGCGAAGCCGCAGGCTCGAAGCTGATATTTATGTAGGCCTCGAAGGCGGCTTTCATTCGGTATCGATCGAAGGCGAATGGCACACGTTTCTGCGCGGCTGGGCATTTGCGACTGACGGCGAGCAGGGCTCGTTCGGCTCCGCTCCGTCTATTTCAGTGCCGCCACAGATCGTGAAGTCTGTAGTCGAAGGACGGCGCGAACTCGGTATTGTGATCGACGAAGTAACCGGTGGTCACGATATCCGCAGCAAGCAGGGCGCGTGGGGAGTTTTGTCGCGCGACCTGGTGACACGTTCGATGAGTTTTGAGTTGGCGCTGATTGCGGCGTTTGCGCCTTTTTACAATCCCAAACTTTATAATCAACGAAGAGATGGATGAACTGATAGCACAAGTGAATCACGAAGAACCGCCGCCGCGCTCGCGCGGGAGTGCAGGATGGGTGGAAGTAATTGCCGGGTCGATGTTTTCAGGAAAATCAGAAGAGCTGATCCGGCGTTTACGGCGAGCGAAGATTGCCCGGCAGAAAGTACAGGTATTCAAACCGGAAATAGACTCGCGCTTTTCTGAGAGTCAGATTGTTTCGCATTCAGAGATGCGACACGATTCGGCGAACAGTCGCTCGGCGGCGGAAGTGCTCGCCAGAGTTGATCCGGATACCGAAGTGGTTGGCATCGACGAAGGACAGTTTTTTGATAACGAACTGGTTGAAGTAGCTAACACGCTCGCGCGTCGCGGCGTGCGCGTGATCATCGCCGGGTTGGATCAGGATTACACAGGCAAACCGTGGGAGCCGATGCCGCAGTTGCTGGCGATTGCCGAATACATTACCAAGACTCACGCCATCTGCATGAAGTGTGGTCAGCCGGCGAATTATTCACAGCGCACCTTCGACTCCGAAGAGCGAGTCGCCGTTGGTGCGTCAGACAAATACGAAGCGCGCTGTCGCATGTGCTTCGTCCCACACGCCGACTCCCCCACGGTTCACGGCGATTAAGTTTTAAGAAACTGTAGAACGTACTGTAGGGGCGGCCCTCCGTGTGTTCATTATCATGACATCCTTTACAGATCGTTATCATGACATCCTTTACAGTTAACCAAGTAAGCTGCGGCGCCAGGAGGAGCTGCAGATGCCTTGGAGAACTGAGAGGGTCATGGATCAGCGAGTGGAGTTTGTGC
>DASWUM010000126.1:0-17323 GCA_036401595.1 Pyrinomonadaceae bacterium
TCAAGGGGCGGCCACGGAGTGCCGCCCCTACAACGATCCAAGTAGAATACGTGTTGATGAATAAACCGGTAACCGCCCAACATCTTGCATCCATAACTGAAGCAAAACTAACCGGTGACGAGACGATCGAGATCACCGATGTCAGTCACGATTCTCGTCGCGCGGGCCAGGGAACTCTCTTCGCCGCTGTGGCAGGCTCGTTGTTCGACGCGCACAAGTTTGTCCCGCAAGTGATGGAAAACGGTGCGGCCGGAGTTTTGTCGGAACGCCCGGCTCCGGAAAATTTCTCCGGCGTGTGGCTACAGGTTGCAGACATCCGGCGCGCGATGGCGCTCGCCGCTGCTGAAGTACAGCACCACCCGTCACGCGAGCTCCAGCTCGTCGGCATCACCGGCACCAATGGCAAAACGACGACCGCGTATCTGATCGCTTCGATTCCAGAAGAAGCCGGCGAACTCGTCGCCATGACCGGCACCGTCGAATACCGTCTCGGCAAAGAGCGTTTCAAAGCAGATCGCACGACGCCGGAAGCTCCGGATATGCAGCATCTGCTGCGACGCGCCGTCGAGATTGGTTGTCGGACCGCAGTGATGGAGTGTTCGTCGCAGGCGATGGACTTTCACCGTTGTGACGAATTGGATTTCGCCGTCGCCGTCTTCTCGAATCTCACGCGCGACCACCTCGACTATCACAAGACGATGGAGAATTACTGGTACGCGAAACAGCGTCTCTTCGACGGACGTCTCGGATCGCGACCGCGCAATTCAGTCATCAACGTTGACGATCCGTACGGTCTCGAGCTGGCTGAGTCGCTGGAGAAAGAAGGTTTGCGTGTCATTCGTTATGCGGTTAAAGGCGACGGCGAAGTCACGGCTCGCGACCCGCAGTTTTCCTTGAACGGGATGCGGTTTCGGCTTTCGACGCCGGCAGGCGAGCGCGATTTTCATTCACCGCTGGTTGGTCCACCTCACATTTACAACACGCTGGCCGCAGTCGCGAGCGGACTCGCGCTCGGTTACAGCCTCGACACGGTGACAGCGGCGCTCGAGAAGTGCACGGGCGCGCCCGGTCGTTTTGAGCGTGTGCCGCACGATGGCGATTTCTCGGTGGTAGTGGATTACGCGCACAGTGACGATGCGCTGTTGAATGTGTTGCGGACGGCGCGTGATGTCGTGAAAGGAAAGATTATTACGGTGTTTGGTTGTGGCGGCGACCGCGATCGATCGAAGCGAGCGCCGATGGGCGAAGCGGCGGGTACTTTGAGCGATGTCGTAATTCTAACTTCCGACAATCCGCGCATGGAGGATCCGGAACAGATCCTATGCGATGCTGAGATTGGAATTCAGAAGACCGGAAAGCCGTATCGCAAGATCGCCGATCGGACTGAGGCGATTCACCAGGCAATCTCGGAGGCGGGCGTTGGCGACCTCGTGTTGATTGCGGGGAAAGGACACGAGGATTACCAAATCATCGGCCGCGAGACATTTCACTTTGACGATAAAGAAGTTGCTCGGGCGGCGCTGGCCCAGAGAGGTTAAGTTATTTCACGCAGAATTCTCCCGCAACGACGCAACGGCGCAACGAAAAAGCTCTCGCAACGTATTTGTCTTTCGTTGCGCCTTTGCGCCGTTGCGGGAGTATCTTTTTGTTTATCCTTCGGAGTCCAGCGTCCTTCGCAGCCCGCTTACGGCGCGCCAACGACGATCGCCATCATCAAAGAAAAATCGATCAACGAAAGCAGTGGCCTCGTCGCTTCCCGCACCTCACCCGGCGTTTACTGGACTCACAACGACTCCGGCGATGGTCCATTCATCTACGCATTCGATACGCGCGGTAATTCTCGCGGCATCTTCCGTGTGACGGGCGCGCAGGCGCGCGACTGGGAAGACATCGCCGCCGGTCCTGGTCCACAAAACAACAAGTCGTATCTTTACATCGGCGACATCGGCGACAACAACTCGGTGCGAGACGAGGTGGTCGTCTACCGCGTCGCCGAACCAAAACTCACAGTCGCAACCGGCAAGCTAACCAAAGCAAACGCTGCCGCGACTGAACACGCCGACGCAATCAGACTCAAGTATCCCGACTCCAAACACGACTCCGAAGCGCTTCTCGTTCATCCCACGAGCGGAAATATCTATATCGTCTCGAAAGTCCTGATCGCGAATCCGGTGGTTTACGAAGCCGCGGCGCCGTTCACCCCCGGCAAAGTCGTCACGATGCGACGCATCGGTGAAATCAGAGTGCCGAGTCTATTTGGTGGAGTTGTTACTGGCGGGAGTGTTTCGCCTGACGGACGTCGCGTTGCGCTCTGCGATTATTTCCAGGGTTACGAATTAGTACTGCCTGCGAACAGCCGAGATTTCAACGACATCTGGAAAGAGAGGATGACCGGCTTCGATCTCGGCAAACGCAAACAGGGCGAATCAATTGCGTATCGACTCGACGGTAAAGCGCTTCTTGCCACCAGCGAAGGGAAGAAAGCGCCAATCATTCAGGTCGAAATAGAGCCACAAAAAGGCACAAAAAGCACAAAAAAGAAAATCTAGTCAGTTGTGGTTGGTTGTTTTCGTCGCGATAACAAAAAGTAAACAGGCAAGCCTAAAAGAATCAGAAACAGTCCGGTGGCTGATTGTCTTGGCGAGTTTCGGATCGTCATGATGATTAGTCCGGTCGAGACGATCAGGAAGAGAATGGGCACGACTGGATAGCCCCACGTTTTGTATGGTCGTTCCGCGTTAGGCTCGCGGCGTCGGAAGATGAAGATCGAAGCGGCTACGAGGGCATAGAATAAAGTGAGCGCGAAGATCGCGTAATCAGTGAGCGTGTCGTACTCGCCTGAAAGCGCCACCACACATGCCCAAAATCCCTGAACAACTAATGCTCTGATCGGTACGTGCGTCCGCGGTGACACGTGGGCCAGGCTCTTCACTATCAATCCGTCTTTCGCGAGCGCGTAAGGTATGCGCGCAGTTGCCAGAATCGATGCGTGCAGCGCGCCGAACGACGAAGTCATCATCGCGAACGCCATGATTGTTACCGCAACGGAGCCGAGCAGTCGTCGCACGACTTCCGCAGCGACCGACGACGATGCAGGCACACTCGCGATTTCAGTCGGCGTCAGCACGTGGAAGTAACTCAGGTTCACGAAGAGATAGAGCGCCATCACGACGAAGCCGCCGCCTATCAAAGCAAGCGGCAGATTACGACCGGGATTCTTCACCTCACCGGCCAGAAACGTGATGTTGTTCCAGCCATCGTAGGCCCAGAGCGCGCCGATCATCGCCGCGGAAAAACCCGCGATTCCACCGCCGACGATGTCCACGCCTTCGCAAGTGCCGCCGCTATTAAGAAGAGAAAGATTGCCCCAGTTGCCGTCACTGTAAAAGAAGGCCCCCAAACCGACGCCAAGCAACAGCACGACTTTCACACCGGTGAGCACGCTCGCCACACCGCCGCTGACTCGAACCGCAGCGCAGTTGATGAGCGTGGTGATGATGATTGCCAATAAAGCGACGAGTTGCAGACGCGTGAGCGACAAATGAAAGCCACCCGGAAGCGCGTATGGGCCAAGCAGCGCCGGCTTTAACGCGCCATGGACCAGGTCGTTGAGGAAAATCGCAAAGCCAACCGCGAGCGCTGCGGCTGAGGCTGTGCGCGCAATGAGAAACTGCGCCCAGCCATAGATAAACCCGAGCGGCCGACCGTATGCATCGCGAATGATCCCATACTCACCCGCCGCTCGTGGCTTCATGGCGAGCAATTCGGCATACGTAAGCGCGCCGGCCATTGCAAGCAGACCAGCCAACACCCACACGATCAACGCCTTGACCGGCGTTCCCACATTGCACGTCATCACACGCGCCTTGAGAAACACGCCGGTGCCGATGATGTTCGCGACGTTGACCGAAATTGCCGCGATCAAACCCAACCCGCGGATTAATTGTGTATGTTGAGTCTGCATGTGAATCCGTCAAAAAATCCGCGTAAATCCGTGGCTAGAATTTGTCGTTGACGATCAAGTCTTCGTAGGTATCGCGTCTCCGAATGAGATCCGTTGATCCGTCTCTTCGCACCAAAACTGCAGCAGGAAGCGGCCGCCCATTGTAATGAAACATCTGGGCCAGCGAGTACGCACCGCAATTCAAGAGGGCCAGCACTTCGCCTGGACCAACATCCTCGGGCAGCTTGCGATAGTCGGGAAGGCGACCTTCGCGTTCGATGTCAAAATAGACGTCACCGGAATCGCACAAGGGACCGGCAACCTTGTAGTCGCGCGCGTATGGCGCACCGGCTCGCGACGCAGAAATCAGATGGTAGTACCACTTGTAATTGTTCATCGAGAGCATGATGTTGTAACCGGCGTCGGTCAACAACCATACGTCATTCGTTTCCGGACGGCGTTTGATATTCCGCACTGTCGTCAGCACCAAACCAGCATCGGCAATAACACTGCGACCCGGTTCCAACAAAATCGTCACCTGATCGAGCAGATGTTCAGCGTCTGCGGCACGAGCAGACTCACGCGCGACACGCAATGCTTCAGTCAGAACAGCCGTGGGCTCGAGATCTGCGCCGAGCATGTCGCGCTCGTGTTCCGGAAGTTGATCGGCCTGGGAACGATCGCGCAGGTAATTTACCGGGATACCGCCGCCGAGATTGATGTGTTCGAGCGTGTGACCCGTCTCGCGATGAATCGTGACGAGGTGTTCCCACATGCTTTTGAACGCTTCGGCAAACGGTTCGACGTCGGGTGTTTGCGAACCGACGTGAATATGAATGCCGCAAACGTGGATCAGATCCGGTCGCTGTAAACCACGACGAAATGCAGTCAGCACTTCTGACGATGAGATGCCAAACTTGGAAGTCAACAGAGCAGTCTGCAAACCGAGATGCGAGCGCGTGCCGATCTCCGGCACGAGTCTGAGGGTAATACGCGCGGGTGCGACGTTTTCACCACGTGCTCGCAAACGCTCAACCGATTGTTCGACCAGATCGATCTCGTAGATAGAATCGACATTAATCGCATAGATTCCGGCGCGCACAGCATCGTCGATTTCATCGTCTGACTTGCTGGTGCCGTTGAAGATGATCTGATCGGGTCGGAATCCGATACGCAACGCCTTGAAAAGCTCGCCGCCGCTGTTGACCTCGATATCAATTCCCGAATCCAGGACGACCTTCAGGATCGCCATGTTTGAGTTTGCTTTCGACGCGTAGCAAAACTTGATCGGGCGATCGACTGCGGCGCCGGCGCGTTGCAGACGAGCGATGTTGTCGAGAATACGGCCTTCGGAAAAAACGAATAACGGCGAATGAAACTCTTTGACGAGTTCAATGGCGTCGACCCCATTGACGGTCAGATGATCGTCGCGCACTTCCAGGTATCCCGGGATAGACCATGCGGGACACAGAGTGGCAGTTCCAGATGACATTCTGTGATTTCAGCTCCAGTTTGGAAAATTAGTTGCAGATAAACGCGGATGAATGCTCAATTTGATCGAACAAAATTATAACTCAGCGTGCCGCTGACTCTGACTGGTTCTCCCAACAACAGCGTCGGCGTGAATCGCGCCAACCGCGCTGCGTTGACCGCCGCCGGTTGCAGGTGTTGCGGACCCGACACTGCTTTGGCGTCAATCACACTGCCTTGCTCGTCGATCAAAACCTGGACCAGCACAACACCAGTCGCTTCGCCGGCCGGAACTTCCGGAATCGGCAAGTAGATCGCTTTGCCGTTCAACATACCGCCCGCGATCGGCGGACGTTTTTGACCGGGCTGATTCTGCTGTCCCGATTTCTGTTGCGGCAGATCGGTGACTGCCTCTGTGTGGTTGGGATTGTTCTCTTTGTTCGGAGTTACCGGCTGTTCGGTCTCGCCTTCGGCCCCATTATTATTTTTGGCCTCTTTATTGGCTTCGTCGACGGCATTGGGATTCGCGTCAGCGTTAGCGGTGATCTTGGCTGTATCGGGCGCACGCTCGGGTAATTCGAACGAGCTGAGGAATTTTTCCTCCAAAGCGTCGTCCTTTTTAGTGTTGAGCGTAACAATCGCATAGAACCGTTTTCGGGTTACGAATGCGTTGACCGAGCCGCTCAGATCGCCGAGCACCATCTTGTAGGATCTGCCGGTATAACCTCGGAATGGCCGACTGGTTGTAAGCGTAAGTTTGGCGATCGTCTCTTTTGATCGAACCTTCGACGGGAAGAAAGTTTTGAATGCGTCGACGTAGGAATTGAATCGGGCAAACTCGGTGTATTGTGCCGGATCAGACTTAATCCCGCTCAAGGATGTGATGGCAAGTACTGGACCCGCCGAAGAGGTTGCAAGATACAACCGCGCGCTGAGCTCCATTTTGTGATACGGGAAAGTTGTCGCTTCAGTGGTCTTGTTCTTTGGCATCAAGACCGTGAACTCTTCGTTGTCCGGGCTCAACGTCTCCCAATCCGTCCAGGCTTCGGCAGGTTTTTGCGCCCGCGCCGAAAACGCGAATGCGGTCAGCAGGAGAATCGCAAGTGCCAAATGTAATCGACGAAAATACATGTCATTACCTCCCTCAGCTTTTAGCTTGACCACGTGGGGTGCTGATTCAGCCGTGTCTGGGATCGGCTAAGCAAATGGTTGTCGGCGACCTATGATAGGGTTTTCTCACGCAACGGCGCAACGGCGCGACGTAAAGAAACGTTGCGCCGTTGCGCCGTTGCGTGAGAATCAACCGGCCGCCATTTTCGCCTTTTCGATATCCACCAAAACACGACGCAAAATCTTTCCTGACGGCGACTTCGGAATCTTGTCGACAAACTCGAGATAGCGAATTCTTTTGTGCGGCGCGACTCGTTCGGCCACGAATTCGAGAATCGCTTCGGGGTCGACTTGCTCCCGCAGCACGAGAATTCCTTTTGGCACTTCGCCCGCCTCATCGTCCGGGTACGGGATCACTGCCGCGTCTGCGACGCATGGATGGGTTAACAACACGGCTTCGAGCTCGGCCGGCGGCACCTGAAAACCTTTGTATTTGATCAACTCCTTCGCCCGGTCGACAATGAAGAAGTGGCCATCTTCATCCGCGTAGCCGATGTCGCCGGTGTGCAGCCATCGATCTGCGTCGATCGTTTGTGCAGTCGCCTCAGGCTTATTTAAGTAGCCTTTCATAATCTGCGGCCCGCGCACGCAAATCTCGCCTTTCTCTCCCGGAACGAGTGACTCGCCAGTTTCGAGATCGATGATTTTGCACTCGGTGTTTGGCGCAGGAACGCCGACTGAACCGAACTTGATCTCTTTCGGTGGCGCGGGTGATGAGTGCGTGACCGGACTCGTCTCGGTCATTCCATAACCCTGCCGAACGCTGCATCCCAAACGTTCCATACACGCACGCGTCAGATCTTCGCCGAGCGGCGCCGCACCGGAGAAGAGCGTCTTGAGATTCGGTAACTTGTAGTTGTCGACAATCGGATTCTTGCTCAACATCAGAATGATTGGGGGCACCAAGTGCGCGAGACTCACGTCGTAATCCTGGACCGCTTTGAGAAATGCCTCCAATTCGAAGCGCGGCATTGTGACGATCGTGGCGCCGGTATAGAGGCCCATGTTCAGGACCACGACCAGACCGTATATGTGAAACAGCGGCAGCACGCAGATCAGAGTGTCAGTCTCGTAGAAATAACAAAGCCCTTCCATCTGGCAGAGGTTTGCGACGAGGTTGTGATGCGTGAGCATCACGCCCTTCGGAAGTCCGGTAGTTCCGCTTGAATAAGGAAGCGCGACGAGGTCTTCGAGTGGATTGATCTCCACTTGTTCGGCGCGTCCGTTGTCGACCAGAAGTGAAGCGAATGGAGTGGCGTTCGGTGCTTCACCGAAGACAAAGAGCTCCTCGACGTTTGCGTATTCAGCTCCTGCGGCTGCTTTTTCTACACAACTCGGTACTGTCACGAGGAAGCGGGCGCCAGAGTCCTTGAGCTGATGAGCGATTTCATACGGTGTGTAGAGCGGGTTGATTGGCGTTACGATCCCACCTAAAGTCGCCACCGCATGAAAGGCGATTGCATACTCAGGACAGTTTGGACTGAGAATGCCGAACACTTCGCCCTTCTTGAAACCGCGTTTCCGAAGGTTGTATGCGGCGATCGCAATCGCATCCGCCAGTTGCTTGTAACTGAGCTTGCGACCGGTTGGACCGTCGATCAGCGCAGGCTTGTCGCCGAGCTCTTCCGCGCGACGCATAGCTAAAGGCGTGAGCGCAGTTTCAGGGATTGCTACGTCTGGGTAGGGTCCTTTAATAATCATTTGGTTTTACAGGATTCCAGGATTTTGCAGGATTTACTGGAAAACTTGGGTTAATCTGTGTTCTGTGAAATCCTGTCGGCCGATACCTTAGCAGCATCATCACGCCTCTGAAAAGAGAAAACGAAATGCCGGAAACTGCGAATCGCCCTCTCAACGTCATCTGTCTCGCGACCTATTTCAAAGGCGCCGATTTCATCCAGGAGTGTAAAGCTCATGGTTGTCATGTGATTTTGGTGACCAAAGAGAAGATGCTCAAGGAAGACTGGCCACGCGAGAGTCTCGACGATCTGATAGCGGTTCCGAATGATGCCGGGCCGCCGCTTTTCATCGATCTACTGGCGTTTCTATCGCGCAACCGCCGGATCGATCGAATAGTGGCGCTGGAGGAGTTTGACGTAGTAACCGCAGCTTTGATGCGCGAGCATCTGTGTTTGCCCGGATTGAGCAGCTCGGGCGCGAAAGTCTTTCGCGACAAGTTGTCGATGGCGGTTCACAGCCAGCGAGCGGGGATCAACGTGCCGGATTTTGTGCCACTCGTTAACGTCGAGGAAGTTGACGAGTTTATGCTGAGGGTTCCTGGTCCATGGGTAATCAAGCCACGCTCCGATGTGTCGGCGATCGGGATTTCAAAGGTGAGTGAGCCCGAAGAAGTGCGTCGCGCCATCAACGAGATGAACGAGCGTGAGAATCTGCGCGAGCGTGCGTCTTACTATGTGCTGGCGCGTTTTATACCCGGTGAGGTGTTTCACGTCGATTCAGTCGTCAACGATGGCAAAGTTTTGTTTGCGGGAACGAATCAGTATGGACGTCCGCCGATGCAGGTTGCGCACCAGGGTGGCGCCTACATTTCGCACACACTCGAACGCGGATCGGCAGACGAGAAGAATCTCCTGGCGATCAACAAGAAACTCGTGCGCGCACTCGGACTCGAACGGGGCGCCACGCATGCTGAGTTCATCAAGAGTGATGCTGACGGGAAGTTTTACTTTCTCGAGATCGCAGCACGCGTCGGCGGTGCTTACATTTCAGACGTGCTTGAAGCAGCATCCGGAGTGAATCTCTGGCGCGAGTGGGCGCGTTTGGAAATCGCGGACGGGAAAGGTCCGTCGAGAATCTCGCCACTGCGGAAAGAGTACGCCGGAATCATTCTCTCTCTGGCGAAACAGGAATATCCGGACACAACCGCCTACAACGACGAAGAAATCATCTCGCGAGTGAAGAAGCGCCACCACGCCGGTCTCATCGTCCGCGCCCCTCGTCTCGAACGAGTGAATCAACTACTCAACGACTATGGCCAACGCTTCGTCGAAGACTTCGTCGCCGTCGCCCCTCCACCCGAGCGTCCGGAGTAGGGCCACAGATAACGCGGATCAAAAGCACGGATTTTATCCGTCTTCATCCGCGTCATCCGTGGCTAATTATTCTGAGATCCCTTGGCGCTGTAAATATCTGTCCAGCCAATCTAGTACCGTGTGGAACCAGAGTTGGGAGTTTTGGGGTTTGAGGACCCAGTGGCCTTCGTCCGGAAACGTCAGGAACTTGGAGTCGATGCCTTTACGTTGGACCGCCGTGAACAATTGCATGCCTTCACCAAGCGGAACGCGAAAATCCAATTCACTGTGAATGATCAGGATCGGAGTATTGAAGTTCTGCACGAACTTATGCGGTGACCAGCGCGTGTACATCGCAGGGTTGGACCATGGCGTTCCTTTGAATTCCCATTCCGGAAACCACAGCTCTTCCGTTGTGGCATACATGCTCTCGAGGTTGTACACGCCGTCGTGTGAGACGAAGACTTTGAAACGAACTCGCGGATCGTTGTTGTGTCCGAGGAGCCAGTTGACCATGTAGCCGCCGTAGCTCGCGCCCGCTGCTCCAACACGAGTCCGGTCGATGAAGGAGTTTCGACGAAGAACCTCTGCGACGCCGTTCATCAGATCGGTGTAAACCTTACCGCCCCAATCACCACTGATCTCGTTGACGAACTGTTGCCCGTAACCAACCGAACCGCGCGGATTTGGTGCAAACACGACGTAACCGGCGTTCGCGAACACTTGCGGATTCCAGCGATAGCCCCAGTTGTCGTTCCACGCGCTTTGTGGTCCACCGTGAATCAGCACCGCAAGCGGATACTTCCGGCTCGGATCGAAGTTATTCGGCTTGACGATGTAACCGTGGACCTTCCGTCCGAGTCCGCCGGTCCACTCGATTTCTTCCGCCGGTTTCAGACTCGCGCGCGCCATCAATTGCGCATTCGCCGACGACAACGCTGTCAGTCCGCTGCCGTCAGCATTCGCTTTGTAAATCTCAGCCGGCGACGCCATTGAGCTCGACGCGAAGACAAAACTTCTTCCGTCAGGTGATAGGCGAAGATTAGTGGCAAAGACGTTTGAGACGACCTTCTGAGGCACGCCGCCGCTGAAAGGTATTTTGAAGATCGGACTCTTACCACGATCAGCAGCCGTGAAATAAATCGTACTGCCATCCGGTGAAACGACGAGCTCTTCAACCTGCAGATCGAAACCGCGCGTTAACTCGACACTAGTTCCAGTCGCGCGGTTGTAAGCCATCAAGCGCCAGCGATCCGCTTCGAAACCAGCCGTCGCTTGCGAGCGATAGAGGATGAACTTGCCGTCGCTGGTGTAGACTGGGCCGGCGTCGTAGCCGTGGTTGCGCACGGTGATGTTCTTCGCTGCGCCGCCGGACAACGGCATCACGTAGATGTCGCTGTTGGTTGAAATGGCTTCGACTTTGTCCGGATTTCGGAGGTATGCGATTTCGGTTGAGTCGGGCGAGAAAGTGTAGTCGACGCCGGATGCGGCTGCATACGGAGGCGAGTCGAAATCACCGCTGGTTAGATCGCGTGCGGTTCCGCCTTTGCTCGACACAACGAACACGTGCGTGCGTTTGACGTCGCGCCATTCGTCCCAGTGTTTGTAGAGTAGTCGCGTGATGATGTGAGCTTTGACCTTGCTGCTTTCCGCTTGCTCGTCACGTTTCTTGTTGCAGTCGTCGTTGTCACAGTCAGGGTAGACGTCTGAAGTGAATGCGATCCACTTGCCGTCCGGTGACCAAACTGGGCCTGCTGCGCCGGTAGAAATCTTCGTGACCTGTTCCTTGTGGTCGCCGTCGTCGTCCATTACCCAGACCTGGCTACCGGTTGTGTAGGCGATCTTCTTTCCATCCGGAGACCAGCGAGGCGCCGATGACGATCGATCGCCGGTGGTCAACTGCTTCGTGTTGCTGCCGTCGATTGAAGTCACGTAGATCTGGTTGACGACTCGATTGGCATCGAAATTGACGTCGCCGATCGTGAAAGCGACACGTCTTCCGTTCGGCGAGATCTGTGGATCGCCAACACGCCGGACTTTCAGCAGATCTTCAATCGTGTACGTCCGGTTCTGCGCCGCGACATGCGAACACAGGGCTACTAACAAAACAGCGACAAAGGCAACAAAACGCTTCATGGATCTTCCTCAGGCAAAGTATTTTGAATCGATTGGGAAAGCGTGAGTATTATTGCATCAAACCGCTGAATTGAGCCACAGATGAACACGGAAACAGACGGATTAGCAGACCGGTTGTCATGATACGTCGAATTATCGTTGCTCTCGTGAGGCTGGCGCTGAGGATTTATTTTCAGCGCATTGAGGTTACAGGTGTCGAGCATGTCCCGCTCGATACGCCGGTGATTTTTGTCCTCAATCATCCGAATGCCCTCGTCGATCCGGTGTTTTTACTGTCTCTCGCGCCGCGACCCGTTTCGTTCCTCGCGAAAGCGCCGCTGTTCCGGATGCCTGTCATCGGCTACCTCGTGAAGGCACTCGACTCGCTGCCGGTTTATCGCCGGCAGGATGAAGGCGAAGACGTCAGCAAAAACGAGGAGACATTCGTCGCCGCGCGCAGGCTTTTGTCTCGCGGGGGAACAATCGGCATCTGTCCCGAAGGCGTCTCACACGACGACCCCGGCCTGAAGCCGATCAAAACGGGCGCCGCGCGTATATCGCTCGCGGCAGTTTCAACTGGCGAGGTCTCCCAACTGAAGATCGTTCCGGCCGGTCTCTATTACACGTCGAAGACACGCTTTCGTAGCGACGGGTTGCTTTATTTCGGGAATCCGATCGACGTCGAACCAGTGACGCTCGAGCCTGATGGCACTCCGCCGCGCGAGGCAGTTCGTCAACTATCGAGTCAAATCGAAGCCGCACTGCGCGCCGTGATCCTCGACGCCAAACACGAAGAGGAGCTGCAAACAACAGCGCGGGCCGAACGAATCTTTTCGTCTGCTTCAAACGGCGGCGAGCCGGAGAGTCTTAAAGACGAATTGCATTTGCAGCAAAGGTTTATCAAGGCTTACCCGATCATCCAGTCACTGCATCCGGAACGCCTGCGCCGCCTCGAGTTGAGAATGTTGCGCTTTGAACAAGAGTTGAGCCAGGCGGGAGTCGATACGGACGAATTATCGCCGCCCGGTTCCACCTGGAGAGTCACCGCAGCGATTGTGCGCCGGTCGCTGCTCTTTCTGTTGATGCTTGGACCAGCATTGATCGGAACTGTCACTCACTACCCGGCATACAAACTCGGCGGTTACCTCGCCACCAGACTTTCGCGCGACTCAGACGACGTCATCTCGACGATCAAGATCATCTCGGCAATGCTGTTGTTTCCGCTCACTTGGATCGTCCTGACAGTGCTTGCGTATGTGTTATTTGGCTGGCTACTCGCGCTAATCACACTCGTTGTGATCCCGTTTTGCGGTTACGCTGCGATTTTGTTCTACGAAGAGCTCGATAAATCGATTGCGGGTCTGCGTGTGTTGACGTTTTTTCTGGTGGAAAGAAGGTTCTTTGTGAGGTTACTGGCGGAACGCAACGCGATTAGAGACGAAATCATCGCGCTGGGCAAAGAAACACCGGCTGCCAGTGAGTAGAGTGGAATTGTGAGCCAATCGCGGTTGGTAAAACAGGGGGATTTTTTTGCGAGCCGAGGAAGAGAAAGCTTACTTCTTACGCGCTTTGCTCTTGGACGTCTTGCTGGTTGACTTCTTCTTCGCTGAGCTGCGGCCTGAGCTTACCGATCTTCCTTTGCGGCCTTCACTCGTCAGCTTTCCAACATCCATCAGTTGCTCGTAAGCACCGCGAACAACGTTACGAGCTACCTTCAGTGAGTTGGCCAGTTCACGCTCGCTGGGAAGCAAAGCGCCCGCTGCCAATTCTCCTGCATCAATCAAATCATTTATCTGTTCCCGAATTTGCCGAGTCATCGACTCTGGTCGTTTTCGGTTGACACGAACATTTAGTCTCGTTGCCATCGTTAACTCCCTTCACGATCAGTTTTTGTTTTGGGGGTTCGATAAGGATTCTATGCACCACTCATGCGAGTGTCAAACAGTTTTCTTTTCAGTATGAAAAGGTTAGACCACCGTGAACTTGTCGTGATAGTGCGTTTAGCGAATGGGCCCAATTAGACCATGTTTGCGGAGAATCTCGATTGTACGGTCCAACGGCAGTGCTTCGACGGTCCGACCTCTTCCTGAGGTGGTATTGGCCCGGAAGAGTGAGTTGTAAATCGCCTCTTCGGTGGCTTCGATCACGGCGAGAAAGAGCGGAGAGACGGCGTCGTTTGCAAGTGTTTTCACGTTGCGAGGCGTGTTTCGTTCGTTCTGGTTGAGAGTTCTGATGCGTACGTCGGGTGAGGTTGAGAATGCGATGGCGTAGTCGCCACTGCCGTTACTGCCCGCGGCGCCGGTCCGTGCAAGGCCCATCATCGCGCGAGCGGCCATGCGGTTCAGGTTTCGGGCGTCGAGCGGAGCGTCGGTCGCGATCACGATGATTACCGAGCCATCAGGCAGGTTCTGTCTTTCAGCCGCCGCCTGGCCAAGTTCGTCCTTTAAATAATAGCGACCCAGTTCGCGTCCGACGGGGGCGCCGTTGATGGTCAGCACTCCGCCGAAGTTTGTTTGCACCAGGACGCCGACTGTGAATCCGCCGAGACGCTCCGGCAATTTGCGCGAGGAAGTGCCGATTCCGCCTTTGAAGCCGAAGGCGACGGTGCCCGTACCGGCTCCGATCGAACCTTCTGCCACGGCGCCGCCTTTTGCGCTCTTGATCGCGGCGAAGACGTCGTCGCGCGTGAGGTGACGACCACGAATGTCATTGAGATAACCGTCGTTAGTTTCGGCCACGAGTGGATTGATCGACTGGACGTCCTCGTTTCCAGGGAGCGCGAGCATGTAGTCGATCAGATAGTCGGCTGTGCGCTGGACGCTTAGCGTCGAGGTCAGCAGTATCGGTGTTTCAATTTCACCCAGCTCGTTGACTTGAGTCGAGCCGGCGAGTTTGCCAAAGCCGTTTCCGACGAAGACCGCACCTGGAACTTTTTCGCGGAAGAGATTTCCGCTGTGCGGAAGGATTGCCGTGACGCCGGTGCGGACGTTGTCACCGCGAACCAGCGTCGTGTGTCCAACCAGCACGCCGTCGACATCTGTGATTGCATTCAATGGTCCAGGCGGAAGCACGCCCACGGTGATGCCGAGCTCACGCGCACGCGGTCTGTTTTGACTCTGGCCGATGATTGACATCAGAGATGCAATAATCAGAATCGAGACGAAGAATCTCATCGTTAACCACAGATTGCACAGATTAAGGATGGATCGGTTCGACGGGCAAGCCTGCCTGCTGCCATCCATCCCAACCACCAATGAGCGCTCGCGCTTTGGTCCAACCCGATTGTCGAAGTTCCTGCGCCACCCGGGCGCTGGTTGCTTCGTTTGGTCAAGCACAGTAGGCGATGAGCCACGCGTCCTTTGGTAGTTTCATTTGGCGCGCCTCAGCCACTACGCCTTCCGGCACCATGCGCACCGATCCCTTTGCCTGCGACTCGCTCGGTTCACGACTGCGCTCGGTGCGAACATCCAGAAGAATGACGTTGTCTCCCGATTTCTGCAGGCGCTCGAATTCTTCGAGTGTGATGCTCTGCTTACCGACTGATTCTGTCTGCTCGATAACAGGAAGCGCGCGCGGTTGCTTCGCTGGTTCAGGTTTAGGCTCAGGCTGTGGCGGAGGAGGTTCTTTGGGCTCATCCGGTTCAGGTGTTGGCGCGATGCGAGTCAAAAGCATCGGCGATGCGCCGTGAACCACTATCGAGATCAAAACAATTAAGGCCGAAACCCGGAAAAGCCGATCGCTTCCGGCAACTCCTGCAAAAACTGCAAGCAGGATTAGTAACAACGAGCTGAGCCCCCTCGGTCCATACCACGCAATCAACAGACGGCCACGACGATCTACCGTAGATCCAATCAGCGAGACGAGATAGACAGGCACTCGCACCAGGATCGTAAACACTGCAAAGATCACGGTCCGCGCATCGAGTCCTGAGAATCCAGTCCAAATCAATGAGCTGCCGAAGATCACAAACGTGAACAACAACAGCATCTCGGCAGTGACACCGCCATACTCGATAAAGCAATCGCACAGTTCGACGTCGAGCGCGGCAATCGTCAGGCCGGCCGCAAACGCCGCCAGAAAGCCACTGCCGTGCACGGCCTCTGCGGCGGCGAATGCTGAAAACGCCACGCCGAGTGAGTAGAGCGACTCGTAATCGCGACGAATGCCGATCCGTTTTCTTATCAAATCGAGTGCAGAAACTGCGATCAAACCGATGGCGATGCCGGCTCCTGGCCCAAGTATGAACAGCCCGAAGCCCATCTTCGCGAAACCGGTCGCAGCCCCATCGTGTTGACCAGTCAAAGCAATCGCGACAACGACGATCGGCAGCAACACCACGTCGTTAAGACCGCTCTCGAGCTGCAAAGCATGACGTGCTTCGGCGGGAATATCGCGACGTCGCAACAGGCTGCGCAGCAAGACGGGATCAGTCGAAGCAAGCGCAGCACCCAGAATTGCAGCGGATGCCGGCGCAATGCCGAGGAGCCACCACGCCGCCAGCGCCGTGAGCGCGGCGCAGACGATCGTTCCCGGTCCGAGCATGCGAAACGCGAGTCCAGCGCGTCTTCTGATTTCCTTCGTGCTTAGAGTTACTGCATCAGTAAAGAGGACGAGGGTCAAACTGAGCGTAGCCACGATCCGCAGGACCGGCGAATCGAGCTGCATGTCGAACACTCCGAACCCAAGTGGCCCGAGCGCTGCGCCAATGAATATGAAGACCGCTACTTGTGGTAAACCGCTTTTATCGATCAGCCCTGACAACAATGCCGAGACGATGATAACGATCCCGATTATCGCGAGACCTGCCACGAACGACTCTGTTCCCATTTGGCCCATCGTAACTTCAGCCACAAAAAAGCACAAAAGGCACAAAAGCAGAAAAATAATTTTTGTGACTTTTGTGACTTTTTGTGGCTGCGCCTAGTTTTTACTTGACAGATGCTCTCGTATGCCGTGAGATAAGCGCCCGAGTAACCGCCTTTTCAAAACCGACAAAGTAAGGAATCCGATGAACCTTTCAGTACTGGATTGGACGGTAATCGTCGCCTATTTCGTTTTCAATCTCGGTATCGCCATCTACTACGCCCGCAGGGCCTCCGGCAGCACCAGCGAATTCTTCCTGTCGGGACGCAACGTGCCGTGGTGGCTGGCCGGCACTTCGATGGTAGCGACAACCTTTGCCGCCGATACACCCCTGGCCGTCACCGGTTTTGTTGCGAAGAACGGAATTGCCGGCAACTGGCTCTGGTGGAACTTTGTGATGAGCGGCATGCTCACCGTCTTTCTTTACGCGCGACTGTGGCGGCGCGCGGGCGTGATGACCGACATCGAGTTTGCGGAACTGCGTTACTCCGGTAAGCCTGCTGCGTTCCTGCGTGGTTTTCGCGCTTTGTATCTCGGTCTACCGATCAACTGCATCATTCTCGGCTGGGTAAATCTCGCGATGGTGAAGATTCTCGAGATCACACTTGGCGTTGATAAGAGCGGCGCGATCAAGATCGTGATCGGCATGCTGATCTTTACCGCTTTTTACACCGCGATCTCAGGTCTGTGGGGAGTTCTCGTCACCGATCTATTTCAGTTTGCACTCAAG
>DASWUM010000127.1:0-30077 GCA_036401595.1 Pyrinomonadaceae bacterium
AGGTCGCTACCGCTCCCTGTACTGACCCCATCCAAGCATCATCTCGGGCTCTTGAGGAAAAGCTGCTTGTACTTGAACAGCCTGCCCATCACATTAACAAAAAGGCCGGACCTCAGAGGTCCGGCCTTCTCAAAACAATGAGTCTTAACTCTAAGCTTTGACGGTCACATACTTCTCGATCATTCTCGTGATCGATTCCTTGCTGGTTGCACCCACGACGCGCTCGACTTCCTTGCCTTCGCGGAAGAGAATCAATGTCGGAATGCCTTTGATACCGTAACGCTGTGCAGTCGACGGATTGTCGTCCACGTTCAATTTCACCACGCTCGCGGTATCGCCGTAATGTTCCGCAACGGCGGCTACAGTCGGCGCCAGCATCCGGCAAGGGGCACACCATTCCGCCCAGAAATCAACCAGCACCGGCTTGGCTGAAGTCAGTACTTCTTTCTCAAACGAGCTATCGCTCACTTCCTTTAAATGTTCACTCATTATTGTCGCTCCTAATTTATCTCTAAACTTATTGCCCCTCGCCTTCGAGGAAATTCTTCAGCAGTCGCGCCCGCGATGGGTGGCGCAATTTGCGCAACGCTTTGGCTTCAATTTGCCGAATGCGCTCGCGGGTTACGTTGAAGTTCTGGCCAACTTCTTCGAGGGTCCGCTCGTGACCGCCGTTGTCGAGACCGAACCGCAGACGAATCACACGCTCTTCGCGCGGACTCAACGTCTGCAACACATCGCCTGCAATCTCACGCAGATTTGATGTGATCACGCGCGCTGCCGGGCTCTCGCTCGATTTGTCTTCGATCAAGTCGCCCAGTTGCGAATCGCCGTTCTCACCAATCGGCGTCTCCAGCGAAATCGGATCCTGCATCAACTTGCGCGCTTTGCGAACTTTATCGACCGAAGTATCCATCTTCTTCGCGATCTCTTCAGTCGTGGGTTCGCGGCCCAGTTCGCGAACAAGCTCGCGCGAAGTATTCTTGAGCTTGTTGATAACTTCGATCATGTGCACCGGAATACGAATGGTGCGGGCCTGATCGGCAATCGCGCGCGTGATGGCCTGACGAATCCACCAGGTTGCGTAAGTCGAAAACTTGTAACCACGCCGCCAGTCAAACTTATCAACGCCCTTCATCAAACCGAGATTGCCTTCCTGAATCAAATCGAGGAACTGCAGACCACGGTTCTGATACTTCTTCGCGATCGAAACCACCAGGCGCAGGTTGGCTTCAGTCAGCTCGTGCTTCGCTTGTGCTGTTTGCGCTTCGCTGATCGCAATCATCTGGTGCGAACGTTTGATTTCAAGCGGCGACAGATGATGCTCAGCTTCAATTTCCTTCAAACGCTTACGCGCTGTGGCAACGTGCTTGCGGTATTCCTTCGCCTTGTCAGCCTTCAGACCTTTGCGCTTCAGCTTTTCGTTGTTGCCCTCAATTTCACGTTCGAGCGTGCGCGTTTCCTTGTGCACTGCACCGATGGCGGAGATCAACCGCTGGCGTGCAGCTTCTTTCAAATGCAGACTCCGAATTTCCGTGGCAATTTCCAAACGCGTACGCGCCAGCTTGCGCCGGTAACGCAAAAGCTTCCGGGAACGCTTGCCTCGTGACACTTTCAGTTCTTCTGCAAACTTCTCAAACTCTTTCAAGCCGCGCTTGTAGAGTAGTCGAATGTTGTTCAGTCCTTCGATGGTCCACTGCAAGTACTCTTCACTGCGATCTTCGTGTTCCTCGGTTTCCATCTGATCCGAGAAAGCCACGACGTCGCGAATGTTGAGTGAGCCCGCAGCCAGTTCATCACCGATTCTAAAGAGTTCGACAACTGCGATCGGCGAACGTGCAATAGCTTTTTCGGCGCGCTTCTGTCCGCGCTCAATACGTTTCGCGATCGACACTTCCTGCTCGCGCGTCAGCAACGGCACTACGCCCATCTCGCGCATGTAGACGCGGATCGGATCCGACGTCTTATCCATCTCGCCGGCTGACAGATCGAGCTCGACCTCTTCATTCATACCCTCTTCAGACTCAACCGCAGACGAGGATTCCTCGATCAAAGGCTCCTCGATCTCGGTTTCACTACTGGTCGCTCGTTCGAGCGTTTGCAGTACTTCGTCGATATCTTCAATCGACACGGCATCGTCAGTCAGTTCCTCACTGAGATTGACGAACTCGCCTTTTACCGAATTCATGAGCTCGATACCACTTTGATCTTTTTCAAGCCTGGACAAATTTATCTTCCTTTCTCGCGGTTTATTTACGCAATTCCGAGGACGACCCGTTTCCCCGGCTCTTTACCGTTGCGCGCAACTGCGGCAAAGCTACCTGCTTTTGATCGAACGTCTTTCGTTTACCATTCTTGCTCATATTCCCCAGTGTCTTCGATGCCGAAGCGCTGCCACATGGTTTCAATCGTCGCACGACGTCGTTTATCGTTATGTTTTCCAACACTCGCTCAACCGCAGAATCAACTTCCGACAACACATTTCCAAGAACTGTCTCGATATTCACGCCAACCGGACAGTCTCGACTGGGAGGCTGCCGGTGAAGGGAAAAAACGCCCCCGTATTCGAGTGCCTGATACACGTCCAGCAGGGTCATTTTGGCGGCGTCATTTGCCAACCGCGAACCGCCGAGCGAACCAGTTTGAGACACAACCAGCCCAGCCTCGGCCAATTCCTTCAAAATACGCCGAATCACGACCGGATTTGTGTTTACGCTTGCCGCAACCTGTTCGGATTTAAGAGGTTCTTCGCCTGACCAGGCCATCAAACTCAAAACATGCACTGCAACCGCAAACCTGCTATTTGTCGACATATCGAATCTATTCGGGGAACTCGGGTCGCCGTTTTTGTAACCATTATAGTTACAATTGCGATTTTGTCAACTCTAATACACGACAGGATTTATCCGTGTAATCCGAGGCGCAAGTCCGGTATTATCAGCGGCATTCAATGAAAAGATCGAGGCGGAAAATCTCTAAATCCAGGCTGGCTATCTACGCAGCGATAGCTGGGAATGTTTCTATCGCAGTGACTAAGTTTGTCGCGGCTGCTATTACCGGCAGTTCTGCAATGTTGTCGGAGGCGATTCATTCCCTGGTCGACACCGGCAACGGCTTTTTAGTGCTTCTCGGCGTTCGGAAGAGCCGGAAGCCGCCTGATTCGGATCATCCATTTGGTCACGGACATGAACTGTATTTCTGGACGTTGATCGTGGGTGTGCTGGTCTTTGCCGTGGGTGGAGGAATGTCGACGTACGAAGGCATCATGCACATCCTTCACCCGCGGTTTCCGGAAAATGCCACGTGGAGCTACTGGGTGCTTGGGCTGGCGGCGGTGTTCGAGGGGACGACGTGGTTTTTCGGGTGGAAAGCGTTTGGTGCCGAACGTGGACGCCGGGGTGTCATCGAGGCGATTCACGATAGTAAAGACCCGACCAGTTTTACGGTGTTGCTCGAGGATTCAGCCGCGCTTCTCGGGCTGCTGTTCGCCTTTCTTGGCATCTTTCTCGGACATCAGTTTGGAATTCCATATCTGGACGGTGTGGCGTCGGTGATTATTGGTCTGCTGTTGTGCAGTGTGGCGGTGTTGATGGTTTACGAGAGTAAAGGGCTCTTAATTGGCGAGGGACTCGATCATCAATCATTGAAATCGATACGCACGCTGGTCGCCGCGGATTCGGCCGTCGAGCGGGTGCAACATCTTCACTCGATGTACTTCGGACCGCATGATGTGTTGCTTACCGTTGAGTTGCGATTTCGCAATGAGATCTCCGCGAAGGAAGTCAGACACGCCGTGCGACGCATACAGGAAGCAATCAAGTCACAACAACCGGACATCAGTCGCGTCTTCTTCGGCGCCGAATCGTTGGCCGAGGACGGCGACATCTCACGCGGGCACGCCGCGAATTAACACGGATTGGTTACGGACCGCTTCCGCTTACACAGGTGCTTTGAGGTCCTGGATGAGGTTGAAGAGGACGTCCATGTCGATAGGTTTGGGGACGAGGGCGAGGTAGCCGGCGGCGAGGGCGCGCTCGCGGTCTTCTTCGCTCGCGTATCCGGAGATGGCGATGGCCGGGACGTCGTGAAGACCCGGGAGAATGCGTAGTTGTTCGAGAAGCTGATAGCCGTCGATCTCGGGCATACCGATGTCTGAGACGATGATGTTCGGACGGCTGTCGACCGCCCGCGTCAACGCTTCAGTGGCTGACTCAGCCGTGGTGACACTAGCACCTTCTCTACGGAAGATCGTGCTCAACAACGTGAGGGTATCCGGCGAGTCTTCCACGATCAGAACTTCGAGTCCTTCGAGTGAATGACGCTTCTGGTCCGTCTCTTCGACGACAACTTGATTGGAAGTCACGAGGTCGAGATGAAAACTGAACGTAGCTCCATGTCCCACACCTTCCGACTGCGCTTCCAATCGTCCGCTGTGCATCTTACAAAGCGCATCGGCAATCGCGAGGCCGAGACCTAACCCACCATGCCGTCTTGACGTCGAGCCATCAGCCTGTCGAAAGCGATCGAATACATGCGGCAGAAATTCCGCCTCGATCCCGACTCCCGTATCGATCACTTCGAGATACGCCTGCTTCCCGTTGAGATTCGTGGTAATACGAACCTTGCCGCCGGGATCCGTAAACTTAATCGCGTTTGAAACGAGGTTCCACGCAATCTGCTGAAGACGAACAGGCTCGCCCATCACGATCAAACTCGCCGGCCACAAAGTCACGTTCAACTCGATATTGCGTGCAGCCGCTGAAGTGCGCACCGTATCAACAGCAGCCTTCACCGCACTATTCAAATCCGTCGCCTTCGGCTCGAAATGAAGTTTGCCGGTGGCGATGCGCGAAGTGTCGAGCAAGTCGTCGATCAATCTTGACTGGAGCCAGGCGTTGCGCTCGATGGCATCGAGTGCTTGTATGACACTCTTCTCGTCGAGCGTTCCGCTACGCAGAAGTTTTATCCAACCGACAACCGGTGTGAGCGGTGTTCGCAACTCGTGTGAAAGAGTCGCGAGAAAAACGTCTTTCGCACGATTAGCATCAGCGAGCTCGGCGTTCAGACGCGTAAGCTCTGCGGTGCGCTCCTGAATTCTCTGCTCCAGGTCGAGATTTAACTGTCGCAGATCCGCGCGTGCCTTCTGCTCGGCAAGCATGAGCCGCCGATGCTCGACGCCTCTGCGAATCGTGTGCTTCATGCTTTCGATGTCGCAGGGTTTGACGAGGTAGTCGTAAGCGCCTTCCTGAAGCGCGGCGATTGCGGATTCAACCGAAGCAAAACCTGTCAGCACAACTGAAATCGTGAGTGGAGCCTGGCGGCGAATGCGATTGAGAACTGAAAGACCATCGCCCCCTTCCATGTGCAAGTCAGTGAGGACGAGGTCGTAGTCCTGTTTGTTCAGTAATTCGATCGCTTCGTCGCCACTCGATGCGGTGTCGACGATGTAACCTTCGTGTTCAAAGATTGCCGCCGTAGTGATGCGCAGACTCTCTTCGTCATCTACGACAAGCAATCTCGGCTCGGTGAGACACGGGACAAAACTTCCAGGCTCGTTCATCGGAGCATCATTTCCGGATTGATCGAATGATTGACTCATCTTGTAGCCACCTTCGATTCGTTCACCTGGGCTTCAAGGATGGGCGATTCAACCTGAAGCACAATACTGAAAACTGTTCCACGACCAACTTCACTACTCACTTCAATGCGGCCACCGTGCTGTCTCACGATGTCCTGTGTAACCCATAATCCCAACCCCGTGCCTTTTTTGCCGGTTGAAAAGAACGGATCGAAGATGCGCGCGAGATCGTCTTCCGCGATACCGACGCCGCTATCACTTAGTTGCACGACAATCGACGGTTGCAGCGCCTGTTCATAACGCGACGTGGAAATCACGATTTCACCCTCGCCTTCAATTGCCTGCTGCGCGTTGATAATCAGATTCAGAAAAACCTGACGCAATTGATCCGCGCGGGCCCTGATGCGTGGCAGTTCCTCGTCGAATTCTCGCTTGATGTGAATTCGCAACTGCCGCATTTTCTTTTCCATCAGGACAAGGGTTTCTTCGAGCAACTGATTTACATCGACCCAATCAACCTCACCCGGCCGGCGTGCAAAGCCGAGCATCTGCCGGATGATGTGTGAAACTCTCTCCGTCTCTTTGCGCGCGATCTCGAGGAAGCGGGAGTTCTTGTCACCGTCACCACTCGCCTGCATCAGGTAAAGCGCGTTTTTGATCGCTTCGAGCGGATTGTTCACTTCGTGTGCGATTGAAGCTGCAAGCCGGCCGACCGCCGCCAGCTTTTCCGACTCGAACAACTGTTGTTCGACGCGACGTCGCTCGAGCTCGCGAATCTCTGTCAGGTCGTGAAGAATCGAGACGACGGCAGTCACCTGGCCAGTTGCATCGAGCACTTCACGCGCAGTGATCTCCATCGGCAACGAGCGGCCGACTTCAGGATCTATCAGCTCGATCTCTGCCTGTCGTCCTGTTTCTGACGCCGATGCGAGTGTCGAAATAAACGAAGTGAGTTTGACGGCGTTCGTCCGCACTGCCGCTGCAGCCGACGACTTGAACGACTCGTTTTCCTGAAACAACAACTCCGCGCGCCGGTTGAAAAGAATAAAGTTACCGGCCGAATCGCAAACGACGATCGGATGTCCGACGTTCTCAATGATCAGGTCGAGACGATCGCGCTCGCGACGAGACTCAGATTCAGCCTGTTGCAGCTTGACGAAGTTGCGCGCGAGCTCCTCGTTGGCCTCACGCAAATCAGTAACGTCACGAAAGATCGAAACGAGGCCGAGCGGCTCGCCGCGTGAATTTGCTGCAGGCGTCGAGATCACTTCGAAGTGAATATCCGAACCTTCAATCGGATCGACGAGGGTGATATCTCTCTGAACAACTTCCGACGAGGAAACAGTCGCACTCGAGAGGTATGCAGAAAACAGCAGATCGTTCATCTTCAACGCGCGTCGTTTGCCTTCGCCGGCGTTGGCAGAACCGCTGAACAGTTCTTCTGCGCGACGGTTCTGCAGCAGTATCTCGTTGTCGAGATCGGTAAGCACGATCGGATCCGCGACAGATTTCATGATCGACTCGATCCACTGTCGCTCGCGTTGAAGCTTGGTGACAGTGCCAACCAGCCGTTCCTGATGTGTTGCTAGCGAAGCGACGATGCCGATGCGCTCGGCGAAACGCTTCATCAGCGTTAACGACTCAGAGTCAACCGCATCCTGGGTCGCGCCAACATACAGCACACCCATCCGCGCGCCCGGTTCGAAAGCCCAATACTGGTTGACAGGCCGCACGCCGGGCTTTGAAGTGACTTCCGAGACACCAAAGAGCGGTATGGCGAGGACATCGGAATGCCACTGCATATTGGCGAAGAGACCGCGAGACGAGGCATCCTCGTCGAGCGTAATCCAGAGAGGTTGAGCATCGTGGATTACGCGCACACACGCAGCGCTCGAGTCGAGCGGCATTTCAACGCGCGTATCGCCGTCGAATCCGACTGCGGCTCGAATCCGCAACTCCGCGTCTCTTTCATTGATGATTGCGATCGCAGACTGGCGATGGCCGAAGTTGTTGGCGATGGCTTCGAGTGCGAGGAGCAGACGCTCGTGCAGCTTTGGAGTCGCCAGCATCTGCGTCGTCGTCTCGATGAAGACGTCGTACTGGCGCAATCGCGGACTCGCCCGATCAGAATCCGAGAGGGACGTGACGTTGCGATAAGCTAATTCTGTGGGACTCTCTCCCATGGCCCTACATGATCAACGCCGATTGCCAACTTTCGATCGCCCAGTTGATCGACAATCGGCAATCGTTTTACTTCTTCTCTGTTTCAACAGTGACCCGACGGCGCGTCTCGGTTTCGACTACTTCACCTCCAGGTGTCAGTGCTGGTCGGGATACTGCCGGCGTCAAACCTACCGCCTCGGCGTATTTCAAGTACGTATCGATTGAGGCAACCACAACACGGGCTTCGATGGTTATTAAGTCGATACCAACGAGTGAGATTCGTACCCACGCGTCGATTACGATGCCCTTGTCGAGCACACGATCGAGGACGTCGATTAAACTGGTTCCGCCTGGTGCTCTTTCGACAGCCATTTGCTTCGGTTCCTTTTCCTTAGTTTCGAAAAGCGAGCATACTGCGCGAGGATTACGCCGCGTTACTGCTTCTTAAAACCTTTCTACTTCATGAAATACTTAGGTATTGCGGCGCTTTGCCTTGCCTTTGCGCCCCGCACGACGACTTACTGGATTCGTTTCGCGACTACCTGCCGCCACGTTGGCTACAGCGAGCTTTCTGATTTCCTGTTCAAGTTCTGAAAGCCGTTCGCGCAGCTCGACGTTTTCGGCCTCCGCACGTTCAGCTCGTGTCGTCAGGTTGGTATCGTAGCGCCACCAGTTCAAACCGATCTGCTCGGCTTTATCGATCGAGCAAACCAGCAGACGAATCTGCAACGTGAGTAGCTCTACGTTTGCCAACGACACCTTAATGTCGCCCGCAATCACCAGTCCTTTGTCAAGAATACGGTCGAGTACATCAACCAGGCCCGGGGGACGGGCCGTAATCAGGGTAGACCGCTCGCTGGACACTTTCGCCCTCCAATATCAGGGGGCGGCTTTACTCAAAAAGCTTAGATGGCCGCCACCATCACAATGACTCTCTTTGCCGAGCACGATGCGTACTGCTAAATCAGACGACCGATTGGACCGAGATCGAGATTGAGATCCTCATCCGTTAATTCGAACTGAGATTTTAGCTCCTGGAGCTTCGCCTCCAACTTCATGAGCGCCAGGCCCAACTCTTCGATCTGTTCAGGTGAGAGATCCCCGCCCTCCATGCGACGGACCGCCTGTTTTTCCAACAGCCGGCGGATGAACTCGATCAAAGTCAGTACCAGCTTTGCCAGACCCTGTTCGACACTCTTCGCGTCGATATTGATTCTCGACGGCAGAGAGTCAGTGACACAGCGTAGCTGCTCGACGTACTCCTCCACGCGCGAAGTGTCGATTTCCGGCTCAGCCAACTGGGGGTTTTCGGGGGAAAGCGTCATCAGCTTACTCCGAACTGCGATCCAAACTCAAGCTCAATGTTTGCAAAACTATACGGCGGCCAGGGGCCGCTGACCTCCAGCACCAATTCCAGCCGTTTCTGGGAGATTTTGGAAATCCTCTCCCGATAGTCCTTGATTTTCGAGCTCTCGACGAGATGAAAAACCTTTCCCTGCACTGCGGTCTCGGATGGCTGGAGATTCATTTCTTCGTCTTTTGTCAGGTCGCCGAGATCTTCGCGCAACAGACTCGATAATTCTTTACGCTGGGCCACGGCCTGATCATCTCCGAGGAGCTCTCGTCGCTTCTGCCGGAGAAATGCAGTTCCCGGCCCGGCGGCTTCTTCGGGTTGATCCGGCTGAGAAGTCTGATGTTGCCAGACAATCTTGAGGTCCATTTCCACACGGCCGCGCAAGTGTTCCAGCTTCTTAGCAATCGCGACCTTGTGGCCGGAGACAAAGCTGCGCAGTTGTTGCTCGTTTGCGAGTGTTCCAAACCGAAATGGCACCGTCGTTGTTTGCTCAAAAACACTCCGGACCACGGCAGCATGGGCCAGCATGTTCTCGTGGGTTGCCGGAACAGAGTCGCAATCGCTGACCACCACAGAAATATCGTCCATCTTCAAGATCCGAACAGGTGTTCCGGCAACTCCGGAAATGGCCGTGGCAAATGTCTCCAGGTCTGCACAGAGACAATAGGCGTAGAGCTTCATTCGGTTTCGCGCTTGCGCATGACTTCGTGCGCCGTTTCGACGCTGCTAATCAGGACATTCAGGCCGACGAAGATCAGATCGATGTCTGCCACAGAGATTGTGATCTCGCCGGCGATCACGAGACCACGATTGAGAACGTGATCGAGCGTCTCGAGAAGTGATACGTCCGTGTTCTCAAACTCTTCGCTGATGATTAACTGATCGACGTCGTTCATCCCGTAAATCCTGTCACGAAGTTATAGACGGGCCATGGTCCGGTAAGCTCGAGACGAATACCCGCCGCCTGATGTTCCTGCGCGAGACGTTCCGCCGCGTCACGAAACTCTTCAAAACCTGAACGCTTCACGAGAAAGGCAAACTTCGCTTTTAACTCGCCGTGTTCCGTAGTTTCCACTTTCAGAATTCGCAAACGAACATTGTCGTCGCTTTGCTCTTTCAGTTTCTCATCGATCTGATCGACGATGCGATTGACCGCGGCGCGTGCTTCGTCAACTCGCAACGCATCAATCTTCTTCTGCATGAGATACGACTGTCCCGGCGACGCCTTCTCGGCACGTTCTGCCAGCTCGCGCAGCACCGGACTCACTTGCGTGATGCTCGAAAGCAAGACCGCACGATCGGAGTAAACGTTGACGCCCCACTCTTCGCGTCCCCGCAACTGCGCGATGACCAATTCGAGCTCGCGACCCTTTTCGGTGAGCATCTCTTCGATGCCTTCGCGTTCGAGATAAATGGTGGCGAATCGCAAAGGGATCGCAGTCACGCGTTTGGCAACGTATTCGACGACGGTTTCATGACGCATCGCACGAATCGCGGTCCAGGTGGCGTCGGTCAGATGTTCGGCCAACTGATCTTCGCTGTACGCTGTTTTGGGAACGCGACTAACGAGCGCCGCTAGCGCGTTAACCGAGATCCATTCGAGCCGGACGTCCTCCTCAATCGCAGCCGGCAATGAATCCGCCGGCAACTGCTCGGCAGCCGCGCTCTCGGCAATACAGTAGACGTAGTAAACAAGCTCAGACATTCACCGATATATTCTCCCGCAAAGGCGCAAAGGCGCAAAGGCAGAGAGAGCGTGTCTCTTATCTTTGCGTCTTTGCGCCTTTGCGGGAAACTCTTCGCCACACGCTAAAGTGCTCACGAAGTCCCTTTGCTCCCGTAATCTCGTGTGGTTGCTGTGGCGCGACAAAGATTTCCAGCGCGCGGCGGCGGAACTTTTTCTGAAACTCGCCAACCACCTGCTCTTGCATCTTTCGTCTGGCCCTGCAAAACTTGCAATCATTCTCAGGCACGAGCCCATTAATCAACAGCTTCTTCAGCGGTACTTTCAACCTCTCAAGCGATTTCGCAAGATCCGCCGTCTCTTCGAGACTCATCCGCTCGGGAATCGCTACGCCGACAAACTCGCAACGCTCCAGATCACTCAGCAACGCAATCACCTTCTTAATACTCTTCGACAGCGCCACCAACTCTTCAGCAACCTGATCCGCACGCATCACGTCCTTGTACTTCAACAGTAACTTAATAAACGTCCTGATCCACGAAAGCGCGACCTCCGGCAATTCCAGAAATCGTATCAGGTGACCTGTGGGCGCAGTGTCGAGGATGAGCGTGTGATAACGGCCCTCGTCCAGCAGATCGCTGATGGTTCCAAGTGCAGCGATCTCATCTATCCCCGGCGGCGTCAGCTCGACCAGCTCACGCATCGCTTCACGATCAAACTTAATCTCCATCCGCGATCCACCTGACAACGAGTCGAACAGCTCATCAGTCCAAGATCGATAACGTTGCTTCAGCTCTTCAAACCACTTCCCCGGATCGATCTCCATTACATCGAGATTCGGCAAACTCTCTCCGTCAAAACTGTCCGACAGCGAGTGGGCGGGATCGGTCGAAAATATCAGTAACTTCTCATCGGGATTCGCCTGCGCCAACGCCAGCGCGTACGCGGCGGCAGCGGTCGTCTTACCGACGCCTCCCTTCCCACCAAAGATCACGATCTCCCGCGCCTCAAGGCTGAAAGAAGATTGGGCCGCGGATGACACGGATTTAGAATCCGGATTTTTTATCCGTGTCATCTGTGGTTTGATTTCGTCTGACCAAATCAGCTTCCCAATCTTCTTCAACTCATCGACACCGCGAACTTCTCTCTCCATCAACGGCAAATAATGAATCTTCAAATCTCTGAAGTTCTTCTTGATCTCTTTTAGCCACGGCCGCTGTGTCAACACACGTGCTCGACAATAATCACACGTACCATGCTCCTGCTCGACCCGATTAACAATCAAATCCTTAACCGGCACACCCTGCTCAGTGAGCAACTCCAAATACCTCTCAGTCTCACGAACACTCATCGCCTCTGGAATCGTCACGAGCGTAAAACTCGTCTCCTCCGGATCGTGCAGCAGCTTGCGCACTGACTCGATCCGCTGACTCAGATCGCGAAGGAAGACATCGACCTCATCACCAACCACCCGCCGCCGCGCAAAGTGAGCAACCATGTAACGGTGCTTCTCGCCCATCAAATCGAGCGCCTTCACCATGCGATCGAAAACCGCAGGCAAACGCAACAACCTCGTCGTATGCCCTGACGGCGCCGTATCGACAACGATATGCGCGTACTTCCCTTCACGATCCAACTCGCTCAATTCAAACAGCGACATCACTTCATCGAGCCCCGGCAAAGAAAGACTCAACAACTCGTTGATGTCCTGCTCGTCGAGCAGCGTTCCACGCTCTGCGATCTCCGCCAGCACTTTGCCATGCGCCGCCCGAAATCTCTCGAGCGCCAGACTCGCGTCCATCTCGTACGCAAACAAACGCGCACCACGAAGTTGTTTCACTTCAACCAGACGATTACCGACCTTAACGTCGAGACTGTCAGAGAGTGAGTGAGCAGGATCGGTCGAAAAGAGCAGGATGGATTCGTTTCGTTTGAGCTGGTTGAGGAGATAGAGAGCCGTCGCCGAAGCGGCCGTCGTCTTGCCGACACCGCCCTTGCCACCGAAGAAAAGATAACGCGCGTTCAACCTTTGTCGCGTGGTTCGCCAAACCCGCCCTGTTCGTCGCCACCGACTTCGATGACGAAACTTGAAGAGTCGGCGGTGTGTGCAGTCGCTTCGTGCATCAGATCGAGTTGCCGCATCTTGATGGCACGAAGACGCGCAAACAGCTCTGCTTCACGCTCTTTAAACTCTTCGTCGGAGATCTCCTCCAACTCGTAGCGCATCTGTAGCTCGAGCAATTGATCCTTGATGACGGTATCGTCGTTCAGCTCCTGATCGGCCATCTTCTGAATTTGGCCGAGGATGAACTTGAAGCCGTTGACCGGCGCCAGTAATAAGTCGTCAATCAGAAACATAAACGTGAATCAGCTTGCCACTGCTTCAGTCGTTCCTTCACCACGCTCGAGCTTGAGACGAATGTGAACGAAATTGTACGGCGGCCACGGACCCGTGTACTTGAACGACAGCTTGCCTTCGTACTTCGAAGCGATCTCTTTAACTTTCTGATCGAACTCTGCTTCTCGATCGCGTTCGATCAAAAACGCCGCGTTCATGATCATGCGGTCGCCAATCGGTTTATTCGCACGCGAAGCAACCGCCGTATCGCGCAACTGCGAATAGACCTCACGAATGTAAGCATCAGCCTGATCGGTCAACGCGGTTTCAATCAGCCGGCCGAGCTGCATGCGAGCAAAATAAGTTGAGCCGGAGGTGCGTGAAACGATCTGCTCCTTGAGGTGCCGGATCTCGTCGTCTGTCTCTTCGAGTTCGGCAGTCACTTTGTCGCGATCCCAGTTCACCTTCAAGCCAAACTCTACCTTGCCCTCCATCTTTGCCAGCACATCTTTCAGGGCGTCGTACGTTCCGCGAATCAACTCGACAATGTCGTCTTCCGTACGGAACAACGCGCCGAATGCCATCGGCAACACTGTGAACTCGCGCATCACCGTTTCGTTCACCTGCTCGTGTGCGAAGACATTCTCGCGAGTCGGATCGTAAACCACGAGCGGGGTGTGTGAGACAACGGCCGCAAGACCCTTGTGGTGCACGGTGTAGACGTCGTCACCACGAGCGCCGATGCCCATCGGTCCGAACGAGCGCGGTTCACCGGTCTCGATAATGCAGTAAACATACTTGCCTTCAGAGACGGGTTCGACAATAGGTTGTTCTGCTTCTCGACTCATTTTTTATCCGATTTGCGCCCCTCGGGCGCCATAGATGAGATGGGATACTACGCTGAGAATCATAATCAGATTAGCTCGATATGTTCAAGCTCCATTGGACTGATTCGACACATAACTCAACCGCGCCTTCAAAAAGCGGATGATTGTGATGCAGGCACCGTCTCGATAATGCCAGAATGCACGTTGGCATGACCGTTGCTCTCTTGATAAGCCCAGGATAGCTGAAGAAGGAGATTTCGATCATGCTGTGGACAATTTTAGTGATTCTGTTGGTCTTGTGGCTGATTGGATTGCTGTCGCACGTGGGTGGAGGTCTCATCCACCTGCTGCTCGTCGTGGCGGTAGTGATTCTAATCATCAACCTCGTAACAGGTCGACGAGCGGTTTAATTTTAGCCGCGGATTTCCGCGGATAAACGCGGATTTAATATCTGCGTTCATCCGCGTTAATCTGCGGCTAAAAACTTATTTGGCCGGCGTTCCGATATTCACATCTATTCTCTTGTTGCCGCCAAACCAGCGGCCACCAAATACAAACAACGCTCCTACGATAAGAATTACGAAGATCACCAGGATTGCGATGATCCCTGTGCTTGCTGCACTGCTTCCATTATCTGCCATCTGTTTTCCTCCTGCTGAATTGAGCAACTTACTTGAACGACCACCAGTTCGGAGTGGCTTTTTGCAATTCACGATCCGAGCGCGATTCTGCTTCGATTTTGTGCTGGCATCGTGCTTGCGCAGTGAAGTGATAGGCGGCAATTCGGGTTTTAGGTGCCCCGGAACTAAACAACTAAGAAGTTCCGCTGTACAGGAAGCCTACACTCAAGGGAGGTTTGACGAATGGCAAGTAAGGCACACAAAAGTCATCGTGAGTTAATTGATACCGGTTCAGATAAACGATACGTCAGGCGAGATGAGAAAGGGCAGTTTGACGAAGTTGCTGATGTTGGACGTTCACTCGCGCGCGATCGACAGCAGCAGGCAAAAACGAAAGTTCCACCGGGGCAAGGTGATCGTGGCGATCAGAAGAAGAAGTAAATCTTAGCCGCGGATTTACGCGGATGAACGCGGATTTTTTATCCGTGTTCATCTGTGTGAATCAGTGGCCTTTTTGTTCAACTGTTGAAAATATTCATTGAGCATTCGCGCATGACAAATCAAACACATCTGTTCCGGCAGCTCAATGTTGGTCGACCTGATCAAGGTCCCACACCAGGAACACTTGATGTCATACACACGTGGCTTTTCATTCTTTTGAGGATGACGACGCTGACTCAATGAGACCTTCCTGACTGACCTTAATTCAAATACACACAATGCACATTCAAATCCCGTTCCGAGCTAAGACTCCACTCTGTTACCAATGACAAATATCGAACGTCTGCAAAACATCGGCATACGTCGGCTCGGCAGTCCGAAAAGAGGATTTCGGTATAAACCGGTGAGTGGGAAGCTCACTAAAGCCGATCTGGATCGCATCGATGAGCTCAAGATTCCGCCGGCGTGGACTGACGTCGCGATCAATCCGGCGGCTAATGGACGCGTGCAAGTGATTGGTAAAGACGCGGCGGGACGCTGGCAGTATCTCTACCACGCGAGTCACACGCGCGCACAGGAGTTGCGGAAGTTCAAACGAATCACAAAGTTTGCGCAGTCGATTCCGCAGATGCGGAAAACCGTCGCGCGTCATTTACGACAATCGGGAATGACTCGTGAGCGAGTATTGGCGGCGATCCTGCGGATCCTGTCGACTTGTTATATGCGACCCGGCAGCGAAGTTTATGCGAGTGAGAATGGCAGCTATGGAATCGCGACCTTACGGCGCAAACACGTCAACGTCAAAGGCGATCTGATCGAATTTGACTTTCCGGGAAAGTCCGGCGTGCGACAGCAACAACAGTTGCGCGATCGACAAGTTGCACGCGTGATTCGCGCGGGGATGAAGATGCCAGGATTCAACGTCTTCAAGTATCAAAATGGAGACGGTAAGCCAGTCGTTCTAACGCGACGCCACATCAACGAGTACATCAAGGAAGTGATGGGTTCCAGTTTCAGCGCGAAAGACTTTCGCACTTGGGCCGGCACGCTTGTGTGCGCTTGTGCATTGGCGCGTGAAGCCGACGACATTCCGGACAAGAAGACGGCGCGCAAAAAGAAAATCGTTGCGGCAATCAAGGAGACGGCGGAAGTGTTGGGAAACACGCCGGCAGTTTGCCGGAGCTCGTATGTTTGTCCTGAGATAATCAATTCATTTGAGAAGGGACAGGTGATAGATAGCTGCTCGAGCAAGGTCGAAGATCTGATTTCGTATCGTGGACGTGGGTTGCAGGACGCCGAACGATCGCTGCTCAAGTTTCTAAAGCGTGGCAGCGGATGAAACTCATCTCAGACGGATTGGCACTGAGATTGCCGAGGTTTGAGATGTGGTTTTTAAGTGTTTCGATATCGCGCGTGGGAGGTAGTCAATGGAAGGCCCGTTAAGAGGAATACTTGCAGGCGCTGCGGCGTGGAAGTTTGGTGGTGGATGTATCTCCACCATTTTGATCTTTATTATCGTGTTTTGGGCGTTAGGTTATGTGCACTGTTAACGCGGATCTTAGGATCCGCGTTACCAGCTGACGACCAACTCTTCCGCCTCTTGCCAAACAGGCAGGTTCTGTCGAATAGCGCAGCGATACAATTGCTCGGGTTCGCTGAGCAGCAGACCGGCGCCCGTGGCCACGGTGCTGATCGGATCGTCCGGCATCGACGCACGTAGTTTCAATTCACTCTGAAGACGATTCTTCAAACCTTTCAGCAGTGAGCCACCACCAGTGAGAATCATTCCCGAATAGTAAATGTCAGCGACCGCTTCCGGTTGTGCGTCTTCGATAACGCGCCTGATACCGGCGACGATCTCGTTAATGATCGGCTCCAGGGCTTCGCGCACTTCCTCAGCAGTGATCTGCACGGCGCACGCAAAGCCATCGCTCAATTGCTTGCCGACCAGTTGTATCTTGCGCTCGTCAGAAGGAATGTCCTCGTCGTTGAGAGCGCCGAGTTCCCGCTTCAATGCTTCCGCGGTGTACTCGCCAATCTGCAAACAATAATTCGATCGCACGTAATCGCGAATGCTTTCGTCCATCGCGTTGCCGGCTGCCGTCAAACTCATCGAGTTGACGACGCCACCTGAGGCGACAATCGCTATGTTTGTCGTGCCGCCACCGATGTCCACCACGAGATGTGCGCGTTCATCGTCGAATGCGAGACCCGAACCGATTCCCGCTGCGAGTCCTTCGTCAACGAGATCGATGCGCCGGCCACCGGCATCGCGCGCCGCATCACGCACGGAACGTTGTTCGACGGCAGTCGCAGAGCCCGGTATGCCAACCACGAAATGGCCGCGCCTGTAGCCACCATAACCGTCGGTGACTGAGGCGATGAAAGTGCGCAACATCTTCTGTGAAACGTCAAAATTGAAGATCGTGCCCGAACGGATCGGGCGGTGCACTTCGATGCCGCGCGGTTCGCGGCCCAGAAGTTTAAGCGCCTTATGGCCGACAGAAACGACTTCGCCGTCGTAGCGATCGATCGCCACCACGGATGGTTCGTTTAAGATGACTCCTCTGCCGGGTTGGTAAATGAGGGTGTTGACGGTTCCCAGATCGATAGCTAGCTCGTTCTTAAAGAATTTCTCAATAAACTTCACGGCGACGGTTCCTCCTCCGTAGTGGCAGGGTCCATGGAAGCGAGTATCACTTCCAAGCGGCAACTCGTATGCCTGAACTTAGAACAACGAGGTTCTGGGGGATGTCCTATGAAAGTAACAAAGAGCTATTAACGGGAGGTTTCCAGTCGCCGTACGACATCTGTGCGGTGAGAGATGAAATCGTACGAGTTTCGCGCAGTCAGGATGACGTAACACGGATGGACACGGAAATAAATCCGGATCTCAATCCGTGTAATCCGCGGCTCCTACTCCATCAGCCTATGCAGCACGTTTAATGCAGCAGACGTATTGTCGCGGAGGTCGATTCCAATTACGCGGCGGCCGCGTTTTACGAGGGCGTGAAAGTCGCCGAGGGCCTGGGCCTGCTTGAGGATCGTGAACGTGTACGGTTCGCCCGGTATTGCGAAATCGGTCGCGTCGTTCGCGATGATTTGAAAGAACACGCCGGTATCAGGTCCACCCTTGTGAAGCTGGCCCGTCGAGTGCAGAAAACGCGGACCATAGCCGACCGTCACCGCGCAGTGCGTAGAATTGCGCAGTTGCACGCGCAATTCCTGAAACTCTCGATCGCTCTCCGGAGTCTCTTCGATGTAATTGAGAAACGCGATGTAATCGCCCGGTTTGACCGTGGCAAGAAGTCGCTTCAGCACTTCGGAAACAGATTCTGCTTCGGGTGCGCCTTCAGCACCATAAATCGTCATCAGATCATCTGCGGCAATCTTGTTGCGCTCTTCAAGATGGCCACGCCGCACAAACGTGCTTAGCAGTTCCTTCGTTGCGTCCTTCGCTTCCTGCACATTCGGTTGATCGAAGGGATTGATCCCGAGGCGCCATCCGGCAACCGCTGTCGCAAACTCCCACTGAAAGAATTCAGCTCCGAGGTCGTAAAGATCGTCAAGCTTGCGATTGATAACGGGATGCCCGGCCGCTGCAAGCGCGTCGAGCTTGGCTTTGGTCTCATCAGAAACAGCACCCAAAGAGATCGAGACAAACACGCGATCGTTGCCGTACACATCAGGCGCACCTAGCGGTTCGCCATTCACCGGCAGTATTCCCTTGCCTTCCTTGCCGGTGCTCTCGGCGATCAGTTGTTCGATCCACAAGCCGAGTGTTTCGAGTGAGTGATCGATCACGAGCGTAAGCTTGTCGCGTCCTTCATTCGCGTAATCGCCGATCGCAGTGCCCAACTCCACTGCCGGAGTAAGTGCCTTTTCGGCGAGACGCGCTGCGTCGAGAAGATCGCGAACGTCGAGACCCATCAACGCCGCGGGAACCATGCCGAAGTAAGAAAGCGCCGAGTAGCGTCCGCCGATGTCGGGTTGGTTTAGAAACGTCTGAAGGAAGCCGAGTTCTCCGGCAGTCTCAACCAGAGGTGACCCGGGATCTGTGATCGCTACAAAGTTGTCACCCGGGTTTTCGCGACGTTTGCTGACTTCTTCGTACCAGAATTTATAAAAGACATTCGGCTCTGTCGTGCTGCCGGATTTCGAAGCGATAACAAACAGGCAACGCTCGACGTCGATGCGTTCCATGAACCCGGCGATAACGTCCGGATCAGTTGAGTCGAGCACCAGCAACTCCGGAAAGCCCGGCTGTCTGCCGAATGTCCGGGCCAATACCTCAGGACACAGCGATGAACCACCCATACCGCAAACCATCACATGCTGAAAACCGCGATCGCGAACTGATTTCGCAAACGCGACCAGATCGTCGACAACGCCGATCATTTCGTCAGCAACAGTTAACCAACCCAGCGAGTTTCCGATGAGTTTGGCGCTATCTTTGTCAGACTTCCACAACGACGCATCCTTCTGCCAGATGCGTTTGGCGACGTCACTAGGATTCATGATGGAGGCAGTGTAACATTTTACCGGATGACAGGATTTTCAAGATTTGCTGTAAACCAATGACCAGTCCAAAGCGAGCGCTAATTGTCGTCGACGTCCAAAACGACTTCTGTCCGGGCGGCACGCTTGCGGTACCGAACGGCGATGAGGTTGTTGCGCCTTTGAATCAACTCATTGACGAGTTTCTCGAACGCGGTGAGCCTGTCTACAAGAGCCGCGATTGGCATACACCCACGACTAAACACTTCGCCATCTATGGCGGTGTTTGGCCCGTGCACTGCGTGCAGAACACAACGGGCGCGGAGTTTCATCCGGCACTGCACGACGATCCGCGCATCAACGTGATTTCGAAAGGTCTCGGCGATACTGACTGTTACTCCGCGTTTGACGAAACCGATCTCGCGTCGAGACTACAACAGCAGAACGTCGAAGAAGTGGTCGTTGGCGGTCTTGCCACCGATTACTGTGTCAAGAATACTGTCCTCGACGCGCTCAAGCAGGGATTCAAAGTAAAAGCGTTACGGAACGCGATGCGAGCAGTCGATCTTCAACCCGGCGATGGCGAACGCGCGATTGAAGAGATGCGCGACGCCGGAGCTCAGATCGTAACCACAGAAGAGTCCGCGAAATCGGCGTAAGCTGCGGATTCACACCTAAATGGGAACACTCAACATCGATCGCTACCACGCTGCGATGGGCGATGCGTCGTACAAAGACGTCACTCGCCTGCACGATCAGCGACTCAGCGACGCCGAAGCGACCTTCTACGTAACCCAACGCAAAATTCCTTTCGCTCCCTGCCTGGGCCACGAGCGACTCGTACGTCTGCTCGTCGACAGCCAGATCGATCGCCCGCGTCTTCGTTTCCTGGAACAGGATCGCGGTGGTCTGCAACTCTTCGCAGAAGCGATTGAAGACATTCAGTTCGTCGGCAAGATCCGCGCCGTCCGTCCCGGCACGATCGTCTTTGCCCAGGAACCTTTTGCGGACATCACCGGAGCTTTCGGTCTGACACAGGCGCAGGAGATCAAGTTTGAGCACGCCTTCGATTTGCCGATGACGACTGCGAGCACGGCGATGCAGTTTCGCATGGCCGCCGGCGACAAACGTTGGCTCTCCGACTTTTCATTGCGCCGCAACGGCGACATTGAGCGCGCGGTAGATATTGCTGTCTATGCCTTCATCGGTGGCTTCAACGACACTTCGAATCTCGAAGCAGCACATCGCCTCGACATTCCCGCCGTCGGCACCGAAGCGCACTACTGGCAACAGGCTTACATCGAGTACATGGACCAGCCGGAGATCGAGCCGCGCACTGGAAAACCAAAACACTTCGAGCAGGTCGCGTTCGAGCGCTGGCTCGACGCGAATCCTAACGGCACCACGCTGCTGCTCGATACGATTGACGTTTACACAGGCGCGGTCCACGCGGCGATGGCTGCGACTTCGACTGAAGCGAGGCGTCGCGCATTCAAAGGCTTTCGTGTTGATTCCGGAAATCTCGCCGAGCTCGGCGAGTGGTGCTTGCACTTCTTTGCTGCCAACGGTTTGACCGGATTGCGCGCCAATCTCACCGGCGATCTGACGGTGGAAAAAGTGAAGAAGATCGTGGCCGAGTTTCCCGAAGTCGCGGGCTTTGGCATCGGGACAAAACTGTCGAGTGAGATTCCGGCAGTTGCCGGCGTGATCTTCAAACAGTGCGTGATGAGGGACCGGCCGACACTCAAAGCGTCGAACTCAGAAGACAAGATTACACTTCCGGGACGGCTCCAGTTGTTTCGCGGCACTGACGAACGCGGCATGTACGTCGGCGACATAATCGGGCTCGACAGCGAGGACGTCGAGGTTCCCGGCGCTGTTAAAGTCGATCGTTTGTTGGCCCCGTTCTGGGAAAACGGCCAGCATTCTGCAATCCCATCGATCGAGAAGCAAAAAGCTTTTGTCGAAGAGCAACGCCAACGCTTTGCTGATATCGAGAACTATCCACGACAACTGAGCACGAAGCTGCGAGACCTTCGCGACGGTCTGGTCCAACGGATGCGCGTCGATGTATCCGGTTGGGAAGACGTTCTGAAGATGCCGGAACCCGCACACCTGCACCAGGAGATGAAAGGATAACTATGAGCGCCCCTGAACAAGTAAAGCGAGCGAACGTTCGCGAGTTGGTTTCGCCGGAAGAGTGGCAAGTCCGTGTTGACCTGGCGGCGGCCTATCGTCTGGTTGCCGATTACGGCTGGGACGATCTCGTTTTCACACACATCTCCGCGCGCGTGCCCGGTCCGGAACATCACTTTCTGATCAATCCTTACGGGATGATGTTTGAAGAGATAACGGCGTCGAGTCTGGTGAAGGTCGATCTCGACGGAAAGATCGTGATGGATTCGGAGTACAACGTCAATCCGGCCGGGTTCACGATTCACAGCGCGGTGCATGCGGCACGCGAGGATGCGCTTTGCGTCATGCACTTGCACACCGAGGCAGGCATCGCGGTGTCGGCACAACAGGATGGCTTGCTACCGATTTCGCAACAGTCGTTATTTGTGCTCTCGTCGCTTGGTTATCACGACTACGAAGGCCTCGCCTTGAACGACGAGGAAAAGCCACGCCTCGTCGCAGACCTCGGCAAAAAGACTTTTCTAATTTTGAGGAATCATGGTTTGTTAACTGTTGGCCCAACAGTCGCAGACGCGTTTCTTTCGATGTTTCTGCTGCAGCGAGCCTGTAGGATTCAGATCATGGCCCAGGCAGGTGGTGTTGATCTGGTGCCCATCGACCGGAAGATCTTCGCCCAAATTCCGGCGCAGGAAGCAGTGGTAACGCAGGGTGGCGGCGGCAGACTCGTGTGGCCCGGGCTTCTCCGAAAACTCGATCGGCTCGACACGAGTTACAAAGACTAGCCACGGATGACACGGATAAAATTCGGATTTAGATCAGTGTTATCCGCGGCTAAAGTATTTCTAGTCGCCGCTAACTTCAGAGGTAGGCTCTACCGTAGCTTCACGAGCAGGTTTGGGGCGTGGTTTCGGTTTCAAGCGGCCGACGATGCCTGCCATGCTTGTCGCGAAACGACGCCAACGAGACGTCGCTTTCAGGTCGTCAAGTAACGAATAAACCACCGGCGTCGCAATGAGTGTCAACAGCAGCGACAAACTCTGACCACCAATCACCACGATCGCGATCGAACGTCGCTCCTCAGCACCAGGACCAGTTCCAAGCGCGAGCGGTAACATACCCGCAACAAGCGCGAGCGTCGTCATCAGAATCGGCCGCAGTCGATCGCGATTGCCCTGCATGATCGCTTCGTACCGTTCCATCCCCTTCGCGCGCAGGTTGTTCATGTGATCGATCTGCAAGATCGCGTTCTTCTTCACCACACCAAACAGGACCAGGATACCAAGCGCCGAATACAGATTCAGCGTATCTCCGGTGGCCCACAACGACAGCAACGCGAACGGCACTGAAAGCGGCAAGCTCAACAAAATCGTGAGCGGATGCACGGTGCTTTCAAACTGCGACGCGAGAATCATGTACATGAAGATGATCGAGAGGATGAATGCCCAGATAAACTCCGTAAACGTTCGCTCGAGTTCGCGCGCACGACCCGACACCGTGGTCGTGTAGGCGCTCGGCAGATTCATGTCTCGAACAGCTCCACGCAATGCTTCAATTCGATCGGCAAGCGCGTAACCCGGCGCCACCGATGCACGCACCGACACCTGTCTCTCACGATCAAGACGGTCAATGCGCGAGGGACTCGTGTTGCGGTCGATCTTTACGAGATTATCGAGCCGCACGAGTCCGGGTCGGCCGCCAGTTGTGCCGCCTGCTGTGGTCGACACACTGCCACCTCTCGATGAAGGAACGTATAACCGCTTGATCGTTTCCACGTCGCGACGGTCAGCTTCAGTCAGTCGCAACTCTACGTCGTAATCTTCATTGATCGATTCGTCGCGAAAACGTGAAACCTCTTCCTCGCCGCCGACCATCAGTCGGAGGCTGGTGGCAATGTCGGAAGTATCAACACCGAGGTCCGCTGCACGATCACGATCTATCACGACGCGCAACTCGGGCTTGTTCAGTTTCAGAGTGGTATCGGCGTCAACTATGCCGCCCAGGTTCTTCGAACGCTCGACGAGATCGTCCGCATAGCCGGCGAGCGCTACCAGCTCCGGTCCCCGAAAGACAAAGTCAATATCCGTGCGGCCGCCGGTGCCGAAGTTGAACGATTGTGCATTGCGCACTCCGATACGCATCGGCGCGTACTTCTGAAGTCGCCGGCGTACTTCGACCATCACGTCCTGTTGCGTGTAGTTTCCTTTAAAGGCGTTGAGTGGATGTCCTTTTTTCAGTTCAGTCCAGAATTTCCCAAACGAAAGCGTGCGCTCTTCGTGCGGCGCGATGCGCACGTACGCACTGCCCTGGTTTACGCCGCCGAGAAAACTTCCTCCTGAAGACGAGAGCACGAGCCGCACACCTGGCGTTTCGAGAATGTCTTTTTCCATCGCCGTGATAACTTCGTTCATCACCGGCAGGTTTGTGCCCTCTGGACCATTCACACTAACTTCAAATTCCGCCTCGTCGACGTTTGTCGGGATAAATTCCTGCTTCACCGCACGATACAACGGCACGCTCGTGAGCACGATGGCTACCGCGAGCACAGCGACCGCGACTCGGTGTCGCATAGCAAACGCGAGCATGTGCGTGTAAGCGCCATCGATATAACGATAGAAACCGCGACGCGACGCCGGAGAGTCGTGCCCGCCCTTCGCATCCTTCACACTGATCAGCCGCGAGCTCATCATCGGCGTCAGCGTGAAGGAGACCAGCAAGCTGACCATGATTGCGACCGCCGCAGTGATTCCGAACTGGTACAGGAAACGTCCGGAGATGGACGACATGAACGAAACCGGCAGGAAAATGACTACGAGAGACAGAGTTGTAGCCAGTACGGCGAGACCGATGTCTTTGGTCGCCTCCCGCGCCGCTTCTTTCGCGTCGATTCTCTTTTCTTCAATGAAGCGGAAGATGTTTTCGAGTACGACGATCGCGTCGTCGATAACGACACCCACCATCAACACGAGCGCGAGCATCGTCACACTGTTGAGTGTGAAGTTGAGCGCCTTCATCATGCCAAACGTCGAAATTACCGAACACGGGATTGCGACTGCCGCGATCAGTGTCGAACGCCACGAGCGCATAAACAGCAGCACGACAAGGCTGGCAAGAATACTGCCGAGGACCAGGTGGACCTGGATCTCATGCAGCGCCGCTTCGATGTAGCGCGATTGATCACGGATGATCTCCACTTTCACATCTTCCGGCAATTGCGAAGTGGTGCGCGGCAAAGCGTCCTTCAGGCCTTTGATTACTTCCACGGTGTTCGCGCCCGACTGTCGCCTGATGTCGAGCGTAACAGTTGGAACACCGTTAAGACGCGAGAACGATCGCTGTTCTTTCGTTCCGTCTTCAACGCGCCCGACATCGCGAAGTTTGACGGGCGCACCGTTCACACTTGCGATTACGAGATCGTTAAACTGGCGCGGGTCTGTAAACCTTCCGAGCGTGCGGAGCGTAAGTTCTTCTTTGCCGGTAGTGACATTTCCGCCCGGCACATCAGCATTTTGACGTGCGATCGCTTCTCGAATTTGCGAGATTGAAATCTGGTAAGCGGCCAGTCGTTCAGCGTCGATCCATACGTTGATCGCGCGATCGAGACCACCGACAACTCGAACTTCGCCGACGCCCCCGACACGTTCGAGTTGCGGCCGCACGACCTTGTCTCCGAGCTCTGTTAGTTCTCGTAATGAGCGATCGGCCGATAACGCGATGGTCATGACCGGAGTACTGTCATTGTCAAACTTCTGAATGACAGGCGGAGTCGCGTCTTCAGGAAGAGTACGTCCGAGCGTGTTGACACGATCGCGGACATCCTGCGTTGCTGATTCAAGATTGCGATCAAGTCTGAACGTCGCGATTACGATCGCCGTTCCCTGCCCGCAAACCGATCTCAGCTCGCTGATGCCGTCGACTGTGTTTACGACTTCTTCGATTGGCTGTGCAATGAGTGATTCGACTTCTTCCGGCGCGGCGCCGGGAAGACCCACGCGAACCGAAACGGTAGGCAGGTCAACGGAAGGAAAACGATCGACGCCGAGCCTGAAGAAACCAGCGGCGCCAACGACGACCAGCGACAACACAATCATCGTCGCGAAAACAGGCCGGCGGATACAGATTTCTGCTAACTTCTGCATTTAACTTCTTATTGCCTGGTTGTGGCGCTATTCCACTACTTCGACAGGCTGTCCTGATTGCAGGTTGCCCGGATCGATGATGACTTTTTCCCCGACACTAATTCCGGAAACAATCTCTGTGAATTCAGCGGTGCGACGACCGGTTGTGATCGGTTTCTCCAACGCCTTGCCATTTTGAACCACGATCACTTTTTCGATACCGGCAAAAGTCACGATGGCATTGTTGGGAACGGTCACGGCCATCTTTGCATCGTTCGTGACGATCTCCGCATGCGCAAACGAACCGGGGCGAAGCTTTCCATTATTTCGAACGTCGGCCTCAACCATCAGCATGCGGTTCTGTTCCGCAATCACCGGACTGAGTCGCATTATCTTTCCGAGATAGACAATCGGATCACCTTCGACGGTTACGCGAACATCCTGACCGGTATGAACAGTTTGCGATTCGCGCTCGGGAATCTGTGCCCGCAACCGCAGCGGATCCATTTTGACGATGTCGACGACCGGTGCGCCGGCGGCGAGATATTCACCGACACTGGTTTTCTTCTCCTGAACGATCCCGTCGAGCGGCGCTATAACTGATGTGTCTTTCAACTGTTGACGCGCCAGGTCTAACTCAGATCTTCGTTGCGCCAGTATTCCCTGCCGGTTGCGAATCTCTTCGTATGCATCCTGGTACCGGCCTTCCGCAACTTTGAAAGTTGCCGTGGCGGTATCAAACTCCGCTTTCGCGATTACTCCCTGTTCGACCAGTCTCGCAGCGCGGTCGCGGGCGAAACGCGCCTCGTCCAACACAGCGCGAGCCTGTCGCACGGTCGCAGTCTTTTCCGGATCGATGCGATCGTCGGTTCCTTCAGGCGCAAGTCCAAGACGTGCGCGTGCCTGGGCCAAAGCAGCTTCTGCTTGTTGCACTCGGATCTTGTAGTCGACAGAGTCGACGAGGGCGATCACTTGTCCACTCTTAACAACGCTGCCGAGATCCACGCTGATTATGCGTACGCGGCCGGGAACTTTGACGCTGACGGTTGTTTGATCGAAAGCGGCGAGCGTGCCGTTGGCGGTTACGGTTTCGCCGAATGGTGTTTCTGCGACAGCAATGGTTTTAACCTGTCGAGCAGTCTTCGAGTCGGGACGGCCTTGTCGCTGCGACGCCTGATAATCGCTCTTGCACGAGGTCAAAAAAAGCGCCGCCAGCAAGAGCGACACTCCTAGAAGAAGTATCCGAGTCTGAGACATCCTTCGCAGTTTAACACGCGCCACATAATGAGGACACCAAGGTGCCGGACGATTTGTGTAAAGTTATGTAAAGTTACGTAAAGCAAATGTAGCTCAGCGCGCCAAAGCCAATCGAGCTCAGCGCCTCAGCGCCAAAGGCAATGTAGCTCAGCGCCTCAGCGCCAACGGCAAATGTAGCTCAGCGCCTCAGCGCCAACGGCGCGTAATATGAAAGCCAGGGGCAAGCGCAAGCGACGCGCAGCGCGTCGCCCCTGGATCGATCCACAAAACGGCGGTGCAGCCCTGAAAGGGCGAGATACCGTCGGGATTATTTCGGCCCTTCAGGCCTCGGCGACGCTTTTGGGGATTTAACCAGGGGCGACGCGCTGCGCTTCGCTTGCACTTGCCCCTGCCTATCATATGCCGCGCCGTTGGCGCTCGGATGTGGTCTAGAAACCCTTGCGGATCAAATACGACGCCTTGATGAAGAACGTACGCGAGTTGCGGCGGAAGCCGGGGACGAGCTGCGTTGTGAATGGATGCGGACTGTCGTAGTTCAGATCGTCGTTGTATCCAGCATAGAACGCGGTGCCCGGACTCGGCGTCCAGCCCAACAATGCCTGCGACCGCAATCTCGAATTGAGCGTGTTGTAATCGAGAATCAACCGCGCAAACGTCGCCTTCGTGAACTGATACGTCCCGCGAGCCGTCAGAATGTCGATCTTATACGCAACCAAACCGGTGTCGTACCGCCGCAATCGTTGATGGTTAATGCTGAACGAAGTGCGCAACGCGTTCGTCGGCTGATACGTAATGCCGCCATTGAACTGAAGCAAACTACCACGCCCCGGATCGAGCGGCGCTTTCTGTCCCAACAACAACGCCGCCGGACTCACACGCGGATACTTGCTGCCGTTGCCAAAGTCGAGATCAAAATGGCCCCAGCGGTGTGTGAACTGCGCGTTGAACTGAATCTTCTTGCTGAAATTCGATCCGCCATAAAACGAAAGGTGTTGCTTGTTTGAAGCTCGCTCATTGCTATTGCCGAAGAACGTGCAACCGCCGTTGTCAGTAGTCTTGAATGGATTACACGGCTTCGCTTCCCGCGTGGCGCCAAACTCATGATCAAATAGCCGCTCGTATCCCGGTTCCCACCACGATCCGATCCAACTATTGCGCGGCAACTGTAACTCCACCAGGTTCTCCGACTCCCAGATGTACATCCGTCCCTGCCAGTCGTAATCGACATGAGTAAGACTATGAACGTGATACGAGATGATCTTTTTCTTCTGATTGGGATCGGAGTTGTAACGAAGAAACGCGTAGTTGAAGTTTGAATTCGTGCGCTGGAAGAAACCAACGTCCGCACGATAATCCTTTGTGAACCCTTCGCCGTAGATCTCCCAGCCCCAGTTGCGACCCGAAACGTTATAGCTCGTTGAATAACCAAAACCGTTTCCTGTTCGATAGCGCGTTTCACCGTCGTTCGGATCGAAGAAGAAGTTGCGCGACGTGGTTCCGAGAGTTTGGAAACTCAGCGTGGTTTGTTTGTCGAGACGAAAGCGACCGTCAATTCCCAACACCTGATTGTGCTTATCGATGAAGTTGTAACTCGTGGCAATCATGCCGATCGAGTTTTCCTTGCCGACGTCGCGTTTGAGTCGCAACACACCAATGTAGGCGTTCTTATCAATGAATCGTTCGTTGTTGCAGACGACGCGCGGATCGAGCGCACGACGATCTAAACACGCATTCAAGCTGCCGCGATCGTCGGCGCTGAGATTTCCTGGTCCATTGTCACTCGCGACCATCAACCCAAACGTGTTGCGTCCCAACTTCCCGGTCGTCTTCACCGCCAGGTCAGGATCGACGATCGCGCGTGTGTGAACTGCTGTGATCGGCGTTTGAAAAATGTCGATGCCTTCGAGAAAGAACGGGCGCTTCTCAGAAAAGAAGATCGGAAAACGCTGGTTCGCAGTGACCACGAGCTGATCCGCCTCGACCTGTGCGAAGTCAGGATTGATCGCGAGGTCTACCGTGACAGCCGAACTGGGAATGAACTTGGCAGTCAATCCGAGGTCGAGACCCACGGGCTCATTGACGATGCGGCCCGGATCGTTGACGCGTGGAATGCCGCCAAATGACGGGACGAAGCGACTGTTCTGCGAAACCGTCACACTCGGAATCAGCTCGATAGTTCGTTCGACTGAAATTCCTTCGAGTCCGGTCAGGTGTCCTGCCTGGCTCAGATTGCTGTCGATACTGCGAGAAAAGGGCATCCACGAATCGAGCTCGTTCTCGAGACGCTTGATACGACGAAAGAAATGCGCGCCCCACAGCTTTCCTTTGCCCGCTTCGAATCGCAGAGATTTGAACGGAATTGCAATCTCGACGTTGAAGCCGGTTTCGTGAATGAGGCCTTTCGACTCCATCAACAGGTCGACGCTGAAGTCTTCACCACGTCCTTCGGTGATGATGCCGTCGCCCTGAATTCCGAGCGGATTGAAGAAAACTTCGAATGCTTTGCGTTTGTCGTTGAATGTGTCGAGCATAAAGCCGACGTAGTCGTCCTGAAAAATGTTGTCGCGCTTCGCGACGGTGGCGCGGACTTTGTCTGGTTCGTCGGTGGCTTTGAATGCGATGTAGAGAAACTTCGCGTCGAATCCGATGAGAACTTCCGTTGGTTTTGAAGGCGGTACGTTGTCGCCGGGCTGAATCTGGTAGAAGTCTCGCAGTACTGCTGCTTGTTGCCAGACTTCTTCGTCGAGCTTACCGTCGATTGTCGGTGGTTTATCAAACTTCGGTATCGTGATCGGTTTTGATTTTTCTTCCGGAACGACGAAGGCGGCTTTAACGGCGGCAACCGGCGAGGGCGCCGGTGTCGCAGCTGGAGCCGGCGCAAGCGACTGCGCATTTGCACAAACGGCGACACACAAAATAAAAAAGACTAGTTTCATAACGTGATGCGGAACGTACTGTAGGGGCGGCCCTCCGTGGCCGCCCTTGGTTGAAATCATGTTCACCAAACTCGAGGGGTCGTTTTATGAATACTTTCGGCTCAGCCAAGGGCGGCCACAGAGGGCCGCCCCTA
>DASWUM010000128.1:0-18107 GCA_036401595.1 Pyrinomonadaceae bacterium
CGGCCCTCCGTGGCCGCCCTTGGTTTGAACGGCGACTGTGAAAACAGGGTCGATCAAAACCGAGGGCGGCCACTGAGGGCCGCCCCTACAATTGAACCCGGCCTGGCTTAATTCTTCTATGAAACGCGAGTGAAGACGTAGCGCACCTTGCGCATGAGCGTGCCGCTGTGAGTGATCGTTCGCGTCAAGGTCTTGCCATCGGCGGAAAGCTCAAACTCCTCAGTCATCACAATCTCGAGCGATGGATACGGTCCACTCATACCAGCCGGCGCGGTCACACTTTTCCTCACGAGCTTACTACCACGCCAACGTGTCACCGGTTCAGAATTCTTCCCCGTCCGCGAGTGGAATTCCGGACGTCCATCCGTGTAGTAAATAGTTTCGTCTGTCTTATTGCGGCCATGCTGCTGATAGGTTTTGGTCAGACGGATTTCCGGTTCCTTGTGAACAATCGTCAGTACGTAGTTCTCTTCTTTAATACGCCGCGGATCGATCTCACTTCGCGACTCATCAAGAGCCCAAACACCACTCAGATCAGGTGTTGTCTTCGTCTTCGAGCTAGTCGTCGTCTGAGCGACCGACACTCCAACAACCAAAAACAGCAACAAAACACTTCTTAATAAATTCATCTCACCACCACTAAAGCCAAAGTTGAACGCTTCAAGATGCCACCTACACCGCTTGGGTTGCAATTCGACGCGCGTTCTCAAACACCTCGCTGAATCGATTGGTCTGACCTAACTGTCCCGCAATTGCCAATTGGTAACGATTTAGATTGACAGCCCTATCTTGTCGAGTGGAGAATGTCCTACCTACAGTGACAGTTCTCGCATTGAATTCACGACCTTGTTAGTGACGTAAGACTATGGCTGGTCATACCAATGCACTTCTTTTGTGCTTTTTGTGCCTTTTTGTGGCTCAGGTTCGTGGTTCGCAGAAGGTCACTGTGGCGGCGGATGGGTCGGGTGATTTCAAGACCGTACAGCAGGCGTTGGACGGGGTTCCCGACAACAACACCAAGCCGGTAGTGATTCAGATCAAGCCTGGTATTTACAACGAACAGATTCGCGTGAGTGCCGGTAAGAATCACGTCACGTTTCGTGGTGAAGATCCACTCAAGACGGTCCTCACGTTTCGACTCAGCGCACTACAGGCCGGTAACACGCGACTCGCGTTCAGCACGCTCGTCAATGCGAATGACTTTCACGCCGAGAACGTGACTTTCGAAAACACGTTCGGCACTGGCTCGCAGGCGGTGGCGTTGTTTGTCGATGCCGAGCGCGCGTCGTTTGAGAATTGTCGTTTTCTCGGCTGGCAGGACACGTTGTTTGTTAACGGCAGCCGTCACTACTTCAAAAACTGTTACATCGAGGGTCACGTCGATTTCATATTCGGAACGGCGTCGGCTGTGTTTGAAGACTGCACGATCCATAGTAAAGGTCAGGGGTACGTCAGCGCGCACTTCCGCACGAGCGATGAACAAAATACCGGCTTCGTCTTTCTGCGTTGTCGTTTGACTGGAGAGAACACCGGCAACGGAGTCTATCTCGGCCGGCCGTGGCGACCTTATGCGCGTGTTGTCTTTCTCGACTGCTGGCTGGGCCCACACATCAGAGCTGAGGGGTGGGACAACTGGCGCGATCCGGCGCGTGAAAAGACTGCGTGGTTTGGTGAGTACAAGTCGAAGGGGCCGGGCGCTAATCCAAAAGCGCGCGTCGCCTGGTCCAGGCAATTAACTGCCGCCGAGGCGGCGCAATTCTCGCGCACCAAGTTTTTTAGCCAACCTGTGCGCGGTCTGCAAGGTAAGTTCAATCAGGCGGTCGGGACCATCGCGTGGGCCGACGCACACAACAAAGCTGACGAGTGGTACGGCAGCGCGGAAGCAGTACGAATCGCCGACATCGTCCTTATCTATCAACGCAATTCCGGTGGCTGGCCCAAGAACATCGATATGGCCAAGCCGTTTGAAGAGAGCGAGCGTGCGACTCTCATCGCGCAGAAACAAGAGATTGATTCGACGATTGACAACGGCGCTACTTACACCCAGTTATCATTTCTCGCGCGCGTCTACACCAAGACAAATCAGGAGCGTTATCGCGAATCGTTTCTGAAAGGGCTCGACTATCTATTCAAGGCTCAGTACGCGAATGGCGGCTGGCCGCAGTTCTATCCGGATCTCTCGAGATACTACAAGCACATCACGTACAACGACGACGCGATGATCGGCGTGATGAAACTGCTGCGTGATGTCGCTGAGGGAAAGCCAAATTACGACTTTGTCGACAACACTCGCCGCGCACAAGCTGCGACCGCGGTAGCAAAAGGAGTTGAGTGCATTTTGAAGACGCAGGTGATTGTCGATGGACGGCGCACGGTGTGGTGTGCGCAACATGACGAGGTCACGCTCGCGCCAGCGGAGGCGCGAAAGTACGAATTGGTTTCGTTGAGCGGCGGTGAGAGTGTCGGCATTGTGCGCTTTCTGATGTCGATAAAGAATCCGTCGCCGGCAGTGGTCGAGGCGATCGACGCGGCGATTGTGTGGTTTGAGCAGACGCAAATAAAGGGTATCAAGTGGACCGAAAAACGGGAGGCATCACTACCGGGCGGAATCGATCGCGTCGTAATCAAAGATCCGGCGGCGGGTCCGATCTGGGCTCGCTTCTACGAGCTTGGCACCAACCGCCCCGTCTTTGTTGGTCGTGATTCAGTGGTGAAATACAACGTCGCCGAGATCGAACACGAACGACGCGTCGGCTATGCCTGGTACGTTGAGGAACCCGCAAAACTTTTGAAGGACGATTACCCCGCGTGGAGAAAGAAACTGACAGACTTTTCACGCAAAGACGCAAAGGAGCAAGACTGAATTAGGAGTGTGTCTTTTGCGCCTTTGCGTGAAAATATCCCGAACAAATGACAACACGCCGAGACTTCATTAAAGAACTTCTGATCAGCAGCGCGGTCTTATCTATCGCACCGCGACTGCTGATGGCTCAACAGGATCCATGGCAAACGGTGATGCCTTCGATCCTCGAACGCATCAAACCACCGCGCTTCCCAAAACGCACGCTCTATCTCAATCGCTTCGGCGCCAAGCCTGACGGCCGCACCGATTGCACCGCCGCTTTTCGACGCGCGATCGATCAATGCTCGAAAGGGGGCGGAGGCAAAGTCGTTGTTCCTGCCGGCACGTATCTCACCGGCGCGATTCACCTGAAGAGCAACGTCAATCTCGAAGTCTCCGAAGGCGCGACGATCAAGTTCAGCACAAATCCAAAAGATTACCTGCCAGTGGTTTTTTCGCGCTGGGAAGGTGTCGAGCTATTCAACTACTCGCCATTCATCTACGCCTTTGAGCAAAGGAACATCGCCGTCACCGGCAAAGGCACGCTCGACGGACAGAGCAACAACGAACACTGGTGGCCGTGGAATGGCCGTCCACAGTACGGCTGGAAAGAAGGCACGGGCCAACAGCGTCCGGACCGCACGCAGCTGCTCGCGATGGCCGAGAAAGGCGTGTCCGTGCGCGAACGCGTCTTCGGCGAGGGTCACTACCTACGACCGCAATTTATTCAGCCGTATCGTTGCCAGAACGTCCTGATCGACGCTGTCACGATTCTGAACTCGCCGATGTGGGAAATTCATCCGGTGCTCTGTCGCAACGTCATCGTGCAAAACGTGCACATCAACAGTCATGGTCCAAACAATGACGGTTGCGATCCGGAGTCGTGCTCCGACGTTCTGATCAAGGACTGTTACTTCGACACCGGCGACGATTGCATCGCGATCAAGTCCGGACGCAATGCAGATGGGCGACGGCTTCACACTCCCACCGAGAACATCATCGTGCAGGATTGTTTTATGAAAGACGGGCACGGCGGGATTACGGTCGGCAGCGAGATCTCGGGCGGCGTGAGAAATCTGTTCGCCGAGAACTGCCGTCTCGATAGTCCAAATCTCGATCATGCGTTGCGTGTGAAGAACAACGCGATGCGCGGCGGGCTGCTGGAGAACCTGCACTTCCGCAACATCGAAGTGGGCCAGGTGGCGCACGCGGTGATCACGATCGACTTCAATTACGAAGAAGGAGCGAAGGGATCGTTTACACCGGTCGTGCGCAACTACACGGTCGATAATCTCCGCAGCGGCAAGAGCAAATACGCGCTAGATGTTCAGGGTTTTCCGTCGGCACCAATCGTTAACTTGCGACTAAAGGACTGCACCTTCGACAACGTCGCTGAGGGTAACATTGTGAAGAACGTCAAAGATGCAACGCTTGACGATGTCAAAATCAACGGGAGAACGATTGATGCCCTGCCGTAGTTACTCCCGCAACGACGCAACGGCGCTACGGAAGAAGGGTTTTGCGTTGCGCCGTTGCGCCGTTGCGGGAGTAATGCTTCTGCTGGTGGTCACGGCAGCCGCGCAAACAGAACCCGTCTCCGAACAAGCCGCGGACACCGCCATGACCGCGCTTTGGCGTACCGGCTACCCGTCAAGGTGGAATTACGAGCACGGCCTCGTCTTGAAAGGCGTCGAGCGCGTTTGGGCGCGCACGAAGAAGAAAGAGTATCTCGACTTCATTCAACAAAACATGGACCACTTCGTCGCCGACGACGGCTCCATTCGCACTTACTCACTCGACAGCTACAATCTCGACAACATTCTTCCCGGCCGCGTGCTTCTCTTTCTTTACAAAACCACGAGTAACGAAAAGTATCGGAAGGCCGCCACGCTCCTGCGCGAGCAATTGAAGACTCACCCGCGCACGTCCGAAGGCGGTTTCTGGCACAAGAAGATCTACCCGTCGCAGATGTGGCTCGACGGCCTGTTCATGGCGGAACCGTTTTATGCCGAGTACGCCGCAACGTTTCATGAAGACAATGATTTCGACGACATCGCGAAGCAGTTCATGCTGATGGAACGTCACGCGCGTGACGACAAAACCGGCTTGCTCTATCACGGTTGGGACGAGTCGCGGAAGCAACGTTGGGCCGATCCAACCACCGGCAGATCGCCGAACTTCTGGGCGCGAGCGATGGGCTGGTATGCGATGGCACTCGTCGAGACGCTCGATTATTTTCCACGCAAACATCCGCAACGACGTGAGTTGATCGCGATCCTCAATCGCCTCGCGCAAGCAGTCGCGAAATATCAGGAGCCACGTTCTGGTTTGTGGTATCAGGTGATGGATCGCGGCGGAGAAAACGGAAACTATCTCGAGTCGTCGGCTGCCTGCATGTTTGTCTATGCGCTCGGGAAGGGCGCGCGGAATGGCTACCTGCCTGCGAGTTTTATGAAGACTGCCAAAGATGGTTACCGAGGCATCTTAAAAGAGTTCGTGAAAACTGATGCGATTGGTCGTCTCAATCTTGAAGGCACAGTTGCGGTCGCGGGGCTCGGCGGCAATCCGTATCGCGATGGCAGTTATGAGTACTACGTCAACGAGAAGGTAGTAACAAACGATCCGAAAGGTATTGGTGCGTTTTTATTGGCCGCCACTGAGCTGGAATCTGTGAAATCTGTGGATAAAACCTCTACAATGAACACCAAATGAGTGAATCAAACGCCAACATCTTCAAGACTATCGATTCGGAACGCCGCGGAACGTCGTTCGAGGAAGTCGTTTCGCAGCTACGCGAAATGATTCATAACGGCGAACTGCGTCCGGGAGATCGACTGCCACCGGAAAGAGATCTGGCGAAGCTGCTCGGTGTCAGCCGTCCGACGTTGCGCGCTGGGATTAGTTCGCTTGCGGCAGTTGGCGTGTTGCAACCTCGACGCGGCGCGGGAACTTTCGTCGTCGAAGCTGAAGGTCCGCCGGCGCTCGACAGCAGTCCGCTGCGATTGATGGCGTCGCTGCAACGATTCGCCCCGGCGGAAATGTTTGAAGCACGACGTTCACTCGAAATGGCGATCGCTGGCCTCGCTGCTGAGCGCGCGACGGGTGATCAGATGGCGGAGATGTCGGAAGAGGTTACCGGAATGTTTGCGTCACTTGACGAGCCCGAACAGTTTCTCGTTCACGATATGCGGTTTCATCAAACTGTCGCGGCCGCATCCGGCAATCGCATTCTCACGGCGCTCATGAACATGGTCGCGACGATCCTCTTCGAAGTACGCAGTAAGACTGTGCGGCGCGCGCGCGACTTGAAAGAGTCGGCGGAAATGCACCGCAAGATTTATCGCGCCATCCGCGATCGAAATTCCGAAGCCGCGCGCGACGCGATGCGCGACCACCTGATGCTCGCTCAAAAAGCGCAGGAGCAGGAAGAAGCAGACTAGCCACCAGAAGGCACAAAAGTTATAAAAATGAGAACCGGATTTTTCGTCCTGTTTGTGGTTTTTGTGCTTTTTGCTGATCGAGCTTTTGGGCAATCCTCTTATAAAAATCCGATTATTGATGCTGATTACTCTGACCCGGATATAATTCGGGTTGGAGATGATTTCTATCTCACCGCTTCGAGCTTCAATAGTGTTCCCGGGCTGCCGATACTTCAGTCAAGGGATCTGGTCAATTGGAAGATAATTGGTCATGCCCTTCAGTCGCTTCCGCCGCTGGACGTGTTCGCAAGACCACAACACGGCAACGGTGTTTGGGCGCCTGCGATTCGTTTCCACAAAAACGAGTTCTACATCTTTTATGGCGATCCGGATTTCGGGATCTTCATGGTCAAGGCGCGTAACGCTGCCGGACCGTGGTCCAAACCGCTGTTAGTCAGAGCCGCGAAGGGTTGGATCGATACATGCCCGTTCTGGGACGATGACGGAAATGCGTACCTTGTTCATGCATGGGCCAACAGTCGTTCCGGGATCAAGAGCATCCTCACGATCAATCGCATGAGTCCTGATGGAACCAAGCTGCTCGACGACGGGCAAATGGTGTTTGATGGTCGCGTCAATCATCCCACGATCGAGGGACCAAAGCTCTACAAGCGCAACGGCTATTACTACATCTTCGCGCCTGCCGGCGGTGTCTCGACCGGTTGGCAGACAGTTCTGCGCGCGCGCAGTATCTATGGCCCGTACGAAGATCGCATCGTGATGGACCGAGGTCAGACTGAGATCAACGGACCGCATCAGGGTGGCTGGGTTGAGCTCAAGTCGGGTGAGTCGTGGTTTGTGCACTTTCAGGATCGACGCGCGTATGGACGTATCGTTCATCTGCAACCAGTGAAGTGGGTCAACGATTGGCCTGTGATCGGTGTTGACGTGGATGGCGACGGAAAAGGCGAGCCAGTGCTGAGCTACCGCAAGCCGAACGTCGGTCGCGAGTATCCATCAGAATCACCGCAAACAACCGACGAATTCTCGAGCAACGAATTGGGCTTGCAGTGGCAATGGCACGCCAATCCTGCTGCGCGATGGTCTTCGTTCACAACGCGGCGCGGTTGGCTGAGACTGACAGCCGTGCCGTGGCCGGAAAGCGGCAAAAATCTCTGGGCCATTCCGAACTTATTACTTCAGAAACTACCGTCGCGCGAGTTTACTGTGACGACCTTAGTTGACGCGTCGCATCTGCGTGAAGGAGAGCGCAGTGGTTTGTTGATGATGGGGCGCGATTATTCGTATCTCGCAGTAACGCGCGATACACGCGGATTACGACTTGTACGCGTCGTTTGTCTTGATGCGTCGAAAGGCGGAGACGAGAAAGAGACCGGCGCGGTTGCACTGAAGATCAACCAAATCTATCTGCGCGTTGCAGTGAGCGGCGATGCGCTTTGTGAGTTTAGTTACAGCCTCGATGGAAAGAAGTTCGAAGCGCTGGGCGATGCATTCACAGCGCAACCAGGAATGTGGATCGGTGCGAAGGTTGGGTTGTTTGCGATAGCACAGACAAGCAAAATGCAATATGGGTATGCCGATTATGATTGGTTCCGGGTACGCGGATTAGACGGATTGTAAAGAACGATTTGAACGGATCAGACTGAAGATTATTCCGAGGCCGACACCGACTGCGGCGCCGAGCATCATGTCTTTGAAGAGAACGTGACCCGTGGCATGCGAAAGCAAGCCGACACACCAGCCGCCGAACGATCCGAATACCAGGCCGACAAATCCGAAGCCAATCAGAGGTCCCGCAGAAAACATTTCAGTCGATCCGTGTTCGGCGTCTTCGACTGGCGTGAGATTTGGGGCGAGTAGATGGATAATAAGCAGCGCGACGAGGTACGCCGTGCCGGCGATCATGAAGACGATTGAATAGTTCTGGCCGGTGCTCTGGAGTATGTAACCGGTGGCGACCGCCATCGTGGCGCCGCCAAGCGCGCCGGCCATTCCACCGATGCCGACTACCGAACCGACAGCCTGACGCGGAAACATGTCCGATGTCGTCGTGAACAGGTTACACGACCAGCCCTGATGCGCCGCCGCTGCCAGACCAATCAAAGCGACCGCTACCCAGAGGTTTTTCACGTTGGCAGCAAAAATGATCGGCGTCACTGCCAGTGCGCAGATCAGCATCGCAGTCTTGCGCGAACGATTGATGGTCCAACCTCGCTTGATAAACGCCGAAGAAAGCCAGCCACCGCCGATACTGCCGATGTCGGCGATCAAGTAAATTGCGATGAGTGGTGGACCTATCGTCGTAAGATCGAGTCCATGGTTGTCGCGAAAGAAGTTTGGTATCCAGTAGAGATAGAACCACCAGATTGGATCGGTGAGATATTTTCCGATCGCGAAGGCCGAGGTTTGCCGGTGCGGAATCAGGCTCAACCACGGCACCTTCTTCGCCGGTGGATCCGGCGGATCGCTGTGGATGTAGTCCAGCTCGGCCTTTGATACTTTCGGATGTTCATGCGGACGGCGGTAGAGTGGCAGCCAGAACAGCAGCCAGCACATGCCGATCGCGCCGGTCAACAGAAACGCCCAACGCCAGCCCCAATGACCAGCGATCCAAGGCACAGTCAGCGGAGCAACAATCGCGCCCACGTTCGAGCCGGCGTTGAAGATGCCGGTAGCAAACGCACGCTCCTTCTTGGGAAACCACTCGGCAACAGTTTTGATAGCCGCGGGAAAGTTTCCTGCTTCGCCAATGCCGAGGGCTGCACGGGCAACACCGAATCCGAACGGTGTGTGAGCGAGTGCATGGCCCATCGCCGCCAGGCTCCACCAAATAATTGCGACAACGTAACCAATTCGCGTCCCGATGCGATCCATCAGACGGCCGGCCAGCAAGAGTCCAAGGGCATAAGCCGCGCTGAAGGCGGCGACGATATTGCCGTAATCAACTTCGGTCCAGCCGATTGCAATCTTCAGATCTTTTGAGAGGATACCGAGAACCTGGCGGTCGACGTAGTTGACAGTAGTCGCGAAGAACAGCAAACCGCAGATGACCCAACGATAACGACCAACTTTCTCGCCGAGTGTTGGCGCGGCCGCCGTTGTGATCTCGACTGCATCGTCCATTGTTATTGATTCACCCCACTCGCCAGAAAACCGCCGTCGACGGCGATGATCTCGCCGCTCACAAAACTTGCCGCGTCGGACGCGAGGAAGATCGCGGCGCCGGCGAGCTCTTCGACGTTGCCGAAGCGCTTCATCGGCGTGCGAACCAGGAACTCGCGACCGCGTTCAGTTTCATCCAGCAACTTTGTATTCAGCGCAGTGCGAAAGACGCCCGGAGCAATCGCATTCACACGCACACCACGACTGGACCACTCAATCGCCAACGATTTCGTGAGCGAACCGACTGCGGCTTTGCTCGCCGAGTAAGCAGCGACTTCGTACAACGCAACATAAGTCGAGAGCGAAGCAATGTTGATGATGCTGCCCGACTCTCGCTCGAGCATGTGCTTGCCGAACACCTGACAGGCGCGCAAGGTGCCGGTCAGATTCGTATCAATGATGTCGTTCCAGTCGGCTTCCAGGAAATCGATCGTCGGCGCTCGTTTTGTGCGACCGGCGGAGTTGACCAGAATGTCCACTTTCCCAAAAGCCTTAACGGCCTCGTTCAGTACGTTCTCTAAAGACGCACGATCCGAGACGTCGGAAGTAAGCCTGAGCGAACGCCGGCCCAGTTCTTCAATCTCGCGCGCGGTCGTTTCCACCTGTTCGGCGCGCCGCGAAGTGGAAATAACGTCAGCCCCGGCCTGCGCAAAACCGTGTGCGATGGCGCGTCCGATTCCGGAAGTGCCGCCCACCACAACGGCCACTTTCCCGTTCAGTTCCAATTGCGAATAAGTCATAGATTGATACCAGGGCTATCCACAGATTACGCCTAGACAAAATCTCTGTAATCAGTGGATTTATCGAAAAGGTTTGACCACTTTGAAAAGCGCGAATACTCTGTAACACCGTAAGTCTCTCACGGTCAAGCAGAATCTTGCTTGTATAGTTAGGGACCGCGTGTTAAAGTCGAGCTTTCTTTTTGGAATTGGTATTACCAAAATGTCCGCTACCAGGAAACAAACTATTGCTCGTCGTTCGGCCGCGGGAAACGTTTGGCTCTCCCACGACGCCGCGGACGGCGAGTATCTCGCAAAGCTGCCGGCTAACGATATCAGATATGAGGTGCAGCAGTCCGAGGAAGCGGTGGGCCGGGCGATGTTCGACGAGATTGTGGAACTCGCAGCCGCGAAAGACGGACCGCTCGTGATCGTAATATTGGGTGGCCGCGGTGGTCAGGCTTTGCACCGTCTGCTCGGTTCATTGGCAAAGACCAGCGAGCACGACGCGCTCTTGGGTCGCCTGCACGTTTTTACTCAGGATGCGCTCGCCCCGTTGCGGATGGACAACAGCTTGAGCTTCGTGCGCGATTTTGAACGACTGCTCGGCGAAGACTTCTTTCGGAAAGTGAAGAGCTTCACTTCAATTCGCACTGACGCCGGCGATCTTGAAAGCGAACTGGCGGGCTATATCGAACGGCTCGAATCACTCGGCGGCATCGATCTCTTTTTTCTGGGCCTTGGTCCGGAAGCCGGTGGCGCTTCGCACCTTGCTTACATCAAACCCGGTTCGGGCGCGACTTACAACGATGTCGCCGGATTGATCCCGATCTCTGAATCGATTCTCGAGCACCACATAAACAAGTTCAAAGCCGGCGGCTCAATGATTACTGAAGCTGACGAAGCTGAATGTCGCGCGGCAAAACAGATTCTGACACTTGGACCAGCAGCGATTCTCGGAGCGCGCCGGATCGTGCAGTCGATCGTCGATGCTGACACCGCTCCCGCAAAGGTAGAGAGCTATCGTCAACTATTGACGACGAAGATTGCCGACGATGCCGAAGGACGGCAGCGACAATTCGATCTGAACCCGGGACTCTGGTTGCGTGTGCATCCAAATGTCCGTTCATTAATTCTCGCGAACGTTCTAGAAAACTAATATGTCGAGCGTCCAGTCGCCTCCCGTTTCGTTAGTGAGTGAATTCGCGATCATCGTTGATCCGAAAGACAACGTTGCCGTGGTTAAGACGGCTACGTCTGCGGGTCTTGCGTTGCTGCTGCCAAACGAATCCGTGATCGAGATCCTGGGTGAGATTCCTCCCGGTCATCGTTTTGCCACCAAAGACATTCCCGCGGGTGAGTTTGTACTTCAGTTTGGTCAGCCGATCGGAACGTCACTCGGCATCAAGCAGGGTGAACAGATCACGCACGACAACATGACTGACGAAGTCCCGATCGTTCGCGAGCTTCCGGAAAACCTGCACACTGCTGCGCCCGATTATCTTCCGATCTCTGAACGCGGAACGTTTATGGGTTATCGACGGCCTGACGGGCGCGTTGGCACACGCAACTACGTGCTGATCGTGCCGACGAGCATGTGTGCCAGTCATGAGGCGATGCAAATTTCGACGATTGCTGAGTTCACACTTTACGATCGACTGCGATACCCAAACGTCGATGGCGTCGTTGCAATTCCCCACAACAAAGGCTGTGGCTGTCAGGAAGGCTCGACGATCGAGGTCATGCTGCGTACGCTTTCGAATTACGCGGATCACCCGAATGTCGGCGGCGTGATTCTGATGGATCTCGGTTGTGAGAAGACGAACCTTTCACAGGTCGAGAGATATCTCCTCAAACGCGAGAAGGCTTTCGATAAACCAGTCGCGAAGATTGGAATTCAGGACGTTGGCGGCACGCAGGCTGCGATTCAACACGGACTCAAAGAAGTCGAGCGAATGTTGCCGTTGGTCAACGAGACCAAACGTGACGTTTGTTCGGTGAGTGATCTGGTGTTGGGTGTGAAGTGCGGTGGTTCGGATGGTTTCTCCGGTATCTCTGCGAATCCGTCGCTCGGACGCGCAGCGGATCTGGTGGTCCGCTCGGGTGGAACTGTTTTGATCACCGAGGTGCCGGAGTTCTGTGGCGCCGAACACTTGCTCGCGTATCGCGCGAAGGATGTCGAAACAGGTCGTGCCGTTTATCGCATGGTTGACTGGTACAAGGATTACGCATCGAAGTTTGGCGCGGTGCTCAACAATAATCCGAGTCCTGGAAACGTAACGGGCGGACTGCTCAACATCACGATCAAATCTCTCGGGGCGATCGCAAAGGCCGGCACTACTCGCGTTGAAGGCGTGATCGAATACGCCGAGACAGCGAGTTCTCGCGGTCTCAATCTGATGCAGGGACCGGGTTACGATCAGGAATCGACTCCGGGTCTCGTCGCTGCCGGAGCCACAGTTGTCGTGTTCACAACCGGACGCGGCACGACAATCGGCAACGCCATCACACCGGTTATCAAACTCGCTTCAAACACTCCGATCTTCGAACGCATGTCCAATGATCTGGACCTGTCAGCCGGCGGCGTCATCGATGGAACTGAAACCATCGATGAAGTCGGACGACGCGTATTCGATCACATAGTCGACGTCGCCAACGGCACTCCAGCCAAAGCTGAAGTTCACAAACACCGCGAATTCCAATTCTGGGCCGAACAAACCGTCTCGCTTTAGCCACAAAAAAGCACAAAAGAAACAAAAAGCACAAAACAGCAAAAGACTTACTCGCAATTAAGGTCTATGCTGTTGGGCGGTAAGGAGTAGTGTATGAAGGCGCAAATCAAGCTCGGTCGCATTTTTGGCGTAGAAATTGGTTTGCATTACAGTTGGTTCATCATCGCGGTCTTGATCACCTTCTCTCTCGTCGGTCACTTCGAAGAAAACAATCCGAGTTGGACTGAGACTCTGAGATGGACTGTGGCGCTTGTGACCGCACTACTCTTCTTTGCTGCAATCGTGGTCCATGAACTCTCGCACGCGATCGTCGCTAAGGCTCGCGGTTTACCGGTGCGATCAATAACTCTATTTGCCCTCGGCGGTGTGGCCCAGATCGAAAAAGAGGCCGCTGACGCCAAGACTGAGTTCTGGATGGGAATCATTGGTCCCATCACCAGTTTTGTGATCGGCGTTATCTGTCTCTTACTCACAGTTGCACTCGGATGGACGCCGCCCGATCTTCCGCAAAAACCAATTCCGGCAATGTTGATGTGGCTCGGTCTTATCAACATCGGCCTGGCAGTCTTCAACATGATTCCGGGATTTCCGCTCGACGGCGGGCGCGTGCTGCGTGGTCTTATCTGGTGGATCACGGGCAATGCGAAGCGTGCGACAACAATCGCCGCTCGCGTGGGCCAGGTTATCGCGTTCTTGTTGATTCTTTACGGTGTCATGCAGTTCTTCAGAGGCGCCGGCTTCGGCGGTCTTTGGATGGTGTTCATCGGTTGGTTTCTGCTGAGCGCGTCACGTGAGAGTTATACACAGATGGTGATCACTGAAGGCCTGCGCGGCCTGCGTGTGGCGGACGTGATGTCGCGCGATTATCCGGTCGTCGATGCGTACACGAACCTTCAGGTCTTCACCGAAGAACACCTCATGCGCACCGGAAGACGATTCTTTGTCGTGACCTTGAACGGCCGTCCGGAAGGAATCATTACGCCGAACGAGATCAATGCCACTCCGAAAAATCGTTGGCCCTACACCACGGTCAATGATGTGATGCGACCGCTCGACGCGACGCAGACAGTTGGGCCAAACACGTCAGTGAGTGACGCGCTGGAAGTGATGGCTCGCCAGGATCTGAATCAACTGCCGGTAATTACCGAAAACGGTCTCACAGGTCTGATTTCTCGTTCGCATATTACAAGTCATACAAACTCGCTCCCAACTTCATCTCTAAAGAGTTAGCCACAAAGAAGCACCAAAAGCTTAAAGAAAGGGATGGACTATTTGTCACTTTTGTGCTTTTTTGTGGCCCATGGAGACACTGATCAAAGACATTCGCTTCGGCGTTCGCAGCCTTTTGCGACGTCCGGGATTCACCGCTCTCGCAATCATCACACTCGCACTCGGTATCGGCGCCTCGACGGCAATCTTCAGTGTCGTCGATGGAGTGTTACTGCGATCGCTGCCGTATCCCAACGCCGATCAGATCGTGCAACTGCGTGAGATCAACTCGCGTGGTTCCCTCATTCGTTTTGCCGATCCGAACTTTGTCGACGTTCGTGCACGCAGTCGTTCGTTTGCCGGAATCGCTCAGTACACCGGAGATTTGACGACCGTACTTGGCGGTAGCGAGCCGGTTCGCGCGCAGACGTTTGCTGTCTCCGCTGACTTCTTCAACGTACTTGGCGTCAAGCCGATTGTTGGCCGTACCTTTGCGGCCGACGAAAGCAAAGCGGGCGGCGCGCCGGTTGCCGTCGTGAGCTACGGATTCTGGCAACGATTGCTGGGCGGAAAGACAGACCTCTCCGGAACTTCTCTCCGTGCGATGGACCAGAGTCTCACGGTCGTGGGTGTCATGCCGGCCGGATTTGCATTTCCGCAGGACGCGGAGATTTGGATCCCGCGCGAGTTGTTTCCGACAGAGACTTCGCGTACGGCGCACAACTGGAGCGTGGTGGCGCGATTGCAACCGAACACCAGCACCGAACAGGCTCGAGCTGATGTAAGTGCGATTGGCAAACAGCTCAAACAGGAATACGGCAAGGATGTTGATGCCGTCGATATCGCAGTCGTGCCGCAACAGGAGTTCATGGTCGGGAATATTCGCAATGCACTCCTGATGATCTTTGCCGCCGTTGGATTCTTGTTGGTGGTGGCGTGTGCAAATGTCGTGAACCTCTTGTTGGCCCAGGTGACTGCACGTCAACGTGAGTTCTCTGTCCGCTCCGCACTCGGCGCCACGCGCTGGCGTTTGGCGCGACAATTCATCACTGAGAATTTGCTGCTGGCTCTTACCGCTGGGGGTCTCGGCGTGCTGCTTTCGTTTTGGGGCGTCAACGTCATCCTCGGTTTGAATCAACGAAACTTGCCGCGCGCGAGCGAGATCGGAGTGAACGGCCGTGCGATCGCGTTCACACTTGGGCTTTCCGTGCTGATTGCCGTAGTGCTCGGGGTGGTGCCTTTGCTCCGCTTTTCGACGAAAGATCTTGAACACAACTTGAGAGAAGCAGGCACGGGCACACCGGGATTCGCCGGTCAGCAGTCGCGAAACCTGCTAGTAGTGGCCCAGATGGCGCTGACTCTGATCCTGCTTGTGGGCGCTGCACTGCTCGGCAAGAGTTTCTATCGCTTGCTCCAGATCGATCCCGGATTTCGAACTGAGAGCGCGGTGGCAATGGAGTTGTCGTTGCCCGATTTGCGTGCGGATGAAGAGCGCTACAAGAAGTTTATGGACTCGTACAAGCGGCTGGTGGAACGAGGCGAGGCGTCTGATAACCCCACGAAATTCAGCGCCGATGAAGAACGACAGCGACTCTTTCAACAGCAACTGCTTGAACGGCTCAGCACGACGCCGGGCGTGGTCGCGGCCGGCACGATCAATCATTTGCCATTGGCGGGTGGCGGTCCCGACGGAACCTTCTTCTTCAACAACAACCCGGCGCGAAAAGGAAACGCAGACTACCGTCTCGCCAGCGGCGGCTATTTTGCCGCGATGGGAATTCCGGTTTTGCGCGGTCGCACTTTTGATCGGAGCGACCTCGTCAACTCGCCGAACGCTGCGGTTGTGAGTCAGTCGTTCGTAAAGAAGTACTTCCCAGAGGAGGATCCACTCGGGCAGACGATTCAGTTTGGCAATATGGATGGCGATCTGCGGTTGTTGCACATTGTCGGCGTTGTCGGCGACGTCCACGACTACGGTGTTGACGTTGCGGTTGGACCAACTGTGTATGGCAATGCTCAGCAGCGGTTGCCGTCGTCGAACTGGACGGTCGTGGCGCGCGCTCAGGTCGAGCCCGGGTCGTTGGTGCCGGTGATGCGTGAGACTGTTCGTGCGATGGATTCGCAACTGCCGTTGAAGTTTCGCACACTCGACCAGGTGTTTTCATCGTCGCTCGATCAGCGCCGGTTCAGTCTCGTGATTTTTGGCGTGTTTGGCGTGGTAGCCCTCGTGCTCGCGGCGATGGGGATTTATGGAGTTACGGCGTATGCGGTGACGCAGCGCACGCGTGAGATTGGTATTCGGATGGCGCTGGGCGCACAGATTGGCGACGTGCTGAAGTTGGTGTTGCGTTATGCGATGTCGCTGGTTGTGGTGGGAACGATCGTGGGGCTGGCGGGCGCGTATGCGATCACGCGTGTGATGTCGACGTTGCTGTTCCAGGTCACGCCAACAGATTTGGCAACATTCATCGGCGTCCCACTGCTTCTCCTGGTCGTCGCGCTACTCGCCTCCCTGATCCCGGCACGTCGAGCCACCAAAGTCGACCCCCTCATCACCTTGAAAGCCGAGTGAGGCCACAGAAGCACAAAAGCCACATAAGGCACATATAAAATCTCTTTTGTGCTTTTTGTGCCTTTTTGTGGCTACTTTTCCGCGTTAGAGGTGGAGGCTTAGTCTCAGATGTACGACGCGATCATTGTTGGGGCACGTTGTGCGGGTTCTCCACTAGCGATGTTACTCGCACGCAAAGGTTATCGAATTCTATTACTGGACAGGGCATCATTCCCGAGCGACACGCTCTCTACACATCACATTCATCAACCCGGAGTGGCGCATCTGAAGCGCTGGGGCCTGCTCGAAAAGGTGCGCGCTTCAAACTGCCCATCAACCACCACAATCAAGTTTGATGTCGGACCGTTCGCGCTCGTCGGCGCGCCATCGCCTGTCGGCGATAACGCAGAAGCCTTCGCACCGCGACGTCGTGTGCTCGATAAGATCCTTGTCGACGCCGCCGTAGACGCCGGCGCTGAGCTACGTGAACGGTTTACAGTCGAAGAGCTCACGACAGACGGCATATCGATCACAGGCATTCGCGGACGCGACGCGAACGGCGCGACCGTCAACGAAAGCGCTCGCATCGTAATCGGCGCAGACGGCGCGCGCTCGTTTGTCGCCGAAGCCGTCAAAGCCCCGATCTACTTCGATCGCGGCATGCTCACTTGCAACTATTACTCTTACTGGAGCGGCGTGCCGCACGATGGAGTTGAACTCTATCCGCGCGAAGGTCGCACGATCGTAGTCGACAAGACCAACGACGGTTTGAGCATGATCTGCATCGTCTTTCCGCGCGAAGAATTCGACCGTATCAGATCGAACATCGAAGGCGAGTATCTTTACGCGATCAAACAGAACGCACCGTCGCTTTTTGAACGAATCAAGCAGGGTCGACGAGAGGAACGGTTTGCCGGAACCGGCTTTCTACCAAACTTCTTTCGCAAACCTTATGGCGCCGGTTGGGCGCTCGTCGGCGACGCCGGTTATGTGAAAGATCCAATCCTCGCGCAGGGCATCACGAATAGTTTCAGTCATGCAGAGATGCTTGCCGCAGCGTTGGATGACGGCTTCTCAGGACGCCGCCCGATGCGCGATGCACTCGCCGGTTACGAACACAACAGAAACGACGAGGTCGTCGACATGTTCGAGCACAACACGCAGCTCGCGCGACTGCAACCGCCGCCACCGGAAATGGTGGCGCTGCTGAACGCGCTTCAGGGTGATGCAGTCGAGATCGACCGCTTTCTCGGCACCGTCGCGGGGACTGTTTCGCTGAGAGAATTCTTCTCCGCCGAAAACATCTCGCGCATCATGGAACGGTCGGCACGGCTCGGGGGAGACCAGCTGCAGCGCGTTGAAGCCGAACAGGACGCTGCCGCAGAGCGTGTCGACGCCGCCGACGATCGCCGCGTCGGCGAGGCCGAGGCGGATCAGCCGCTCGGCGGCGGC
>DASWUM010000129.1:0-11027 GCA_036401595.1 Pyrinomonadaceae bacterium
CCCCCCCCCCCCCCCCCCCCCCCCCCCCCCCCCCCCCCCCCCCCCCACGTCCTGACTTTTAGGGCACGAACACGTTTTCACATGGCATCAGCATTGCACTGACAAATCTGGCTGATCCTTCAGCGGGAGTCGCTCAATGCCGAATGCGAGACAGGTCGAAACCAACGAGCCTGCCCACGGGCAGATATATAGTTCGCGTGAAGATTTGTCTCTATTGCTGAGCGAAATCCACGCGTCGAGGATCGGCAAGCTTAACTCGCTTCATGGGCGGGGCACGGTTCTGTTTGCTGAAGGAGAGCCGGCGCGAGGCGTCTACATCCTTCGGTCCGGCCGCGTCACCGTTTCTATTTCGTCAAGTGCAGGACGCGTGGTGATGCTGAGGGTAGCTCAGTCGGGCGACGTCCTCGGATTGAATTCAGTGTTCCGAAATAGTTTCTACGACACGACCGTGAAGACCCTTGAGCCGTGTCGCACTGACTTCATCTCGCGGATGGAATTGTTTAATATTATGCAGCATAGTTCAGCAGGGGCTTATGCTATACTGCGGATGCTGAGCCAGGAGTTAACTGAACTAACTGATCGGGCAAAGTCGCTCCTTTTGCCAGAGACAGTAAACGGCCGGTTAGCCAGACTCCTGCTCGAGTTGAGTAACGGTACGACACGACTCGCCCGTGTACTAACTCACGAGGAGATCGCTCAAATGATTTGCTCCTCGCGTGAAACCGTTACGCGTTTGCTGGCGACTCTCAGCAGGCAAAAGGTTATCTGTGTCACGCCCGACACTATCCTAATTCACGATCGTCCCGCTTTAGAAGCGATAACGTGACGGCTGTCACATCTAATCGGGCGAACAAGAATCTACAATACGCTCGCCTACTTCGAACTCAAGGGGTCAGTCAGTCAAAAAAATTTCAACGAATTCAAGGAGGGCTCCTGGATTGTACAAAAGTATCAAAGCACTCCTGATCTGTGCCTTCATGGTGATGGCGATCGGTTGGCTAACTTCCGACAGCTCGTCGCACAATGCCCCAACGGATCAAGCCAAACCCGTCTACAAGTCTGAAGACTATGTGGGCAGCGAGGCTTGCAAAGACTGTCACGAAGATCAGTTCAAAAACTTTTCGCACACTTCCCACGCTCAGCTAGCATCGCTTGGCAGTTGGAAATCAAAGGTGACGGGTTGCGAATCGTGTCATGGTCCAGGTAAGGCACACTCCGAAGAAGGCGATCCCAAGAAGATCATTTCCTTCAAGAACAAATCTTCGAAAGAGATCGCAGAAACGTGTTTAGGCTGTCACGCCGGCAGGGAAGAGCACAATAACTTTCGGCGCGGCGAGCATTGGCGCAACGACATCGGCTGCACTGACTGTCACTCAACCCACTCTCCACCACGCGGACGACAACTCGCTGCTTCGAACGTGTTCGTCTCCGCTGCCAACGCGCAGAAGCCCGGCTTCTCAGACTTGCGACTACTCAAGAACAGCGAGCCGCAACTTTGCCTCGGCTGTCACGGTGAGACAAAGCACCAGTTCAACCTGCCGTTCCACCACAAAGTTCTGGAAGGCGCGATGAAGTGCAGCGACTGCCACAACCCGCACGGCGGTTTTGAGCTCAAGCAAACCAGACTCGCGACCGGCGCCGACGCCGCGTGCATCAAGTGTCACGCGGACAAGCAGGGACCGTTTGTTTACGAGCATGCGCCTGTCAAGACGGACGGTTGCATTGCGTGTCACACGCCGCATGGTTCGTCGAATCCACGTTTGCTGATCACCAGCCGCGTCGCGCAGTTATGTTTGACATGTCATAGCTCGTCTCACGGTGTCGGCGCTGATGAGCCCGCTGGACCACAGCACAACCTGAACGCGCAATACGCGAATTGCACAAACTGCCACATCAAGATCCACGGCTCGCGCACGAGCCCGGTCTTTTTCCGTTAACGAGGTTTGGGCCATGAGCACGAAGCAAAAGATAATTGGATTAGCGCTTGTCCTGATCGTGGCGTGCGGTTTGGCTGTCGCGCAATCACCGTCGCCTTCTCCGAAAAAGTCTGAATACAGCGAGACGCCGGCAGAGACGGGCGAAAAGGCCGGAGACTTCACGGTTATTTCGAGTCTTGAGTTTGGTTATCGCGGGTTGAGAGTCGACGGAGATCTCAACAAGTATCAAAGCGATCTGAACTACAAAGCCGGTCCACGAGTCTTTGATAGTTCGTTCCTGCTCAAGTCAACAGACGGCAAAGGCGGTCTCTTTGATTCTCTGCTTGCGACTTCAACCGGTTGGGGCGCCGATCCGCAGGGTAATCTTCGCGTCAGCGTCGAAAAGCCCGAGTGGTATCGCTTCGACGCGACGTATCGTCGCTTCAAGTATTTCCGCTTTCTCAACGATTTTGCGAATCCAAATTGGGTGTTCAGTCCGGCAACGTTTAGCGTGCCGCCAAAGCTTACGACGGGCGAGCACGGCTACAACACACGAGTGAAGCTGGGAGATTTCGATCTCACGCTCCTGCCAAAGAATCGACACATTCGTTTCAACATCGGTTACTCCCCTGAGCGCTATAGTGGACCAGCATTCACCAACTATCACGTCGGTGGAAATGAATTTATTCTCTTATCGCAGCTCAAGTCTCGCGCTAACGATTTCCGCGTCGGCGCCGATGGCACACTCGGCCCATTGAACTTCTCGTTCCTCCAGGGCTTTCGTCGTTTTCGTGACGATAGCGTTATCGATCTCGGAGTTACGCCGGGAATAAATCTCAATCCGGCAGTGGCGAGTTTGACTAGTTTCGATCGCAACGAACCAGCACGCGGCAGCGTCAACTACTCACGTTTCAGTGTGCAAACGCTGGTCGCGAAGAAGCTCGACATCACGGGTCGCATCATCTACAGCAAGTCCGAGCAGAATTATTCTTCGCTCGAGAGTTTCACCGGTCGCAACTGGAATCCGCGTATCACCGGCTTCCCGCCGAGTCCGCCGGGCGCGACTCCAAACATTCTCAACCTCGGTCGCTACAATCTGACCGGCAACACGGAACGACCGAGCTGGCTTGGCGATCTCGGCCTGACACTTCTCGCCACGGACAAGTTTCGACTTTCAAATACATTTCGAGTCGAGACGTTTGAAATCAACGGGTCGGCGCTCTTCGCCGATTTCTTTTCACTCACGCGCGGCACGCGGACCGACACAGTCGGGTTCAGTAATCGCGACGTAAACACACGAACCGAGTATCGAAAAATCCAGAACACTATCGAGGGTGATTATCAGTTCGACAAGAACTATTCGATCCATCTCGGTTATCGATACGGACGACGGCGTATCGAGGAGGCGATCAGCGGGTTCGCGCTCAATTCGAACGCGCCCACGGCGCTCGTGCCCGCCTCGGAAACGGAGCACAACAACACCCACGCCTTCCTCGGCGGTTTCAAAGCACGGCCGCTCAACGAGTGGACCATTTACTTCGACGCCGAACACGGCACTGCCGACAATGTCTTTACGCGGATCGGTAATTACAACTACACGAACATTCGCGCCAAGAGCCGTTACAAGCCAACTTCGCGACTCGCACTCAATCTCGCAGTCATCACTAAAAACAACTCCAATCCTTCGGAGATTGCGGGAGTTTCCCTCGAAGACTTCGGCGTGAGTGTGAAGTCGAGACTGTTTTCTTCATCACTGGATTGGACCGCGACTCCGCGTTTCTCGATCAGCACGGGCTACAACTACCACTGGATTAACAGCAGAGCGATCGTCGACTACTTCTTCAACAGCGTTCAGCATCCGCTGGGCAACAGTCTCTACTTCGTCAGAAACAACTTCTTCTTTGTTGAGACGGTGGCCCAAGTCGCGCCGCGAGTGACGCTGTTTACGGGTTATCGCATCAACAAAGATAACGGCCAGGGAAATCGGCTAGCTGAGCCAACCAGCACTCCGGGAACGCTGATCGCGTCGTATCCGATGAGCTTTCAGTCGCCCGAAGCACGCCTGGCGATCAAGCTGCATCAACGACTCGATTGGAATGTTGGGTATCAGTATTACAACTACAACGAAAGCACGATCGTAGGTCCACGACCGCAAAATTATCACGCGCATTTGCCTTACACGTCGCTGCGTTTTTATTTCGGCCGGCGGGAGTAGGAATCCATTTGGCCTAAACCAGCGATACTAGTGCTCATTACGATCGCTTTGACTGTTGCTCCGGCTGTAGCGCAACGGCGCGTGCCTCGTCCAACGCAGATTGATTACGCAGGATTTTCTCACTCGACACACGTCAACAAAGAGAAGCTTGGGTGCGGTTCATGTCACAGGTTTCCCACTAAGAACTGGAAGGAAGTGCGCAAGGGTGACGCCGCGTTTCCTGACGTCGCCGAGTTTCCGGAACACACATCGTGCCTGAATTGTCATCGACAGGATCTGTTCTAACTGTCACGTGAATTCAACGCCGATTGAAACTTCGCGGAGGACCGACATGGCATTTTTGAACGAGCTGTAGTGGGGCCACGGATGACACGGATTAAATCCGGATTTTTCTCCGTGTCATCCGTGGCTCCGCCCCGACAGTTTTGCTAAAACGAGTGCGGAAACTTTCGCAGCGCGTGTGCAAAAGCCCGCCTTGAAGGCTTGAGGCAGCGGAGTTTCCCCTCATTTGTGGGAAAATCGAGGCGGCATGGACGTTGCACTCTGCAGCGACGGGCGAATCAACGTTACCAGGAGGCACGATGAAACAAGTACGAAACATAGCGATCACATTGGCGGCAATCATCTTATTTGGCGCGATCTTTTACGGCCTGGCTGCGGCGCAGGGTGAAGCACAACCTTCCGATCCGGCCGCTTTCTACAAAGCAAAATGTGTGGCCTGCCATGGGCCAAAGGCGGAAAAGAAGTTTGATGCGTCGCTCACCGATGAGCAGTACATCGACGCGATCATGAAGGGCAAGAAACCCGAGAAGCCTCCCAACATGCCGGCGTACGGTGAGAAGGGTGTCACAGCAGAACAGGCTAAAGCGCTATTGGACCACATGAAGCAACTGAGAACGGCTCAGTAGTTGAGCAGTACAAGTGTCTCCCCCGCCACTCCCATGCTCGTTGGGTAACCGACGGCATGGGAGGTCCGCGTTTTAGCAAAACTGATGAGCGAAGAAAAAAGTTCCCCAACACTCTTTAGAAACTACATCAGCTTCGCCGGCGCGCTGATAGTGATCGCAGCGGTGGTGAGTATCCTGCTGTTATTTCTAATCGAGCTCACGCAGACGTCGAATAATCCTTATCTCGGGATCGTCACCTACATCATCCTGCCTGCATTCCTCGCGTTTGGTCTGCTCGTAATTTTTGCCGGGATGCTGTTTGAGAGGCGCAGACGAAGACGATCGCCCGCCTCGGAAATCGCGCCGTATCCGCGAATCGATCTAAACGAGCCACGCCAACGACGTCTCGCGATTCTATTACTGACTGTCTCCTTCGTATTTATTTGTGCGAGCGCTTTCGGCAGTTATCGGGCTTATGAATACACCGAGTCGGTCGAGTTTTGCGGTCAGGCGTGCCACACGGTGATGAAGCCTGAGTTTGTGGCGTTCCATGCGACTTCACACGCGCGAATTCGTTGCGTCGATTGCCACGTGGGCCATGGCGCGGAGTCGTATGCTCGTTCCAAACTGTCGGGAGCGCGTCAACTCGTTTCACTTGTAACGGGCAGTTATTCAAAGCCGATCGAGACGCCTGTTCACAACATGCGACCTGCAAATCAGACTTGCGAGCAATGTCATTGGCCGTCGAAGTTTCATGGCGCACAGCTCAAGACGTTCGATCACTACGCCTACGACGAGCAGAATTCGCTGCGGCAAATGCGGATGTTAATTAGTGTTGGCGGCGGCGATCCGGCGAGTGGATCGGTGGCAGGGATTCACTGGCACATGAATCTTCGAAATGAGATCACGTTCATTGCGTCCGACGAAAAGAGACAGGTGATTCCGTGGATTCGCGTTAAGGATCTCAATGGTAACGTCACCGAGTATTACGATCGAGTTCGACCACTTAGCGCCGAGCAGATTGCGTCGTCGGAGAAGCGGCGTATGGACTGTATTGACTGTCACAATCGTCCAGCGCATACATACCTCTCGCCCGACGAAGCGTTGGACCAGTCGTTCGCTGCCGGACGGCTCGATCCGTCGTTGCCATATCTGAAGAGGGAAGCAGTTGCCGTATTGAACAAGCCTTACGCAACCGAACAAGATGCGCTCAGCACGATCGCGTCCAGTCTCGATGGGTTCTATCGGACGAATTACAGCCAGTTGCAAGCGCAAAAAGCGGAGACGATCAAGACTGCGATTAGCGAGACGCAGCGTATTTTCAAGACCTACTTCTTTCCCGAAATGAAGACCAACTGGTCCACGCATCCAAACAACATCGGACATCTGTATTCGTCAGGTTGTTTTCGTTGTCACGACGGCGAGCATGTTAGTAACACTGGGAAGGTGATCCGCAACGACTGCAACATCTGCCACAGTGTTTTGTCGGATTCAGCCCGGCCGACGAAAGTTTCACTGACGATGGATGTCAAGCATCCGGTCGATCTTGGTGGGCTCGCCAATCGAAAGTGCGAGACCTGTCACAAAGCGAACGAACCGTTCCGACACCCAGTCAACCTCGGCGACATCTCGATGTTCCAATGCGTCGAATGCCACCCGAAGCAGTAGCCACAAAAAGGCACAAGAAACACATAAAAGAAATGAATTCTCTTTTTATGCTTCTTGTGCATTCTTGTGGCTATTCATATCTGAGTGCGACTAAGGGATCGACCTTCGCGGCGCGGCGTGCTGGGAGCCAGCAGGCGAGTAAGGCGACCAGCGTCAATAGCAGTGCGATCGCGAGCAGAGTAAGCGGATCACTGACGTCGACGCCGTAGAGTTGTTCGGCCATCTGGCGCTGCCAACTGTCCGGTCCGAAGTATTGTCGCTCAAGCAGTCGCTTCAACACATAACCAACCAGCGCACTCAACGCCAAACCCAAAATCACCAACTTCATCCCTTGCCAGATCACGAGACGCGTGACTTGCGCTACGCGCGCGCCAAACGCCATGCGAATGCCAATTTCTTTGGTGCGCTGGCTAACAGAATAAGCCAACACGCCGAACAGGCCGATTGCCGCAAGTATCAGCGCGACAGTGCCGAAGAAGCTCAGCAGACGCGCGTAGAGTCGTTCCTGGCTGAGCGTGACCTCGGCTCGTGCTGCTTGCGTTCCGATTTGTGTGACCGGCAGATCGCTATCCAGCTTGCGAACAACTTCCCGCACGTCGTCTGCCAAAGCCCCTGGATTGTTTGTGGTGCGCAGCGCAAAGTGCATCTCGCCAATATCTGCGAGCTCCTGCTGCCAGGGCGTGTAAAGCAAGGGTTGATTCGGTTCGCGCTGACTCCTGTATTTTGCATCGGCGACGACGCCGACAATCTCAACATCACGCTCGTTAACTCTGATGTGTTTGCCGAGAACGTCTTCATTCGGAAAGAATTTGCGCTGAAAGGTCTGATTGACGATGCCGACAGCGACCGCGTGCGAGTTGTCATGCACACTGAACTCACGTCCGCGTAAGAACGGAATTTCCATCGTCGCAAAATAGTTCTCGCGCACGAACTGCCGCATTGTTTCGTGTTCTGGCGCGGTCTCAGCCGTTTCACCGGGCAGCAGAAAGTCATTGAAGAAATTGTCGTCCGCGATGAGCTCGACGCGCGCGAACGTCGCCGCGCGCACGGCCTGCAAGTGGTCCAACTCTTCAAAGAGCTGGTCGTAGAACCGCAACAGCCGCTCGTCTTTGTAACCAGCTTGCTCCGGTTGAAGTCGGAACACGAGCAAGTTCTCCTGATTAAAACCGAGCTCAACTCGTTGCAGATTGTTTAGTGTGCGAATGAACAATCCGGCACCGGCCAGCAACAATGCAGAGACGGCAACCTGCACGACCAACAAGCTCTTGCTCAAACGCGACACACGGCCAGTCGTGCGGCCGCTTTGATTCAGTGTGGTATTCAGATTGAGGTGCGTTGCGCGCCATGCCGGGACAAATCCAAACAGCACGCCAGTCAGTAGTGAAACTGCCAAAGTAAACACGAGCACGCGCCAGTTCAGACTTAGCTCAACTCCACCCGGTAATAGTCCCGTCTCGTCGTTAGTCAACGTCACCAACGCGTTCTTGCCCCAGAACGCGAAGAGCACTCCCACAGCGCCGCCGAGCGTGGCGAGTAGTAGGCTTTCAGTCAGCAGTTGGCGGACGAGACGCCAGCGTCCGGCGCCCACGGCGAGTCGCACACTAATTTCCGGTCCGCGCAAAGTTGCGCGCGCGAGTAACAGATTGGCCAGATTTGCACACGCGATGAGGAGCACGAGCGCGACGACGATAAAGAGCCCATAGATTGTCGTCGCATAACCCTTGCGCTTGTCCAGCATTCCGCGAGCACCCGGCTCGGAAAGCAAGCGTGGATAATCTTTCGGGGCGAGTTGTGCCGGTTGACTACTTTTGCGTGGCGGCGGCATGGCCTCGAGTGCCGCGACTTGAAAGGCGCCGTTCAAACTTTCGCGCGCCTGGTCCTCAGTTGCGCCCGGTTTGAGCCGGCCCATCAGGTTTAGCCACCACACTCCTGGCTCGGTTGCTGTGCCGAGGTTGCTGCCATCACCGCGCAAAAGCGGCTCGACGGAGAGTGGAATCGTGACCGCAGGTTGATAACCGACTTGCAGTGTGCCGTTGAATCCCGGTGGTGTGACGCCGATGATGGTGAGTGACTGCTGGTTGAGTTTGAGTGGTTGACCGATAACACCTGGATTCGCGTCAAAGCGCTCATGCCAGAATTGATAACTCAGAATCGCGACGGGCGGAGCGCCGGCGCGATCGTCTTCAGCCGTGATCGCGCGTCCCAGGATCGGCTTCAATCGCAGACCCGCAAAATAACCACCCGAGACAGCTTGCCCGTCGATTATCTCTGCCTGATCGCCAACCTTCGCCGTCAGTTCGGGAACAGGACCGAAGGCAAACAAATCGCTGACCGGGCTCTCCGTCGAAGCGACTTGTGCGTTGACCATCTTTTCAAAGACGTCGTAACGAAAGAGTGAAAGGCTTCTCGTGCCCGGTGGTCCATCGACATTCGAGGTACCACTCATGCCGCTGGTTCTGTAGTCTCTTCCGGCGCGCCATTCAAACAACATCAACTGTTCCGGATCTTCTACCGGCAGAGTCTTCAACAACACCGCATCGACAACGCTGAACAGAGCTGTATTCGCGCCAATACCAAGGGCGAGCGAGAGCACTGCCACCGTGGTGACGCCGGGACTGCGTCGCAGCATGCGGAGCCCGTAGCGTAAATCGCGGACGAATGTTTCCACTCCGGGCAGGGTGCGTCGCTCGCGATAAGTTTCTTTCACTTGTTCGACGCCGCCGAACTGTCGCAGCGCAAGGTAACGCGCTTCCTCGGGACTCATTCCCTGACGCACGTGATCCTCAATTTGCATCTCGAGATGAGCCTGAATCTCGTCCGCCAGATCCTGTTCGAGTTTTCGTTTTTGAAACAGACCACGCAGTCGCGACAGAAAAATTCGTAAGCTGGTCATGGGTTATTTCTCGGAGGGGACAAGGAAGCGACTCACAATTGCGGACGTCCGGCGCCATTGGTCTTCTTCGACCAGCAACTGCTTTCGTCCCTTGCGTGTCAGCGAATAGAATTTGGCGCGCCGGTTATTTTCCGACGTGCTCCAGCGCGTACGGATCCAGCCCATTTGCTCGAGCTTGAGGAGTGCCGGATAGATAGTTCCCTGATTGAGTTCGAGTAGTTCGCCGCTGACTTGTTCGATGCGGCGGGCAATGCCGTAGCCGTGCAGCTCGCCGAGGGTGTCGAGCGTTTTGAGAATCAACAGGTTCAGCGTCCCCGGCAGTACTTCATGCTTTGTGTCCGCCATCGTCGCGCCTCCTGTTGGAAATCAACAGGAGTATATGCGGGCTTTATGTTGGTAGTCAACAGGTGAGAAGCACACCCTGTTTTTACGGCTTTCTTGTCCACAGATTACACAGATTAATCCACAGATTACACAGATTGATTAACTGGCTGGGGTTGGCGGTGCGAAACGCTGGAGCGGAGGCGCTTCGAGGCGTGGGCCGTGATAGGCGCTGACTGCGCCGAATCTCTGATGGCTTTGCCAATCCGATCGCGCTTGTGCGATCTCTTCGGAGGTGCGCGCGACGAAGTTCCACCACATCAAGATGCGCTCCGGAAAGGGCGGACCACCGATCAGCAACACACGAGACCCGTTGTTACTCTTGAACTCGACACTCGCGCGATCTGTACCGAGATACCAGAGACTCATCGAGTCGATCGATTGACCCTCGATCTCTGCGTCACCGGTCAGCAACAGTGCTGCGTGTTCGAACGAGCGATCTAAGGGAAGTTCGAGGCTCTCATTGGCATGCACCTCGATATCAACTCCGAGAAGCGGTGAGAAATGCTTTGCCGTAGAAGAGGAACCAAGCATAGATCCCGTAAAGACGCTCACGATGCCGCCAGGTTGCTCAAGGATCGGAACAGCGTCGACGTGTTGAAAGGATGCTGGACCGTGTCGAAGCGCATCAGGGAGCGCAACCCACAACTGCACGCCGTTCAGGAGACCGCTGTTCTTTGGCGGCGTCTCTTCTGAATGTGCGATGCCGCCGCCTGATGTCATCACGTGGACGCCGCCCGGTCCGAGCAATGACTCACTACCAAGACTGTCTTTGTGGACAATTTCGCCTTTGACCAGCCAACTCACAGTTTGCAAACCGATGTGCGGATGCGGCGCGACATCCAACGGCTTGGCGTCGCTGAATGAGAGCGGCCCGAACCGATCGAGAAAACACCACGCGCCCACGAGTCGTTTCTGGCGCATGGGCAGCGCCCTGATGATCTTCAATGTGCCGATGCTGGTTTCATGCGCCGGAAATTTCTCTAACACCGAGCCGCTGACTTCAGAACCGTCACACACTTGCGCTGCTACATTCGTATCAACCATATGATTTTAAAGCGCCAACG
>DASWUM010000130.1:0-67247 GCA_036401595.1 Pyrinomonadaceae bacterium
TGGCCGCCCTTGGATGACACTCACGGATTCAAGCAAGAACAATCTCGACTTTGGCGAACACATATAAAACCGAGGGCGGCCACGGAGGGCCGCCCCTACAGTACGTTCGGTGGCGCCAAGTGATTCTTAACGTCGCAAAACTAAAACGCGGGAGATGTTTCCATCTCCCGCGTTGCCAATCGTCAAACTATTTGTGATGCTAATGTGCGGTCAGCGAGCAGTGCGCGTGATCTCCGCCCGGTGCGAGTGGAGCACGATAGTCGCCAAAGTGAAACTCAGCTTCGCCCTCCGATAATGCAAACACATCGAAACCATATGCATCGAGATAGTCTGCCAAATCATCGGGGGAAAGCAGATAGACGGCAGGCGAGTAACCCGCTTCAACACGAATTTCCAGCAGGCGCTCGATTACTTCTAACGGTGCAAAGCATCGCACAGGATCTCTGTAGGTTGCCATGTTTCCAGCGCCTTTCTTTTCAATTTCGCAGCACGGTCCAATATTTCGGCTTCCATGCTTTCACAGAACGAACACTTTGATGTACGCAACTCGAAAGTAGTTTGTTCTTTAAGACAAATATTCCATTAGCGAAACTTGTCGCTGATTTTGACGCACGAGCTAACTAAAAAGTTCCAAAATGAGCAGCGAACAACCAAATACCTCAACAACTCAGCCGCTAGCGCCACCACCGCCGAACTTCATTTCCGTTTTGCGAGAAATGCTGCGGGCCTCAGACAAAGTGAGTGACCTCATTTTCAGTCCGGGCCGGCCGCCGCAGATCGAATTGGCAGGGAAACTGGTGCCGGTGCATATCGCCGGTCTGGAGAAGTTGACTCCGGCCCACACGGCGGGAATCGCGAAGTTAATCATCGGCAACCAGCCGACACCGATCGACAGTCTCGAAAAAACGGGCTCCGCGGACGTCTCGTTCAGTGCGCCCGGCGACGCGCGTTTTCGCGTAAACATCTTCAAGCAGCGCGGCACACACGCGATTGTCATGCGCGTTATTCCGATGCGGCCGCCGCGTTTCAGCGATTTCAATCTGCCGGAACAACTCAAAGATATCGTCGACATCAAAAACGGCATCGTGCTGGTTACCGGACCAACCGGCAGCGGAAAGAGTTCGACGCTCGCCGCGATCATCGATTTAATTAACGAAACTCACTACTACCACATCGTCACCATCGAGGATCCGATCGAGTTTCTACACACGCACAAGAACTCAACCATTCACCAGCGCGAGTTGCACTCCGACACACCCAGCTTTGCGATTGCGCTACGCGCCGCGCTTCGTCAGGCGCCAAAGGTGATCCTGGTGGGCGAAATGCGCGATCGCGAAACCATCGAAGTCGCGCTCGAAGCGGCTGAAACCGGTCACCTCGTGTTGTCGACGTTGCACACGATTGACGCGTCAAAGACTGTCGACCGCATCATCGGTGTGTTTCCGAAAAACGAAGAGAAGGTAATCAGAACGCGTATCGCGCAGTCGTTTCGTTTCATCGTTTCGCAACGTCTGATTCCGTTGTCGGACGGGAAGGGGAGAGTGGCGGCGATTGAGATTCTCAAATCGACGATGCGTACGCGCGAATACATCGAGAAAGGCGAGTCGGAAGGTAAGTCGTTGATCGACGCAATGGAACAGGGCGATCAGGACGGAATGCAGACTTTCGACACCGTGATCGAGCAACTCATCAGAGACGGCGTGGTGAGCATTGAAACGGCTATGCCGTACGCGTCAAATCAAAACAACTTATTACTGAGGATCTCGGACCTGGCCGGAGCGCCACCACCGCAGCCCGCGGCACAACCCGCGCGCGACGAAACTTCGATGCTGGACCTAATCGAACCGTGATCCGTGTATTCTGTGGCTAAAACCAGCCCACGGATTACGCGGATGTTGGTCGATTTGCTATTATGCCTTCGAGATTTGATATGTTCTTGAAGGTTCAAAAGGCCCTTCTGGGCCTTCTATTTCTGGCAGCCTTCTCCCCTTCGACAGCCTACGCCGACGATGAAATTCGCATCGACTTGCCTGCCGGCGGTCAACTCAAGGTTCGCAACGATTTTGGCAACATCAGCGCCGAAGTCTGGAGCAACAGCTACGTCGCTGTCTCCGCGAACATTGGTGGGGATGGTTCGCGCAGGCTAAGCAGGTCTCCGATAATCATCGACAATCGGGGCTCGTTGCTAACCATTTCGGTGGTGCGACGGCCGATCGATCCGGTCGTTCCCGTTCATCTCAACATCAAGATTCCGGAGACGTCGCGTTTCGACGCCGCGACGACTAACGGAGCGATCTCGATCTTCGGCACGCCGAGCAGCGCGAACCTGAGCTCCTCGTCGGGAGGGGTGACAGCGACATTTCAGCCGCTGGCAAATGCCGACATCTCTGCGCGTTCAGCGCGAGGCACGATCAAATCAGCGATTGGCTCGGCTCCCTCGCCGGATCCGCAATCGCTCCAAACCCGCCTCGGGAACGGTGGTAAGAAAGTTGAGTTACGCAGCGAGACGGGTGACATCCTGCTGAACTTTGGCCCAGGCATTGAAGTCGTAGATAAGTCTCCTGCGAAGCCACCAGAACTTATCGGCACTGACAATCCAAAGCGTCCCGCGGGCACTCCTGCCGATCCGGCCGCGAGCGATGACATCAGCGAAGGCGATGTCATTCGCGTCGATTCGCAACTGGTGACGCTGAACATCAGTGTCATCGATCGTGGCACCAACCGTGGACTCGTCGGCCTGGCCCAGTCGGATTTCAAACTCTTCGAAGACGGTGACGAGCAGCGTGTGGTGCAGTTTGAATCGTCTTCAGCGCCCTTCGATCTGATCCTCCTGATCGATCTGTCCGGGTCGACGAGAGAGGTTGTAAAACTCATTCGTGCGGCCGCGTTGCGCTTTGTTCAGGCCGCCAGACCCGCTGATCGTATTGGCGTGATCACGTTTGCCGGCGAAGCGACCATCGTTTCACAGCTAACTGCTGATCGCGAATTGCTGCGTCAGCGAATCGAAACCATCGATACGGCGCGCGGCGATACAAAGCTGTACGACGCAACCAACTTTGCGATGGATGAAGTGCTGAAGGAGTCGAAGAAATCCAGGCGGTCAGCCATCGTCTTGATGAGCGACGGTCTTGATGGAACAATACCCGGCATCAGCGGACAGCAGGGCTCGCGGCGCAGTTACCAGGAGACACTTCGAAACATACAGGAGTTTGACGGTGTCTTGTACACCTTGTGGCTAAACACGGAGTACGAGGCCATGAGTCCGCTCGACACCCAGCCTGAAGCCTTTGATATGGGACACGATCGGATGAAGGAAATGGCTGACGCCGGTGGTGGAGTTTTTTATCAGGTCGAGCGATTGACTGATCTCGCTGGAGCGTACGAACAAGTCGTTGCAGACCTCGGGACCATGTACAGTTTGGCGTATCGTCCGACAAACAGTTCACGCGATGGAAAATGGCGTTCGATCAAGATCAAGGTCGAACGCAACAATGCAGTGCCGCGCGGCAAACGTGGTTACTATGCAAATTAGGCTTTGCGCGAGAACCATTTATCCACAGATTACACAGATTCAATATAAACATCTGCGTAATCTGTGGATGGCCTTTTTGTTTTTACTTCTGTTCGTGAGCGTCGCAAAGAGTCAGGATCCAGTCGAAACGATTCGCATCGATTCAGATCTCGTCGATCTGAAAGTCAGTGTGTTGGGGTTTCCTCCAAACAATCCACCGCCTTCGCTGAACCCCAGAGACTTTCTTGTTCTGGAGGACGGCGTGCCTCAGGAGATATCGTTCTTCGCTGCTGCCGACACGCCCTTCGATCTCGTCCTGCTGCTCGATCTTTCCGGTTCCAATTCAAAAAACCTGAAGATGATTCGAAACTCGGCTAAACGCTTTGTTGATGCCGCTCGAGATACGGATCGGATTGCCCTCGTAACATTCACGAGAGAGCCGGCGCTCTATTCGACGTTTAGTTTGGACCGGAAGAAGTTGAAGCGGACGATCGATGAGATCGACGAAGCGGGAGGCGGCACAAACTTTTGGGATTCGATGGACTGGGTTCTGAGCGATTTGGTTCCGCACGGCTCCGGGCTGCGCCGCAGCGCGATTGTCGTGATGACTGACGGTGTCGATAATGCTCTCCCGGGTATTAACGGTGAAGGCTCGAAACTCTCCTTCGAAGGACTTCTCGAACACATTAGGAACTCCGAAAGTATAATTTTCCCGATCTACCTCGACACTGAAAAAGACAACGTGAAGCGCTTTCATGAGCCGTCCTCTGCTTATGAGACGGCACGCGAACAACTCGGACAGATCGCAAATCTTTGCGGTACCCAGATGTACAAAGCCAATCGTTTGAGTGATCTCGATGGAGTGTATGAGCGGGTAGTGCGTGATCTCAGCACGGTCTACAGCATCGGGTACAGTCCGACTAACAAGTCGCTTGACGGAAAATGGCGTTCGCTCGAGGTGCTGCTGACCAAAAGGGGAGACCTCTTTGCCCGGACCAAACGTGGTTACTACGCGAAACTCCGATCCTAAAGCTTGTAAATGTCCGCAACCCGACTATAATGCTGGGGAGACTAGCGCCCGCCCCACAATTTGTTGAATTGCGATCGGAGGGTTTCGATGAGAAAAACTTCCAGCCTCCTAGTATTGTTCACTCTTTCCGTACCCCTCATCCTGTGTTGTGCGATTCTTAACTTTGCTCAGAACCGCGAAAAGTTTGTGATTTCCGCCAAAGCGGGTGGAATAAACGCCATCACAGGGCAGGCGAGCGTTCATTCTCGTGGTGAAACTGATTGGCAAGTGCTGTCGATTACTGACGATCTGGAATCCGGCGACCGCGTGCGTACCGCAAATGACGGCCGCGTTGAAATTCTCCTGAATCCCGGGTCTTACCTGCGTTTGGGTGGCGATTCGGAGGTCGAACTCTCAAACAATACCCTCGAGAATCTCGAAGTTCGTCTGCTGCGTGGCACTGCGATTGTCGAAGCCACCGGCGCCGACGGTCTCGACCTGAACATCAACATCAGCACGCCGCATACGAAGCTGGCAATCGTGCGCCAGGGGCTCTACCGGCTGAATGTGGTGCCGGAAAACGCCACTGAGCTCATAGTTCGAAAAGGCCGCGTCATTCTCAGCGACTCGCACACGAAGGTCAAAGGCGGGAATAAAGTCGTTTTCAACGCCACCAACGTCTCGGTCGCGAAACTGACCAAAGAAGAGAAGAAGAACGAGGAAGAAGTTGAAGCCTGGAGCAAGGACCGCGGAAAAATGTTGGCGAAAGCCAATAGCCGCATCAACGACCGGACGCTGAGCAACCTCAACACGTTCTTCAGCGACTGGGATCCTTACTCGCGTAGGATTGGAGTTTGGGTTTTCAACACCCAGGCTCGTTGTTACACATTCCTGCCGTTTTTTGCTAATTGGGGATCGCCGTACGGGTCGTACACGACGTCTTTGTATTATCCGCCGGCGTACTACCCCTACCAGTATCCGCTGTCAACCCCGCAAGGTTCCAATGGTGGTCATACTTATCCGTCATCGGGCGGCGGATCCGGATCTGGAGGCGGCGGACATACCTATCCATCAGGTGGAGGAGGCGGCGGAGGAACTCGTCCGTCACCGCCAACTCAGCCAATGGCTCCTCCGAGCGGTGGATTTGGTGGTGGTCGAGAGCGAATACCTGACCAGGAAACGGGTCGCCCGATGCCAACCAAGAACCTTGAGCCTTCGCGACCAAATCAGTAAAGAGCCCAAAAAAGGCACAAAAAGCACAAAGGTTAGCGCAAGCTACTTTGTGCTTTTTTGTGTTTGTTGATTGCTGAGTTCGTCCAGCTCTTCGTTGATAAGGCTTCGGATCTCGGGAGGCTTTAGTCCGGCCAGAATGAGTTGTGTGAGGGCGGTTCTTAACTGTGCGCGCAGACGGTCGTCAGGCTTTTCTTTGAGGGTTTGCGAGATTACTACTGCGCCTGAGCCGTGACGGACGCGAATCAGTCCCTCTTTTTGCAGGCGGCGATAGGCAAAGGCGACTGTGTTGAGGTTAACGCCAAGGTCTGACGCCACCTGTCTCACGGGTGGCAGCAGCGTCCCTGCATCCAGCTCGCCTCGCGCAATCAGGGTTTTTATCTCATCGACGAGTTGCTGGTACAGCGGCCGCGCGTCTCTTTCATCAACCGTAACGAACATATTGTCTAGTGCCTATATACACTAGACAATATGCGCCCGTCCAGCGTTATCTTGTGATGCGATCCGCCAACAACATCGCCGATTCCACGACCCTATCCATTCTCGCCGCCGCACTCACCGTATCCCCAACGATGAAGAGGTTAGACAATGTCGTTTCGTAAGACTGAATCGGCTGTCCCTCAATCCCTCGCACCATCCCGAGCTTTCGCCGCGTCTGGTCGTAATAGGTGCGTGGATTGGCTGTCTCGATGATCTCGATGTCACCGCCTAACTCAGGCAGTGCCGCGTGCACACGCTTCCAGAATTCTGCGAGCGCCGCTTGATCCCACTCGTCGTAGTCTTCGTCGCTCGACTGGTACGTAAACCACGAATCGACTTCAGTATCAGTCGTAAAGGTAACCGGACGCTTTCCATCTGGCGCCACGCTATCAGCCACGGCCATCGTGAACTGCCCCGCACTATCCTCGACACTCATGCGCACCGCCGGAAGACGTGCGACTGCTGCTTCTTCCATCACAGCGTAAATAGCGTAGACGCCACTGCCGCGAAGTGCGTTCAATTGTTTCTTGATTTCAGGCGGCGTGCGATTGAGTCCGACGAGTTTTCCGTACGTGTCCCAGATAGTCAGATTGCTGACGATCGCATTTTTGGCAAACACTCGTTCGCCGCTCAACAGATCAACTCCGATCGCACGTCCCGATTCATCGTAAGCAAGACGCAGCACCGGCGTATCCAAACGCACCTTGCCGCCGCTGAGTTTGATCGACTCAGCCAGTCGCTCCGCGACACTGGCCGGACCACCGGCAATCGAATAGATCTCACCCGCGATGGTCGTGTCCGATCCATCAGCTCGACGGAAGATGTAGGGTGAGCTCATTAACAAAACGGCGGGAATATCGACGGGTAACTGCGCAAATAGTCGTTCGTAAGTTCCACCTGGACCAAAGGAGGTGTAAAGCCCGTCGCCGGGTTCGAAGTCGTAGCCGGAAAACTCCACGCGCCCAATACACCCACCAACCTGCGATTGTCGCTCCAGCAGACAAGTGTTCACGCCGCGCGCGGACAACAACGCCGCCACGGTAAGACCACCAATACCGCCTCCCACCACGACGACGTCGTAACCGTTCATCCTGTTTTACTTGAGAATATCTTTATTGATGAAACCACCAACCACGATTAGCACCGATTGAATCCCATTAAAGACGAGGTGAATGATAAAGGCAGGAAGCACCTTCCCTGAGACCGCGCGGGCCACGGTCAGCGTGATGCTCAGCAGCGTGATCACAGCGATCACCGCGAGATTGTTTCGGTACTGATAGACGTGCACGCCGGCAAACAAAAGCGACACGAGGCTGACTGCGATCGCAACGCCTGCTGCTTTTTCGAGCGCCTTATAAAGCAGCCCACGATAAACCAGCTCTTCAATCAGCGGAGCGGTCGCAACAGCAACAAACGCCGTCGCAATACGCGTGTACATCGAACTCTCGATCAGCAAGTCCAGATCCGTCTTGCGGTCGCCGTAAAGCGTCGTGATCGCTAACGCGAGGCCGTAGAGACTGATGGCCACCACCACGCTCAGCAACACGGTCATACGGTGACTGGCGTTTTCCGGCCAGTCGAAACCGATATTCTTCCAGAAAGGCCGGCCGCGAAAGGCGTATTTGACTACCAGCCACACAAGCACAAGCGTGAGAATGTGTGTTGGGAGAATTCCGACGACAGACCAAAAGATCAGCCACTTGTCTGATGCCATCGCTTCCGGCGAAGGCATGCCCACTTTGACGATCTTATAAACCATGTAGGGGATCGCGACGATTACAGGCACGAACAAGAGCAGGATGACGCTCATGATCCATGCACCCACTGCGATCGCCACATCGATCCAGGGAACCCACCACTGTTGTTTTGGAATTGGTTGAATTTCCGCGGCCGCGGAGATTACCGGCGGGTCTGCGTATTCTTCAACTAGCGGCGTTATCTGTTGTTGGGAAGGTTCTTCTGTGAACACCCGATGAGTTTAGGGGGTCGGCAGGTGATGGGTCAAACAATCTGTGTGATCTGTGATTCAAACCGCCGGGTAATCAATCTCCAACGGCGATCCGATGCGAGGTGCCGCAAGTATCAACCCGATGATCGTCTTCGCATCCTGGATCTCACCGCTCGTAATCATTTCGAGTGCTTCGGAAATCGGTAAACGCACTATGTCGAGGACTTCATCGTCATCGAGATTTTGCTTTCCATCGGAAAGCTCGGTCGCCAGAAAAACCCACATCTTCTCTTCGAGGAAGCCGGGTGAAACAAAGAACTCGGAAAGCTTTTCAAGTCGGGCAGTCACCAAGCCGAGCTCTTCCTCGAGTTCGCGTACGGCACCGACGTCTGGTGGTTCACCATCCGCGAGTGTGCCAGCGGGAAGTTCCAGCAGGTAACGGACCGCGGGATGGCGATACTGTCTGACAAAAACAACCGTGCCATCGTCGTGGACCGGAACGATCACAGCGCTGCCCGAATGATGGACCACTTCACGTTTGTACGTGTGCTCACCTTCGCTGATGGTATCGACGGTGACGTTGAATACGCGACCCTCGAATACCTTTTTGCTGTCGAGTATTTTCGGGAGTTCTTTGTGCGGTGTAGTCATAGTTTGTTAACTCAGGCTAAGGACCAGTGGACGTAACTCACCGATCAGATAGAGCGATCCGGCGATGCAAACGAGACCTTCGGCCGGCGTATGTGCGAGCGCGGTTCCAAGTGCCTCAGAGCTCGATTCGCTCGTCAGAATTGTTCCTCGGGCAAACCGTTCGGCGACGGTTTGCAATTGTTCAACCGTCGCGCTACGCGGGTTGTCGATGGTAGTCAAAACCAGCGTGTCTGCCTTTGGAAACAGGATCTCGCCCATTTGCTCAAGTTGCTTATCACGCATTGCACCAAAAACCAAAGTCAGCGGTCGGGTTGTGAACTCATCGAGATAAATTCGCAGCGATTGGGCGCCGGCCGGATTGTGTGCGCCGTCGATCAGGATTGACGGTTTGTGAGGAATCAGTTCGAGTCTGCCAGTGTGCGTGGCGGTTCTTAGGCCTTCGAGAATCGCCGTGCGTGAAATCGCGAATCCTTCAGCGGTCAGTAACTCAGCGAGCGCAATTGCGACTGCGGCGTTGTCGATCTGGTGTCGCCCACGCAATCCGAGGACAACGCCGTCAGTTATCTTCGATTCGGCGAGAATTGGTTTTACGCCGACTTGTTCGCAGCGCTTCAACAAAACGTCGAGTGCCGCTGGTTCGGGCTGTCTGCCAATCACAGCGCGTACACCGGGTCGAATGATTGCGGCTTTCTCAGCGGCGATACTCGCAATCGTGTTGCCGAGATATTCCTCATGATCGAAACCTATCGAGGTGATGCCGACGATGTGCGCGTTTGTGGCAGTGGTGGAATCGAGACGTCCGCCGAGTCCTGTTTCGAGGATGGCGAGCTCGATATGAGCATGACGAAAGGCGAGTAGCGCGATCGCGGTTACTTGTTCGAAGAAAGTTGGGAGCGCCTCGAGTTGTTCCGAAACGTCACGCACGACAGTCGCGCAAGACGCAAACTCTTCAGTTGTGATCTCAACACCCGAAACCTTGACTCGTTCAGTGATGGAAACCAGGTGAGGCGAAGTGTAGAGGCCGCTCCTGATACCAGCCGCACGACAGATCGAATCCAGCATCACGGCTGTCGAACCCTTGCCATTCGTGCCGGCAATCTGCACTGAGGGAAACGCACGTTCCGGATTATCAAGAGCTGCGAGTAGAAGTTCGGTATTCCGAAGCCCAAGCTTGATCGCGAGAGTCTCATGCCCGAGACTCAACAGATACTTTACCGACTGCTCAAAATCCACTGTGCTTTTTTGTGGCTACTTCTCTTTTAACTTTGCGGCGCGGCGGGCTCGTTCGATATCTGATTCGCCGTGAATTTCGGGGTTCATCATGAAGTTCAGCAGCCGCGTGATGTAGGCACGCAGTTCACGACGATCGACGATGGCGTCAATCATACCGTGATCGAGGAGGAATTCGGATTTCTGAAAGTCTTTCGGAAGTTTCTGGCGAATGGTTTGTTCGATAACTCGTGGGCCCGCAAATCCGATGAGTGCTTTTGGCTCTGCGATGATCACATCGCCTAGCATCGCGAAGCTCGCGGTAACGCCGCCCGTGGTTGGATCAGTCAGGACAGAAATAAAAGGTAAACGCGCCTCGTCGAGTGCCGCCAGCGCCGAGGAGATCTTCGCCATCTGCATCAGCGAGAGCGTGCCTTCCTGCATGCGAGCGCCGCCGGAAGCAGAAAAGATCACGACCGCACTGTTCTCTTTCATCGCACGCTCGATCAAGCGAGTGACTTTTTCACCGACCGCCGAACCCATCGAGCCGCCGATGAACGTCATGTCCATTGCACCGGCAAACACCGGATGATCGCCAACAGTCCCACGCCCGTTGATAATTGCTTCCGGCAGTCCGGAAGACTCTCGTGCCTGCACCAGCCGATCTGAATACGGTTTGCTGTCGACAAACTCGAGCGGGTCGATTGAGATCACTTCCTGGTCGAGCTCTTCAAACTTACCGTCGTCAAAAAGCAGTTTCAGACGTTCGCGTGCGCCGATGCGAAAGTGATAGCCGCAGTTTTTGCAGACCTGCAAACCATCCTCGAGCTCGCCCTTGAACAGGTGCGCTTCACACCCTTCGCACTTCACGAAGACGTTCTCCGTCTTCACTACGCGTTCTTCGGGCGGAACGGCCTCGATGCGTTTAGTTTTCTTGCTGAACCAAGCCATAGAAATGCGGGGAAGGGTAGCACATGGGGTTTCCTATTGCGAACATGCGGCTAAAACTCGATGCCCTGTTGAGCGCGAATACCGGCAGTGAAAGGATGCTTGATTTCGGTCATTTCGGTGACGAGATCGGCAGCTTCAATCAGCTCGGGAGGCGCGTCTCTGCCGGTAACAACAATGTGCAGAGCAGGTTGCGACGCGCGAATGGAGCGAAGTTCGGCCAGGACTTCTTCGACAGGCAACATCTTGTAACTCAGCACGTAGACAAGCTCGTCAAACACGAGCATGTCGTAATCGCCGGAGCGCAGCTTCTCGACACAAAGAGCCCACGTTTCGCGAGCGGTTTTGATGTCCTGTTCCGGATTCTTCGTGTCCCACGTGAAGCCATCGCCCATCGTGTGAACTTCAATACCGAGCGTCTCGGCCGCGACATGTTCACCGTACCGATCGTTGCGCGATTTCATAAACTGAATCATGCAGCAGTTCAGCCCACGCCCGGCTGCACGCATCATCAAACCGAGTGCACTCGTGGTCTTGCCCTTGCCGTTACCGGTATGGACCATCAGCAGCCCGCGCGTCTGCTCCTGATAATCCTCGCGGCGCCACTTATACTTTTTCTCTTTTTCAGCCATCGGTGTCTAGCCACAAAAGGCACAAAAATCACAAAAAAGCACAAAACAGATTAATGCTTTATTTCATTTTGTGCCGTATGTGCTTTTTGTGCCATTTGTGGCTTAACTTAGTGTTCGATTAGTGCGTCTTCGGTGATGTCGCGCGAGCCGTTGGCGCGCTTAACCGCGTCCTGCAAGAGGCCGACGATCATAGTTTCTGCCTCTTCCCACGATCCACGCAGCGTGCAGCCGGCGGCGTTGCGATGGCCGCCGCCGCCAAACTTCTCCGCCACTTTCGCGACGTTGACGTCACCCTTCGATCTCAAGCTCGTACGGTAAATTCCGGGCTCACACTCTTTGAGCAACGCTACGGCTTCGACTTCGCCTACGGTCAACGGATAGTTAACAAACCCGTCCGTATCTTCATCCGAAGCAAGCGCCTGCTTCTGCATCTCGATCGACTGCCGCATACAAGCGACGCGTCCCGAGTCGTCGCGTCTGGCGGTGGAGAGCACCGCGCCCATTAGCTGAATACGACTCCACGGATAACTAGCAAACACGGCTTCAGCAGTCTTCGCCGGCTTCACACCTGTGCGTACAAGCTCGGAAGCGACCTTGAACGTGCGCTCAGTCGTGTTCGAATAATGAAACGATCCGGTGTCGGTTATCAGCGCGGTGTAAACGCACTCGGCAATCTCTTTCGTGACGCGCACGCCGGTCGCTTTGCAGAGGTTGTAGATCATCTCGCCGACTGCTGAGGCAGTGGAATCGATCCAGTTAATGTTGCCGAAGAGAGCAGTCGTGGAATGATGATCGATGTTAACGACGAACTGCTTTTCAAGATCGGCGAGGCCGGGCCGCGTAATGTCGGAACACTCGATCACGAACACCGCGTGATAGCCAGGTTCTGCAGCCGGCATAACGCGTACATCATCGGCGCCGGGAAGTTGTTGGTAAGCGTGTGGCACTGGATCGCGCATGATTACTTCGACATCCTTGTCGAGAGCACGCAATAACCAGTAAAGACCAAGCGAAGATCCCAGACTGTCACCGTCGGGACGGATGTGAGAGGTGATCGCGAAACGACGCTTTGCCTCGATCAGCTCGACTACTTGACTAAGCATAATCCTTCAATTCGGGAGGGTCTTGAATAGGTCCCCATCAACAAGCAGGCCCTAAAAAATCTCTTCCGCTAGCTACTGCTTTCCTTTCCTTTGCTTTCCCATTCTCGTTCGATCTCCAGTAACAACTGATCGACACGTTCGCCTTCTTCTTCAACGCGGTCGCGTACAAAGTGAATCTCAGGTGTGCGCGGGAGATTCAAGGAGAGTCCGAGTTGCTTTCTCACGTAAGGCGCCGCGTGCTTCAAAGCCGCGAGCGCCTCTTTGTGCTCGTTTTCGTCACCTGCCACCGTAACGTAAACACGTACTGCTCGTTTGTCAGCCGATAGCCGAACGTCAGTTACCGTCACCATTGTCAACCGCGGGTCTTCCAGTTCGTAGCCGACAATCTGAGCGATCTCTTCCCTAAGTGTGTCCGCGGTTCTTTCCGTACGACGCATAGGTCTCGCCGTTTCTAATTAAAGCTCAGTCGCCGCGACGCGCTCGACAATGTAGGCTTCAATCTGGTCGCCGACTTTCACGTCGTTGAAGTTTTCCAGACTGATACCACATTCGAACCCTTCGCGAACTTCTGACACGTCATCCTTGAATCGTCGCAATGACGCAATGTTGCCTTCCCAACTCACAACGCCGTCGCGAATCAAGCGCGCTCGCGCGTTGCGACGGATAGTGCCGTCGATGACCATACATCCAGCCACTGTGCCGGCACGCGGAACACGGAAGACTTCTCTGACCGCTGCCTTGCCGAGAATTTTTTCCTTCTCGATGGCCTCGAGCATGCCGATCATTGCCGCACGAATCTCTTCTTCGACCTTGTAAATGATCGAATGGAGACGAATATCGACCGATTCCTGCTTCGCGACATCGGCGGCGCGTGCTTCGGGTCGCACGTTGAAGCCTATGATCACAACCGCTGACGAAGACGATCCCGCCTGCGTTGCAGAACCGAGCAGAACATCCGACTCGGTGATTGCACCCACACCGGATCGAATCACTTTTACCTTCACTCGATCGGTGGAAAGTTTTTGCAAGGTCGACTTCAAAACTTCGACAGAACCCTGTACGTCGGCCTTGATGATGACCAGCAGTTCCTTGACTTCACTTTCACCCAGCGCTTCGATACCGCGTTTGGTCGTTTGCAGCAGCGTTGCCTGGCGGCTCAACATCTGGCGATGCTGTGAAATCGATTGCGCCTTAGTGATATCCGAAACTACTTGCAGACTCTCACCGGCTTGCGGCACACCTTGCAGTCCCAGCACCTCGACAGGTGTTGCCGGACCAGCCTCGGTGATCGGCTCGCCGCGATCGTTGAACATCGCACGAACCTTGCCCGAGATTTGTCCCACGATGAACGGCTCGTGAATCTTGAGCGTTCCCTGTTGGACCAAAACAGTTGCGACCGCACCGCGACCACGATCGAGTTTTGCTTCCAGTACGACTCCCGATGCCAGACGCGTCGAACTCGCACGCAGATTCAAAATGTCTGACGTCAACAGAATCGTTTCGAGTAGTGTCTCGAGATTCTGTCGCTTCTTCGCAGACACCTGGACCATTTCCGTTTCGCCGCCCCACTCGAGCGGTGAAAGTCCCTGTTGGGACAGTTCCTGTTTCACGCGATCCGGATTGGCGTCGGGTTTGTCGATCTTGTTAATGGCGACGATGATCGGAACGCCCGCAGCGCGCGAGTGCTCGATTGCCTCGATCGTTTGGGGCATCACACCGTCGTCGGCCGCTACCACGAGCACGACGATGTCGGTCGCTTTCGCGCCGCGTGCGCGCATCATGGTGAACGCTTCGTGACCTGGCGTATCGAGGAACACGACGCGACGAGTCTCGCCCGGGTTGTCGGGATTCGGAACCTGAACGCTGTACGCGCCGATGTGTTGCGTGATGCCGCCTGCTTCGCCGCCCGCCACGTCGGTGGTGCGAATCGCGTCGAGCAACGACGTCTTGCCGTGATCGACGTGACCCATGACGGTGACTACCGGAGCGCGTGGCAACTCGACGTCATCAGCGTCGGCCGCAATCAGTTCCTCAAACTCTTCTTCCGCGACCATCTCTTCGAACGGCACGAATGAGACGTCGTAACCGAAACGTTTGCCGAGGTCGGCGGCGACGTCGTCCATCAACGGTTGATTGATGGTTGCAAATACGCCGCGTTGCAACAGCAGCGTCACTACGTCCTTCGGCTTGATTCCGAGTTTTTCAGCAAACTCCTTGACTGTCGATCCTTCGATCAGACGAACTGACTTGAGCTCTCCTGAGCCCGGCATCTCGAGCCGACCGGCGATACGATCTTCAAGCGACAGTGCTCTCGGTGGCGGAATGAAATCGCCCTTGTCGAACCTTCCTGCCTTGCCCTCGATCTTTCGACCTCCGCGCGGACTGCTGCGTCGCGAACGACGGCGTCCGGCGTCGGGTGGTGGAATGTAGGTGGTCTGCGGCGTCGCCGTCTCACCGGGTGTTCCGAGGCGTTCGGAACGCGGTAGTGACGGTCGCTCGCGCAGTCTGCCGCTGCGATCTGGCCGCTCAGGTGTGCGTTCCCGTTCTCTCGGTGGCGCGACTGGAGGCGGTGCAGGAGCCGGAGCACGTTCTCCGGGCCTGATGCCAGCGTTCAATGCTGCCGCTGTCGGTCGCAGAACTCTGACTTGTCGCGACGGTGGCGCAGGCGGTGGAGCTGGGGCGGGTGTTGGTGGTGCTTTCACTTCAGCGCCATTTGTCGGAGCCAAAATTTCCGGAGTCTTGATGACTTCCTCGACCAACGGCGGTTCGTCGATGACCAATTCCTCAGCAACGGGTGGCGCAGCGACTTCTTCGATAACGGGAGCTTCCGCACGTGCGGCCGGAGCTAACTTCTTGACGAGTCTCGTTAGAGGCGGCCTTGCGGCAGGAGCCGCGGAAGGCGCGGCTGGCGCCTCGACTGGCTCATCCGCAACTGGAGGTTCCGGCGCTGCCATAACTGGTTCATGTTCGTGAACCTCCGGTTCGGGCTCACCGATGGGAGCTTCCGGGGTCGGCAGCGTAGCGCGTTTGACGACTTTGACAGCGCGCTTGACGGCAGCTTCCTTTTTGGGGAAGTACTTGTTCCGAATCTTCTCAGCCAACTCTTTCGAGACCGAGTTGGATGGAACGCTGACGTCGACTCCCTCGCGACGCACTTCTTCAATGAGTCGTTTTGTGTCGAGCTTTAATTCTTTGGCGAGATCGTAAATACGAACTTTAGAGGAAACTGTCATGCACTCCTTCTCGACGCTTCTTGCTGCGTCTTAGCCGACCTAAAGTGATTGGGAACCGCGCGCCCAACCACCTCAGCGTCGATCAGAAGTTCGGCGCCTGACAGTAGTAGGGGCGGAGCGGGCAACACAAACGGCCCAAAGCGAGCGCATTTGCGTTGTTACTATTTGGCTGCATCAGTGGTTCTCATCGTCGTCCACGCTCCCGCCTGATGCAGCCTCTTCCGAAACTGCGGGAGTCGATGTTTCTGCTTCCTCGGCCGAAGCCGCAGAAGCGATTTCTTCTTCTGCCAACACTTCCTGCGCCGTTTCCTCGATGTTCTCGTAGGCTTCGACGCTTGAAGAAGTGATGTCAGGAGATGGTGTAATTGTATCGGGCCGCAAGTCGCGACCTGCTTCCTGCAAAGCGATCTCGTCCGCCGGAATCGGTTCGGCCTCTGTCAGTGACACAGGATCAGCCGATTCCCACGCATTGATTTCCTGCTCGGCCTGGAACGGAACACCTTTTTCGACCGCCTCATCGTAGCCTTCAGCAGTCATCTCGGAAGACGGTTCGACTTCCTCGTTAATCGATTCGTCAAACTCAGCCGAGACTGCGTGTTGCTCTTCAACTGTTTCCGTTTCCGGTTCGGCGAGGCTGCGATCGCGCATCGCCACAACTGCTTGAGCGGCCTCCAAAATTACTTCCGCTTCGTCCAGACTCAGGTCGAGGAACTCGACCAGATCGTCAACAGTTGTTTGCGCCAGCGCATCAATATCGTTGATACCGTGTTCGGCCAGTGCTTCTGCCTGCTGCGCAGTGACGCCCTCGATAACCGAAAGCGGAACTGCTTCGCCGGAAGCGATGAGCGCGCCCATCTGTTCGGTAACTTCGCGCTTGATCTCTTCCTCGCTGCGGATGTCGATGTTCCAGCCGACGAGTTTGGTGGCGAGGCGCACGTTTTGTCCGCGCTTGCCGATTGCCAGCGACAGTTGGTCTTCGTTAACGATGACCTCCATCTGGCGATTCTCGATGTCGGTGATTCTGACCTGATTAACTTTTGCGGGTGAAAGTGCGTTGGCGGCAAATACTGAAGGCTCGTCTGACCATTCGATGATGTCGATCTTTTCGCCGCGCAGCTCGCGGATGATCGCCTGGACGCGGGAGCCCTTCATACCGACGCAAGCGCCGACCGGATCCACGTCGCGTTCGTTCGACATCACGGCGATCTTGGCGCGCTCGCCCGGTTCGCGAACAGCAGATTTGATCACGACGGTGCCGTCGTAGATTTCCGGCACTTCCATTTCAAACAAACGAAGCAATAACTCGGGCGACGTGCGGGAAACTTCGACCTGCGGCCCTTTTGACTCTTTCGACACGTTGTTTATGACAACACGAATGCGCTCGCCCTGGTTCCACTGCTCGCCGCGCGACTGTTGCGACCGGGGCAGAATTGCTTCGAGATTGCCGAGGTCGACGATGATGTTGCCGCGCTCAAAGCGTTTGACGTAACCGTTTACGAGGTCGCCGATCTTGTCGATGTACTGCTCGTAAACGTTACTGCGAACGGCGTCACGGACTTTTTGAAAGAGAATCTGTTTGGCGGTTTGAGCGGCGATGCGTCCCAGCTCTTCCATTGGCAGCGGGAGCAAAAGAGCGTCACCCAGTTCAACTTCGTCTCCGGCAAGCTCGCGAGCTTCCACGATAGAGAGTTCAGTGGCGGGGTTTTCGACTTCGTCAACGACCACTTTCGAGGCCGATAGCTCGATGCCGGTGTCGGCGTTCCAGTCAACCTGGATGTCTTCACCAGAGCGAAACTGTTTCTTGGCCGCCGCGCGTACGGCTTCCTTCATTGCCTCGATCACTAGGTCACGGTCGATACCCTGTTCCTGACAAAGTGCCTCGATATTTTGTGCTATCGATGAACTCATTAAAGTCTCTCTATTCCCCCGCTCGGCGCAAGAATTCTCTGCGTCGTTGAGCTATTCAGTTGTAAAGGTCCGTTAACTTCCGGAGCGGCGTAGTTCCTCGTCTACATCCACTTCCAGGTTCGCTTTGGTAATTATGTCCAGAGGAACACGCACCTGCCCATTGGTTCGATCTTCAAAAAGCAAGTCGTCGCCATCCAATCCCAGCAAACGACCTCGAAAATTTCTTTGCCCGTCAATCGGCTGCCGCGTCTTCATTTTCGCGTTGCTGCCCGTAAAACGCTCGAAATCCGCGCGTTTGTACAGGCCCCTTTCGAGTCCCGGCGACGAAACCTCCAGGGTATAGGGCGCGTGAATAAAGTCTTCCACGTCCAGAATCGTCCCGAGGTGATTGCTTACTTCGGAGCAATCCTCGTGAGTGACGCCATGCGGCTTATCAATGAAGACACGAACAATCGGCTTGTTCTCGGGGCCAGCTACCTCGGCGTGTACCAGCTCGAGGCCATGGTCGATTGCGACCCGTTCAGCTAGTTCCTGAACCCTTCCTGCAATCGATTCGTTAGCCATTGCCACCTTCCGAAGGTTTCTCGCTCCAAAAGAAAAAGTGGGCGAAACCCACCGGACGAGACCCCGTGCCTTCGAGCAAGCTGTGAATTATACGGAAAGGGCAGGTAACAGGCAACTTGACGGGGGGATCCACAGATTACGCAGATTCTGCGAACAAATCAGTGTAATCTGTGGCTCCAAATGCTTCGACCCATTGGTCCTCGACTCACTTGGCAAATGCTCAGCATACTCGGCGTCTGCCTGCTCGCAAGTTTTACAGCCGGCGCCCAAACAGGCGAAAAACCTCTTGTTCTCATTAGTGAAGCGACCTCAACGCGCGCGATTGCTTTCGAATCGACTACCTTTCGCAAAGAACCTTTCACGCTTTCCACCCCGCTGGCTTCGGATGGGCGCACGCGGATCATGATTTTCGCACTGAACCTCAACCTCAAGCCTAACGAAGCTGCGTCAGCGATCACTGCGGAAGCGGAAACCGCCGATCACGTCCAACACACGCTGCGAGTTGAGTATGCCGCGCCGTTGGCGACGCTTCCATGGCTGAGCTCGATCATTCTGAGACTCAGTGACGATCTTGGTGACAGTGGCGACGTGTTGATTGGTTTGACGTTACACGGCGTGAAGAGCAACAGAGTTCGAATCGGAATTGGCAGCATCGGAGGTGGACCACCAGATGACGACGGAGCCGGCCCGACACTCCCGCCGCCATACCTGATTAGCGGTCGGATAACGACTGGAAATGGCGCAGGGCTTAGCGGCGTCGGCCTCACGTTGAACGGAGACGAGGTCCAGGCGATAACTACTGACGACAACGGATCCTATTCATTTCTGGTAAGCACTTTCGGCAACTACACGTTGAGCGCCAACAAGGCGTTCTTCAATCTCACGCCGCCGATCAGAACGTTCAATAACCTCAGCAACAGCTACTCGAACATAAACTTCTCCGCCGCGAGGCAAACACACAACGTCAGCGGCAACGTTGTGGACGACCACAACGATCCGCTTGTCGGGATCGGCGTCGCACTATTGGATAGTGCGAACGTCCCAATCAAAACTGCGTCGACCACGGCGAACGGCGCTTATGTGTTTACGGATCTGCCGGCCGGCTTTGATTACCGCCTCACAATCACGAGTGACTTGTTCAGCTTCCCTGTACAGAACGTCAGCACACTGAACAGCGAAGTGGTTTTGAACTTCGCGGGCGTGCGTCGTTCATACAACATCGCCGGAGTAGTTAAGAGCACTACGAATGAAGCGTTGGCGGGAACGACGGTGAATCTCGGCGGGTTTGTGACTGCGTCTACGACGACTGACAGCAACGGCAACTTCGTGTTCGCTAGTCTGCCTGCCGGTTACGACTACACGATCAATGCCCCAACGACACCGTTCTACACCTTCACGACGCAATCGTTCGCAAACTTGACCGGAAACCGTAACGCACCAATCATCGGCACGTTGCGCAAGTACAACGTCTCAGGCCGAGTCGTGATCGGCAGCAATGGCGCCGGTAGTCTTCAAGTGCAGCTAACCGGATCGCTCAACGCGGTCACAACTACCGACAGTGCCGGTAACTATTCATTCCCAAACCTGAACGCCGCCGGTAATTACACGATTGCGCCTGCGCCGACGACACTCAAGAGCTTTCCTCCGCAAACCATCAACAGTCTCGCGACCGATCGCGTGTTGAATTTCAGCGACGTGCCGCGACGCTACACGATTAGTGGCCGTCTTGTTGACAGCAACAACATCGGCGTCACGGGTATTAGTCTGATCTTGAGTGGATCAGAAACGGCAAAGACCAAGTCAGACAGCAATGGCAACTATTCGCTCTCCGCGACCGTGTTGGGCAACTACACCGTCACCGCCGCAATCGAGCAAGACTACTGCACGTTCGCTCCGGTATCGCAGTCAGTCGTGAATCTCATCGGCGACCGTGTCTTCAATTACAACGTAACTTTCAAGCCACTTCCCGACCCACAACAGGTCCTCGAATTTGACGGCACACAAAAGACCGTCGACTACGGGCCCTTCTGGCCGGAATACACCGAGCTTGGACCATTCTTCTGGGAGCTCTGGGCCATGCCCAGCACCGACGCGGGCGCGACTTACATGATTTCGGATGGCTACGGCGGATTACACGCGCTGCTCTTTGGCTTTTCGAATCTGGGCGCGAGCGAGCCGGGTCGTTACGAGATGTCAGGCAACATCAACGACGGAATTAGCGGCAGCAGTCACATCTTCTCGTTCGGCAGCGATAGTGGACCAACCGTGGGAGAGTGGGGCCATCTTGCAGTTGGTTGGGATGGACAAAACATCATCACGTATTTCAACGGCGTCCCGGTTGGGAAAACGCACTATGCGTTGCCGCGAGAGTCAACCGGCGTCGGCAATGGCGCTGGGCGTCTCTTGATCGGCGGTTCGGATCACGCCAACTTCCACGGTCGCATCGCGCAGGTTCGCGGTTACGAAGGCAACAACCCGCGCATGATTCGATCCGTCGAGTCGAGCTTTGCGCCCGAAACAGTTTTCAGCCGCGAAGGAAACTTGCTCAGCTATTACTTTTTAGCTGCTCCGACCGTGGCCGATCTTTCACGCGGATACAACACAGGATCGCATTATGGCATTCCACGCGGCACAACTGCCGGGATCCTCGGCGACTGCGGCAGTTGTCCTCCGCCACAATTCGTTACCGATGCGACGGCGCCAAACTTCGCCACCGCCACGCCGCCCCAGCCCGTCGCCGTACCTACGCCGTTCCCGGTTCCTGGCGGTGCGCTTGTTTTCGACTCTTTCTCTCGTCCGAATTCCACTTACATGTTTGGCGGCAAAGGTGGATTGGGCTCGACTGAAGGCGGCTCTGCGGGATCGCAAGTCTGGCAGATGAAGGCAGACGCTGATCAGCTACAGCCCTTTGGCATTCTCAACGGACGTGCGGTTTTGCTTGGCGACGATACTTCCGTGTCCTGGGTGAATACGGGATCGAATTCAGGCAATCTGGATGTTCGCGTCAGCCGAGTTCGCGGTCGTTGGGGTAGCGGTATCGATACTGGTTTGAGTTTCCGCGTGGTGGACCAGGCAAACTACTTCTTTGCTTACACGAGCGACAGCGTCGCCTCACCCGGGAACCAGTTTCTCAATGTCGGAAATTTTGTGAATGGCTCGCGCACGGTGCTTGCGAGTGGATTGCTAATTCCGAGCAGTTGGACCACGTTGCGAGTTGTCACACGCGCCGACGGCGGTATTCAGGTTTTCATCGACGCCACACTCGTCTACTCAACCAACATCGCCGCGCTCGCAAATGCTAACAAAGCAGGACTCTTCAACAACTCCGGAGGACTCGCTTTGGTTAATCGATGGGATAATTTCATGGTCTTCGACGCTGGTCCGTGAGTTTCAGCCGGCGAGCTTTGCTTTCACGACCTCACTCACCAAACGCCCGTCGGCGTTTTTACCTGCCAGAGCAGCCTGCGCGGCCTTCATCACTTTGCCCATGTCTTTGATCGACGTGGCGCCAGTTTCGGCGATCACAGCCGAAACCGTCTGTTCGATCTCTTCCTGCGAAGCAGCCTTCGGCAGGTACGTTTCAATCACATCAATCTCTGACTGTTCCTTGTCGACCAGCTCCTGCCTTCCCGCTTTCTCATACTGCTCGATCGAGTCGCGGCGTTGCTTCACCAGCGAACGCAGCAGCTTCTGCACCTCTTCGTCATCAAGCTCTGAACCTTTTTCGATCTTCCGGTTCATCATCGCTGCCTTAACCATCCGCAGAGTCGACGTGCGACCGGCATCCTGCGCCTTCATCGCCGTCGTCAGATCGGAAACAATCTTTGTACTAAGTGACATAAACCCTCCACGGATCAATATACAACAGGAAAACATGAACCGCGGATGACACGGATCAAATCCGGATTTTTCTCCGTGTCATCCGTGGCTAACTACGGCACGAAAACAGGAACGTTAAGACCTTTCAAGAGACGTTGCTGATCCATCAATTTCAAAAGCTCCGACGCCATCAAACGATGACCCATGTGGTTCGGGTGGATCAACTCCCCGAAAAATCCTTCGTTCACACTGCCCGCCGCTTCCGTCAATTCAAGAATCTCGAGATACGGAGTTTGGCTTTGCTGCATCGCTGACTTCAACCACGCGCGGTATTGCGTCATCAACTGCGCCTCAGGCGGATTAGTCTTGCTATCGCGATAAGGCGCCCCGATCACGATGACACCGGCGCCGCGATCTTTCGCCAGTCGAACAATCGCGTTGAAGTTAGCCACATATTCCTGCTGCGACACACGCGGCACCGGATAATGCGCGACAGGCTTCACCTCGTTTCGAGAGCGCAGCCAGCGCGTCGCATGCGCAAACGCCTGGCTGTGATCAATCAGCCAGCGGATCGCGACCGGCCACCAGCGCGTGTCGATCGCTTCACGATCGGGCACATCGCTCGCACTCGCATCGTTCCAGCCGAAGCTCGCAATCACCACATCCGGGTTGAGGTAATCGATGTCACGCCGCAGCCATGCGAGACCCTGATGACTCGTGTAACCCGGCACGGCCATCGGAAAAACTTCAATGCTTCGGTTCGGGTTCGCCTTGCGCAACTCTTTTTCGAGCAGCATCGGAAACGGTTGCCATTCAGGGTCGAAATCGTTCGGTCTTTCAGGCCAGACCGGCGGCACACGATAACCAAACGTCACCGAGTCGCCGAGACAAACAATCCGAAACGTACCCGCAGGCTTCGCGCCAATCGGATAGTCAGCACGAAAGCTTTGCGCGTTTGTCGAGACTGTCGTGAAGTCCCAGTACGCGTGGTCCAGGTTTGGTTTCAGACGCCACAACAGCAGCGGATCGCCTTCGAAGATCGCCGACTGCTGCGGATTCGCCACCTGCATCTTCTGCTGCGGCGTGTTGACGAAGAGATCGAGACTCTCGACGTGCGAAAACGCAGCACGCGTGATCAGCTCAACCGACACCAAGAGCATCAGGAATACGACGTAAATAAATCCGATGTAGAGCAGGCGTCGTCGAAGCGGGATTTTATTTGTGGTGACCGTTTGATTTTGCAAGGTAGTCACGCAGAAACCGTCCGGTGTACGACTCACGGAGGTCCATGATCTCTTCGGGCGTGCCGATGCCGACAACGTAACCACCGGCGTCGCCGCCTTCTGCCCCGAGGTCGATAACGTGATCGGCAGTCTTGATCACGTCGAGATTATGTTCGATTACCAGCAACGAGCCGCCCGCGTCAATGAGCGCGCGAAAGGCGGAGAGGAGTTTGTTGATGTCGTCGAAGTGCAGTCCGGTGGTCGGCTCGTCAAAGATGTAAAGCGTTTTGGCCCCAGTCCGCTTCAACAAGTGCGCCGCGAGCTTGATGCGTTGTGCTTCACCGCCGGAAAGAGTCGTCGCCGATTGGCCCAGGCGCAGGTAGCCAAGTCCGACGTCGTCGAGGACGCGCAGACGGTTCGTGATCTTCTGCACTTCGCGAAAGAACGTGATCGCCTCGCGCACAGTCATACTGAGCACTTCGTGCACATTCTTGCCGCGGTAACGAATGTCGAGAATCTGTTGCTTGAAGCGTGTTCCTTTACACTCTTCGCAGACCAGTTCGACGTCCGCGAGAAACTGCATCTCGACGGTTACAGTGCCGTCGCCCTGACAGACTTCGCAGCGACCGCCCGGCAGATTGAAGGAAAAGTGCGACGGGTCAAATCCACGCGCCTGTGCTTCGCGTGTTGATGAAAAGACTTCACGAATCGCGTCGTAAACTTTGATGTACGTGACCGGATTCGAGCGTGGTGTGCGCCCGATCGGCGATTGATCGACGAGGATTACGTCGTCAATAAACTGACCACCTTCGAGTTTTTGGAACGCGCCGACGTGACCCTGCCACTCACCGCGCTGTTTCTTCAAGCCGGCGTAAAGACAGTCGTGAATCAACGTCGACTTTCCTGAGCCGCTCACGCCCGTAACGCAGACGAGCATGTCGAGCGGGATCTCGACGTCAATCGATTTGAGATTGTGTTCGGCGGCTCCCTGAATCGAGATGCGACGTTTAGCCAGCGGGCGGCGTTGACGCGGTTCCTTGATCTCTGCATCACCACGCAGATAGCGAGCGGTGAGCGAACCTTCATCAGCCAGCAGACCCTTAAAGTCGCCTTCGTACATCACGCGGCCGCCGAGCTCGCCCGCGGCCGGACCGATGTCGAGAATGTGATCCGCCGAGCGCATCATCTCCGCGTCGTGTTCGACCACGAGGACAGTGTTGCCGATGTCGCGAAGGTTCTTGAGCAGCCGGATGAGACGATCGTTGTCGCGTGGATGCAGGCCGATCGAAGGTTCGTCGAGGACGTACAGCGCGCCCACCAGCGATGATCCGAGGTTCGTTGCGAGTTGTATCCTTTGTGCCTCACCACCAGATAGCGTCGAGGCGAGACGATCTAATGTCAGGTAATCGAGTCCGACTTCAACCAGGAATCGCAAACGCCGTCGGACTTCGAACAGTATCCGGTCGGCGATCGCAGCTTGTTCAGTTGAGAGATCGAGCGAATCAAAAAACTCTGCCGCGTCCTTGATTGAAAGCGAGCACGTGTCAGGCAACGTGCGTCCGCTGACTTTCACATCGCGTGCTTCCTGGCGCAGTCTGCCGCCACCGCAGTCAGGACACAACGTGTAGCCACGATATTTCGAAAGAAAGACACGAACGTGCAGCTTGTACTTCTTCGTTTCCATCCAATCAAAGAAGCCACGCACGCCGCCGAACTCGTCACGTCCCTCGATAACAGCCTGTTGCTCCGATTTCGAAAGCTGGTTGAACGGCACAGTCATCGAGATCTTTTCCGAGCGGCAAAACTGCTTTAACTCCTGAAACGCCCACTCGTGCTGCGGCTTGGTCCACGGCTCGATCGCACCGTCCTTCAGCGACAAACCGGGATTCGGGATCACGAGATCGAGATCGAGCCCGATTGTGTTTCCAAAACCCTGACACGTCGGACACGCGCCGAAAGGATTGTTGAAACTGAAGAGACGCGGCTCGGGAGTCGCGTAGACCGTGTGGTCGTACTTGCATTCGAAGCGTTCCGAAAACCAAAGCTGCTTCAGTTCAGCATCGGCGGGTTGAATGAGTGCGGTGCCGTGACCTTCCTGGAAACAGATCTCGAGTGAATCGACGAGACGCTGGCGAATATCGGGACGCGCGGTCAGACGATCGACGAGCACAAAGACGTCTTTGAAATCGTCACGCGAATAATCGTCGGGTGATTGCAGCTCGATTGTTTGGCCGTCGAAAAACAGACGCGTGAAGCCTCTCTGCATGAGGCTCATGAGATGTGCGGTCACCCATTGCCGCGATGCTGCGCCGCGTCCGCGTGCGGACTTCTTCTGATCGCGATTCGGATCGTTCAGACCTGCATTCGCGGGGAAAAGGACGTAGAACCGCGTGCCTTCGGGCAGTTGGGTCAGAACTTCATCCGCGATCGAGTCCGGCGAGTCGCGCGTGACCAGCCGTCCACAAACTCTGCAAAACGTCTCTCCGACGCGTGCAAAAAGAAGCCGCAGGTAGTCGTAGATCTCGGTTTGAGTGCCGACTGTCGAACGGGGATTGCGGGTCGAGTTCTTCTGGCGAATCGCGATTGCGGGTGCGATGCCGTGAATCTCGTCGACGTCAGGCTTGTCCATCCGCTCGAGAAACTGTCGCGCGTAGGCGGAAAGCGACTCGACGTAGCGACGCTGCCCTTCGGCGTAAATCGTGTCGAATGCGAGCGAAGATTTGCCCGACCCGCTCACACCCGTCACGACCGTCATCTGGTTGATCGGGATGCTAAAGGAGACGTTCTTGAGATTATTAACTCGAGCTCCTTTGACTTGAATGGCTTCTTCAGGCATACAGACGCGAATCGGCGATAGTCGAAAACCAGCAATGATAGCGCGAGAAGGGCTCATTACCAAATGAGGTTATTAGCCACGGATAACACGGATTTTTAACGTTGACAGCGTTATCAGTTCGAGATGACAATGCCAGAACCATGAAAACCTCTCGATTTCTGCTACGTGGATTTCGCCGGCCGCGCGAGATCGCTTGTTTCGCTCTGGGCAAGTTGGAACGTCAGGTCATGGAAGAGACCTGGCGTCTCGGTGAAGTCAGTGTGCGCGACATTCACCGCACTTTCGAAGAGCGCATCGCTTATACAACCCTGATGACCACGCTCGACCGTCTCTTCAAAAAGAATCTGCTCGAACGTCGCAAGAATGGCCGGGCGTTTGTCTATGTACCTGTCGTCTCTCAGGACGAGCTCGATCGCGGGATCAAGGAAGACGTCGTCGATGGCCTGCTCGGTCACGGAGCTGACGGAGTTGAACCGGTGCTGGCCTGCATCGTCGACACGATCAGCGAACGAGATCGCGAACTGCTCGACGAGCTCGATCGATTGGTCCAGGAAAAGAAACGCGAGTTGAGCCGGACTTAAATGTACACACTTCTGGGCATCACTCTGGTGCTGGCACTGCTGCTGACCATCAACGCGACGGCGACGATGTTTGCGGCAGGTGTCGGACGTCTCTGCCGCCCGTGGTTGCGGAAATGCTCGGCACGCACCGCAGCGGAGATCCTGTTTGTGATGCGCATTGGACCACCGGTCATCGCGATCGTCTCGATCGGTGCTTTCATGATTCCGTCGTATTTGATCTACGAGCCGCATGCGACGAACGAAGTCGTCAGTTGGAAACTCGGACTGCTGGCGGCGCTTTCGGCAATTGGCGTCGGTCTCGCGATTTCGCGCGGGCTGCGCTCCTGGCTGGCAACGCGTTCACTGGTTAAAAACTGGCTCGAATCTTCTACTCAAATCGATGTGGAAGGAATAAACATTCCCACTTTCGTCTTTCGCCACTCGTTTCCGATCGTCGCAGTTGTCAGGGCGTTTCGGCCGCGATTGTTCATCGCCGATCAGGTGCTCGAGTCATTGACGGCTGAAGAGCTCGCGGCAACGATCGCGCACGAGTACGGACATCTCGCCGCTCGCGATAACTTCAAACGCGCAGTGATGCGAGTGAGTCGCGCAGCACTGTTGCTGATTCCGTGTGGCACTTCACTGGACCGCGCCTGGAGCGATGCTTCAGAGTCGGCGGCCGACGAACACGCAGCCCAGCAGAGTTCCACCGTGGCTTTGAATCTCGCTTCCGCACTCGTCCGGATTGCGCGAATGATCCCGAAAGGACACCGGCCGGTTATTCCCGCTGAAGTATCGGCATTGATCTCGCCATTTCTCGGTGGCGATGATTCACCGGGAGTGAAGGTCAGAGTGAAACGTTTGGTTGAGCTCGCTACTGCCGATCCGCGTTTGCTGGTAAGTAACGCTTCAATCGTTCGCTTCATGCCGTGGCTGGTGTTAACGCTGATTGTCGTAATTGGTGTGACGATTGAAAGCCGTCCGCAAGTCCTCGCCTCTGTGCATTCCCTCGTCGAACACGTCGTCATAGTTCTTAGTTAATTTCATCAACAAACCCACAAGAGACTCTACGACAACTGGTAGTAGCGCGGGTCTTGGCTATAAAGTCCGAGTCTAAGTTTTAAGAAATCCCTCTCTGCCTGAACAATATGAAAAAACTATTTGCTGCTGTGAGGTGTTGTCTGCTCGCGTGTGCGATGCCCTTCATGAGCGTTGCGCAAGACTCTGAGGGCAAGATTAACGGGTCTGTCAAAGATCCGGATGGCGCGGTTGTGGCCGGGGCGAGTGTTTCGTTGCTTCATAGCCATCGCGCAGTGATTGCGACCAGCACCACTGACGCACAAGGTCGCTTCACACTCGAAAAGATTAAGCCCGGTGATTATCAGCTCAACGTCATGGGCGCCGGTTTCGTGCAGCATCGTGCGGCGGTCCATGTCACTGCGGGAGGTACACAGGATCTTGCGGTGGTGCTCGAACTTACTTCACTGACAGAACAAGTCACGATCACTGCCGAAGCAGGACTTGTTACCGACACGCGCAAGGTCGAGACGCAGGTCAATGTGATCAGCGAACGCGAGATACTGGAACGCGCGCCCGAAGTAGTGGCCCAGGTCGTCGACGAGGAACCCGGTGTCAACCTGCAACGGACGAGCCCGTCGCTCAGCGCAGTTTTTGTGCGCGGGTTAACTGGACGAAACGTTGCGGTTTATGTCGATGGAATTCGTTACACGACGAGTGCGCAGCGCGGCGGTGTCGGCACGTTCTTCAGTTTGATCGAACCATCGAGTCTTGAGACGGTGGAGATTCTGCGTGGTCCAACCAGCTCACAATATGGTTCTGATGTTCACGGCGGCGTAGTCAACTTTATCTCGCAGTCGCCGCGCTACGGTAGTCCGGAGCCCGAGTTTCACGGTCATGCAAATATCTTTTACACCTCGGCGACGAATGGCGCCGGTGGCAACACGTTGTTCACTTACGGCAGACGCAGCTATGGCTTGTTGCTCAACATCAACGCGCGCCGCATCAGCACGCTCCGACCCGCAGACGGTCTTGAGTATCACGCTGCAGCGACTCGCTTTCTCGGACTTCCTTCAAACGTTTTTGGCACGCGTCTCCCCGACACTGGTTTCACTCAATACGGCGGTCTCGCACGCGCTAATTTCAATCTTGACGACAACACGCAGCTCCTTTTTAGTTACGCGCGCAACCAGCAGGATAACGGCAAGCGCTACGATCAGTTGCTCGGCGGCGACGGAAACAACATCGCCGACTTGCGCAACCTGATGACTGACACTTTCTACACCCGACTGTTCCGCCAGAACCTGGGCTTCTTCGACAACGGCTCGTTCACGTTTTCTTACAACGGCCAGCGTGAAGAACGAATCAACCAGGGCGGAAACGGAAATCCGGTTGGCGCGATTACGAATCAACGCGAACGAACAAACGTGATCGGATTCAATTTCTATCTCGACAAACAGATCAGCGACCGCAACACTTTTCTCGTCGGGTCTGATGTGTATCGCGACACAATCAACGCTCCCGCGTTTACTTTCGATCCGGCGACCAGACGATTTTCTTCCTCACGTCCACGAGTTCCGGATGGCGCAAGTTATCTTGCGTACGGATTCTTCGCGCAGAACAACTTCACTGCCATTCCCGGTCGACTGCAAATTAATGGCGCCGTGCGTTACAGCGTGGCGTCGTATCGATCGCGCGCGAGTAATGCCGCGCTCGGCCCGGACGGAAAGCCGCTTTTTCCCGACGACAGCCAGCGCTTTGGCGCCTTCTCCGGACGCATCGGTGGCGTGGTTAATGTTACTGAAGGCTTCGATATCGCGGCGAAATACACGCGCGGTTTTCGTGCTCCCAACGCAACCGATCTCGGCATCCTTGGTTTGACGGGCGTCGGGTTTGAAGTGGATGCCGGAACTGCTGCTGCGCGCGGTGGTCGCATCGGCACGACCGGGATTCCGGTTACTCGTCTCGGACCGGAATACAGCGACAGCTTTGATCTGAGTTTTCGTTACTCCAGCCGCCGTTTTGCCGCGGAGTTGACGGGCTTTACAACGAAGCTCAACGAGGTCTACTTCGATTTGCCGCTCGCGCTTCCGTCGGGCTCAACCGGCACGTTTCTCGGCAGCGACCAAATCATCTCGCAGAACTCGTCTGGTTTCGTGTTCGTTGCGGCAGCGCCAACGACTCCAGTGCTCGTGCGCGTCAACTTCGACGATGCTCGTTTGAATGGTGTCGAGTTGAATGGTCGTGCGCGTTTCACCGATCGACTGAGCGCGACGGCCAACTTCACTTACATCCGCGGGTACAGTCTGCTAAATGGATTGCCGCCGGAAATTGAAGGCGGGATTCCGCCGGCGACCGCGTTCGGGAGTTTGCGTTATCAACCGCATTCGCGCTTTTACATTGAAGGCTACTCGACGATGACCGGACGGCAGAATCGTTTGTCGACATTGGATCTCGCTGACCGCAGAACCGGCGCGGCGCGTTCACGTGCAAACATTCAAAACTTCTTCCGTCGCGGCGCGTGTGTGCGTGGACTGACGACAGTTCCTGCGGCAGGCTGTGGCAATGCCGGCGGCACTCTGATCTCAACTGGGGAGAACCTGACGCAGGTTCAGAATCGTCTGCTGCCGATTGGCGCAACCATCAACGGTGTGCGTGTGGTCGACAACAACACGCTCGTGCCGCTGTTTCCATACCTTCCGGGTTATGGTCTCATTGGCGTTCGTGGGGCAATCAAGTTTGGCGAGAAATCGGAAGTCTTTGTTGATTTCGAAAACATTTTCGACAAATCATATCGCGGCATTAGTTGGGGCATCGACGGTGCTGGGCGTGGCGTGACGGTCCGCTATCGATACGAGTTCTAGGCCACAGATTAAACGGATGAAGACGGATTAGTGCTGAGTGTTGAGCAACTAACGAAGAAATTCGGTTCTCGGAGTGTGCTTGCAGATGTGAGTTTCACGATCGGGGACGGAGAAGTGCTGGGGCTGATCGGGCCGAACGGCGCCGGTAAGACGACGGTGCTCGAGTGTCTTGCCGGACTGTTACCAACCAATTCGGGCGCATTCAATTACAACGGCAGTCCGTTATCTTCGCGCCGTCGCAAAGAGGTGCTGTTTTATGTGCCCGATGGGATTCTTCCGTGGGCGCAACAGACGGTGAAGTGGGTGCTGAGGTTTTTTGAACGACTGTATTCGCAAGCTCCGGAAAGACTGGCCGCGCTCGCTGGTCCATTGCGACTCGAAGAGATCGGAGGATCTCGAGTGGCAACGCTCTCGAAAGGTGAACGGAAGCGCGTGTTGTTAGCGCTGGGCCTGCTCACGTCGCAGCCATTGTTGCTGCTCGACGAACCGTTCGACGGTCTCGATCTACGACAGACACGCGATGTGATGAAGTTGTTGCGGAGCGAGCGGGCAACCGGGAGAACTCTTTTCGTTTCAATTCATCAGTTGAACGATGCGGCAAAGGTTTGCGATCGTCTCGTGTTATTGAATGCGGGACAGCGTGTTGCCGAGGGTACGCTGGCGGAGCTTCAGCGGCAGGCGAATCTGACTGATGGTGGGCTGGAGGAGATCTTCCTTGCGCTCACATAGCTTCCTGCGACTCCTCGCGAAGGAATTTCGCGAGCTTCTGGCATCGCGCGCATTTTGGTTGCTATTGCTCTTCGTCGGGTTTCTCGTTGGCCACAGCTTCACGACTGCCGTTGCGTTGTATGCGGAGATGAGTGGCAGCGGTGGACCAGCGGCACTGCCACAGGGTTTGACGTCGCTTGACGGAGTGCTGGTGCCGACGTGGGGCGCGTATGACCTCGCGGCGACGTTGCTGTTTCCGTTCGTCGCGATCCGGATGGTTTCGTCCGAGAAGGAAAGCGGAGCGTTGAAGTTGTTGTTGCAACTGCCGGGCACGCTCGGCTCCAAACTTGCCGCCAAGGGTTTGGTGTTGTTGTTTGCGTGGCTCGTTGCGTGGCTACCCGGACTCGTAGCCATTGTTCTCTGGCGTTCATACGGTGGTCATACTTATGCGCCTGAGACGCTGAATCTGTTGTTGGGCCATCTCCTGCGCGGGTTGTTGAGTGGCGGACTCGGAGTTGCCGCCGCAGCGATTGCAGACGGAGCGGCGAGCGCGGCGATCATCACGCTCGCGTTCACGGTTGGTACGTGGGCTCTCGATTTTGTGGCTGCAGGCCGTGGCGGTTTTGTGCAGCAGTTGGCGAGTTACACACCGACGGCGGCGTTGCGTACTTTCGAACAGGGACTGCTGCGTTTCAGCGTTGTGGCGGTGATCGTGATCGTGAGTTGCGCGGCGTTTTTTCTCGCGGCGATTTGGTTGAATATTGGTCGAACGATCAAGTTTCGTTTGCTCGTGACGTTGGCCCTGACGATAGTGACGGCAGGTGCCGTTGTTTCTGGAGCAAACTTACGCGCGTCGCGTGACTTGAGTGAGAACCGGCGCAACTCGTTTTCGACCGTCGATGAAGCTGCTTTGCGCGGCATCAAGCAGCCTTTGAAGATCACGATCTTTCTGTCGCCGGAAGATCCACGGCTGACAGACTTCGAACAGAACGTGCTCAAAAAACTCCGCCGCTCGCTCGACAAACTTGATATTGAATACGCGGCTTCTAGTCGCACAGGACTTTTTAATAGCGAAGAGCATTACGGAGAGATCTTTTACGAACTCGGCGGGCAGAAGGTTGTCGAGCGATCGACGATCGAGGAAGCGGTGTTAGATCAGATCTACACGTTGTCAGGTGTTACTGTTCCCGATCGATCGGCTGACGAAGGCTTTCCCGGTTATCCATTGGCGGCTCGGCCGAAACACGCCTTCGCTATCTTTTATTTTTTCTGGCCGCTATTTGTGATTGCAACGTGGTGGCTTTCGCGCAGGTTTTAGCCACAGGAGGCACAAGGAGAGCAAATGAAAATATTGTTCGCATTTCTAACCGCGATGATTCTTACCGCGGGACTGGCAACTGCACAGAGAACTTCGAAACCGAAGTCGCTTCACGTCGATTTATCGAAAGAAAAAGTTGGACGTGATTCGACGAAATTTCTCGCGGTTGTTGGTAACTGGTCGGTCGTTGATGACGGCGGCACAAAGGTTCTCGGCGTTGATGGCCGTCAATGGCTCCGTGGCCAACCGGCGGGCGGCCTCGCACAAAACGCGCGCGCAATCTACGGCTCGCGTCACGAAGAGTTCATCGACAACGTCAAGGCGTTTGCTTACTTCCCGTATGCAGTCGCGAAAGACGTCGACGATTTTAACAACGGGAAAATCTCGATGCGCTTCAAACTCGTCGCCGGACAACTCGACCAATGCGCGGGCATTCTCTTCAATCTGAAGCCGAATGGCGACTACCTCACCGTGCGTTTCAACGGCAAGGAAGACAACGTCGTGCTGTGGACCTTCGTGAAAGGCAAACGCAGCTTTGTGAAGAAGGGAACTGAGAACGTTCCGTTGCAGATGAACACGTGGCACACGCTGGAGATCTCAGTTCAGGGTACGAGTCTCCAAGCATCACTCGACGGTAAGCACCTGCTCGATTACACGCTGGCAGAGGCGGTATCAGGCAAAATCGGCGTTTGGTCCAAGACGGACAGCGTCAGCTATTTCGATCAGTACACGGTCACCAAGTAGTTAGGCCGCTGATGACACGGATAAGAAATCCGGATCTAAATCCGTGTCATCCGCGGCTAATATCGCTACGGCCAATGGTAGTAATTTGGTTTTAGCCTCACAATCTCTTGTCCGGGTAATACCAGCCTCAGGTGATCAACATGAAACTCAAACATCTATTTGCCTTGCCTCTGATTCTGTCTGCACTCATTAATGCTGTAGCCCAATCCCCCAATAACGCCACGATGATCGTTGTCGTCAACGATCAAACCGGAGCGGTGATCAAAGACGCACGCGTTTCGGTCGTTAACGCCGCCACCGGTGCTTCACGAGAAGCAGTTTCAGGTGACGACGGCGCCGCCACCTTCGCCGCATTGTCGTTAACCGGAACGTACAAAGTGATCGTCTCGCGCGAAGGCTTCGGCAGCGAAGAACGCGAAGGACTGGTCTTGCGATCGGGCGAAACTGCAACCTTGAAAGTGATGCTGCAGGCCGGATCACAAAAAGCCGAAGTCACTGTCTTCGGCACCGCCGAAGGCGTGCGCGCCGAGCCGCAGATTGGCTTGCCGCTTCCGAGCCAGCAAATCGACGAGACGCCAATTCTCGGTCGCAAAACCTCAGCGCTTCCGTTGCTGAACTCGGCGTTCCGTCAGGGCAAGGGCACCGGCGACTTGTTCGTCAATCAGGTTTACTTCATCACCGGCGCCGGCTCGCGTCGCACCACAACCGTTACCCTTGACGGCGCAAACAACGACGAAGGTTGGGGACGCCAGACCGCAGTCGCTACGATCCCAATCGGTGCGATTCAGGAGATGGCGGTCATCTCGAATGCATTCTCCGCTGAATATGGTTGGACCGCCGGACCGGCACTGAACATCGTCACGAAGTCAGGCACTAACGGCTTTCACGGCGAAGGACTTGTCCTCGGTCGTCCCGGCGACTGGCAGGCTGAGACATTTTCAACTGACGGGTTCTGCCCGCCATCAGTTTCGACGTGCGTCGTGCCGTCGACACTACAGGCGATCAACCCGGTCGACATTCCTGACGCACTGCAGCAGTACTCGGCGACGATCGGTGGACCAATCGTCAAGGATCGCACGTTCTTCTTCGCCACGACTGATTACACACGACAGAATCGCACGACATTTCTATCTTCGTCGTTGCCTGCCTTCGTTTTGCCGGCTAGCGGCGATCTCTCGTACACCGGACACTATCGCCAGTTTCTTTTCGACGGACGCATCGATCACAAGATCAATTCGAATCAGAACCTGATGTTTCGTGTCAACGTCGATCGGTTCTACGACGACAACCCGCAGGATGCTGTCGGTGGAACAAACGCGCCGAGTGTTGCCCGTCGCTACACGCGTCGCTCGTGGACCACTCAGGTGAATCACACGATGGTGATTAACCCGCGCGTTCTCAACGAAGCGCGCTTCGCCTATCTGCACGGCGATCCAGTGACATTGTGGGAAGCTCAAAATCTGTCGACGACTTACCAGCGTACGGTCGGTGCGGCGCAATTCACGATTGGACAATCACGCGCGTCTGATCTGTGGGGCCATCAGTTGCAGTTCTCTGACACTGTGTCGTGGTCGCTTGGAAAACACTACCTGCGTTTTGGCGGCAGCATTGTTCATCACAAGTCCGGTGGTTCCGGAAGCGAACCAGGTACGGCAATCCTCGGTACGTTTAGTTTTATTAACAACACCAAACCGTTCGATCAGTTGACCCTTGCTGACGTGCAGAACTATACGCAGCCCATCAATTTCGGCATCAGCAGTTACGAGTTGCCGCAGTGGCTCAATACGGTTTTTGTGCAGGACAACATTCACCTGGCCAGCAACTTCACCCTCGATCTCGGATTACGTTATGACCGCCAGACTCTTACGGACGCGAAGAACGACTTTGCGCCGCGTATCGGTTTTGGCTGGCATCCGGGCCATGATGCACGATTGGCTATCCGCGGTGGCTACGCGATGTATTACACGCAAATCCGTGCCAACGCGGTTGCCGGCTATCTCGTGAATGGACTTGATGGTTTGACGACTTACACCGCGACGCCGGGACAAACCGGTTTCCCCACTTGCCTCGTCGGTGCGTGTCTGCCGGTGGCAGTTGATCCGAGAACGATTCCGGCCAGTCAGCTACCCGCTCGCGACATCACGATTCGGGCAGGCTTGGCCGATTTCTATCGTCAGCAGTTCACGAGGTTTGGACTGAACTTCGATCGGTTGCCAAACTATCCGGATAAATTGGTCAACCCACGCAGTCAGGTCATCACTCTCGGCGTCGAGCGGGAGTTCTTCAAAGGATTATTCTTTGGCGCAGATTACGTCCACCAGCATTGGTCCAAGCTCGATCGGACAGTCGATTTGAATGCGCCAACGCCGTTCAATCGCACCACGTCCGGACAGTTTCGTTGTCCAGTAGGAAATCCGGGGCCGTGCACTCAGGCGCAGGCAGTGGCGGCCGCGAACGCTACCCGCCCGATAACGCCGGCCAACGGTGGAGTTCGGCAGGTAAACGTGATCATGAATCTCGGCGTCGCCGATTACGACGGTTTGCAGACGCAGTTTAGCTTCCGCGGGAATCGGAAGATGTACGCGGCGGTGAGCTACACGCTGGCGAAGGCGACGAATACATTTGAACCCGACGGCAACGGCATTGGACCAAACGAAAGTAACATCGTTTCACTGGATGAGACTGAGCGTGGTCCAAGCGTAGTCGATCAAAGGCATCGCGCGGTGATCACCTTCAATTATAAATTCCCGTTCGATATTACAGCCGGTACCGTGTCGATGTTTGCGTCAGCGCGCCCATTCAACGCGACCACTGGCGCGGACAATAACGGTGACGGTATCAATAACGATCGGCCAATTATTAACGGAGCTGTGATCGGTAAGTCAGCGTTTCGAGGCACGGCCACTTCCGATGTGTCAGCGTTCGTTGAGAAACGCATCAGATTTTCAGAGAGTATGGCGCTGCTGCTGAGAGTGGAAGGATTCAATCTTTTCAATCATGGAAACTTTCTTGGTAGGGGCGTAACAACCTGGGGAAATACAGCCACCGTGGCGCCGACGTTTGGACAGTTTGTTTCGAACGTGGGAACGGCGACGAATGCTATCCCGGCATTTGCGAACATCGACCCACCAAGGATGGTTCAGTTGCAGGCGCGATTTGTTTTTTAGCCGCGGATTTAAAGGATGAACGCAGATCAGCGTTAATCTGCGTTCATCCGCGGCTTAAACTGTTGGAGGGGTATCTTCAAAAGGAAGATCGGGTTGATAGCTCTTGTCCCGACCGGCGACGTAGAGTCGCATCGCGAACCAGAGGATTCCGAGCGCCATGCCGATCCAGAAAACGGTCCAGATGATTGCTGGAATGCCAGTCGCATTTTCCATGTTCATGGCGTCAGTGTGAACTCCCTGGCCGAGCGGATTCGAGAGCACGAAGAGTGTGCCAAAATCAAAGAGCGCGTTGAGCACACACTGCACTGCCAGAAAACTCACAAAGAAACCCGCGACTTTCGCACTCGCAAACTTCGCAATCAAAACCAAACTCACCGAGATAAATAGACCCGCAAAAAGTGTGAACGGTATTCCCGACCAGGCCGACATCCAGAAGAGCGGTTTGAAAAGACCAAAGATCATCGTGAGCGCGAAAATCAGAATTCCGCAACTCAGGAGAACGATGCGCGCCGCGACCGCTTTGCGGATCAGGATCAGCAACAACGCACCGAAGGCCATCGAACCGACATAACCCGCACTTGAGATTAAGATTTGGGAGAATATTCCGCCTTGCGTCGTGTAAGTCTCACCGCTGGCATTCGTGGCTACGCTCAGGCTGGCGACTGAATTGCCGGTAATCAGCGCCGCGAGGGCGTGTCCACCCTCATGTATGAACGTCACGAAAATTCGGAAGGGGTAGGTCAAAAACTCGGCATAGGGAATGAACGAGAGCACCACGGAAATCGTGGCCGCGATGAGCAGTGTCATCGCCTGAGGTCGCGCGTCTTGTGAAAGCCTTAATCTCATCTTCAACTCTCCGGTAAGTCGGCGGAATTTGTGGCCTTATTCTAGTACCGGGATGATTAACGCACAATATTGCTGGGAGGTTCCAAAGCCCGCGACAGATTACGCAGATTCCCGCGAGTAGTCGCCCGACTTCCCGCCGGTTTTGCTCTCCAGGCGAACGTCCGTAATCGTCATCCCTTTTTCGAGGGCTTTGCACATGTCATAAACCGTCAGCGCAGCGATCGAAACGGCCGTCAGCGCTTCCATCTCCACGCCTGTTTGCGCATTGGTGGAGACTTCGGCCTCGAGCGAAACGCCGTCATCGTCGAGCCGAGCCTGCACGTCGACGTGTGTAATCGCCAGCGGATGACAAAGCGGAATCAGCTCGGAAGTCCGCTTTGCGGCCATAATGCCTGCAAGGCGCGCTGCTTCGAGCGGATCGCCTTTCGGGGTTCGATGTGCGCGCAAGGCGGTTACTGTTGGGCTCGTCATGAGCACGCGCGCTGACGCGACTGCACGTCGCGATGTGATTTCCTTATTTCCCGTATCGACCATGCGAACGCGGCCCTGGTCGTCGACGTGCGAAAGGTTTGGCATTGCCGGGAAGTAGATAACAAAAACGTATGCCAGGCAAGTAGATCTCGACATCTGACCACGTTTGCGACTATCCTGCGAGCGACCGGGACGAGAGCCTCATTAGGCTTGCTTTATGCTCCTTCCCAAATCTAAGCCTGGGCTAGTTCTAAGCAGTAAAATCAAGCGGTAAAAACCGAATTGCCGTTCGTAACGTAGATTAATATCGCACTATCGACTATTTGAGACTCGGAGGTTCCCCTGTGTTTGAGACGGATAAAGAAGTACTTGACTGGTATGAGAAGCAACCGCGCGCTCTATCAAAGGAGTACGTCAACGGTATCAAATGGAATGAGATCAAGAATTACGAGATCAATCCCGCCTTCATACCCGTCCTGGTTTACATGCGCGACATCGAGTACTTCACCGATATGTACTATCAGGAGTTGCGACGTACGCCGACAGGGAAGGATCCGATCATCAAAAAGTTTATGGATCGCTGGAGTATCGAAGAGCTCCATCACGGCAATCTGCTGAACCGGTTTTTAGAAGAAGCTGGTTATCCCACTGGACAGAACTGGCAGGCTGAAGCAACGCGCAAGATTCCGCGACTCTACACAATCGGCAGCTACCTCGTGGACCACGCATCGCGGCCGTTCGGAAAATATTTTCATGGCGCACACATGGTCTGGGGCGCGATTAACGAGATCACGGCGATGAACGCCTACCGGCGACTGTCGGATCTCGCCGGTCATCCCGTTCTGGAACAACTCCTGATCGGAATCGTGCAGGAAGAATCGATTCATTCGAGTTTCTATTGGAACGTCGCGCGCGTGAAGCTGCGCGAAACTGAGTTCTCCAAAAAGCTGGCGCGCTTCATCATTGGAAAGTTTTGGTCACCGGTGGGAAATGGTGCAAAGCCCAAGGGCGAGGCAGACTACGTGATGGCGACGCTATGGCCCGGTAAAGAAGGGCTGGACCTGTTTGATCAGAAGATTGCCAGCCGCATCGAACGCCTGCCAGGCTTCGTTGGCTTCAAGGGTTTGACCGCACGTGTCGCTCCGATCGTGCAGAAATGCGCGACCGTAAATCTGGTTGGTGCATTGTGTGCTTCGTTGTGGCTTTGTTAAGGCAGGCGGAGCACAGTCACTAACGATCCGGCTTCGATCGATTTGACGTTTGCGGGCACGATGAGCAGTGCGGTCGTCAACGCGAACGAGACGAAGTCGGACGAGCCACCCCACTTCAACGGAAACGCGATGAGTTCTGCATCGTCGTTTGTCGTTAACTGTGCCGGCAGATAGCTGTCCCGATCTGTCGTTCCCTTCACATTTCGCGCGACTGCCGCAGTTTCCCGTTTCAGCGTGGGATCTGTTGCGCCCTGCATTGTAAGCAGTGCTGTTCGTGCGAATAAATTGAACGTGACTGCGACCGAGACTGGGTTTCCTGGCAATCCAAAGACGAGTGTGCCGTTTGGCAGTCGCGCAAACACAGTTGGTTTGCCGGGACGAAGTGCGACGCGCTCAAAAAAGATTTCCGCATCGAGTTCTTTAAGTGCAGACTTTGTGACGTCGTAGACACCCATCGACACGCCGCCCGAAGTCACGATCACATCGCAACGTTCAGCAGCGTCTGCGATCTGTCGCTTCAGAAGGGTAGTCTCATCGCCGGTGAGTGGCATGCGTTCGACAGTCGCGCCTGCCAACGTCGCGTAAGCGCTGAGCGAATAGTTGTTGGAATCGCGGATCTGATCCTGACCGGGTGTTTGGTCCACTGAGACGAGCTCGGTTCCGGTGGCGAGAACGGCGACGCGCGGTTTGCGAAACACTTCGACGCTCGCATAACCAAACGCTGCGAGCACGGCCATCATTGGAGCGTTGATTGGTGTCCCGGCATTCAGTACGACTTCGCCTGCTCTGATTTCCGCGCCACGTTTGACGATCGACTTGCCGAGTTCGACACTCTCGAGAAACTCGACGACGGTGCCATCTTTGAGTTCGTGAGTTAACTCAACCTGCTGCACGCTGTCGGCGCCTGCGGGAACGGGTGCGCCCGTCATGATGCGCACGGCCTGTCCTTCTTCCAGTTGATTGTGCCAGCCTCTGCCGGCCGCCGACTCCCCCACGATACGGAGGCGAACAGGAGCCCCTTTCACATCCTCGGCGCGAACGGCGTAACCATCCATCTGCGAGCGGTCGAAAGGCGGCAGGTCCGAGTCGGCCACCACATCCTCCGCCAGTACCCTCCCCAAAACCTGATCTATCGCCACGCGTTCGGACGCCAACTTTAGCGTCTGCTGCCTAACAATCTCAATCGCCTCCGCAACTTCAATCATCTCTCTCTTATTATCTTGTTTTTGTGCCTTTTGTGCTTTTTTGTGGCTAGCTTTTCTTGCGCTTCTTTGTGGCTAAAAACCGAAAGGCCGGTTTTGGACCGGCCTCTCAAGGTTGGCGGAGGCATTCAGCCTCGATTGGTTACCGTCCTCACCCCGGCAACCACATTCACCGTTGGAGAGGATTTTATTCAAAACGGCCCGGCGGTCAATAGCGGATAGGTAATTATTTACAATTTTTATTCCCCTGGAAGGCCAATGAGTTTCGCACGAACGGAGAACGCGTGTGTATTTATCTGAAATCGGTAAACATAGGCCCAGTTGCAGCATTTATCGCAACGCGGGCAACAAGAAACTTTGTTAATCATAATAATCCCGTAATCGAGTCCAACCACGAACACGATTTACAGAATTTACCAAATTACTGCCCGCTGTCCTTCGCCGGCGTGCCCAGCCATTTCTGCACAATCAGGCCCTCCTCGGTAACCTGAAGATGCGATGGCTTGGTCATCGTCAACAACGAAGCCGGCGGTTTCGCGTCAGCATTGGACCAAACAAACGACTCCGTTCCGAGCTTCAACGAGTCTGCAAAATCGAAGTACTTTTGCGGGTCGGCGCCGTTTGGAATCATCACCACGTAATACGCGATGTGGTCTTTCTGAACTCGCTCTCGCAGTGCTTCCAGGTTGTCTTTCGTTGCGGTGCAGGTGCCGCAACTAGGATCGACCAGCACGAGCATCGTAAGGGACTGATGTTTCAGAACTTCGGCCAGCGTTTGGCCGCTCCGAGACCGGAATGACAGCAGGTCAACCGTTTCCCCAACCGCTGGGCCGCCAGTCTGAACGGTCAAATCCTGTGCGTAGGCTTGCGCGAATACTCCGGTCACGAACAGGAGTGCACATAGAGCGATGAACGGCTTTCTAATTGAACTGGACTTCATGAGACCTCCTTCACACAACGATGCAGTCGAGGCTCTGGGAGGTGACGCTGGAAGGCCGATTTCTCGGCAGACAAGTCCTGGGCAGTGAGTTATTACTGAGAAATAAATGGCGGAGCCGACGGGACTCGAACCCGCGACCTCCGACGTGACAGGCCGGCGTTCTAACCAACTGAACTACGACTCCGCAAACTAACTGATTCGTTTGGTAGGCACGGAGGGACTCGAACCCCCAACCTCTTCCTTGTAAGGGAAGCCGTCTACCATTGACGTACGTGCCTTCGTAAGGACGGACCCTGTCGTCAGTCCAAACTGCGATCGAGATCGCTACAAGCGAGTGGTCATGCTATGAGAACCGGGCAGACGTGTCAAGCCTCGCCACCAGGAAGCCTTTTGTGCTTTTTGTGCATCTTTGTGGCAATATTCTTTTTCAAAAAGCTATGCCCGGATTTAAAAAACTTTTGGTAATCATAGCGTGTGTTGCGGCTATCGATGTCGCGGCGCAACAGGTTACGCAACAGCCACAGAAACGACCGAGACGTGTCGGTGACACTGAACAAACACCTGACCCGAAAAAGAGTCCACAGCCGTCGAATGCCGACGAGGTCGACGAAGGCGATGTCATCAAGACTGACACCCAACTTGTCTCCGTGCCCGCCGTTGTAACTGATGCTTCAGGTCGTCCGCTGTCAGGTTTGAAGCCCGAGAACTTTAAGATCGTCGAAGACGGACAACCACAGACGATCGCCAACTTCGGCACCACTGAAACTCCATTTGAAATTGCCTTACTGCTCGACACATCAGGCTCAACACGCGATGACGTCGCCTTGATCCGTTCAGCGGCGAATAGCTTTATCGAAGCGTTGCGTCCCGGCGATCGCGTCGGCATCGTTTCTTTCAATCAGGCGAAGACTTTTGGCGACCCCGTTGCAGCAGTTGAAGTATTGAGTCCTTTGACCGGTGATCGTGAAACGCTGCGGACTGCGATTGATAATCTCGGCGCCAGCCAGGGTACGCCTTACTACGACGCACTCGAGCGAGTTGCAGACGGTATTTTCCACGATCCACCGAAAGACGATGTGCGTGGCAGACGTGCGGTGGTAGCTTTGACTGATGGCGTTGACTCGTCAAGCAACTCGGATTTCGTCAATGCAAAGATGAAGCTGACGCGCGCCGGTATCGCCTGTTACTTCATTCAGGTTAACACCGAAGACTTTGTCGAAGATCGGCTGATGAAAGACTGTCAGGACGACGGTCAGCTGTCGCTTTCGAAGAGACAGATCGAACGTTACCGCCAGATCTTTTTTCCTAAAGCGAAAGCGGATAGCTTTGACAGCTTTTGTAAGATGGGCCCGTTTGAACGAATGTCGATCAGCCGCGAGCTCTATAACCTTGCGCGGCGCGAGATGAACGATCTCTCACGCGGTTCCGGTGGCAGAAGTTTTGTCGCCGAAACTCTGGCTGATGCGCGTGCTGCCTTTGAACGTGTCGCCGCCGATATCGGTACTCAGTACAGTCTGGGTTACTATCCAACCAACAAAGCTCGCGACGGAAAGTTTCGCTCTATCAAACTCGAAGTGCGCGGCGTAAGAGAGAAAGCACAAATCCGCGCGCGCGACGGTTATTACGCGCCCAAACAGTAGAAACCTTTTCATGTCTCCTTTCAATCGCGTCTTACTAATCGTTCTTGATGGCGCAGGCATTGGTGCAATGCCTGACGCACCGGAGTGGGGCGACGCCGGCGCCGACACGTTTGGTCATATTCTCGAGTCGCGCATGGTTCGTCTTCCAAATCTGCAACGTTATGGGCTCGGCAATATCCGACCGCTACAGTCAGTGCCGCCGTTGGACCAGCCGGTTGGCTCGTACGGTCGTTGTGCGTTGCGATCCAACGGGAAAGATACGACGACCGGTCACTGGGAGATGGCGGGCATCGTTCTCGATCACGCGTTCCCAACTTATCCGAATGGTTTTCCGTCGACTGTAATCGATCGGTTTGTTCGCGAGACCGATGTTCCCGGAATTCTCGGCAACTTTCCGGCATCAGGGACGGAGATCATCAAGGATCTCGGTGAGGAACACGTCAAGACCCACAAGCCTATCGTCTACACTTCGGCCGATTCAGTATTTCAGATCGCGGCGCATGAGGAAGTGATCCCGCTCGACCGACTTTATGAGATTTGCGAGATTGCGCGTCGCATTCTTGATGGTGAGCACAAAGTCGGACGTGTAATCGCTCGTCCATTCCTGGGCCAACCCGGAGCTTTCTATCGCACGGAAAATCGTCACGACTATGCGGTGCCGCCGCCGCGTGAGAACCTGCTTCCGGCGCTCGCCGATGAAGACCTCGACGTTGTTTGTATCGGGAAGATTGCGTCGATCTACGATTCGCTGGGAGTAACACAGGATCTGACTGCGAAGAACAATGAACAGTCGATCGATCAAACAATCAAAGCGCTGCACGACTCGACGCGCGGCCTGATCTTTTCAAACCTCGTCGACTTCGACATGCTCTACGGACACCGCCGCGACACCGAAGGCTACGCCAAAGCTCTCGAACACTTCGATTCACGTCTCCCCGAGATTGAAGCCGCAATGCGCGACGACGACGTCATGATGATCACCGCCGACCACGGCAACGATCCAACCTTCCGCGGCTCCGACCACACCCGCGAATACGCGCCGTTATTGGTCTACGGAAAAAACTCACTTCCCGGCATCAACCTCGGCACCCGCGACTCACTTGCCGACATCGGGCAGACGATTGCGCAAAATTTTAATTTGACGTTGAAGGATGGAGAGAGTTTTTTAGACAGGATTTGCAGGATGTGAACGGGATTTACAAGATTCGTTCTGTAATCGTGTACAAATCTTGTAAATCCTGTCCAAACTTACCGCTCAGTTCTTGGCAGTGAGGCTTTTGTAGATTGTTTCGACCCAGCGGTCGGTTTTGATAAAGCCTGCGCCCCACGGGGCCCACTCGGCGGGTAGACCTTCACTCTTGATTTGATCCAGTGTTTTTCCCGCGCTGATCTTCCCGCGCACGATCTCAGTGGTTTGTTGAAGCATGCGGTGATACGCCTTGAGATCGTCGAGGGTCGAGATTGGACCATGACCCGGGATCAACTTGGCGTCGGCCGGAATCTTGGTGATGATCTCGCCGATGTTTTTGGTTAACCCTTCAACACTCCCACCACTCTCGAGATCGACAAATGGAAACCTTCCCGCGAAGAAATCATCACCAAGATGAACTACGTTCGACGCGCTGAAGAAAATGACGCTGTCGCCGTCGGTGTGCCCCTTCGGATAGTGAATGGCGCGGATGTCTTCACCGTTGAAGTGAACTGTCAGCGTCTGATCGAAGGTGATCACTGGAAGCGCTTCTTTCGGAGACGGTGGCGTCGTGCTATTGAACACCGTCGACTTTTGCTCGGTCGCGAGTCGTTTGCGCACGTTGTCGTGAGCGATGATCGTGGCTTCTGGTCCAAAAACAACGTTGCCGCCGGTGTGATCTCCGTGCCAGTGTGTGTTGAGAATGAAGTGTAATTTCTTATCGGCAATTCCTTTTAGTGCGGCGCGGATCTTGTCGGCCAGCGGCGCAAACTGATCGTCAACAATCAGGAGCCCATCATCGCCAACCGACACGCCAATATTTCCGCCGGCGCCTTGCAGCATGTAGACATTGCCGGCCACTTTTGTGGCTTTGACTTCGACCTTGGAATAGTCAGTCTGCTGCGCCGCGGCAGTCACGGCAAAGAGCAACGAAACGATTAGTAAAAGAAACTTCTTCACGATTTATTCTCCTACGCTTCGGGATTCTTCAACACACCGATGAATGGCAAGTTGCGATATCGTTCCGCAAAGTCCAAACCATAACCAACCACAAACTCATCTGGAATCTGAAAACCAAGATAATCGATTGCTACTTCTTTCTGGCGGCGCTCATGCTTGTCGAGCAATGCGGCCAGTTTCACACTCGCTGCTCCGCGCGACGCGAGGTTTGCGAGCAGGTACGAAAGCGTCAGTCCAGTATCGACGATGTCTTCGACGACGAGAATGTGCCGGCCTTCGATCGCGACGTCGAGATCTTTCATGATGCGGACTTCACCCGAGGTTCGTGTCGACGATCCATAACTCGAAATCGCCATGAACTCGATGCTCAGCCGCGTATCGATCGCACGCAGCAAATCGCTCAAAAAGAAACACGCGCCCTTCAGAACACCGATCAGCAGCGGATTGAGACCCGCATAGTCGCGCGTGATCTCGGCGCCGAGCGCTTTGATGCGGTTACGAATTTCTTCCTCGCTAATAAGAACGGCAAGATTCGGATTACTAAACTCCGAGTTAACCTCTGGGGAAAAATGCGCTGAAGAAGTAGCCACTTGGTTCTCCTTTTTGTCCACAGATTACACAGATTGAAGTTTGCTTTGGTGCTGCGTGGTGCGACATACTATGCAAGCTCTTCCTTCAGGTCAAATGATTAACAAACAGATCAAGTTATTTCTCTGCATTGTCGCTCTGACGGTTCTTGCTGTCCCGGCGTTTGGCCAGGGAGCGGCGATTGAACCTTGTCCGGCAACGCCAGCTCCGGCAAAGCCCGGTACGACGCCACCGCGACCCGAAACTCGTGCGCGATTATTAACAGTCGACGGCAGTATTCCGGACGACCCGGACGTCGTAAAAATAATCGCGCCTTACAGCGAGAAGGTCCGCGAGCTCAGCAAAGTGATCGGACGGCTCGATGGCAATCTCAGCAAGACCGGGGTGGGCGGCGGGACGCTCGGAAATTTTGTCACGAATGCGCTCATGGCGCAGACACGAGCGAAACTCGGAAAACCAATCGTGCTCGCCATGATGAACAATGGCGGCCTGCGTAAAAATGAAATCGCCGCCGGTGAACTCCGTGCGAGCGACATTTTCGAGCTGTTGCCGTTTGAAAACGCGCTCGTCGCAATCGATGTCACCGGTGTTCAGCTCGCTCAGATACTTCAGGTCGTAACCCGCGATGCGCAGTCGGGCGCGCGTATTCAGTTTAAGTATAACGACCGTGACCGCCCGGAATACATCAGCGCCAAACTCATCGACCAGACTGGAAAAGAGTACGACATCGATCCGAATCAGACTTACACGATTGTCACGATTGATTACCTGCTGCGGCTCAACAGCGGCGCCTACGCAATCCTTCAGGAAGCAAAGAACCCGACGCCGTTGAATCTGACTCTGCGCGATGCCGTGATTGATTACGTCAAAGCTGAAACTGCTGCGGGCCGGTCGATACGGCCTATCGTCGATAATCGCTTTGTGCAAAATGGCCCGGGACCAAAGAATGCGGAGGCGCCGCGATGAATCGACGCAAATTCATTACTACTTCCGCAGTTTTTGGCGCGAGCGTAGCCGCCTTTCCGCGAGATCTACTGAACGCGAACGCGGCTGAGACGGTCATCACGATTCTTCACACCAACGACACGCATTCGCAGATCGATCCGCTGCCCGCGAACGACGTCAACGCAGGGAAGGGAGGCGTGGCGCGCAGGGCAACACTCGTCAAGCGAGTTCGCAAAGAAAATCCCAACACGTTGCTCATCGATGCTGGTGATGTTCTCCAGGGCACGCCTTACTTCAACTTCTACAAAGGCGAAGTCGAATACAAAGCGATGTCAGCGATTGGTTACGACGTCGGCACGCTCGGCAATCATGAGTTCGATAATGGAGTAGAAGCGCTGGCGGCTGCGTTGAAGTTTGCCAACTTCGATCTGGTGTCTGCAAACTACGACGTCAAAGGCACAGTGCTCGAGCAACGTGTTAAGCGTTACGTCGTCAAGACAGTCGGCGGGATCAAGATCGGGTTGTTTGGTTTAGGTGTGAGTCCGGTGGGACTAATCACGCCCGATAATTTCAAAGGAGTGACTTACGTCGATCCGGTTGTCGCCGCTCGCGACGTCGTGAAGAAGCTCCGCGAGGAAGAGCGTTGCGGCCTAGTCGTCGGCATGTCGCATCTTGGTTACTACGAAGACGGAAAACGGGGCGATTCGCTAGTGGCGGCACAGGTTGACGGCATCGACTTCATCGCCAGCGGCCATACGCACACGTTCATGAAAGAGCCTGTGTTTCAAACTCAGCCGTGCGGCTCGAAGACGTTGATATTTCAAGTCGGCAAGAGCGGCATCTACGTGGGCCGGGTTGACTTCACTTTCCGCGGCAGCAAGGTGGCGTCCGTCAAAACGAACTTGCTCGATCTGAGGAACGTTTGATGGCGAACGACGATACCCGCGATCGAGTACGCGCGCTTGTGCGCGAGGTGCTGGCGAAAGCCGGACCTGAAAACGCGGACGATAAGGCAACGCCGCAAACTCCGACTCGCTTCGTCAACACAGTTCCTGATACCAAACCATTAACTACAGTCACGCGTGATGAGTCGGCGAAGAGTGTCATCACGGAAGACGACGTGCGCGGCTTGGAACCTGGGGCTATTCTGAGAATCGGTGAAGACGCGCGTCTGACACCTTTGGCCGCAGACATCGTTAAGGAAAAGAAGATCGAGCTTGTGCGGCGTGCGTCGCGTCGCGGATCGAAGGCCTCCAAGCTGATTGCAGTGGGTGCAGATCACGGTGGCTTCAGGATGAAGGAAGATCTCAAGGTCTTGTTGGCCGAGTTGGGCCATCGAGTGCAGGACTTTGGCGCGTATTCGGAAGATGCAGTTGACTATCCTGATTTTGCTCACGCCGTGGCGAGTGCAGTCGCGAATGGAACTTCGGATCTCGGGATCATGATTGACGGAGCCGGCGTTGGCAGTGCGATGACCGCGAACAAGGTGCCTGGTGTTCGTGCTGCTGCGTGTTATTCGGTTGACGTGGCGCGCAACTCGCGCGAGCACAACGACGCGAATGTGTTGACGCTCGGCAGCAAGACGATCGATGGGAAGCTGATGCGCGACATCGTCACCATCTGGCTCTCCACCGAGATCACCGAAGATCGCCACCGTAAACGCGTCGCCAAGATCGACGCAATTCAGCGCCAGTATCAGCGGTAATCCACAGATTACGCAGATTCTATTAACCAATCTGTGTAATCTGCGGATGGATAGTCTAGAATGCTCCGGTCATGCCCTTTTCCAGCAACGGCGATTACGAAGCTTTAATTGAACAGATTACCGACGCGATTGTTGCCCGTCTGAACGGCGATGGCGGCGAGCAGGCGCAGATGTGTGGCTGCACGTCCGAGTGCTTTCATCGTTGCCCGGAACGCATGCATCGCATCGTCGACGCGGGCGCCGCGCGGATCGGTCTCGTGTTGGGCCAAACGGGTTCTGCACGTGAATGGGCCAGCTTGATCGATCATACGTTGCTCAAGCCTGAAGCGACTGACGACGACATCAAGAAACTCTGCCAGGAAGCGGCGCAGTATCACTTCGCTTCCGTTTGCGTAAATCCGACGTGGGTACGCGTCGCCGCCTGCAATCTGATCGGCAGCGGCGTTCCAGTTTGCACTGTCATCGGCTTTCCACTCGGCGCTACTCTGCCCGACGTCAAAGCTTACGAAGCACGGCGCGCGATCCTCGACGGGGCAAGGGAAGTGGACATGGTGATCAACGTCGGCGCGCTCAAGAGCGGTGACGACTGTCTCGTCGAACACGACATTCGCTCAGTTGTTCAAGTTGCACATGAATATGACGTCGTCTGTAAAGTGATCATCGAAACGGCGTTGTTGACTGACGACGAAAAGGTGCGTGCCTGCCAGGCCGCGAAGAATGCCGGCGCTGATTTTGTTAAGACCTCGACCGGGTTTTCAAAAGGCGGCGCGACAGTTGCCGACATCGCACTCATGCGACGGACTGTCGGATCGGAGCTCGGCGTGAAAGCTTCAGGCGGTGTGAAAGGTCTCGACGACGCACGCAAGATGGTTGAAGCCGGCGCCACACGCATCGGCGCCAGTGTTGGAGTTAAGATCGCACAAGAAGCCGCGGGCAAACAGCCTACCACTGCAGGATCCTCCGCTTACTAGGATGGTGATCACTAATGCCGGCAAATTCAAGACTGTTAGCAGTCATTCTCGGCGGAGGCGCCGGTAATCGTCTCTTTCCGCTCACCCAACAACGATCGAAACCGGCCGTTCCACTCGGCGGTAAATACCGGCTCGTCGACATCGCGCTGTCAAACTGCATCAACTCAGACATTCTGCGCACGTTTGTGTTGACGCAGTACAACTCCGCTTCGCTCAATCGTCACATTGCTCAAACATATCGCTTCTCACCGTTCTCAAACGGATTCGTCGAGATACTCGCAGCCGAGCAGACACCCGAGAGTCCGCAATGGTTTCAGGGAACGGCAGACGCTGTGCGACAAGTCTTGCCGCACATTCGCAACTGGGGCATCGACACGCTCTTGATTCTCTCCGGCGATCATCTCTATCGCATGGACTATCGCGAGTTTCTCGAGCGCCATTATCAATCGAATGCTGATGTCACCGTGTCTGTGATTCCGTGTGAAGCGCGTTCGGCAAGTGAGTTTGGTTTGTTGAAGACTGACGAGACTGGTCGCATCGTTGAGTTCAAAGAAAAACCCAAAGGCGACGAACTGCTCGCGATGCAGGTCGATACAACGACACTCGGGCTCGATGCGAGTGAAGCACAGCGACGCCCGTTTCTCGCATCGATGGGAATTTACGTGTTCAAGTACGAACACCTGGAACAGTTAATCGCAGAGGATTCCTCGTGGATGGATTTCGGCAAGCATGTTATTCCCGCGGCGATTAACTCGCGCAAAGTGCAGGCGTACATGTTCGATGGTTATTGGGAAGACATCGGGACGATTGGTGCTTTCTATCGCGCGAACCTGGATCTGACGACGAAGATTCCGAAGTTCAATTTGTTTGACGCTGAAGCGCCGGTCTTCACGCGTGCACGCTATCTGCCGCCGTCGAAGATCGAAGAGACGGAGATTAATGATTCGATTATCAGCGACGGCTGCATTATCAATGGCGCGAAGGTTAACAACTGTGTAGTAGGACTGCGCAGCAGGATCTCGAAAGGTGTTCAGATGGATTCGTCGTACATGATGGGCGCCGACTTCTATCAGACGTTCGAGGAGATGCGCAGCGATCTCGGCAAGGGCGTGCCGCGCGTCGGGATAGGGGAGGGAACCGTCATCAAGCGCGCCATCATCGACAAGAATGCGCGCATCGGAAAGAACGCGCGGTTGCTGAATGAAGCGGGCGTGACGGAGGCCGACGGGCCTGGTGGTTCGTACTTCATTCGCGACAGCATCATCATCGTGCCGAAGAACGCCGTGATAGTCGATGGTACGGTTATCTAAAGTATCTCGTTAACCCAGCTAAGGTTTTCCTTTAAGGTTTTACTTTAACTAAATCAGTGTTCCCAACGACCGACTTCCATCCCGCCACCGTTCAGCGAAGCTCAACGAAAAGTCGTAAAGCCCCAATCCCCAAAATCAAGCTGCCGAAAGACAAGACCACTCTCGACGTCGATATCGATGGCCGGGTCGTGAAGCTCACGAACCTCAACAAGCCCTTCTGGCCAAAGCTCGGTGTCACAAAGCGGGATCTGATTCAGTACTACCTCGACGTCGCGCCGGTGCTGCTCCCTCACCTCACGGAGCGCGCGATGGTGATGAAGCGTTATCCGAACGGCGCGGGCAGCGATTTCTTTTTCATGAAGCGTGCGCCGTCACCGCGACCGGAGTGGATTGACATCTGCAACATCGAGCACGAGTCAGGGAACATCATCAACTTCCCGATGATCCAAGACGTTGCCTCGTTGATGTGGGTAATAAACCTCGGCTGCATCGATCTTAATCAATGGTATGCACGCTGCGACGACGTCGATCGCCCCGATTATGTGCACTTCGATCTCGATCCCGTTCCTAAGGCTTCGTTTGAAAAAGTTTGCGAAGCAGCGCTTTTTCTGAAGCTGGCACTCGACTCGATCAAGATCCCGAGCTTTGTAAAAACCACCGGCTCGAAGGGCATTCACATCTACATTCCCATCAAGCGTGGCCCAACTCAGAAACAGGTCTGGATGTTTGCGAAGGAGTTTGCGCATGCCGTGGCGTCGCAAGCGCCTGAGCTTTTGACCGCGGTCTATCAAGTCTCGAAACGTCCGAAGGGAAGAGTGCTGGTTGATTACAACCAGAACGCTTGGGGTCGAACACTCGCTTCGGTCTATTCAGTCAGGCCAAACAGATTGCCTTCAGTGTCGACGCCAGTCACCTGGAAAGAGCTCGAACGCGGAATCGAGATCGAAGACTTCCGTATCGACAACGTGCCTGCGCGTGTGCGGAAGCTCGGCGACTTATGGAAACCTTTAACTGAATCGAAAGGTCGCTTTCGACTTGAGACGTATCTTTAACAGTCGGCGGGCCTACACTTAAACCAAAACCTAACCACGGATCGGACGGATGAGAAAAAGGATGAACACGGATCGATCCGTGATGATCGGGTTTGAAGATCCGTTTTATCCGTGGCCCTTGTTGCTGTGCCAGACCTTTGCTTTCGTGCCTTTCTTGCGGCGCTTTACTCCGGTGCGGCGTGGGATCTTTTTTGGATCGCCGGTGGCGGCTTTCTTGATGTCGCCGCCTTCGTCTTCCGCGATCTCTGCGAGCGAGCGTCGCGTAAGGATCGACACGGGCGCGATTTCGGTAACTTCTTCCGTCGTGGTGTAGTAATCGCGATGCTTGATCAGTAGCCATTGTCGATTACGCGTGCGCACAAGCACCCACGAGCCTTTTAACTTCTCGCCTTCGAGCGTGAACTTGAAGTCGCCTTTGCTTAGCGCTGCTTCGACATCGTCGGTTTCTTCCGGCTTGTACGTTCCGTAATCCCAAACCATCACTGTGCCGCCGCCATACTCGCCTTCCGGAATGACGCCTTCAAACTTCGCGTAATCGACCGGATGATCTTCAACCTGCATTGCGAGTCGCTTGACGCTCGGATCCAGTGACGGTCCTTTCGGCACGGCCCACGACTTCAACACGCCGTCTACTTCGAGACGAAAGTCGTAATGAAGTTGCGTGGCGCGATGCTTCTGGATCACATACATGCGACCCGTGCGAGTGCGTTTCTTCTCTGGGCCAGGTTCTGGAGTCTTGTCGAACTTCCGTTTCTTCTTGTATTCGGCTAGTGATGCCATACGTGAAGTGTAACGCTAAAGTGATTCTTTAAGTATGGTGGAAAGGTTGAAGAATTTTAACTGGAGCCGGCCGCCATCTCTTGCGGAATCTCTTCTTCAATGGCGAACAGAGTTTCCTGGACCGGGTCGAGGCCGAGCGCTTCTCTCACGCGTGCGAAGCTGCGACGATGAATCGGCAACGCGCCAAGCTCTTTCAGCGCGCGACAGTGCTCGGGTGTTGGATAACCTTTGTGAGTGGCGAGACCGTAGCCGGAGTACATCTGGTCCATTTCAATCATGTGGGCGTCGCGCGTCGTCTTGGCGATGATCGAGGCCGCGGCGATGCTGGCCGAGAGTGCGTCGCCGCGGATGATGCCGCGTTGCGGCGTTTGGCAGTTTGGAATCTTACGCGCGTCGACAAGAATGAAGTCAGGTTGTGACGTCAGACCCTGCACCGCACGCTGCATCGCCAGCAGACCGGCGTGGTAGATATTGATCTTGTCGATCTCTTCGACCTCTGCAATTCCCACCGACCAGCACACCGCATCCTGTTTGATCTGCACGGCGAGCTCATCTCGTTTCTCAGGGTCGAGAATCTTCTTCGAATCGTTCAGGCCTCGCAGCTTGTAGTTCTGTGGCAGTATCACCGCGCCGGCGACGACGGGTCCGGCGAGCGGCGCCATGCCTGCTTCGTCGCAGCCTGCGACCATCCCGTAACCCTGCGACCAGAGATCAATCTCGAAGCGCAGCAGAAAGTGCAGTCGCTGACCTTCGGCGCGATTCTCACGATATCTCTCGCGGATCCGTTTCGCGAGTTGGTGTGCACCCTGACGGCGATCGACATCCAGAGCTTCAAGTAAACCTTTAGGTACGCGCCTCTGACGCCGCACAAACAGGTCACTCAACTCGGGAATTGATTTTTTGAGGAGGTCTTCGAGGGAACTCATAACGCGCAAAAGACTATGCGGGGATGTCTTACCACAAAGCCGTTGCGACACAAAAGCACACGCGGTGTTTTTTTCAGTTAGCTGGTATTCTTAAAGCTCGGTATGAGTATCTCCCCCCGCACCAAACTCCGCCTGCTCGGTATCTTCCCGCTAATCTTTTTTCTCGCCCAGGCAATCCACTACTGGCGGACCAACGAACTTGGGAACCTGTTCTGGATGTGCAACATCGGCAACCTCGTGCTGGCGCTCGGACTTTTTCTCGAAAAGCCGTTAGTGATCAGGCTGGCGGCGATCTGGACGATTCCGGGGCTGGTTATCTGGATTGCCTACGTGGTGCTGGCGTGGGGCGTGTTTTTGTCCTCGACACTGGCGCACGTGGGTGGACTTGCAATCGCGATGTTGGCGTTGAGGCAGGTTGGTATGGATCGAACTACGTGGCGTTGGGCGTTTGGATGGTATCTCGTAGTTCAACTGTTATCGCGGTTTTTCACGTCGCCGGCATTGAACGTGAATCTCGCTCACGCAGTCCAACCCGGATGGGATCAAACTTTTCACTCTTACTGGACGTTCTGGCTGGTTCTCACCGCGGCGACCATAGCCAGCCTCTGGGTCTCAGGCCTGCTGTTCTGGAGCATCTGGCCCTCAGAGAAATAGGGCGGAGCCACGGATGACACGGAGAAAATCCGGATTTGATCCGTGTCATCCGTGGCTCCGCCCTTAGTCAGACCGCCACGCGTCGAAAACGGTGGTTGGATTCGATCAGGGAACAAACGACATCGCAAAGCTCGGACGGTGGTGAGGGTTTCACGAGATACGCCTGCGCACCTGAATCAAGTGCCAGGTGTCGATCAGCTTCGTAAGCTGCGGCAGAGTAAAAAACGATCGGCGTGACTTGGTCGAACTCACGTATTTGTTTACACAGATCTAATCCCGAACCATCCGGCAGCCATGAATCCAACAGGTAAAGATCAAAGTGCTGTGAGAGTGCGAGGTCAACTCCACTCTTGATCGTCGAGCCGGTGATGACTTCGTAGCACGCCTGCTCGAGGATGAGCGTCACGAGTTCGCGGGTATCATCGTGATCCTCGATGTAAAGGACACGGGGGGTATTTCTCATTGGGATGACTCAACCTCGCTCTGCAAAGTTGCCGCTTTTTTTCGGGATTGAATCCGGGCTTTTTTAGTCTTGTGGTAAAAGGTCGAGGCTGTCATAAGTTTCTCAAGGTCAGTCGGGAAGGATATGCCAGCCTCGGCCACCCTGCTTGTTGTGTGAGTGCGACTCTAGGCTGGTATGACAGGAACTGTCAGTACGTTTTCGAACAGTGCCTATTAGGAAGCTCATGAGTGCCAAACCGTTATAACAACGCAACCCAACTATTCCAACCGCACTGTACGAAAGAGTACATAAGGGGTAGAATTCGCGCTGGAAGTACCCTAACGACCCCCTCAACCGATCTTTTAATTTACCCGAACTCTTTTGACGTGCGAAATGGAGTAGAGACGGGATGAGCGGAAGCCTGCAACCGCCAATCTTCGAGAAAAAAGATCTTCTGACGTCGAGTATCGCCTCGCGTAATTTGTTGTTGGGTGAACTGCTCGGCCTCCCTGGGATTAGGAACTATCTCCTTCCAGAATCAAGGATCGTTCCACTCACTGTAAACCAGGTTCTTTATGAGCAGGGAGATAAGATTGATTACGTTTATTTCCCGCTGGACTCAGTGATCTCAGGTCTCGCAATCATGGAAGATGGCACGACCATCGAAACCGCGATGATAGGTCGTGAGGGACTGGTAGGAATTTCTACGATCCTCGGCTCCGGTCGCTCCCGGCAATGGAGTTGGGTTTCGATTGGTGGTACAGCTATCCAACTCGAATCCAAGTTCCTGGACAGGTTGTTTGTTAAGAACGAAGGCGCTCTCAAGGCTCTGATGAAGTGTTATCGTTCCTTAATAACACAACTCTCGCAGCGATGCGTTTGCAACACCAGACACACCATCCTGGAGCGACTCAGTTGCTGGTTATTGATGATTCACGACCGCGTCGGCGGCGAAAATCTGAGCTTGACGCAGGAGATGATCGCTTCGAGAGTCGGTGCTCGTCGCGCCGGGATTACCGTTGCAGCCGGCATGTTGCAGTCAATGAAAGCGATTGAATACTGGCGGGGCAGTCTGCGCATCGCGGACCGTGAACTGTTGGAGAGCACAGTTTGTGAATGCTACAACGTGATTAGCAGCGACTTCCGATTTAAACTTACCTAAAGTTTAACTATCAACCTTCTCACTGTAGAGAAATAGACGCGCCACTGTCTCACCGCCCGGATCGATTATGGGGACGATGGTGTGCACAAAACGAGTTTCCCTGGAGTTGGTTTCTTCGTCAACGCTCGCCAGCAGCGGTTTGGTAACCAGCGTTTGCGTCTCACGAATTGCAGTGCGAAGATTCTTTATCAGCTCATCGAGTTGTTTGCCGCTAAAAACCTCGCTCATCGGCAAGCCGAGTATATTGCGATTTCCGAGTAATTCCTTGTAAGTGGTATTGACGGATTGAATCGTAAGGTCTTCGGCATTCAGGATCATTATGTAATGCGGAAATCTCTCCAGTAACGCGGAGAGTTGAAGTTGCTCGACCTGGTTTTGTTTGGACAGCTCTTGTAACTCTACCGTTCGCGCTGTCAGCTCATCGTTGGTAGTTTGCAATTCCTCATTCGTCGCCTGCAGCTCTTCGTTATTGGTTTCGAGCTCTTCGTTGGTGGCCTGTAACTCTTCGTTAGTGGCCTCAAACTCTTCGTTGGTCGCTTGCAGCTCTTCCTGTGTTAGCATCAATTCTTCATTCGCTGCCTGCAACTCCTCGTTAGCATCCTGCAACTCTTTGTTCATCGCGCCAAAACGTTTGTTTGCCGCACTGAGCTCGTCAAGCATTTCGGCTTGTTCGCTCTGCACTGCTTCAAGTTTCTTTTTGAGTTGGATCTGTTCAGTAATGTCGAATGCGGTAATCACGGCCAGCTCGGCAGCGCCCGGTTCAACCTGCATAGCCATGATCGTCAGACTCACATAACGGCCGGAGCCTTCCGCAGACTGTTCTATCTCGATCTCTTGCAGGTTTATGGTTACGTGTTCACGGAAACAGGTGTCAATGGCGCGGCGCACTTCCTGATAAGGCAGTCCGCGGACCGAGTGAAGAAAGTCCAGATCGTACGCAATGTCCCGCACCGCAAGAAGTCGGCGTGCGGCCGCGTTGATAGTGAGAATTCGATACTGCCGATCGATAATCACTACCGACACGTTCGTATAACGAAGCATCGTTTCGTTGACACGTCGTAGTAGTGCGATCTCGGTCTCAGGAGGTGTGAGCTCGTGACTGGCCACGATTGCCGGCGGCAGCGATCGACGGCGTGATTCCCGCCCGAGATAACTTCCGGCTGCATAGTCGCCTGCCGAAGGTTCATGCAAGCGAAAGCCAAGCGGTGCACCAAGGCATCGATACACTTTCCACTTCTTGTTTACCAGCTCGAAGGTTGGCTGTGTCGGACGTGCCGTTTCCGCTTTGCCGAGAAAAAGGTAACCGCGCGATTGCTGCAACGAATATGCGAAAAGATCCAGAACCACCTGTTGCAGATCGGGATTGAGATAGATCAATAGATTTCGACACGTCACCAGATCGATCCGGGGAAACGGAACACCACGGCTGATGTCCTGTTGGCCAAAAATGACGGCCTGCCGCAGTGTCTTGGAGATGCGGAAGCTCTGGTCGACGCGTTCAAAATAAAGATCCCGATAAGCGGCAGGTAAGTCGTCAAGCACGTTTTCCGGATACAGGCCGCGCCGGGCAAATGAGATGGCATCGGCAGCGAGGTCGGTCGCAAAGATCCTCACGTTCCACTCCTGAAAATCCGCCCCCAGATGATCGGCAATGAGGAGTGCAAGCGAGTATGCCTCTTCGCCGGTGGCACAGCCGGCTGACCAGACGCGTAGCGATCGGCCGTTCGCTTTGCCGCGATCGATCAACTCAGGAACGATTGTGGTTCGGAGAAACTCAAAAGCATCGGGATCGCGAAAGAAACCAGTGACTTTGATCAGAAATGCTTTTACGAGCTCCTTTACCTCATCGGGATGTGTGCGCAGGTAATCCGAATAGTCGCGAATACTTGTGTTGTGAGTTACGGCCATACGTCGACCGATGCGACGCAGAATTGTTGACGATTTGTAGTTTCGAAAATCGATGTTGCTCTGAGCGCTGACTTGCGTGAGCAAATCACGCAAGGGATCTTCCACCTTCTCAGTCACCGGCAAATGGCCGCCCTGCAGGATGTCGAAAAGCAGCGGGCCGATTTGTTCCATCTCCACGACGTGATCGACAGCCGTGGGCGGCAACGAGAGAGGCATTGAAGGATAAGGGGCAGTCTGCGGATTCTGAATGATCACGACGCCGCCTGCATTCTTCACGTCGACGGCACCGGCTGCGCCATCGGATCCGGATCCAGTGAGAATCACCGCGATGAGATGTTCGCCATACGACTTAGCGGCACTGGAGAGCAGCATATCAACCGATGGTTTGGGGCGCTCTATATGATCGCTTTCGAGGTGAACGTGTCCATCGATGATCTTGACGTGTTTATTCGCCGGTACGACGTAGATCGTACCGCCCTCGAGCTTAGTCGGTCCATTGTCGCTGACGACAACGATGGGCAAGACACTGCGACGTTGCAGAATTGATCCGAGATGACTGGGACGTTGTGGATCCAGATGTTGTGCGAGCACTATCGGCGCCGGAAATGACTTACTCAATGTACCAACGAGAGTCGAAAGAGCGCCCACTCCGCCCGCAGACGAACCCACAACCACTAAGTCTTCATTATGAGTATCGGGTTTGATCGAATCGTCAGACATGATTAGTTTTAAAATGGAGGACGTCGGATTTTAGCACTCTCTATCCACAGATTACACAGATTGATTTATAGCATCTGTGTAATCTGTGGATAGAGGGTTCTTTGTGCGTTACCGAACATTGCCTCTCCGCCGCCAGATCCTCTATACTTCACGCGTTGAATACCCCTTTCCTCCTGTGGGTATAGTTGGCGCGGCGGACGGCAAAAACCGCCGCGCTTTTTTCTTTCCACACATTCCGCCTTTGTTTCCGGGACGCTCAGCGTTAGACTCTCGACGAGCCCAGTTTTTCCCTCGAGTTAGTCAATGAAACGCAGCCTTTTGCCCCGAATTGGCCTGAGTCTCCTGGTCGCGATCGTTTACTTCGCAGGTGCGGAACTCGGCCTTTCGCTCGCCTCTGCGCACGAAAACGTCACGCCTGTATGGCCACCCACCGGTATCGCTATCGCTTCGTTGCTGATCTTTGGTCCTCGTGTGTTGCTGGGCATTTTTCTTGGCGCCCTCGCCGCAAATCTTCGCACGAGTATCACGCCCGCCTCGGCGTTTGGAATCGCTATCGGCAATACACTCGAGGCCCTCGTAGCGTGGTTTCTGCTACAGCGATCGACACGCTGGCGAAACTCTTTCCACTCCGTGCGCGACGTGATGCTCTTTGTCGTGTACGCCGCTGTGCTGGCACCACTCGTGAGCGCGACGATTGGCAGCTTGAGTCTGGCCTTTGGCGATCCAAAGCAGTGGTCCAACTTCTGGTATCTGTGGTTGACGTGGTGGATGGGCGATGGTTTTGGCGCGCTTATCGTTTCGCCGCTGCTGCTCTCCTGGAGCCGGTCGCGCCAGATCGATCGTAAAGATATTCCCGAGATTGCCAGCCTGTTTGTGTTGCTCGTGATCGTGGTGTTCATTGTCTTTGGCGGCTGGTTTCCGGGCCCGGTCAAAACGTATCCGCTCGCTTATTTGTGTCTGCCTTGTTTGCTGTGGGCGGCGTTGAGATTCGATCAGAGAATCGTGACGAGTGCGATCGTGTTGATGGCAGGGCTCGCGGTCTGGGGCGCACGGCATGGTTATGGTCCGTTTGTGCAAGAGAGTTCGAACGTAACGTTGTTGCTACTGATCTCGTTTGTCGGCACCACGTCGTTGATGACGTTGCTCGTAGCCGCAGTCACGACCGAGAGACGGAGAGCAGAAGCGGAGAAATGGAAACTCGGATCGGAGCTCGAGGTTCACCGCCGCCGTGTTGAAGACATCGTTTCGCACGTTCCCGGTGTAGTTTGGGAAGCGTGGGGAAAACCGGATGCAGCTAATCAGCGGATCGACTTCGTCAGCAATCACGTCGAGACGATGCTGGGCTACAGCGAGGACGAATGGCTCTCGACTCCAAATTTCTGGCTCACGATCGTACATCCAGACGACAAACAGCGTGCGGCGGCTGAAGCGGCTGCGATCTTCGCTTCGGGCAAGGGCGGCTCCAGCCGGTTTCGCTGGGTGCATCGAGAGGGACATGAAATTTGGGTTGACGCGCAGTCGATTGTTGTTTGCGACGAGACTGGTCCTGTCGGAATGCGTGGTGTGACGACGGACATCACGGCGGCTGTTCACGCGGAGATTGAACGCGCCGAACTCCTCGAGCGTGAGAGTTACGCACGGCAACAGGCTGAAGAAGCGAGCCGCTTGAAGGAAGAGTTTCTGGCGACTGTCTCGCACGAGCTCAGGACGCCTTTGAATGCGGTAGTAGGCTGGTCGCGATTGCTGCATTCAGGACAACTCGACGAAGCTGGCGCTACACATGCGGTCGAAGTGATCGAACGCAACGCTGCGGCACAGAGACAGATCATCGAAGACCTGCTCGACGTGTCGCGGATAGTTAGCGGCAAGCTGCGCATCAGCACGCAGCCGGTCGATCTGCTGCTGATTATTCATGCGGCAATCGACGCGGTTCAGCCGGCGGCAGAAGCCAAGCAGATTAAGATCGCGACGCACATTGCGGCGCCGGATGCGATCGTCAGGGCCGACAGCGAACGAATGCAGCAAGTGCTTTGGAACCTGTTGGCAAATGCGGTGAAGTTTACGCCCGCGCGTGGAACGATCGATGTTTATCTGGATCGTGAAGGATCACTCGCCGAAATCAGGATCGAAGATTCTGGTCCGGGTATTCCACCCGAATTTCTACCGCGTATTTTTGAAAGGTTTAGTCAGGCCGACGGTTCAAGCACGCGAAAGCACGGTGGCCTTGGATTAGGCCTGGCGATCGTGAGACACCTTGTTGAATTGCACGGTGGAACGGTTTCAGCGGCGAATCGTGAAGCGGGTGGTGCGGTGTTGAGTGTGAAGTTACCGATGATGATGACGCGTGTATCCACGGATTACGCAGATTCTATTAATCAATCTGTGTAAGCTGTGGATAGGAACTCAGTACCCGCGATTGTTCAGCCTTTTCAACACCGGTGCATTACCGGTGGAGTTATCCGAGATCACCGCCGTTCCTGACGGATTGAAGATGTAACTATCACGCGCACGCACGGCGAGATTCGGTTGACGCGCACGTACTTTGATCTGCCGTCGCTGTCCGGGCTGGGGCGGACGCTTCGGATAGTAACCAATGCTGTACTGGCGTCTCAGCTCTTCAGCAACATTCGCAAACGCACTGGACATGTTTTGCAGTGAATCAGCGCGATACTCGCGTCCGCCGGTGCTGTTCGCAAGTTCCGTCAAGTAGCGGTATGCAATCTCGTAATCGCCACCGCGACCACCACCACCGCCGCCACCGCCAGGATAACCGCCACCGTTTCGACGACCGCCTCTACGACGTCCGCCGCCAAAGATGCCGCCGAGAATCTGTCCGAAGACATCGATCTGAGGCGCGGGCTGATTGACGATCACGTTCATGTCGCTCGAAGTGTCGTACTGAACCGGATAGATCAATGCATCCAGCTCCTGCGCGTCCATGATGTTGCTGTCGTAGCTGGCGCGACGGCTCGTTGTATCAACGCCGTCAGTGAAAAGAACTATGGCCTTTCGTCCCTGCACACGGCTGAGTTGCTGATTGATGACCATGTCGACCGCATCGTAAAGACGTGTGCCGTCGTCAGTCTTCGATCGCTGAATCGCTCGTTGCAGCTTGCTGCGATCGGTGGTGAATTCGCTGAGTATCTTGATGTCGTCGTTGAAAGAGACGACCATCACTTTGTCGTCGCTGCGGAGCTGATTAACAAAGCTGATCGCCGCGTCCTGGATGTCTTCGAGACGAAACTGAGTTGACGGGCTCGTGTCGAGCATCAACACGACTGAGAACGGCTTATCTACTGACTGGAAGAATGCGACTTCCTGTTCCACGCCATCTTCCCAAATGCGAAACTCTTCCTTCTGAAGGTTTGGCACATAACGGCCATCGCGATCCATTACGCTCACGGGAATCGTCACGAGCGTTGTGCTGACGCGAACGACGTCGCCCGCATCGACTTCTTCCGGTGCGGCAACTGTCGGATCGTCTTGTTTCTCGGGCGGACGATTATTGGGATTGTTGGCGCCGCCCAGGACCGGCGGTCTCGAAGGCGTTGAAGGTGGCTGCTGAGTGGTTTGAGGGGCGCTGGTTGGCGTTGTCGACGTGCCTACTCGTCTCGGGCGTTGCTGGCCAAAGCCAATGCTCATGGTTGTCATGAGCAACGAGAAAAGCGATAGGAAAACGAAGAACTTTCTCATAATAGGCTCCAGAATCGTGCTCCGGCGCGTTCGAATCCACTTTGATGCATTGTCGGGAGATTGGATGCTCGTAGTATTTGAGCAGTTCAAGGGAGAGAAAACCGACCGACCATTCGGAAGAATACCCCCTCGGGCTCCGACGGGGCAAGGAAATAGAGTCGTATCCAGAGATTACAGAGACAATCTGTGTAATCTGTGGATACCTACTCCGATGAGCCGGCAGTGGCGCTGGAAAGGGCGTTCCAGATGAAGGGCAGGGTTGCCCACGACTGGCCGCGATGTTGCGGTCTGAAGCCAAACAGGACGACGCGGCCCTTGCCCACACCCACCTCCGCCAGCGCGATTTGACCGCGTAGCTTGTCTTCGCCGAGCAGCCAGCCACTCAGCAGCACATTCTCTTTCGCATATCGCGCGATGACGCGCACATTCGCATCCGCCGCTGCCGTGAATGCCGAACTGTTGATGAAGTAGGCCGGGAGGGTGCTGGGCAACATCGACGCGATTGCGTTCTTGTTATCAACGTCAAGCGCAACGATCGAACCCGGACAGTAAAACTCCGACGAGCGAACGCCATCGAGCGTGTTGCGCAGCGGCAGATTGAATTCCTTGATTGCCATGTCGCACGCGTTGTCGAAACAGATCAGCATGCCGCCGTTGTTTACAAACTCTTTCAGGTTTTTGACACCAGCGTCGCTGATGCCGCCCGTGTACTCAGACGGTAATGTTCCCGCCGCATTTCCGTTGATGATTTGTGTGGCCGCCTGCGACGGAAAAATCACGGCATCGAATTTGGAATTCAGCGCTCCTTGTCGCATGTCGGCGTCGCGTATCGATGAATAAGGAACGTTGAATGTATCGAACGCGAACCGCGTCCAGCCCTCATCCATGTTGCCCGTCGACCCTTTGTAGATCCCGACCCGAACCGGTTGCTTCAACGGGTTCTTGATCGGCGACTCGTCTCCCTTTTTCAACGGCAGCGCAAGATCGGCTCTGACTTCGTTCGCATCTTTGAGCAACGTCAGCTTTTGTTCGTTCGAAAGTTCTCTGATGGCTACGACTGCGGGCGCGTCCACTCCCATTTGCAGCGGCAGCGTCCAGCCGGCGACATCATACGGACGCTCAGCCTCTCCTAGCGGCGTGAGTCTGTTCGGATAGACTTGCGGCTCGAAAAGAGCGACGACGTTGTAACGCTGAGGCTGCGTGAGAAATACGATGTAACTACCGGCAGGCACTTCCTGCATCGCACTTAACGAACCGCCAATCTTATACGTGCCGAGTTTCTCAGCAGCAGGGTTTGTTCGCTGAAGAATCTGCGGACGCAGCACGACGTGCAGCTCGTGCTCGAGACGAAAGACCTCAACGCCCTGGTCTATCAAACTACCGATCAACTTCGCTACCGCTTCATCACGCGCCTGTCCCGCGGGAATGAGGTATGCAATCGTGTCGCCTTTGTTTGGCAGCCGTTCAAGATTCTTTCGACCGAGTTCATAAAAATTACGGAGATACTCGCCGCGAAACTTCGACGCCATCTCGAGAATCGAACGCGCCGAGATCATTTCCATCGACATGATGTCGCTCGGACGCCATTCGCCGGCGGGCCACGGGTCGGGAAAATTTGTAGTTGATTCAGTCGCGTTGCGCATGCCGCGTGTGGTGGACCGCGCGAGTTGTTCGGTCGTGACAGTGCTCGGCGTCATCAGCCTTGCGCTGGCAGCTTCCGAGAGGATGCCGATCGAGTTGTGAAAGTATGGTGCAGTGCGGAAGCCGCCGTGCCACCAGGTATCGTAAAGTGCGTTTGTCAAAACGCCTTTGTAGCCTGCGGCCTGAAGGTCGGCGGCGACTTTGTGACCGATGAGTCCCACCTGGCGCAGCAACAGCGGCGAGATGTTTGGATTTGGTGGATCGTAAAACGGCGGAATGAAGAATCGCGAGCCGTTCGATCCCTGTTGGTGCACGTCGTAAACAATCTGTGGAAACCAATCGTGCCAGAGCAGACGCGTGATGAGTTGTGTTTCTTTCAAATTCAGCATGAACCAGTCGCGATTGTCGTCGTGACCGGCGTAATGATGGTAAAGCTCGGGTGGTTCTCTTCCTTCGTACGGGGTGCCGAGTGTCTTGCGATACCAGTTGGCGACGATGTCGATGCCGTCGGGATTCGGCGATGGAATCAGCAGCAGGATCGTGTTCTCTAATATCTCGCGTGTTTCGGCGTCCTGGGCGGTTGCGAGCTCGTAGGCTAGCTGCATCGACATCTGCGACGCGACGATCTCGGTTGAGTGGATCGAGCACGAAATAGCGACTACCGTTTTCCCGTTTGCAAACAGTTGGTCGCGCTGCTGGTAGTTGGTGACTTTGCGTGGATCGGCGAGTTGCTTCTGGATCTCTTTGTATTTCGGCAGCGCCGCGATATTCTCACGCGCGCTGATGAAAGCAACAATCAATGGACGTTTGAGCGTCGATTGGCCCAGGGTCTGGACCAGCACGCGATCAGATGCGCGATCGAGTCGTTCGAAGTAGTCTGTAATCTGCGACCAGCCGGCGATGGTGCGGTCGTCGCCCGGTTTGAATCCGAGCACCGATTTCGGTGAGGGGATTGCGGATGATTGGGCTAATGAGTGGCCTGAGCACGCGGCGATAAACAGAATCAGTGCGAGGCCGGTAGTTAAGCGATGGCGCTGCATTCCAGAGGTTCCTTTGACAGGACTTACAAGATTTAACGGGATTACCAAAACTATGGCGGCAGGAGTCTAGCACAAGAGTGCTTCGTCGTTTCATGCGCCGTTTGCATTACTGGCGGTCGCTGTTTGCCGCAGGAGCGCTGCTGCTGATCTGCGCGCCGCCGATTCTTTTGTTTTCCTGGCTGGTGAACAAGCACGACCTCGTTTACCCGTGGGCTTTTTTTGGCGCGCGTGCGTGGTTGTTTCTCAGTGGCGTGCGCGTGAAGTTGAAAGGGCGGGAACTGCTCGATCCAAAACAGACGTACGTCTTCGTTTCGAATCATCGTTCTTACCTCGACACGGCTGCAATATTCATCTACACCGGCAGGCGAATCGGGGTGCTTGCGAAGAAGGAGTTGTTGAAGGTTCCGATCCTCGGCGTGGGAATGGGCTTCGTGAATGTGATGGCGATCGATCGGACCAATCGCGAAAGTGCGATTCGCACGACCGAAGCCGCGGCGCGACGGATTAAGTCGGGCGTGTCGTTTGCGGTTTTCGTGGAAGGAACACGGGCGATGCCGGGTGAACTGTTGCCATTCAAGAAGGGCGCGTTCTACATGGCAAGAGAAGCCGGTGTGCCGGTGGTGCCGGTGGCGATCAAGAATTCAGATGTGCTGATGGGTAAGGGGACTGGTGAAGCTCGATCCGGGACGATCGAAATGGTGTTTCTGCCGCCGGTTGAAACAGATAATGTGAAGACCGATCAGGATATCGATCGGTTGATTGCTGCAGTGCACGCGGCAGTCGCAGCAGAGTTGGAGACAGGATTGACAGGATGATCAGGATTAACAGGATCTATCCGCGTCAATCCTGATAATCCTTTCAATCCGCGTTTCAAAAATCGTACGTTAAAGTCCCGGTGAACCTCACGGTGATTCCACCCTGGACCATCGGAGCAAACGTCGTCAGTCGTGCCGCTGCTTCCGCCGCTTCTCGCAGGACCGCTATGCCATTCAACGCCTGTGCGGTGATCACCTTTCCGTTCTCATCGACAAGCACCTTTACTGTAATTCTGCCCGTCGCTTTCAAACGCTTCATCTCTTCGCTTACGACCGGCTTGGGACGTGACGTTGCTTTGGAATCCAGCGCTCCAGCGTCGACTGGTTTCGCCACACCGCTACCCGTGTTGCCGGGCTCGTCGTTCTCACCAATCTCAGTAACTTTCAATGTCGCCTTGGTCTCAGTGAAGTCCAGATAGCGCACCTTCATGCGCACATGAATTGAGCCACCGTTTTCGAAAATGAGTTCCTCATCTGCGTAAGAGTAAGTGGGAAACCAAAACCTCCCATCGATGTGTTCGCGATACGTTTCGACAGTCGGAAACTTATTGTTTTTCGTCTCGGGAACACCCTTTCCCTTCGTCTTCACAATCTGCAAATCCTGCTCATCAACCCAAATGCGCCCCGAGAAGAGTCGATCTTTTATTTTCTTTGGATCGGGCATGACCTTCGGCGATACATCAAAAATGTAAAGGTCCAGTTCGTCGATCTTTTCTTTGCCGGCATATCGAAAGTTGTAAAGGTTTGCCTTGCTCGGCTCCAGGGCAAATGGATTCACACCTCCAAGATCGTCGACGTCTTCCTGAGTAATTTCCGGCAGTGTCGACATTGGAAAAAAACTAATTTTTTCGAACCGCTCTCCCTGGTCGTCGAACGTAAAAGTCGAAATGCGGTGATACTCACCGATCACCTGCCCCCCCATGCCGATACTCTGAATCAGGGCGTCGCGCTTGAATGAATACGTATTCAGCGCTTTACGAAAGTGTAATTCCTTTGCGGTGAAGGTGCGGATAATGCGGTCCACAGCCGCGGGGTCCATCCCGGCATTTCCATTGGTCTGGGCCGAGACATTCAGGGCGCAAAGGGCGCCCAGGACCAGCGAAGCAACGAGCAGAGGAGTCTTCATACGAACTTTCTCATCCCAGTTTTCAGGAGTTTACGCGAAAACTAACTGTCCTCAGATGCCTGGAGCAAAGAATCCTGTTGCCAGCCCAGGCGGCTGCCGGAACCCCCGGCGGGCCGGCCCGCCATTTTCCTGTTGCAAAAATTCTTGCATCTAGTGTAAGGTTCCTTTACTAGAATAAGTTATAACTTAACTAGCGGCGTGTTGTTCTCTGAAAAGGAGCCCGGTTGACCTCGAAAATTCGCGGGCTCGGCTAGTTTGAAAAATAAAGTTTCTCAAGGTCCTCATGTCGGCAACAGGCACTCGTCCAAAATCCGTGAAGCTTTACGGCGCGGGAGCGCAGACGTGACGCCGAGCGGCGGCGTTGCTTACACGGCGCGGACGATAAACCAAGCTTTGGGAGGAGCTTGGTTTTACGTGGTCTGATGTCGATGATGTGCGCGGTGATTAGCTGCCCCTTCTGGGCGGGGTGGCTTAATAAAATCACCGCGCACACCCCAGCTACAACTAAAATACACTAATAGCTAAATACACACACGCAGCGACTTGAGCGCCACCTTGGAGTGCGGCGGCTTGGCGCCGCTTTGGTATCGGAAGGGCTATGATCGTAATAAAGCGGCGCCAGGCCGCC
>DASWUM010000131.1:0-17733 GCA_036401595.1 Pyrinomonadaceae bacterium
AACGTAAGAGCAACTGTTTTACGTTGCGCCGTTGCGCCGTTGCGTGTGTACTCTTTCTTAGGTACGTGCCGCTGCAGTTATCAGACTTGTGAAATCGTCAGCGTTCTCTATAGCGATCTCAATCTCCATCACATAACACGGAATCGAGAACGAAAGCGTCCGCAGCTTTACGGCATCCTTCGCTGTCGTGATCAACGCCTCAGCCCGCGTCTCTTTGATGATTGAATCGATTTCATCCTGCGAATAAACATGATGATCGTGGAATGCCTTCTCGAGCTCGACCTCATAACCTGCTTGTTTCAACTTCGCAAAGAACGAACCCGGATTCCCAACGCCGCAAAACGCCGCCACACGCTTCGGTGCCTCGAGCGCCTCGCCGCCATTCTTCAACGGAGCCACACGCACCATCTTCATCTGCGACTCGAAAACAGGCCGATCATTCGTGAGCTCCGAGATCTCTTCTCGCAGCCGACTGACACTTTCAACCTGATCGCAGCGCGTAATCACGGCGCAATCTGCTCGTCGCAAGCCATCAAGCGACTCTCGCAAACGCCCGTGCGGCAACAGTCGCCCACCGCCCCACGGATTCGTCGCATCAATCGTTACGACATTCAAATCGCGCGCGAGTCGCAGGTGCTGAAATCCATCATCGAGAACAAAACATTCAGTACCGAAATCCTTAATCGCCTCACGCCCCGCTGCAATTCGATCGGCGCTGCTGATCACCGCAGCCAAACCCTTCAATCGCGTCGCCAGCAGATACGGCTCGTCACCCGCTTCGCTCGGTGACGCGAGCACGCCGTACCCGTCCGAAACGATCACCTGGAGATGCGGATCCTTGCGGCCATAGCCACGCGTCAGAATGCAAACCTTTTTGCCTTGCACGGCGATCAGCCTCGCGACGTATTCGACAAGAGGTGTCTTGCCGGTGCCGCCGGTGGTGATGTTTCCGATGCTGATCACTGGTCGATCGAGTTTGGTAGTTTGAAAAGTCCCACGGCGATACAGCGAGAGACGGGTACGCGTGACGGCGCCATACAACAAACTCAATGGTGGAAGAACGATTGACTTCATGAGGTAGCGAGAATCTGACCGGGGGTTGAACTCGCGCGGGGCGTGGACGACAGCAGTGGTGCAATGAGTTTCATTGTTTTGTCAGTGGCGCCCTGGTTATCAGTTACCAGTTGTTTGGCGCGGCGGCCTAGTTCCGCGCGCTCGCTCGGGTCAGCGAGAAGCTTTGCGAATACGTGCGCGATCTCATCGGCGGCGGGGCAGCCCTCGAGCGGCGGCAACTGAACTAAAGCGTTCGCTTCATTCATTAACGCGACGATCGCGTGGAAGTTATGTGTGTGTGCGCCGGTGACGATTGCTGTTCCACTCGCTGCAGGCTCAAGCACGTTGTGACCGCCCTTATCGATGATACTGCCTCCGACAAACACAATCTGCGCCAGTTCGTAAGTCGCAGGCAATTCGCCGATCGTGTCGAGAAGAATCACGGTGGCGTCGCGATCGCTGGGCTTCGGTTGATCTGTTCGTCTGCTCCAGCTCAGTCCCGACTTTTCAATCACACTGGCGACTTCTTTGAAGCGTTCCGGGTGTCTCGGCGCGATCATTAATCTTACCGGTGTAGTTTTAGAAACCTTCTTGATGCTGTCGAGAATGATTTCCTCTTCAGACGAATGTGTGCTGGCAGCGAGAATCAGTGGCGCGTCGCTGTTCAAACCAAAGCGCGTCCTGACTTCCTCAGTCTTGCCTGTCAAACCGCTCGCAACTTCAGCGTCAAACTTGAGATTACCGGCCGTGAAGAGTCTCTCCTCCGGCATGCCGAGCACGCCGAGACGTTCAGCATCCGGTTCAGACTGCATCACCGCCATGCTCAGCGACGACAGCACGCGACGAAGAAAGAACGTAATCAATTTGTACCGTCGAAACGACTGTCGCGAGATTCGTCCATTAACGAGCGCAACCGGAATCTGTCTCGCTTTACATTCGCGCAGAAAGTTTGGCCAGAGCTCGGTTTCCATGATCAGCACCGCTTCCGGATTGATCGTCTTCAGTGCTCGCCGCACTGACCAGCGCCAGTCGAATGGAAAGTAGAACACGCCGGCCGCGTGGTTGCGAAAGACATCTTGCGCGAGATTTTGTCCGGTGCGAGTGATCGTCGAAACGACAAGCGCGTGATGCGGGAACTGCTGTTTCAGACGCTGTGCGAGCGGTCGTGCAGCCTGAGTTTCGCCGACTGAAACACAGTGCAGCCAGATAACCGGTTTACCGTTAACTCGTGGAACCGAGCCGAGACGCTGGCGCAATCCCGCGATGTATTTTCCGTGCGCCAGCGCTTGAAAAAGGAAATGAGGAATCAGAACGAGCAGGCCGAGCGATAGCAGGAGGCTGTAAGCCAGATACATAAACCCTCACTTCGCCCGCTCGATGTACCGTCCTTCCGTGGGATCGACACGAATTCTATCGCCCTCGTTGATAAATGGCGGAACAGTGATCGTCATACCATTCTCGAGCGTGGCCGGCTTGTTTACGTTCGAGACGGTTGCACTCTTGAGCGTCGGTTCGGTTGAGGTAACGGTGAATTCCATCGAAGGCGGCAGATCGATACCGATCGGCGAGCCTTCATAAAACTCTGCCTGGATCTTCATGCCCGGCATCAGCCACTGCGCTGCGTCTCCGAGGTCGTCTTCACTCAGGGCGGTCTGTTCGTAGTTCTCAGTGTTCATGAAGTGGTGATGAGAGCCGTCCGAGTAGAGATACTCCATCTCGTGCTGTTCCATCGAGGCTCGATCGACAGTGTCTGCTGAGCGAAAGCGATGTTCGAATGAGGCGCCGGTACGAATATTGCGCAACTTGGTCTGGATCATCGCCCGCAAGTTGCCGGGCGTGTGGTGTCGAAACTCAAGAACTTTGCACGGCTGGCCCTCAAAAACGATAACCATACCGCGGCGAATCTGTGTTGCAGGAATAGCCATATAACTGAAGTCTCCGTCTAAAAAGGTAGGATGTTAGCAAATTGGGTAGTCTAACGAGGCGCTTTCTTATTGTCTAGTCAGCCACAAAGAGGCACAGAAAGCATATAAAAAGAGAGATTTCTTTTTAATGCTTTATGTGCTTCTTTGTGGCTAAAGAAAAAGGGCGGCCTCTTGAAACTTGTTCCAGAGAGACCACCCTTCTTGAGGAGCCCACCTACCTCGTTTGTAAAAACGCTAACAACCGAAAATAGTTCCAAGAGTTACGCCGCACGCGCTCGCGGCACGCGACGCAGCCGCGCGAGACGTTCGAGCCATTTCTGCGCCTGTTCGTAGTGCGGAAACTTGCGTTCGTCGAGCCTGAAGGCGCTGGTGTGGTAATAGCGCCGCCCGTTGATTAAACGCGCCGGATGTTTAATGTGCAGCATCTCGTGATAAAGGATGTATTCAACAAACCACTCCGGAATTTCGGTCGAGTCCAACGTTTTGCTGATGGTGATGCTGTCGTAAATATGGTCGTGATGACCCAGAATGCTCTTGGTCCTCCGCTGTGACCACGTAATCGTCGGTTTCGGAATGGCACCGTCAAAATAACGGCGATTCAGCTTTGCAAACATCCGATCGAGATCGTAAACCTCACCATGCGCCGTCGAGATCATCTTTCGTCCACGCCCACGACGCGCCAGATCAGACGAACGCATTACTGAAGGCGCAAGTGAATAATCCCGATAAACACGATCGTGAATCGTTGGTATTCGCTTTCCGAGTAACCGCGCGACGAGAATAAACGCGAGTGCCCGCAGTGCCTCCGGTGGTGCATCTTTACAAATATCAGACAGACGTACGTAAACACGTCCCTGTCGCACACGAATCGTATGTCGCAGCCCTGCGTACGGATAAAAACGCACTTCGATCGCAGGCACACCTCGGTTACCGCCCATATGTCGAAATGCGTCGGCGAAATATTTGGTTACTTCACTCATTACGGTAACTCGGAGCGGCGAACAGCGGTTCGGGGGTTCTAATCTTAAGGACCGCAGCGGCGAGCAGTCAACCTTTGCCGGGAAGCGACAATAAGACCCTCAAATTCAATAGTTTAGAGAGCCGATCAGATTCCTCAAACACCGGGAATCGTCCTAATCTGTGCAATCTGTGGATAAGTTAGTAATATACTGCCCAGCATGCCCCGGAGAGCCACGAATCTTCAAACGACAGAAAAAGGCGGCCTTGACTCCCGCGCGGAGGTGCTGCTGGCTGCTTTGATCCAGGAACACCTCGTCACTGGTGAGGCGGTCGGCTCTCGTGTGCTTTCGGACCGCTTTTCACACGGATACGGGTGGAGTCCAGCGACAATCCGGAACGTAATGGCTGATTTGGAGGAGGCCGGGCTCGTAGAGCAGCCACATACTTCCGCCGGTCGCGTGCCCACAGACAAAGGCTACCGCTATTACGTCGACAACGTGCTCGGCGAAGCACGGCTGTCGCGCTCAGATCTTAAAACCATCGACCAAATATTCTCTCAAAACGAGATTGACGCGGGTTCGTCGCCGGATCGTCTGATGGAAACGGCGTCGCATGTGCTCTCAGCGCTTTCGCAAAACGTCGGCATCGTCGTTTCGCCGTCACTGGCCGACAACCGGCTCAATCACATCGAGTTTGTACTGTTGCCGGATAAGCGGATCCTCGTCGTGCTCGTCTCAACGGCCAACATCATTCACAACAAAGTGATCAGAGTGGCCGACGAACTGACGCAGGATGACCTCGATCGCACGGCTCGCTACTTGAATACCGAGTTTAGCGGCAAGAGTCTGATCTCCATCCGCGCCGAGATCGTGGAGTTAATGACGCAAGAGAAGGCTCTCTACGACAAGCTGCTGCAAAATGCGATTTTGCTGTGTGAGCGGAGTCTCGAGGGTGAGGAAACTTCGGGCGACGTCTATGTTGATGGCGCGTCAAACATTCTGACGAAGCCAGACTTTGTCGATATCGAACGCATGCGCGAGCTGTTTCGGACGTTCGAAGAGAAGTCGCGTTTGATCAAGATACTCAACGAGTGCGTTCACGATGCGGCAAATTACCCGGGAGATGTGCACGTCGTAATCGGCCGCGAACATCCGGCGAGCTCGATGCGTAATTGCACCTTAATCACTGCACCGTATCGCGTCGGATCGAACGACAACATCGGCACACTCGGCGTTGTTGGGCCGATGAGAATTGAATATGCACGGATTATGGCTATGGTAAACTACATGGCGCGGTTAATTGAGCATCGACTAAGCGAACAGGCCGCACGTTAGTCAGTAGAGATTCGATCCTTCCTAATGACATCAGACAGGCGCGACAAAGGTTCGCATCGCATCCCAATCAGATTTACTGACGCCGACGATGAGGCGCAGTCTGCGGAGAGTACACCGGCGGACATGGATAGATCAGACCCCGACAACGAAGGCGAAGACATGCTTTTCGACGAGGAACTCGTCGCTGAAAACGAACAGGGTTCGGATGAGCCTGCCGGCGGACCGGCCACTGCTGAGCTGATTGCCACGCGATCGGAGTTGAAGCGTGTGGAGGCTGAAAACGCCGAGCTCAAGGATCTTCTGGCGCGACGCCAGGCGGATTTTGAGAACTACCGGAAGCGTGTCGATCGGGAACGCGGTGAAACTTACAACCGCGTCGTGGCGGATATTGCAACGAAGCTATTGCCGGTGGTAGACAATTTGAAGAGGGCGCTGGAAGCTGAGTCTTCGGTCGAGTCGTCAGAGTCTGACGAGTTTCGACATTTTCTGAGCGGCGTGGATCTTATCTACAAACAACTCAATGGTGTGCTGGACGCATTAGGAGTTAAGCCGATTGCCGCCGTTGGCGAACAGTTCAATCCGCATATTCACGAGGCAGTGGTAACTGAGGCGACCGACGACTACGAGCCTGACACCGTGATGCAGGAAATAGTTGCGGGCTACCGCCTCGGCGACAAACTTATTCGCCCCGCGTTAGTGAAAGTCGCAACACGTAAATGAGCCACAAAAAGGCACAAAAGCTTTTTGAGCTGTTTGTGGCTATTAGATAAATGGGAAAGTCGATTGGAATAGATTTAGGGACGACCAACTGCTGCGTGGCGGTGCTTGAAGGCGGCGCGGTGCAGATTGTCCCGAATAAAGAAGGTGGGCGCACGACGCCTACCGTTGTCGGTTTTACTGAAAAGGGCGAACGGCTCGTGGGCCAGATCGCCAAGCGGCAGGCAGTCACGAACGCGGCGAATACTGTTTACGCCGTCAAACGACTGATCGGGCGCAAGTTCAGTTCGAGGGAAGTCGGGAAGATGCGCGAGACCTCGCCATTTGAGATCGTGGATTCTCCAAATGGTGACGCCCGGATTCGAGTACAAGGCCGCAACTACAGTCCTCCCGAACTGTCAGGCATCGTGCTGCAGCGTCTGAAAGCCGCTGCCGAAGACTTTCTCGGCGAATCAGTGACTGACGCAATCATCACCGTTCCCGCTTACTTCGACGACACGCAGCGCCAGGCGACTAAAGACGCGGGCAAGATCGCGGGATTGAAAATAGAGCGCATCATCAACGAGCCGACGGCGGCAGCGCTCGCGTATGGACTCGGCAAATCGGACGTCGAACGCATCGCGGTTTACGATCTCGGCGGCGGCACTTTCGATATTTCGATCCTGGAAATGAACGACGGCGTGTTTGAAGTCCTTTCGACTTCCGGAAACACATTTCTCGGCGGCGAAGACTTCGACGAGCGCATCATGAGCTGGATGGCGAGCCAGTTCCTCGCCGACACCGGCATCGATCTGCGACAGGATCGTCTCGCGTTGCAGCGACTGAAAGAGGTTGCTGAGCGCGCCAAGTGCGATCTTTCATCCGCCACCGAAACCGGGATCAATCTGCCGTTCATCGCTGCTGATGCGACCGGCCCGAAACACTTCAACAAGACCCTGACGCGCGAGCAGTTTGAGACGCTGGTCACCGATTTGGTTGAGCAGACTGTCGAGCCGTGTCTGTCTGCGCTGAAAGATGCGAATCTACAGCCGTCGGACGTTCATAAAGTCATCCTCGTCGGCGGTCAAACCAGATCGCCGATCGTCGAACGGACAGTCGAGAAGATCTTTGGACGCAAGCCGTCTTCAGAGATCAATCCTGACGAAGTCGTCGCGATGGGTGCCGCGATTCAGGGCGGCGTGTTGAATGGCGAAGTGAAAGACATCGTGCTGCTCGACGTATTGCCGCTCAGCCTCGGTCTGGAAACGCGTGGTGGACTGTTTACCAAGATCATCGAGCGCAACTCCACGATTCCGCTGCGCAACAGTCTGACGTTTACTACGGTCGTCGATAACCAGTCGTCGGTAGAGATTCACGTGTTGCAGGGCGAACGCGAAGTGGCGCAGGGAAATCGCTCGCTTGGAAAGTTTGAGCTCGTCGGAATTCCGCCGAATCCGCGTGGCGTGCCGCAAATCGAGGTCTCATTCGAAGTTGACGCGAACGGCATCGTCTCGGTTTCAGCCCAGGACAAGACCAGCGGACGCGAGCAGCAGATGCGCATCACGCCGACCTCCGGACTCGCGCCCGACGAGATCGAACGGTTAATCAGGGAAGCCGATGACTTTGCCGACACCGATCGCACCGCGAAAGAAGTTGTCGTCTCGAAAAACAAATTGGATTCGCTGTTAAGAAATACCCGGAAAGCGTTCGTGAAGTTTGGTGGCTTGATGTCTGAGCCGGACCAGGAAAGCGCAGAGGCGGCTTTCGTCGAAGCAGATGCAGTCATCAAAAGTGAAAAACTTGATGAAATCAACAGGGCATTGATTAAGTTGGAACGTATCGCCGGACAACTCACAGCCGCAATGTTGAACCACACTCCAAACGAAACAACTACCGAAGTCTAGGTTAGATTAATATTTTAGATTCACTACTGTTAGAGGTTTTTGATGAGTAAACGTGATTATTATGAGGTACTGAGCGTTAGCCGCACCGCTACCGATCAGGAAATCAAGAGCGCCTACAGGCGTCTCGCAGTTAAGTATCATCCGGATAAGAATCCCAACGACGAATCCGCGGAAGATAAGTTTAAGGAAGCAGCCGAGGCTTACAGCGTGCTCTCCGATACGGAGCAGCGTCAACGTTACGATCGCTTTGGTCATGCTGGTGTTTCCAGCAGTGCCGCCGGTGGCGGTGGCGCATGGGGCGCGCCGGGTTTTGGTGGTATCGAAGACATCCTCGGAGACCTGTTTGGTTTTGGCGATGTGTTTGGCGGTGGTCGTGGTGGCTCACGCCGGACGGCGGCGCAACGCGGTGCAGACCTTCGCTACGATTTGGAGATCTCGCTCGAAGAAGCCGCGCAAGGCATGACCGCGCAACTGCGGATTCCGCGTCTCGAGTCCTGCGATACTTGCAAAGGATCGGGTGCGGCCGCGGGAAGTCAGCCGGAGTCGTGTACGACCTGCTCCGGATCCGGGCAGGTTCGTTACCAGCAGGGTTTCTTCTCCGTTGCGAGAACCTGTCACGTTTGTCGCGGTGCCGGGCGCGTGATCAAAAACCCCTGTCCGGATTGTAAGGGCACGGGCCGCGTCGAACGCGAGAAGCAGATGGAAGTAAAAATTCCGGCCGGGGTCGAAACCGGCTCTCGTTTACGCGTTTCAGGTGAAGGGGAGGCCGGCACTCAGGGTGGCCCGTCGGGTGATCTTTATGTGGTTATCCACGTGGCCGAGCACGACCAGTTTGAGCGACAAGGTAGCAACCTGTACGAGGCCGTCCCGATCACCTTTGCGCAGGCCGCGCTCGGCGCCGAAATCATGGTCAAGACGCTCGATGAGGAAGAGAAGCTGAAAGTGCCGATGGGGACACAAACCGGCACGGTGTTTCGACTCAGAGGCAAGGGAATGCCGGTACTTGGCGGACGCGGTCGAGGCGATCTCTTTGTTTCAGTGACAGTGATCACGCCCACGACGTTGACGAGAGAACAGCGCAAGTTGCTCGAGCAGTTGGCCGACGTGGAGAACAAGGATCTGGAGAACAAAGGGCTGGTCGATAAAGTCCGAGACATATTCGGTTGACGCGGATAACCGCGGATTGGATGCGGATCATGTTCATAAAAACCCGACACCTGCTACTGCTAGTTTTGATTGGTTGTATTAGCCTGACGGCTCTGGCCCAGGACACGATGGACGGGCTGAAGGATCTCGACTTCGCCAAGACGTCGCTCAAGGTGGCTCAGGCGCAAAAGCTCAGTCCTGAGGATCTGAAATTGCTGCGCGGGATTATTTTTGGGCGTCATGGCCGCGTCTTCAAAGACAACGACATCAAGGTCTATCTCGAAGAGCAGTCGTGGTACAAGCCCAATCCCGAGTTCAAAAACTCGATGCTCAACGCCACGGAGCGCCTGAACCTCGACGTCATCCGTATCGCAGAAGCTTCCAAGCACGAAACGATTCAACCCGGCGATATGCGTTACTGGCGCGATCGCCAGATCACACCGCGAAAGCTCGGCAAGCACAGTGGCGCCGAGTGGAAAGTGTTACTGGCGGAGGTCGAAGCAATTCACGGCAAGCGTTTCGACGATGAGCCTTGGCTGCAACAATATTTCGACGAGCGTTACTGGTATTTTGCCGACGCGAAGTACGACGCGAAAAAGCTATCTACGATTGAGCGCAAAAACCTCGAGATTCTGAGCGGTGCGCAGAGGCGGCAGCGCAATGTGGCGATACTGCCGGGCGACATGCAGTTCTTTGAGAACAAAACGATCTCGGAACGCATGTTGAACGGGCTCAGCCTGCACGAGTTGCGTCTGTTGCGAAACGAAGTCTATGCTCGCCACGGCCGCATGTTTCGCGCGGAGTGGTTGCAGCAGTATTTCTATTTCCAGCCGTGGTACAACCCTGACGAGAACTTCAAAGACGAAGAGCTTTCGGGCAACGACAAGCTGAACGTCGAAACCATCGTCAAGTTTGAGAACCGGATTCACCAGGAGCTGAGCAGTAAGCCGATCACACGCGCGCTGCTGGAAGGTTTGTTCCTCGAAGATGCGAGCCAGATGCGACAGGAGATTTACGCGCGTCACGGCAAAGTCTTCAAAGAGTCGTGGCTCCAGAAATACTTTTCAAGCTTTGACTGGTACAAGGCCGATCCAAACTTCAGTGACGCCGCTTTGACTGACGTAGAAAAGGCAAACATCGCCACCATTGCCGCTTATGAAAAGCGCGCCGTAACGGCGATGAGTACGATAGAGGGTTGATAAGGCCCACTTAGGCCTCGCGTGACGGGTGCCACAGATAAACACAGATTCTCGGACGCGGATGAACACGGATAAGATCCGTTCTTTATCCGCGTCATCCGCGGCTAAAAAAGCTCAGAGCCGAATCGCCCTGCTTTAGAATTCGACTCCGTTGAAGCTCGCCCACCGAATCAGGCAACTCAGTCTTGTGATGATGTTCCGCGATGACGAGATCATTGTTGCCGAGTAACTGAAGCGTCTTGAGATAGTCGTCTTTATACGGTGGATCGAAGTAGACAATATCCCAACGTTCCTCTTTAGATTGCCTTAAGAACTCATTCGCCTCGGAACAATAAATGTCCCACCGTTCCTCAGGAGTCCGGCACAACGCGACATTCGCCTCAATCAACTTGCACATCCGCCGCGAACGATCGACAAATGTGACATGACTCGCGCCGCGCGAGAGTGCCTCGATGCCGACGGCGCCCGAGCCGGCACAAAGATCGAGAAAGCGAACATCTTCAATGCGAGGCGCGATGACGTTGAAGAGCGTTTCGCGAAGCCGATCGGACGTCGGCCTCACGTTCATTGACGGTGGGCTCTTGAGATTTCGTCCCTTGTACTCCCCAGCAATAATCCGCATTTGTGTTAACCGACGGCTGCGAGTCCAAACCTCGGATCCCGCTTGATGCGCGCGACCATCTTGCCGGTGACGACTGACTTTTCCTTCGCGAGATAAAACTCAGCCTCTTTCCGCGCTTTCTCCAGCAGTTCCTGATCGCGAACGATGTTTCCGATGCGAAACTCCGGCAGACCTGACTGCTTCGTCCCCAGCAACTCACCTGGTCCGCGTAGCTCGAGATCTTTCTCGGCGATCTTAAATCCGTCGCTGGTCTGCGCCATGATGCCAAGTCGTTCCTCGGCAACGGCGGTCTTCTTGTCGCTTGTCAGCAGTATGCAATAGCTCTTCTCAGCCCCACGACCAACGCGCCCGCGAAGCTGATGAAGCTGCGAGAGTCCGAAACGCTCCGCATGCTCGACCACCATCACCGACGCGTTTGGAACGTCGACGCCGACTTCAATCACCGTCGTCGAGACGAGGATATTCGTCTCGCCGGCGACAAACGCGCTCATTACTTTCTCTTTTTCCGCCGGCTTCATCTTTCCGTGCAGCAAGCCGACCGATATTTTGGGGAAAACGGTGTCGCGCAGATACTCGTAGCGTCGCGTGGCGTCCTTCAGGTCCATTTTCTCCGACTCCGCCACCAGGGGATAGACAACATAAACCTGGCGGCCCGCTTTGACTTCGCGTGAAATCAAACTCTTCACTTCCTGTCGCTGGTCTTCTCCGTAGACCTTTGTCTCGATTGGCGTTCGACCCGGTGGCAGCTCGTCGATGATGGAAACGTCGAGATCGCCGTAGACCGTCATGGCAAGGGACCGGGGAATCGGCGTTGCGGTCATTACGAGTACATCCGGATTGAGCCCACGCGCACGCAACTCTGCGCGCTGCATCACGCCGAAACGATGCTGTTCGTCGATCACGACGAGTCCGAGCTTCGCAAACGCCACCGCTTCCTGAATCAACGCCTGCGTGCCGATACAGGCATGGATCTCGCCTTCTCGAAGTGCGGCTTGCAGGCGGCGCTTTTCTCCTGCTCGCAACGAGCCGGTCAGCAATTCGACTCGATACGGTGTTCTTGCCAGCAGACGCTTGATGCTGCGCGCATGTTGATCGGCGAGGATTTCCGTCGGCGCCATCAAAGCGGTCTGAAGATCGTTTTCCATTGCCGCGATCATGGCCACGACTGCCACGATCGTCTTGCCACTGCCGACATCGCCTTGCAGCAAACGATTCATCGGCGCTCTCGACTCCATGTCGTTAAAAATCTGTTTTGTGACTTTCCTCTGAGCGGAAGTCAACTTGAAAGGCATTATCGAGGCGATTCGATCTTTGACTCGCTTATCAATTTCCAGAGTTGCGTCTTTGACCTCTTTGACTCGTTGGCCGCGTTTCAGACCGATCGCAAATGCGACCCAGAAGAAGTCTTCAAAGATCATTCGCACATGAGCGCGACTGCGCGATAGTTCGTAGTCGATCATGGAAACATCGGCGGGTGGAAAATGAATCTCGCGTAGCGCCTGGGCGCGAGTGATCAGTTGTTCGCGGTGTCGTAGATCCGCAGGTAAAGTTTCCTCGATATCTCTGTCGCTGAGGAGCGCGAGCACAGCATGCACGATTTCTCGCACTCGCTTTGAATTAAACTCTCCGAGCTTGCGATAAACAGGCACGCGACGACCGACGTGAATCGCAGCAAGAGTCGGATCAGGCTGGTTTTCTTCGCTTTGTTCCGGGTCGAGTTCGGCGCCTGTGTCTTCGGGTGGCAGGAGAATCTCGAGCTCGTCGGCAGCGTTGTTGAGACGCAGCTTGTAGGTGTTGCGGCGTGCTTCCCATTCCCAGCGGCCAAAAGTGATGAAGCGTGTGCCGCGTGCGAGTTTGGCGGTGTAGTACTTGACGATGTCGTAGGCGCGACGCCCCGACACAAACCACCAGACAATCACTTCGCGGCCGGTCATTGGACCATCGATGCCCGCGACTTCGAAGATGTAGAGTTGCGGTCTGCCGTAACCGCGCTGATTTCTCACCGCGTAGCCGTGCGCGTGAGTCACCGTCAACTCGAGTGAAGCTTCGACGCCTTCTTTGAGATCCCTGATCAAAGCAGGCCGCGATCTATCTTCGTAACGCATCGGAAAATACGTAAGTAGATCCTCGACCGTAGCAGCGGCGGAGCTCTTTTTATGCGTTTGGACGGCTAGTGCTTTGGCGAGTTTGTGAGAGAGAATCTGACCTAATCGTGCGATCTTGAAACTGTGAAGATCCTCAATCGAAGTGTTGAGGGAGATGGCGCCAGGCATCGGGGCGATCATAACATAGCGAGCAGAAGGGAACCGTTATGGAGAACGAAAGAGCATCTGATGAGACTCGCGAACTGCTGAAAGCGTTGCGGCAAGGGTTATTGCGATTGCACAAGTTGTTGCTGGATCTGGAGCGCAGGGATTACGAGCGAGCGCGCGGGCGGATTGGCAATAGTTATAAGTTTTTACAGTTGGTATTGAAAGACCCGTGGTTCGATTGGTTGCATCGTCTCTCGGAGATGATCGTGCAGATCGATGAGGCGCTCGACTCTCACGCTGAGACACCGCTGACTGAAGCTGATGCGACGGCGTTGCTGGAGCGGGCGAAAGTGTTACTGGCCCCGGCTGAGACCGGGAGTGAGTTTCAGAAGAACTACTTTCTCGCGCTACAGCAGTCGCCTGATGTGGTGTTGCTGCATTCCGAAGTGATGAGGTTGTTCGGAAGATAGTAACCACAGATTACACGGATAAAAATCCGATTTTCATCCGTGTAATCTGTGGCTTAACAATACTCTTCGAATGCGCGTGTGAGCTCTCCCGCGATCTGGTGTGCGTCGCGGCCTTCGATCTGATACCTCTCTAACATGTAAACGAGCTCGCCGTCTTTGAGCAGTGCAATGGACGGCGACGATGGCCCGTAACCAGTGAAATAGCTGCGCGCTCGTTCCGTGGCTTCGATATCTGCGCCGGCAAAGACTGTCGCTACCTTGTCAGGTTTGACCTCATTCTGCAGTGCGAGGGCGACGCCGGGTCGCGCCTTGCCTGCCGCACAACCGCAAATCGAATTCACGATTACCATTAGCGTCCCCTGGCTATTCTTTATCGTTTCATCAACTGCATCTGAAGTTCTCAACTCCTCAACACCCAGCCGAGTCAAATCCTCGCGCATCGGCTGAATCATGATTTCAGGATATGGCATTGTTTATTCTCCTCAATTCTTGTTCTCACTGGATGTTACGGTAATTCGCCGAGTGGGTCGAGCGAGCGAATGGCATGACTGAAATGTTCGCGAATGTCGGACGCGACCATTGTGCGCATGCCGAGCTCTCTCGCGGCGAAATCACCCGCCAGTCCGCCGACGTAAAGTGCGGCAATCGTGGCAGCGATTGGGTCTGCGCGATCTTCGAGTGTTGCGTAGGCTTGAGCCAGGAAGCCGGAGATGAGACCGGTGAGCGTGTCGCCAGATCCCCCGGTTCCGAGTCCTGCATTGCCTGTTGGATTAATAAAGACACGCCCGTCCGGCGTCGCGACAAGCGAACGCGAGCCTTTAAGCACCAGGATGACGTGATGCTTGGTCGCGAAATCGCGCGCCGCCGTAACACGATCGTCGAGTGCAGATTTATTTTCGACGCCCATCAGGCGCAGCATTTCGCCGGGATGTGGCGTCAGCACGAGTGGATGTTGATCGGACCCCTTTAGACTCGCGGGCCAGGGCGCGAGTGAGTTCAAGCCGTCTGCATCGATCACGCACGGCTTTGTCCGACGCTCGACAACCGTTCGCACAAAGCGGCGCGTACGCTCGTCGTCGGACGTGAGTCCTGGACCGATCGCGACCACGGTCATTTTCTCAGCGAGCTTTAAGAAATGATCTGCCGCCTCGTCGCTTACCGCACCTCGGTCTGTTTCTGCGAGGGGCGTCGTGATTACTTCCGGCATCGCGCCGGCGGCGACCGAAGTTTGCGCCGACGAGGGAGTCGCGATCGTCACGAGGCCGGCGCCCGATCTCATCGCGGCATTGCCCGTGAGCGCCGCGGCGCCCGAATAACCGCGCGAACCGGCGGCAACCAATACGTGCCCGTGCGTATTCTTGTACGACTCGCGTTTGTACCGCGTGCTTGCCAGCCACTCGCGCACTTCTTCTGCTTCAGTCAGGAAGAGCCACGGTTTCGTGGCCTCGATCAGTGAAGACGGAGAGCCGATGTCCGAAACGATCAGCTCACCGCCGAAATCGCAGGCTGGGGAAAGAACATTGGCGAGTTTCGGAGCAGTGAACGTAACGGTCATGTCAGCCTGGACGGCTGGACCGATAGGCTTAGGTTTATCAGCGTTCAGTCCCGAAGGAATGTCGATTGACAGCACGAGAGGACGAACACCAGCGGCCCGGTCACGCGCTTCACGCAGCATCGACAGGTGTTCGATGACTTTGAGAAAGACACCTTCGAGAGGGCGCGCCAGTCCGGTTCCGAAGAGTGCGTCGACGATGACGTCGTAGGTACTGCGTGGTTTGGCCAGTTGTTCCCACGCGCCGACACTCTCACACTCGATAAATGTGAGCGGCGGCGGTGATTCGTGAGAACCAGCTTCAAAACTTGCCAGACGAGCCACTGACTCGAAGTTTGTACGAGCGTCGCTCGACGTCTCCGCGAACTTGCCGAACAAAACGACGCTACAGTGCATGCCGGCGCGTGAAAGGGCGCGAGCGAGAGCCGCGCCGTCGCCGCCATTGTTACCTTTCCCACAAAGAATGAGTGCCTTTTTGCCGTCCAGGTTGCCGTCGAGTCGTGCTCGGATCGCCTCCATGCAGGCGGCGCTCGCGGCTTCCATCAGGAGCAGGGAAGACGTGTGGTAGTTTTCGACGGTAAGTCGGTCGATTTCGCGGATTTGTTCAGCGGAGAGTACAGGTTGCACGAACCACAGATTAACGCGGATTAGCGCGGATCAGAAGAGAGCAAACAGGAAATCGCGGCCCGAGCCGCCCGCCTGCCCGCCGCTGCACCAACTATCCGTTTTTCCAGGATATCTAAACTATATTTTCAATAGACCGAGGTCTCCAGAAAATTTCTAAAAAAAAATTCTGGAACAAGCGCGGGCCTGTTCCAGAAAAAAGGAGCACTTACTATCGGCTATATCGTGATTGCAGCGCGAACGTTGCCGTGAGCGATCGGCTGAGTCTTGTCGGCGGCCTGGGAGAATCCCGCGCCTATGATGTACATCAGGGTTTCACAAACTTCTCGGGAGCCGGTTCCTACCACCTGGCCCTTTTCATCCTGCAGAACGTAGATTCGGCCAGTCGAATCGAGGGGAAGAATCATTGGCCTCGTGTACATGGTTTCTCGGGTCTCCTTAACCTGTAGTGGAAAAAGTGCTAATCGTGAATGACTTCCAAGACGAAGTGCAGTCCAACTGCGCGGTTAGATTTCGTACTCTTTGATCTTATTCAGGAGTGTCTTGTAACTGACGCCAAGATCCTCAGCCGTCTTGCTCTTATTCCCGGCATTAGCCTCCAACGCGCGTGCGATCTTTTTCCGCTCAACCAGCCGCAACGCACGATGAGCCACGTCGGAAAGAGTCCCCGACAAATCGAGTTGTTCGACAGATTCTGACTCTACTACGACTTTTGAACCCAGTCCCAGGTCGCTCGGCTCCAGCACGAGTGAATCGGAGATGATGCAGGCGCGCTCGATCGCATTCTCGAGCTCACGAACGTTGCCGGGCCAATGATGCTGCTGCATTGCCGCGACCGCAGCGTCGCTCAACTGCGCTTCGCGTCCACGCAATTCACGACCAATCTCAGACGCAAAATGGTGTGCGAGCATCAGGATATCGTCATCACGGTCGCGCAACGGCGGCACCTCGATCGGGAACACAGCTAGACGAAAAAACAAATCACCACGAAACTCGCCATTCTCAACCGCCGCTTTCAAGTCCTTGTTTGTTGCTGCTACCACGCGAACGTCAACCGGAACAGGTGCACGCCCGCCAATTCTATCGACGACCTTTTCCTCAATCGCACGCAGTAGTTTTCCCTGCACGCCGATTGGCAACTCGCCGATTTCATCGAGAAAGACAGTGCCACCGGAAGCCAGTTCAAACTTGCCCTGACGCCGATCGGTGGCGCCGGTAAAAGCGCCGCGTTCGTGACCAAACAGCTCGTTTTCAATCAGCGTTTCTGGAATCGCGGCGCAGTTGATCGCGACGAAAGGCTGGTTGCGACGGGAAGAAAGATGATGGACCGCGCGCGCGAAGAGTTCCTTGCCGGTGCCTGACTCGCCCAACAGCAGGACCGTGGTCTCAGTTTGCGCGACGCGCTGCGTTTCGCCGACGGCGCGTTTGAGTATCTCCGACTCGCCGATAATGCGCGGAAATCCGTAACGCCGCGACCACTCTTCGCGCAGCAGCACGTTCTCAGTTCTGAGACGAGCTTGTTCGAGGGCTCGTTCGACCAGCAGCAACAGGTGATTGGAATCGACTGGCTTCTGTAAAAAGTCCTGAGCGCCGTCTTTCATTGCCTGCACCGCTTCGTCAATCGACCCGAAGGCTGTCATGACGATGACAGGCACGTCCTTGTCGGCCGCACGAGCGGCGCGCAACACGTCCAATCCCGATCCATTTGGCATGCGCAGGTCGGTGAGTACGAGGCGGTGACGCGCATCGGCGATTTCGTTTAGAGCGGCGCGAGCGTCAATCGCTTCCGCAACGCTGTATCCGGCATTTTCGAGCGTTAGTCGCAGCACGCGACGCAGGCTGTCTTTGTCTTCGACAAGTAGGATATCGGCCACTGCGGCAATGATCGATTTTTCAGTCGCTGGGTGTCAAGGATCTTATAGGTCTGAGCGCCAACAGCGCGAAAGGATCCTGTAGGTCTGAGCGCCAACGGCGCGAAATATGATAGCCAGGGGCA
>DASWUM010000132.1:0-8845 GCA_036401595.1 Pyrinomonadaceae bacterium
TGAGAATCAAAAAGGTCAGGAATATTGCATGCTGATCGTTTACCCATCCGCTACCGCGGACGGTACTGACCCCGCCCAAGCACGATTCCGGACATTTGAGGCAAAAGCAATCCAGACCTTCAAGAGCTCGTCTTTCGCGTGCTTTGATAAACGAGAAGATATCATGAGTTCTCCTACACGAAAGGTTCGAGTTTGGAAAAAACCGTGGGAAGAAATTCCGACACCGTGGGATGAATATGCATTGCGCGTTGGAAGACAGTGTATGGCGCCTTCGCGTACATCAGGTCCAGCAGGATGTGAATCACTTCGTCGCCTCCTGTTCCCAAAATCGAAGCACCCAGGATTTGTTTTGTTTCCGCATCGACAGCAACCTTGATGAAACCCTGCGTTTCACCTTTTTCTTTTGCTCGGGTGACGCTAGTCATCGGATATTTCGCAGCGAGCGCTGCACGCCCGTACTTTCGTAGTTCAGCGTCAGTCTTGCCGCATCGTCCCAGCGGTGGATCTGTAAACAATGCGTAGGTCTGGATTCGGTCCGAGACGCGTCTTTGCCCCGCGTTCAGCAGATTATCGGCGACAATTTCATAGTCGTTGTAGGCAGTATGCGTAAACGCACCCTTACCGTTGCAATCACCCAAAGCCCAGATGCCGGGTACGTTCGTTTGTAGCTCGTCGTCGACGACGATGTTGCCACGCTGATCTGTTGCCACGCCCGCCAGCTCAAGTCCAAGATCACTCGTATTAGGAACGCGACCCACCGCTAAAAGAATATGCGTTCCTAAAACTTCCGGAGGACCTTCATCGCATTGGACGCCAACGGCAATTTGATCGTCACGCTTCGCCAACGAGATACACTTCGCGTTCAGCCGAATCTGTATTCCTTCGGCTTCCAGGATTCCGCGGACAGCTTCGGATACGTCTTCGTCTTCGCGGGCGATCAACCGCGGCCCCATCTCTACAATCGTGACGTCGCTACCGAAGCGACGATACATCTGCCCGAATTCCAGCCCTACATAACTTCCGCCAACGATGACGAGATGTTCGGGCAGGAAGTCCACCTCCATCATTGATGAGTTGGTAAGAAACGGCACTTCACCAATCCCATCAAGCGAAGGAACCGCAGCCCGACCACCCACATTGATAAAAATCTTATCGGCGTGCAGCACTTCATCGCCGACGGCCACAGCACTCGACGATTGGAATCGAGCATGACCCTCGATGACGGTACAATTCTTAAGACCTCGCAGCGACTGCTCGACTGATCTGTTCGATCGTCCCGAAATTTCATCCTTACGCGCTTTAACACGCTTCATGTCGACGCGCACATTGCCATCGGAAACAAAACCATATTCCGCGCCTCGGCGAGCAACATGAGCTGCATATGCACTGGCGATGAGAGTCTTTGTCGGTATGCATCCAGTGTTCACGCAGGTGCCACCAAACTTGTTGCGCTCAATAATGGCGACCGACATACCGGCGGCCGAGAATCGCTTAGCGAGAGCCGGACCTGCCTGACCAGTGCCAATGATGATGGCATCGAACTGTTGTGCCATGATGTTTCCTTTCGAGAGATTGATGCAGTCTTTTTCCTTCTGTGCGGAAAATTTTCTCCCCGATGCCAACTTAAACATAAGAAGAGCAAATCTGTAACATACATTTATTACGAGGCCTACTAAGATCTTAAAACTCGGCCCGTTGGGGAAACGTCTCGTGCATGTGTTTTGATAAAACTATTTAGCAAATGGCAAGAGTATTCATCACAGGTTCCGCAGATGGTCTTGGGCAACTGGCGGCGAAAGCACTGATCGTTCAGGGTCATCAGGTTGTACTACATGCTCGCAATGAAAAGCGGGGACAAGAGGCTCTCGGCAAAGTGCCCGGGGCAGAAAGTGTAGTAACCGCGGACCTTGGCACTATCGAAGGCGCCAAAGAGTTGGCTGCAAAAGTTAATGCTTTGGGCAAGTTCGACGCGGTTATCCATAATGCGGGAGTTTATCGCGCATCAGCAGAAGAAATATTCACCGTTAACACGCTCGCGCCTTATATTCTTACTTGCCTGATACAAAGACCAAAGCGATTGATCTACCTGAGTTCAGGCATGCATCTGCAGGGAACCTCAAAACTGGAAAGCTTCAAGACTGAGATTAGTCGTATCACCTATTCCGATTCGAAGCTGCATGTGCTGATGCTCTGCATGACGGTTGCACGCAAGTGGCCACAGGTTTACGCCAATGCAGTTGATCCAGGTTGGGTTCCCACAAAAATGGGCGGGCAAAGTGCACCTGATGATCTGCGAAAAGGATACGAAACCCAGGCGTGGCTTGCGGTAAGCAACGATCAGAAGGCAAAGGCAAGCGGTCGCTATTTTTATCACCAGAAAGAAAGTGACCATAATCCGGAAGCTGATGTTGTGCAGTTGCAGGAGAGACTCTTGAGTTTGTGCAAAGAGATTACAGACGTTTCCTTTCCATGAAGTTGACGCAGCGACGCACTCAACGAAACGTTTTACTCAAAATTTGAGGTGGGCAGGTCGAGGATGTCTCCAATGCGCTCGATCGTGACATCAGCAGGCGGATAAGTGGCGACTAATTTCTGGTCCAACGCATAGTGACCTTGTCGCACGAATACCGTAGTAACCCGTTGGCTCCAGATTTTTTTGATCTCGGTCAGAATACGCAGCTTGTCGTCGATAAGAATGTAATGATCGGCAGGATAACGGTTCTCGACATCTTCCAGTTCGACTTCCTTATGAATGTAGATAAGCACTGCTCCGGCAAACGCTTTATACAAGCCCGAATCATGAATCTTGTGTGGCTGAAAAACGACGTCGCCGTCAGACAAAATCACGGGCGTGCCGAACTGCTTTACGTACTCGACTACCTCGAGCGCTTTGGGAAATAGCCGGTCGGGAAACGGGTAGTGCAGTAGAAATTCGGAAACGTTGAGCACGTGCGCATCGCGTGGATAGCTGGCTCGGTAGCGCTGCAGTGCGCCGAGATAATCGGCATAACCGAGTTCAGCCCGCAGTTCTTCAAAGATGGACCAATAGCGCTCCTGCCGTTCGTGTCCAACCTCAGTTTCAAGTTCGCGTTTCAGATCAGCCGTGACGCGATCGTTATCGAGCAGCGTGTTGTCCACGTCAAACAAAAAGACTGTTCTCTTCTTCATCGCAACGTCTTCCTCGTTTCATAGAGAATCTTATCAAACTAGCGGAGACTACTCGTCAGACTTTGGTCAATTCGCTATCCGCACCTTTCACCCCTACAATCAATTTGCTAATACCCGGACTTACAAAGGAGCTTCGATGCGGTTTCCCATACGTTTTATCTTTAGCAGTGCTTTGCTTGTGCTCGCCCTGACTATTTCTGCGGCGGCGCAGGGACAAACTCAGATCCGAGATCGCTTCGCGGATGTAAACGGGGTGAAACTGCACTACCTGATCGCCGGCAAAGGCGATCCGGTGATTCTCTTGCACGGATATGCGCAGAATAGTCACATGTGGCGGCCACTAATGGTTGAGGTGGCGAAATCCCACCTCGTCATCGCACCCGACCTGCGCGGATTCGGCCAGTCGTCCAAGCCAACGTCCGGTTACACCAAGAAGACCATGGCCCAGGACGTCCATGCGCTGGCCCAATCGCTCGGCTTTCAACACGAGATAGTCGTTGGCCATGATATCGGTTTGATGGTTGCTTACGCCTACGCCGCACAATACCCAAACGAAGTCGACCGAATTTGCTTGATGGATGCATTTCTTCCCGGCGTCGGTGATTGGACGACGGTGTGGTTGCTGCGGGATCTCTGGCACTTCCATTTTTATGGTGAGACGCCGCTCAAACTGGTGGCGGGACGTGAACGGATCTACTTCGAACACTTTTGGAACGACTTCGCCGCGGATCCAAGACACTCGGTGTCTGAAGCCGATCGTCGCTTCTACGCGAGATCGTATGCACAACCCGGCGCCATGCGTGCCGGTTTCGAAGTCTTTCGTAGCTTCGAACAGGATGCGAAAGACTTCGCTGAGTTGGCAAAGACAAAGTTAACAATGCCGATGCTGGTGCTGACTGGCGAGAAAGCCTCGGGCGAATTCCTCATCGAGCAGGCACGCCTTGTCGATACAAACGTCGAAGGAGTTGTTATCAAAGGCAAGGGTCATTGGCTGATGGACGAAGCTCCACAAGAAGTGATTCCGCGCTTAGTTGCATTCATACGCGGGCCGAAGTAGCCCGCGTGTTCACGCTAGCAAGTTCTCGATCTTCACCGGCAATTCGCGCACGCGAACTCCCGTTGCGTGATGGACCGCCGCCGTAATTGCAGCAGCAACACCAGCCAGACCTATCTCGCCGATTCCGCGCGCCCCAATTTCGTTTAACTCCTTGTCCGGGTAATTAAGAAAGTGCACGTCGATCGGCGGCACGTCGGCATTCACTGCAACGATGTAGTCGGCCATGCTGCTGTTGATGGGCGCGCCATTCTGCGGGTCGTAGGTCGTGTGCTCCAGCAGCGCCATACCGATCCCCATCACCACCGCGCCAACAATCTGATTCCGGCCGGCGAGTGGGTTAATAATCTGACCGGCGTCTATGACACTCACCACTCTGCTGACTCGCAGTCGCGCGATCTCCGGTTGCCATGTAACTTCCACGAAGTGAGCGCCAAACGACTGCGTTGAAAACTTCGGATTCGGGTCACCGAATGACATTGGCGAATTGCCGCTGCCGGAGACGAGGCGAAGCTTGGCGCGGCGCAGTAGATCAGCGAATGGAACACCTTTGTTAGCACCATCTTGCTTCAGAAAGACCTGGCCATTCTGGAATGTTAGATCGTCGGGTTTACGATTCTCGAAAGGCGATCCGGGTGTCGTTACAGCAACACCGAACAATGCCGAGATCGCACTGTCAGCAGCCGCCAATACAGCCGGGATTACAGACGCGGTGGCCATCGAGCCGCCTGAGACTGGACCTTCCGGTAATGTCGTATCGCCAAGCGCTACCTCGATTTTTTCAAGCGGTGCACCGGTCTTCTGAGAAGCGAGTTGCGCGAGAACGGTGTACATGCCAGTACCGATGTCCTGCGTTGCTGAGGCGACACGGACAGTGCCATCGTCGCGCAGATGCAAACTCGCCGCTGCGGGAAAGCGTGCGGCGATCCACGAGCATCCGGCCATTCCCCAACCTAACGTCAGCCCATCTCGCTTCATGGAAGCCACTTCGGGTGTGCGCCTGGACCACCCGAACTTTTGCGCGCCGAGTTCGAAACACTCAACTATATGCCGCGACGAAAACGGAATGTTTTTAGACTCGTCGATCTTCGGTTCGTTTAGTATGCGAAGCTTGACCGGATCCATTTTGAGTTGATCGGCCAATTCATTCATCGCTGACTCAGTCGCGTAGAGTCCCGGCACGCGGCCGGGGCCGCGCATGTCAGCGCCTGCGCCAACGTTTCGTTTTGCGCGGCCGAAGGTCACGCGAAGGTTGGGGACGCTGTACTGCAACGCAGTGGCCTCGCCACAATCTTCGTGATAAGGGTCGAGAATTGATTTGTGATAGATGTAGTCGTGCTGAAGTGAAACTAACTTGCCGTCAGGTGCAGCGCCGATGCGCACACGTTGCTGGGTAAGCGGTCGATGTCCCACGGACTGAAACATCATTCTTCGGCTGAGCACCAGTTTCACCGGCTTGCGTAACTGTCGCGCCGCTGCTGCTGCGAGCGGACAGTGAGTCCAGGGCCACAACTTGCCGCCAAATCCCGAGCCAACAAAGTGAGTGATTACCCGCACGTTTTCCTTCGGCAACCCAAACATCTGTGCGAGCACACCGCGAAGATTGACGACTGCCTGCGACGACTCGTAAAGCGTCAGGTTCGAACCCTCCCAGATCGCGGTGGTGGCGTGCAGTTCGATCGGGTTATGAGTCTCAGCCGGCGTAACGTATGTTTGGTCCAATTTGACCGCGGCGCTGGCGAACGCTTTGTCTGCGTCGCCTCGCTGACTCTGCAATCGCTCTGCTGGACCATACACGGTGAGAATTACATTCGGGTCATCATCTGCTTCGAGATGAGTTTCGACGTTCGGTTTTTCCTTTGCATACGTCGCTCGTACCGCATCGGCAGCGGCCCTGGCGGACTCGAACGTGTCTGCCACTGCGAGCGCTATGTACTGGCCGTAATAACGAATCACATCGTCTTCGAACGGCGTCCGGCGTTCTACGCAGATCCCTCCGAAAGGCGCTTCGAAGGTCGAACGGAAAATTGGTCCAATGTTCTCGCGATGAAAGATCGCGCGCACACCTGGAGTCTTCTCTGCCGCATTCGTATCCAGCTTAAGCAATTTGCCGTTGGCGATTGTCGCTTCAACCGGCACCGCATACAGCACGCCGGGAAAATGGAAGTCGGAACTGTACTGCGCCACGCCGCTCACCTTGCGTGGTCCATCCACACGAGGCGTATCTCGTCCAACTGGAGAAGTCGTCGCTGTTTCTGAAGTTGTCATATTCGCTCCATCGCTCTAACTCTGCGCAGCAGTTTTTAGCGCGTACGTGAGACAGCGTTTGGCCAATTCGATTTTGAATTTGTTTTCACTTTGTGGTTTTGCCTGCTGCAAAGCCGCCTCTGCTGCCTTGCGGAAATTAACTTCGTCGGCAGGCCTGCCCACGAGCGCAGCTTCAGCTTCCGGCGATCGCCATGGTTTGGTGCCGACGCCTCCCATTGCTATCCGAATCAGCTTCACTTTTCCACCAGCGATCGTCATGACGATGGCGGCCGACGACAACGCAAATTCGTACGACGCTCGATCGCGTAGCTTCAGATAAACCTGCTTGCTGCCGGCAATCGGACGCGGCAGAGTGACGTGTGTGATGAGATCGCCGGGCTCGAGCACTGTTTCGCGATTGGGTGTGCTACCGGGCAGAAGATGAAAGTCACCAATTGGAACTGCGCGTAAACCTTTCGCTCCCTGTATGTGTATGGTCGCCTCCAGTGCTGCCATCGCCACGCACATGTCCGACGGGTTAGTGGCGATGCAATGCTCGCTGGTCCCAAGGATTGCGAGCATTCGATTCGCGCCAGTGATCGCAGGGCAACCTGTTCCGGGCTCGCGCTTGTTGCATGGCATTGCCGTATCGCGGAAGTACATGCAGCGAGTTCGCTGGAGCAGATTGCCGGCAGTCGTCGCCATATTGCGCAGTTGTGCCGATGCGCCGCTGAGAATTGCTTGCGACAACACGGCGTAATCTCGCTCTACCGACGGATGGTGTGCGAGATCTGAGTTGCGTACGGTGGCGCCGATCTTCAAACCACCATCAGACGTCGCTTCGATCTTGTCGAGCGGGAGACCGTTGACATCAAGCAGCCGCGCTGGCGTTTCGACATTCAGCTTCATCAAATCGATTAAGGTCGTGCCACCGGCAACGAACCGCACGTCCGCACCCTGCTGTGCCGTTTTCGCTTTGGAGGCGCCACCAATCGCCGCCGCAAGATCCGTGGGCCGACTGAATTCAAAAGTTTGCATCGAGATCGCTCCTCTCGGCGGTTAAGCGTTTTGACGAACTTGCTGAATCGCAGCCACGATGTTGGCGTAGGCGCCGCAGCGGCAGATGTTGCCGCTCATCAGTTCCTTCACCGACGCGTCGTCGCGGCCACACGGCTCTTTGAGCAGTGCCACGGCTGACATGATCTGCCCTGACGTGCAATACCCACACTGGTATCCGTCGTGGGCAACGAACGCAGCCTGCATCGGATGCAACGTCTCGGGCGTACCCAGGCCCTCAATGGTTGTGATCTCTTTGCCGTCGTTCATCAGTGCCAGAGTAAGACATGAATTCACACGCCTGCCGTTCACATGTACTGTGCAGGCGCCGCATTGACCGTGGTCACAGCCCTTCTTGGTGCCGGTGAGAGTGACGGTCTCACGAATGCAGTCCAGCAACGTGGTCCGCGGATCGATGCGGAGTTCGTGGTCCTTGCCGTTGATACGCAAAGTGATTGGGACAGCGCCTTCGATGGTCGGACCAGCACTGGTTGAAGCAGCGTTGGTCTCTGCGTTAGCGTTGTTTGCGAGCGCCGGTATGTAACCGGCAACCACACTTGCTGCCACACCACTTCCAGTGGTCAAGAGAAACTTGCGTCTGGTGGGACTGGACGGATGCGGTTCGCGATCGTCGTCTGACATTAGGCCTCCCTGCGAAACAAAATGTAGTTAAGTTCCCTGGCTCTGCATCTCTTAATTCTTAAGTCGCGGATCGTCTTTCGAGTTCACGTATTCAAAACCCAACGGCCCCATGGCCGTCACCTGTGCAACGTATTCGCCAGACTTCGCCCAATGGAAATGAGATGTATTGCCGGGCAGAATGATCACCGAGCCGGGCGGATAGGCATTGAGCTTATCAGCGTCGAATTCGTCGCCCTGTCCGATGTAGAAGACACCGGAGACGACTGTGTAGATGCGATCCTCAGAATGCCGGTGCGGCATCAGCTTCACGCCACCCGGAACTTTCACCCTGATCGTAAATGGTCCCGGCTTGGTTGGCTGACCCGCAACCACAGCCAGGCGCACTGAAGACGGCAACGCCGCGAACGGCTGCCAGTCGATATTTTCCGGTAGTATTCCGTTAAGTTGGTCCAAGACTGCACTCCTTGCGCGGAGTACACCACAAGTACCGGGCGGGAATCTATTACACCAAAGTATCGATCGATACCTCGTTAACGTATTGGTTCACTTTGAAGTACGCCGAAGGCGTTAGCTAATTTCAGCCCAAGGTTGGAGCGGAGCGACAACCCTGGGATCCTTAAATGGGAAAACGAACAACCCTGAAAGGGTTCGCCTTGCGATGAACCCTTTCAGGGTTAA